>DATDOE010000120.1:0-51991 GCA_035293405.1 Vicinamibacterales bacterium | reverse complement strand
GGAAGCCAGGTCGTGCGATCCGATCGGTCCGACGCTCATACGTGGTCCCAGGCGCGAACACGGCAACCAGGGAGTGGAGATGCGGTGAATGATCGAACCATGTGGCCTTGACTCCGACCAGCCTTCTCATGGAAGCCCGTGCGGGCCGCACTGATTCAGCGGCACGGCCCCCCGGATGTACTGGAGGTCGGGGACCTGCAGCCCCCGGCCGTCTCCGACCGCACCGTCCTCGTGCGCGTCCACGCGACCAGTGTCAATCCGATTGACTGCTACCTTCGGCGGGGGGGCCTGAGACGGTTCGCCGGCGTGCCGCTTCCGATCGTGCCGGGCGTGGATCTGTCTGGAGTGGTCGAGGCATGCGGCCGGGCGGTGAAGGGATTCCGCCCCGGCGACGAGGTCTTCGGCTACATTCCGAGCGGGCGCGGCGCGGCGGCGGAGCTCGCCGCCTGCGAGGCGTCGTGGCTGGCGAAGAAGCCACCCTCGCTGAGCCACACGGAGGCCGCGGTGCTTCCGTGCGTGGGCATGACCGCCCTACAGGGCCTGCGCGACAAGGCCAGGCTCCGGGCGGGCCAGCGTGTGCTCATCGTGGGTGCGTCCGGCGGTGTGGGCGTGATGGCGGTGCAGATCGCGCGCGCCATGGGGCTCGAGGTCACCGCGGTCTGCAGTGCGTCGAACGCGCAGCTCGTGCTGAACCTGGGGGCCGCGCGCGTCATCGACTACACACGGCAGGACCCGCTCCAGGACTCGGAGCGGTTCGACGCCGTGTTCGACGCCATCGGCGGTCAGACCTTCTGGGCCTACCGCACGCTGCTCACTGGAGGAGGCACCCACGTTGGCATCTCCTGCACTCGACGAAAAGTGATCGACAGCCTCATCTCTCGGATCACGCCAGGCAGGAAGTCGTTCCAGTTCCACGTGCGCGCCAGCGGCCAGGATCTGGAGCGGCTGGCGGCGTTTGTCGAACAGGGGACACTGAAGCCCATCGTGAGTCGTGTGTTCCCGCTCGCGGAGATGGCGGCGGCGCACCGCCAGTGCGAGTCGCGGCGCACAGTCGGAAAGATCGCGGTCACGGTCGCGCCGTGAGCGACCTCCGGATCAGGGAAACTGCTTGACGACGAGCGGGCCGAGCACGCGCGCCACCGATGTCGGCATCTTCTTCCAGACGGACTCGACGAGCTGCCGCTTGCTGCCGCGCTTGGTCGAGAACTCGGTCTTGCCCGCCGCCACGCCGTGGTACTGATAGTAGTAGCTGCACTTCGTCCCGCCCCATCCGAGCCGATAGCCGACGGCGGCATCGGTCTTGGGAATCCGTCCTGAGTGCACGATCGTGATGCCCTCGCCGGCCAATTGCGTGATGAGCTTCCAGTACAGGCTGTAGGCGAACAACTGCGTCTGCTCCCGCTGGTCTCGCAGGCAGGAGAACGGAAACGAGACGGTGTGCTTGAACTTCTTCGCCATGGTGGCGGCCACCAGCTCGCCGTTGTGTCGCAGCAGCGCAATCTGATAGGAACCGGTAGCAAACAGCGCGCGCACCCACGCCCCGCTGACGCACGGCACGCCGGCGGCGTGCTGGTCCCGCAGCAGAAAGCGATAGAAGGTCTCGACGTCCTGTGACGGGTAATCCAGCGTGGTGTCGACGCGCGCCGACTCGTCGATCTTCGCCCGATTGGCATCGGTGATGCTCGCCCGGATCTGATCGATGTCGGGTGACACCGTCAACTCGCGGTTGTAGTAGCTCTCGTCGGTGCTCAGTGGGCCGTCAACCTTGTACTTGTACTGCTTCAGCGTCAGCCGGCTGATGCCGAGCGACGTCCCCAGCGCGATCGCCTTGTCGAGGAGCGCGCGCTGCACGGCGGCCTGTTCAGCGATGATCCCGCCGGCCACGAAGTGTGGAACGGACATCAGTGCGTCGCCCGCCCGGAGGGTCTTGATGCGGTACAACGGCAGAATCCCGATCACGTTCGGGCCGTCGTACACCGCGAACGGATAGAACCGGGTGCCGTAGTAACGGCCGAGCAGGTCCGAGTATTCGTAGCTGTGCCAGGCGATGACGCGTGGGCTGTCCCGGACGAACCGATCCCAGTCTCCTCTGTTCTTCGGTTCGACGATCGCGACATCCATCAAGGCGCTCCTGTCTGCCGGTTCTTGAACTCGTTGACCACCATCTGATACTTGCCCGAGATCTGGGGCTTGATCTCCGGAACGTACTCGAAATCGAACCGGACATCGGAACTGAAGTTCTTGCGGAGAATGGTCCGCATGTCTTCCTCGGTGGACGCGGAGAATCCCTGGCGCTTCACGAGCAGGATCGAAATGTGTTCCGGCCGCTTGTAGACGACCTGAAAGCGCTCCACGAACTGACTCTGTCCGCCGACCATGAAGAATCGACACCAGAAATTGGGAGGAATCATCCGGCCATCCTTCGTCACGAAGACCTCCCCGGTGCGGCCGAGGAACTCCTCCAGCACCTGAAGCGTCCGGCCGCACGCGCAGCGTGACGGGGCCGGCCGCCCGAGGTCGCCGAGGCGATACCGGATGAAGGGCATCGGAGATGCGTCGAGCGGCGTGACGAGGATCTCGCCCATCTCTCCGTCGCGCGGGTCCGCGTTGCTCTCGACGAGCATGTGCTCCTGATTGATGTGCCAGGTGTGCTCCGGGCACCAGGCGGCCACGTGACCGACCTCGCGGGCGCCGTAGATGTTGGTCACGGCGCAGTGGAACACCTCACGGAGAATGCGCTCCTCGTGCTCGTACACGGGCGCGGCCCAGCCGATCGCGAGCTCGGGGCTGCACGCGCTCACGTCCTCGCCGGTTCGCCTGATGTAGTCGGCCAGCCCGGCCAGCGCGCTCGTGAAGCCCCACAGCACACGGGGACGGAACTCACGGAGCTTCTGCAGGCAGAAGGCGTACTCCTTGTCGGCCAGGTTGACGCCCGGCAACATGAGCTGATGCCACAGGCGCTTGCGCAGCCAGACCTGCAGGTCGTTCGGCATGTAGTCCACCGAAACCCGCGCCATGCGAGCCTCACGTGCACCGGGCTCGATGCCGTACCAATGGCGCAGCCGCATCTCGAATGCCCAGCTGGTCGCCGTGATCGTCCCGTCGTCATAGAAGATCACCGGCGCCCCGGTCGAGCCGGACGACGTGTTCTTCACGAGCGTCTTTCCGCGGAACTGCGCGCCGGGAATCGGCTGGCCAGGGCCCCGCTTGGACTGCTTGGCAGCATCGAGCGATGGGCGGTAGCGCAGATCGATCAGGTCCTCGGTGTGCTGGATGACCTCTTCGCGGGTCAGCGCCGGAATGCCCTTGAGATCGTCGAGCTGGCGGATGTCCCTGGGATCGAAGCCGGCGTCCTTGAACTTCCGCGTGTAGTGCGGATTGAATTCGTTGGCGCGCTCCAGCACGGCCGTCAGCTTGCGGAGCTGAATGTCACGCAGTTGTTCCTCGGGCAGGTACTCCGACCGGGTCAGCCCGCGGTAGCTGGCCAGGACGCCTTTCCGGTTCATGAAGTGATTGGTGACGGGAAACGCGACGTTCCCGACGAACCAGTCATCGATCCGATCAAGCACGCGCATCTCGCATCCGTGCGTACCGTCGCCGTTCGTAGTGCAGAAAGCGTCTGTACCGGATCTCGACGAATTCCTCGAAGCCCACCCGGCGAGCCAGACCCAGGGACGGTCCGTTGTCCGTACGAGCCCCGCCGTAGAACGTGCGAATGCCGCGGCGGCGCAGTTCCTCGAACATCCTGAGGCGAAGCTGCGAGGCGAGCCCCTTCTTGCGGTACGTCTTGACCGTCGCGATTTGCTCGGACCAGGCCTCGTCATCCCGAAACGTCCGGGAGACGTGGACCAGGGGCATGAACACCGCGCCGAAGGACACCAGATTGAAACCGGCCAGCGCGCCATCCTCGAAGGCCGCGAGGCAGACCGCTCCGGCCGCCAGCCGTTCCCTCACGGTGTCACGCAGCCATTCGGAGTTGTGTTCGATCTCGTTGATGACCTCGTTGTCGTTGACACCGACGAAGCGGAACTCGACGCCGTAAGGACCGGAGGGCGCTTCGGTGGCCTTGCGGGCAAGATCGATGCGGTAGAGCCGGTAGTCCGCCTGCTCGTAGACGATCCTGAGCCCGTACAGGAGGGTCTTGCTGACGGCCGCGCGCAGCCCGTAGTCCTCCCAGTTCCGCTCGAACTTTCGTGTCAGTACCGTCAACATCGGCTACCGTCCCCAGGACCTACGCGCGCTCGCAGTGCCCCACCCAGTTGGGATGCGGGGCGTAGTTGAGATTCCGCCGCGACGCGAAGTCGGCTAGTGAATAGCTCTGGTCCTCGTCGAGCACGCGGATAGCGTCGCGGCGGCCCTTGAAAAGGGGCAGCGCGCTTGGCTGTTCGAGCCCGCGCTTGACGAGGGGGATCTTGTCCATGTCGAACCCCATCAGCGCGGTGCCCACGGCATCGAAGGCCACGGGATTGAAGCCCGCCATCAGCACGCCTGGCGTGACCGGATCGCAGGAGATGGGGCCGTTCCCCTCGCCCCCGATGATGCCGTCCATCAGGCAGAAGTACTTCCGCTGGAGCTGGTCGCGCATCGCGCCCTCCTTGTCGGCGTAGAACAGCACGCGATTGATGTCCAGCAGCGTTCGCCACAGCGTGTCGTTGCCGAACCACATGCCTTCGTTGACCGGGTCCGGAAACGGCATGATGGAGTTCGTCGCCGTGATGGCACGATCCACACCGGCGAAGGTCGCCTTCAGCGCCATGTAGGGCGTGGTCTCGACGATGTCGCGCACCCGCGTGTGCAGCCGCTTCCGGAAGCACGGGTTCGGGTACTGGTCGCCGCCCTCCGAGGGCGAGCCGAGCCTGAAATGCGGCAGGCTGTCCTTCCACGCCGGCATGCCCATGTGGTTCTTGAGGGCCATCGTCACGCCGGTGCGCCGGTGGGTCTTGTACTTGGGAATGCCGATGATCGCGTCGCTCTCGAGCACGGACTTCGGAAACAGGTACTCGTGCTTGCCGGGCCCATGATGGGCCTTCATGTGCTTGTGGCTCGCGATGTTGATGCGGAAGACGTTCGGATCGAGTCCCTCGAAGTGACTGTGCGTGCCGAGGTTCACGAACTTGTACCCCCGCGGATCCTGCTCGACCTTGGCGCGATCACGCTGGCCGCCGGCCCATCCCGGCACGGCGCGGTAGATGCGAAGGTCGAAGAGCTCGATCGGCACCTTCGTCTGCGCCCGGTACCAGTCGACGAGCTTGTCGACCTGCGAGATCGCCATCGCTTCGTCGAAATGCCCGAAGATCACCTGCGCGTCGCCGATGATGATCCGGCCCTGCCCCTTCAGCGCGATGGAAATGTAATCCAGCATCGGGCGCATGATCGACGCGTGGATGATGATCGAGAAGATTTCCTTGCCCTCGATGTGGAAGTGCCGCACGGTGTTCGGCTTCACGAACACGGTCATCCCCGGATGGACGATGTCCTTGAGCGGGTTCCAGGCCGGCGTGTCGTAGTTCTCCTTGTCGAGACCGAGACGGCGCAGCGTGTCGCGGACATGGTGGTACACCTGATTCGCTGGGTCGATGTCCCGTCCGCAGTACTCAGGATATTTCGCGGGAGGATCGAACGGGACCTGACGCGGGTAGTTCTTCAGGTTCGTGAAGGTGACCGCTACGTTGTAATTGTCGAACGACATTCGTCCTCTTTTTCTACGCTGGCTGCCATCTACGACGCGTGTCGGTGGCACACTGAATGAGCAATCCATCGACGAACACGATGAGGCCAGCGGCCTCCAGGGCGTTCTCGAGACCGTCGGCCAGGACGTACTGGATGGATGCTGGACCGTAGACCGACCACAGCCACTCGGTCATGGCCTCAGCGCCCACGGCCCCGGCGACGAAGACCGCTCCGCCAAGGAGCATGCGCCACCGCACGGGAGTGTCGAGCGACTGCACCCACTTCAGAAAAAAGTAGCCGAGCCCGCACGCAAGCATAGCCTGGATGGCGACGAGGATGAGCGACGATGGCGCCCACCCGTACCACCCCGACCCGGAGTCCAGAGACCGCAGGGCGCGCGAGAAGCGCCCCATCGATCCCGTCACCTTGACCACAGCCGCGAGGCCGAAGAAGGCCGTGAGCGTCCACCAGTACTTCCGAGATGCCTGGCCCGCCGAGCGCCAGCAGACGGCCAGCAACACGACGGCGCAGCCGCCGAACAGCACGTCGCCAACCCGCTGGTCGAGGCTCAGGCCCTTGATGAACAGCAGCGCCTCGCGCGTATTCGACGCCGTCAGGAACTCGAGCTCGCCGATCAACGCGACCGTCTGCCCCACCGCCGCGACGAGAGCCAGGGTGCGCGTGATCAACCGCCTGTCCGGCACCCCAAAGACTCGAGCGGACCGCTCGGGAGCCCGCTCATCTTGCACTCGGACTCACGCCACGCAGGCTGTCGAGGAGCTCGGTGGTTGACAGGTCGGGCAACCGGTCCACGATATGGACCTCGCCACCGCCGCGACGAACAACGTCGCCCTCGATGCAGTCCTCTCCGTACTCAGAGCCGTTCACGTGCACGTCAGGCATCACTTCCGCGAGAAAGGCAATGGGATCCGGCTCATCGAAGATGTGGACGTAGTCCACCATTCTGAGGGCAAGCAGCATCTCGGCGCGGCGCCGCTCCGGCACGATGGGACGACCCGCGCCCTTGTACGACTTTACCGAGGCATCGCTGTTCAGGCCGACAATGAGCACGTCGCCCTGCCTGCGCGCTTCGTTCAGGATATGGAGGTGGCCGCCGTGGAGCACGTCGAACGACCCGTTGATCGTGACCACGCGCTTGCCCTTGACGCGCAGCGTCGCCGCCAGCTGCGCCAGGGCCCGCCTGGGAACGAGTCGAAGGGCATCCGTGTCCTGCAGAATCTCCTCCGCTGTCACCGTCGCCGTGCCGAACTTGCCCACGACCACGCTGGCCGCCCGATTGGCCAGCGTCACGGCAGACCGATGATCGGCGCCCGAGGCGAGCGCCAGCGCAAACGCCGCAACGACCGTGTCGCCGGCACCGCTGACGTCAAAGACCTCTCGCGCAAGCGTCGGCATCGCGAACTGTTCGCTGGCGTCGCTGCTGCAGAAGGAAATGCCATGAGGACCGAGCGTCAGCACCACGTTGGTCTGCAGTTCAGCCGCAAGCGCCGTCGCCACAGCCGCGATCGACTCGGGTGAAGGCTCGCCGTCGGCCCAACCCAACAGCGCCCGCGACTCGCGCCAGTTGGGCGTCAGATAGTCACAGCCGCGATAGTACTCACGGTTCTGCGGACGAGGATCGATGACGACCCGCCGCCCGGCGTCGTGCGCGCGTCCGATGATCGCCTGGGCCAACTGAGGAGACAGAAAGCCCTTGGCATAGTCGGAAATCACGACGATGTCGCAGCCGGCGATGGCCGCGTCGAACGCGCGCAGCACCGCCGCCTCAGAGGCGGCACTCGGCGCCTGGATGTCCTCGTAGTCGAGCCGGACAATCTGCTGGTGCTGACCGACGACGCGGGTCTTGCGAAGGGTCGGCGCGCCGTTGTCGATCGGCTCCAGCTCGACACCCGCGTCTCGTGCGCAACGTGTCAACGTGGCCCCGCCCTCATCGTCGCCAATCAGCGCGATCAGCGTCGCGTGCCCGCCGAGAGAAACGATGTTGGCCGCCGTGTTGGCCGCACCGCCGAGCACCTGGCGCGCGCGAGTGACTTTCAGCACGGGCACGGGGGCCTCAGGAGAGATCCGGCTGCATTCCCCGAGCAGGTATTCGTCGAGGATGGCGTCGCCCAGCACCACGACGCGTCTGCCCTGGAAGTTGCCGACGCAGTCGGCAACCGGGTCGGATGTCTCATTCAACGTCACACGGTGTGCCTTGGCAAGATCCGCTCCCGAAGCTCGCCGGCGGACCGCCGTTGGAATAGCAAGATAAAGTCATATTCCATAGATATTTAGAAGATCGACTCTCGATGAGGGCCCGATCGGCTGTCGCTGGAATGTCCGAACGTCGCAGACTTTCCTCCGGGTTGATCCGCGACGATGGAGCGGCCGAGGACGCTGGAAGGTTCTACGTCGAATCGGTATCGGTCTGACGTATTTGTTGACACGGTGACCGGCCGCCACGAACCGCTGCCAGGCCTGCCAGAGCTGCCCAGGTGCGGAAAGTCACACAAATAAGCTCTCTGACTCGACCCCATCTGGCTCACCGCGTTGGCTCGACTCTTGCTCCGATTTGCGACGCACCCACAAAGGAATCCGAATGACTTCTGCTAGAACTGCGTCCCTGCGACAGCGAGCGATCTCGACGGCGATTGCTCTTGTGCTCCTGATGGCCTCCCGTTCGGCGTTGGCGGCCAATCGATACGTGGACAACTCGGGATCTCCGGCATGCAGCAACAGCACGTCGGCAGGGTCAGAGGCGCAGCCGTGGTGCACGATCGCGTACGGAGTCACCCAGATCGATGGCGGTGACGACCTGTTCGTGAAGCAAGGCACCTACACCTCGAGCAGCCTGAACATCCTCGGACCCGCGGGGACGGCGAGCAACCCGACGGTCATTCGTGCCTACCCCGGTCACAATGTGACCATTCGCGGCGGAGGCAACGGCGGTCGCGTCAAGATCGGGTCCACGAGCTATCTCACGTTCGACGGCTTCATCATCTCGAACTTCAACCAGGGACTCTTCATCGAGGCGTCCTCGAACATCACCGTCCAGAACTGCACCGTTCACACCGTCGGGCAGGAGGCGATCCACGTGCGGCAGAACTCCAGCTACGTGACGATCGAGGGCTGCGAGGTGTACAACACGGAGCAACTGGGAGGGTGCTGCAACGGAGAAGGCATCTACATTGGCACCGGCTCGGCCGGCCCCCTCGACAACTCGCATCACATCACGGTGCGGGACAACGTGATCCACGACACGACCGATGAAGGCATCGAGCTCAAGCCGGGCACCCACGACTGCATCGTCGAGGGCAATACTCTGTACAACGTTGGCCTGACTCTCGGGGGCAACACCGGAGCGATTGAAGTCAATCAACGTGAGGAGGGTGTGCAGACATGGACCGGGAATCCGAATCACCTCGTTCGGAACAACCTGATTCACGACTCCGCGACGGGTATCCGCCTGGGGACGGGAGCCACGGCCTACAACAACGTGATCTACAGTCCCATCGCGGGCAAGTCCGGGATCTACGTGAACAACTCCTCGGGCGATAACTTCCCGCGGCAGGTCTACCACAACACAATTCACATGACGTCAAACGCCGTGGTGATCGCCGGAGGCACGTCGGCGGACGTCCGCAACAACATCGGGCCGACCACGAGCAACAACCTGGCGTTCAACGCGCAGTATTTCGTGAACGCCAACGCCCGCGACTACCGCCTTGTGGCCGGCAGCGCCCCGGTTGATGCAGGCGTCAACCTCTCTTCGGTCGTCTCGGTGGACAAGGATGGGAACACCCGTCCTGTCGGCCCGTTCCCGGACTATGGCGCGTATGAGTTCGGCCAATCCGTTGCCCTCCCATCGGCGCCTCAGAACCTGCGCATCGTGCCGTAGCTGACTCGAAGCTATCAGGAGCGCCGACGCGGGTCACACAAGGAAGTCGACTCATTGACTCAGGCATCGAGTTTTGTTTGGCGGGAGCGGTAGGGATTGAACCCACACCTTCTGCCTAGACAGGACAGCGCTCTGATCTTAAGCTACGCTCCCAATTGAAACGCGATTGCTAGAGTCGCAAAGACCTCTCCCGATACCGGCTCATCGAACCCCTCTAACTTCCATCTGTCTTCCTGCCTTCGACCAGCATGCGGTAGACCTGATTCGTTATCGAGCCGACCGTCGCCCAGGAGTAGCGTTCCCGCGCGAACTGCCGAATCTCAGATCGCCGTCCGACCAGCGTTGCGAATAGGTCACTGGCGAAGTACGTCTCGATCGCCTTGGCCAGTGAAGCCGGATCGCGGGCCATGCACACGAAGCCCGTGCGCCCCTCAAAAATGTCGTCCCGCAGAGAGCCCACGTCGGCCACGATCACCGGTAGCCCAAAATTGTACCCTAGAAACAGCACTCCACTCTGGAACACATGGGTGTAAGGCAGTACGAGCACATCTGCCGCCTTGAAGTACAGCTCCGTGTCGGCGTCCGGCACGTACTCGATGCGGAGGACGACCCGGGAACGAAGTCCGAGGGTGGTGATCTGTTGATCGATCGCTGCCCAGTAGGCCTCGGAACCCTTGGGTCTGCCGGCGATGATGAGCCTGCACTCGGGCAGCGTCTGACCAACGATCGCCATCGCATCCACAAGAAACTCCAGTCCCTTGTAGGGCGCGATGTTGCCGAAAAAGAGGAGGGTCTTGTCGGTCTGACTAAGGCCAAGCCGCGTGCGTGCTTCCGCGGGTGTCAGGGCTGTGTCGGGCACGGTGCTGTTGATCCCGAAGGGAATCACGCTGATCTTCTCGCTGCGCACTCCGAAATCGTCCAGGAGCTCCCGTCGCATCTGCTCGGTGTGCACGAAGAGGTGATCGACGAGACGATACTGGACCCGCAGGGTCAGCCGGTTGACGAGCCCGTCGTTGCCGTCCCGTTTCCGTATGTTCACATTGTGAACCGTGAAGGCGATCCGCTTTCGCAGCAGCTTGTAGTACGCCATGAGCAGGGTTCGGTCCGCGAGCTCCAGCTTGTTGTTCCACAGGATGTGAAAGATGCGTGGCTCCGCCGTGGCGGCGTACTTGAGGAGCTTCCAGTAGTAACTGACAATGCGCGCTACCTTGCGCAGCAGCGACGCGTCCGTCGATGCATCACCCCGCAGATTCAGGAAGCGCACTCGGGGGTTCTCACAGACCTCCGGCGCCTTCAGGTGATCGCTGCCAATGAAGTCGAGGGTGATGCCCACAGAGACCAGGCTCGTGGCGAGGCCAAGCGCATACGGCCTGTCGCCGCCCCCGGTCAGCAGCGCCACGTCCGGGCGCATCAACGGAGCGCGGTCAGGGACGCTCGCTCGGGTCATCGGGCGGCGTCAGCCTCCAGGAGGGCACAGAGGGTGTGCCCGAGGAGGAGGTGCATCTCCTGGATCCTGGCGGTCGTCCTCGAGGGAATGATGATCGCGTGATCGACGTGCGCCACCATGCGTCCACCATCACCTCCGCCCATACCCACGGTCACGGCGCCTCGGGCCTTCGCCGCCTGAAGACCGCGAATCACGTTCTCACTGTTGCCCGAGGTCGATATCCCGATCGCCACGTCGCCCGCGGAGCAGAGCGCCTCGACCTGACGGGCGAACAGATCGTCAAAGCCGAAATCGTTCCCGATGGCCGTGAGGGCCGATGTGTCCGTGGTCAGGGCGATGGCACCGATCGCCGGGCGATTCGTGCGATAGCGGACAACCAGCTCCGTCGCCAGATGCTGCGCGTCGGCGGCGCTCCCGCCGTTTCCGAAGAAGAGCAGCTTGTGGCCGGCACGGATCGATGCTCGACAGGCGGCGACGACGCGGCCGAAGACGTCGCGCACCGCGTCTCGCGTCCCGCTCGAGACCGCCATATGCTCTGCGAACTCGCTGTCGAGATATTCGCCGACGTCCACGGCAGCCTCTTTCACGTGTCCCGGAGTACCGAATGATCAGGCGTGGTCACGACCGCCGTTCGACGAGGGTGTTGCCTTGCGATCCAGGCTCTTCATGACCGCGGCGTACACCTCGTCCAGAGTAATCGCCGATGTGGCAGCGCTGTCATTGCCGCGCTGATAGAAGAACTTCTCCAGCAGCGGGGAGACGATCTTCGTCTGGATGCCGTAGTCGTGAATCTCCCAAGGGCTGGTGCAGTTGAACAACGTGACGCAGGGCGTATCTGTCCCAAGCGCCAGGTGCATCGGGAGGCTGTCACCGCCAACGAGGCAGCGATGGTTGCTCACGTCCCCCATGTGCTCGAGCAGGGTGGCCCGGCGGGGGAGCACGTTGACGCGAAGGCCGGTGGCTTCGAGCTTCTCCTTCAGCTGGTCGTAGTAGACCCAGCCTTTCATGGGCCAGACGGGGCCGGCCACCGGCGCGATGGCGACGTCGCCCGACAGGGGCGTCGAGGCGGGCGATGGAAGGAGGTATTGTTCACCCTCGAACCGCAAGCCCAATCCCTCGAAGACGAGCTCCTGGTACGTGTGCCGGTTCAGGAGCTTCAACTCGTCCGCGCGACGCCGGCCGTGCACGCTGATGAGGCTCAAATCGAACCACCGGTGCGAGTCGTCTGTGTACGCTACAGCCCCGGTGCCGTTCAGATAGGCCCCGAACGTGCGGGCGTGCTCGACCTGGCCGACGAAGGATGCCGTCTCGATCTCGTCTTCGAGGTTGATGACCAGGTCGTAGCGCCGCTCGAGTGCCAGCTCGCGTTGCTCCCATGCGAAGCAGCGCAGGTGCGCGTGCGCGCCCTCGAGCAGCTCCATGTTGGTCTTCGCGGTCACCCAGGTGATCTCGCCCTGAAGTCGGCGCAGCAGCGCCGTGGTTCGGACAACGTCTCCGGTGGCGTTCAGTTTGACGATCAGGACATGCATCGGGATACGCCGGCCGACGTTAGCTGGGGCCCATTCGAAAGATCGGGTGCGTCCTGGGATCGTACCCCATTGCCCCCATGCTTCCCCGTGTGAGCGCGGAAATGATGAAGTTGTCCAATGGCGAGATCACGGTCTTCCACCGGATGGCCGCGATGGGCTCGAATGCCTCCTGCCGCTTGCCCGTGATGCTTGAGGGCTGATGCTTGTGCTGCCCCTTTTCGGGCGAGAGCATGTCCGGCATGAACTCGACGTCGATGAAGGCACACAGCTCTCGCAGAACTTTCTCGGGTTGAGCCAGCAGATCTTCGTACCGAAACAATCGGTAGTTCTTGAGCTCCTGATAACGGCGATGGTGACGAGCTGTCGCCCGGTACTCGCGAACGACGTGCAGCAGCGCCGCCTTGCGGATGAACCAGCCCAACCGCGGGTGCTCGACGACGCGCAAGGCGGTCCCCGATGGATCGTTCGACTTCGACATCGCCAGTCCGCGCGGATCCCGCGCGATATGGACGACCTTGCAGTCGGGAAACCACTCCACCAGCTCTGGGACGTACTCCAACGAGACGGGAAACTTCACTACTGCGCGGTCGCAGCCGCTGAACCGGGTGATCTCGTCGATGAGGATTCGGGCGATAGCGCCCAGGCTTCGATCCGACTCCTTGATCCGGAGCACGATCGCCTTCTTCATGTCGGCGCTGTCGGCGGCCTTGATCCCCTCAAACCGCCAGAAGGTGCTTTCGAGGCCGGGCAGCGGCTTCTTGGCGAAGCACAGCTCGACCATCGTTTCGATGTCCCTGTCGCTCGACAGATCGCGCGCCTGACTTCGAAGGAAGAAATTGAAGTCCCGGTGCCTGGGTGGGCTGAGAAAACGTGGTTCGGTCAGCCTCATGACGTTGGGACACATGGCGACGAGGTTGTGCCAGAGCGTGCTTCCCGCCCGATGTGGTCCCACGATGAATATATGGCTCTTCATGACGTCGCCTGCGCGGGTGGCCGATGACACGCGTTACTCGGACTGGCGGCCATGTTTGGAGTACCACTTCATCCGTAGTGCCAGCAATCTAACCATTACGCTTTCGGGCACCGCCTCTTTAATCCCCTTGTGGAGTCCGACGCGCAGCGCCAACTTGCCCTTCAAGGTCAAAGGCACGAAATACTCGGGAATGGAGACCTTCTCGAATCCATTGCTCTGCTGAAAGTGACCGTGATCCCCACGTCGCCATGTCGAATAGAGAAAAAACGGCAACTTTCGTTCCGCACAAATCTCAACCACCTTGGCCAGCATTCCATTGACTGGCGCTTTGTCCCGTTGCGACACCTTGTCGAGAATCATGGTCGAACGCGCGTATTGGCCCTCAAGGAGAACCTTGATGAACCCAATCAACTCATCGCCGAAGTAGGCGCCGACAAAGACTGAGTCTTTAACGCGTAGCGACATCTCGTCCTTTACGGTCTCGAAGGTCTTTCCGTAGTGCCAGAATGGCTTGCCTCTCCGAACTGGAGACTGATTGAAGATATCCACGATGCCGCGAATCAAGTGGTCGTCGAGCGCAACCTCCTTGAAGACGACACCTTGTTTCTGAGCCTTCCGAATCTTGTTTCTCGCATTGCTAACGATCTGTTTCTCCCACCAGTGCCTGTAGTCAGTTATCGGAATCGCCGCTATATCGACCGACTCTCTGTAATACGTGAATTTCGGATCGACATCGGGAAGCTTCTGCCAGAACTTCAGCATATCTACGCGATGGCTAATGCGTTTCAACGCTTGCACAACCTCCTCAGGATTATGGACGTCTTCATGCCATCCGTTTTTTGGAGATGCGATGCGTAGCAATCCCTTGGAAATCAAGAAGGTCTTGCCGTGAATGGATGCTGCGTCTACGAGACGGGGCCTTCCCTTTAGGAGAATCGTTTCCTGAAAAGTCATGTCCATTGATCCAGGCTACCTCGCTTCTCTACGCCCCACCCTCTGGCGGCTCTCCCCAGCGTGTCAAAGTGACCATACGAGCGGTGATGCGTCGCCGAACCGGTTTCGGCAAGTTTTGTTTCGTTTTGTGTTTTTTGCGTCTGCGCCCTACGAATGTCGCCTTCTTTCTCTATGCTGGCTCCCCTATAGACGCTTCGGGACGGCGGCGCCACGGCGCAAGTTGCGCAGCGAGTTTGAGGACTCTCGACACCGGCACAGTACTTCCATGGAACACGACCGTGCACAGCAAGTACACGCTGACGCATAGTATCGAAACTGCGAGAACCCTCGAGAGGACGTTGAGCTCGACATAGACGCCCGAAGTAAACGCGACGCGGTGCTGCAGATACCAGCACAGTGCGGCAGCGACCAAAGCCGAAGCCCAGTAACGCCAGACGACCGAGGCGACCGCCGAGACGCTGAGACCGATTGGCTTCCCGGCATACCAGAAGCCTGGCCCGAGCAGCACGTGCAACATCACCGAATAGGCGCAGGCGACTCCGAACGGGCCGAATAACAATCCCATCATCAAGGCCAGCGCACTGGCCACCAGGACGACCAGATTCCATCGAAGAGATCGGTCCGCTCGTCCAAGCGAAAGGTGCAGCCAGTTTTGAGCGCTTGACAGGAGAAGCATTCCGACGCCAGGTCCGAAGGCGGTCAGAAACACGCCCGACTCGCGCCACTGGGCGCCCAAAACAAGGACGACAGCGTCCTGACCCACGACGGTCACAACAGCGCTCATCATCATTCCGACCAGGGCAACGAGAGAAATGGCCTCTAGATAGTAGCGATGATACCGTTGGCGCTCGTTCCGGAGTCGGCTCAGAGTCGATACGGCGACGCTGCTCAGGGGCGACGTCAGTTGATTGAACGGAAGGACGAACAACTGTTGAGCTCGGTCATAAAGCCCGAGTGGCATCGCGCCGTACCGCCAGCCAATAAGCACTTTGTCGATGTTTTGGCGGGCATTGAACAAAGCTTGAGCGCCAAAGGTATAGGCGCCGTAACGAATCAATGGGCCAGTCCCCTCAGCCCTGACGTGAAACCCAGGCTTCCAGCCTGACAGGGACCACGCGCCGATACAGGTTACTAAGTGAACCACAACGCGCCTCACGGCCAAGGCCCAGTAGCCCCACCCGAACCATGCCAAGGTGACGGCCAGCGCGATACTGACTGTCGATCCTGCCATCTCCAGTGCCGCGATCTCGGAGAATCGCATCCCTCTGTTGAGCAAACCAAGGTGCTGTGCTCCAAGTCCTTTGAAAATGAATCCGATAGAGATGGTGATAGCGATCGGCTGTAGTCGCGGCTCTTCGTAGAACCAGACAAGCACTGGAGACAGCGCCGAGAACAACACGGCCATGCCGGCGCTAAGCCCCACGTTGATCCAGAAGAGCTTGCTGACTTGTTCGTGGGTGAGTTTCTCAGCTTGCACGACGGCCTGGCCTAGGCCAAGTTCGCCAACGTCGGCGAGAATCATGGTGTAAGCAGTCACCATCGCCACCAATCCGAAATCATCCGGCACGAGCAAACGAGCGAGGATGACACCGCTTAGGAGCTGGCCTGCGGCGCCGCCAAGGTTGGAAAGGAGTTTAGCCGCCGCTCCCCGAACGGCTCGCCCTTTGAGATCCTTCTGGGACCGTTCGAGCTCGAAGTGCCGTGCGGTCAATGGCGGCCCGAGAACCGAGGGCGGGAGTGCCGCGGAGCATGGCCGGGGTTGTTCGCGGTGGGATTCTCTCTGTTGCGCCTTGCGAATGATGTTGAAACAGCCTGCGCGGTCACCACGCGTCGGCCGTGGAACCGGTTGGGGATGGAGACCCGGTCGGGTTCAACCAGCGCTTCGTCGTCAGGCTTGCGATCTTGCATTTGCAGCTTCGTTTCGAGGGCAAATAGCAAGAACGCGAACCACACGATGTGCAGTCCCCGAAACGCGGCCTCCGTGAGGTTGTACAGCACGATTGGAAGCAGGTAGGGCAGTTTCAGGAACTGAAGCTCGGGCCTCAGGGCGGTGCTCGCCGCCTTCTTGGACGCTGACACGATAAGCACAGCGAGCAAAGTCAAGCCTACAAATCCGAGATTCAAATAGGTCTCCAGATAGCCGTTGTGGGCTTGTGTGGGATGCCACGAGTAGACGGCCCACAGCGACTCCATCCGTTCTCCTTGCCAGAAGTTGCCGTAACCCATTCCCAGGATGGGATTCCCGCTCATCCCAACAAGGACCTTCCAGAGTTCGAACCTGCCCCACAGGGTCTCTGAGTGACCGACGACGGTGCCCACGGTTTCCATCACCCACTCGTAGTTCAGCACAAGAGATGGAGTCACCACGACTAGCGCTATGCCCATGTTGCGCGCGACGAACGAGACGATCCGCCTGGACCTATCCCGTTTGATCAGGACCAAGATGGAAATCCCAACAAGCATGGAGAGCAATGCCGTTGCACCGTCCCCTTTGTTCAGGAGCCACACGATGGGCACCAGCATCACCAGGTTAAGGCCGAACTCTCTCTTGTTGTGGAGCGCTCCCTTTTGCACCAGGCTCGCAACAACCAGCAGCCCGCAGATATAGCAGGTGGCCGCAAGCCCATTCGGTCCCGTGGCAACACCCTGAAACATCGTCTCGTAGGACCAGCGATGGGTCTCACGACCGATCGCCGGGAAGTACTTGATCACGAGCACGGAGAGTGGAACGAGCACGAAGCCGCATCGTCGAATCAGTGCCTTTATCGCCTCCGCGGGGTTCGGGTCCGTGATCACGATCAAGACCATGACGATGTTTCCGAACATGGCCTTGATCGTGCCCTTGATCGTGACAAGTGGGTAGTCTGCCCAGAGAGCGCTGAGCACACAGTACGCGAGAAACGCGAAGAGCGCCCGATTTCTTCGCAGGATGTCGCCCCAGTCGACGCTCCTTCGAACGAGAACGATGATCCCAAGGGTAATAAGAGCCAGGTAGACTTGCTGGTTTAGTGCGTTCCCTTCTTCATACGCCTCCACTCCCATTCCGCTCGTGTCCGACGCAAACCAGTATGAAGGCGCCCTCGACCCCAGAATCAGAATCCACGTCAGGGGCAACCAGAGGCCCACCTGCGTCTTGGGAGCGTTTCTGCAATCCCGGACCAGCAGAAAGAAGATGAGACCCCAGGTCAGTAGGGAGGCTAGTTGTGCTGACATCGAGTGAAATACACCTCGAAGAGAACGTCGAGGTCGAGGCTCGACAGATGGAACCTAAATGGGCAGAAGGCTTCGCGTAACGAAACGTGGTTCGAATTCAGGTTGCCTGGGAAGAACGTAGAAACGGTAGTACTGCAGCTTCAGAAACTGCAGTGCGACCTCTTGGATACCATGCCATGTTTCCATCCACGTCTCAACACCACGCTGTCCAAGGACTGGAACACACACCACTGCGATTCCGGCTCGACTCAGCACTGCTCGATATGCAAGACTCGATCGCCTGCTGCGAAAGCCTGGCGTCACGAGCGCGACTGACCGAATGTCCTCCCGAACGAGAAGCGACCGAACCTGCATGGCGGCGTTGAGGGAGATCGGCTCGGTTTCCCCTATTTTGACGGTTTCCCAGTTGTGCACCTGTGCTGCGCGCGCCATAATTTCGACGACGCCATCGACAACCGCGTCAGGGTTGGCCGATGCGGTCAGCACCAGGATTCTTATCCGACTGCCCTCCCTCTGGAGACGCGCTGCCCGCTCGAAGAGCCCGTAGTTAGTGTCGAGATTGTCGACAAGGATCGCCTGGACGACACCCTGCTGCTCCTCACAGACGAGGCTCCGGCCGATCGCGGGAATCCAGATCCCCCGACTCAGCGCGGCGCCCAGAACAAGGGTCGAGGCCACGAGGAGCCTGAAGATCCATGTCGTTCTCAGGGCCTCTTTTCGCTGGAAAAAGTGCCTCGCCCAGGGATGTATTTGCACCTCGAAATCCCAGTTACACTACAGATTCTGTGGTCTGAGGTTCGGTCGAAACGCCGATCGTAGGGATTGAAAGTCCGTCAACAGAACCGTCAGAATCGTCGGACGAGGGTGGCCAGCCCAGGTCCCTAAAAGCGTCTCGGCTGTTGAGTTCTTGTCGTGGTCGGTGATTGGCATGCGCGTTGCTGATAAGTCGGCAACCCCAGGATAACTTCCGTCACGAGGAATATCGATGTCTAAGACCCTCTTTGCTTGCGCGCTGCCGATTCTGGCGCACCTGCTCGTCGCCAGTCCCGCTGGAGCCGCTACTGTCGGAGCGACTGGCTGCTCCTCGAGCGCCGTGCAGAGCGCCATCAACAGTGCATCAAATGGCGACACTGTCAGGGTCCCAGCAGGCACGTGCACATGGACAACCGCTGTCTCCATCCCGAACTCGAAAAGCCTCGTCCTCGAGGGCGCGGGTATCGGCCAGACGACGATCAGGGACGGCGTCACGACCGACGCGATGCTCGTGCTGAACGTCCGTGACCCGTACTTCATCAGAATCACGGCCTTCACTTTCGACCTCAACCAGGTGAGCAAGAGCAACAGCCGGGGGAGCGTCAGGGTGCTCGGCAACGGGCTCGACAATTTCCGGATCGACCACATCCGCTTCACGAATATCACGGGCCGTGCGATCGGCATCGACCCGAATGGCGCTGAGATCTCGGGACTGATTGACCATAACACGTTCGAGTGCCCGACCGATGGAGGGTGCCAATCCGTCACCGTGACTGGTGACGGCCCACAAGAAAGTGCCCACATGGGTCGACCCTATGAACCGGGGTCCAACAAGTTCGTCTTTGTCGAGGACAACACGTTCAACTACTCCTATCAGAACGATGGGGGGGTGGAGGGCTATGGCGGTGCTCGCTTCGTGCTGCGCTTCAACGCGATGCATGGCGTGACGCAGGGATCTCACGGCGCGGACTCTGGCAACTACCGGGGAACGCACAGCTTCGAGATCTACAGGAATACTTTCGACCTCGATACATGGGTGATCTCCTCGACCAGCCCGCGATCGATTACGCATCGGTCTGGCACCGGGTTCGTGTTTGACAACTCGGTCTCCAGCGAATACGGCTTTTACCACTTGCGAAACTACCGAAGCGAGGGTTCGTACGGCGTCTGGGGGGAATGCGACGGCACTTCCCCCTGGGATGGGAATGAGTCCGGCAAGCAAGGCTATCCGTGCCTCGATCAGATCGGTCACGTTTTCACTGATGTACTAAACGGCACCAATTTGCTCGCGCCGTTGTATACGTGGGGTAACACGAAAGGTAATGGTCAGCTCAACGCGGAGCCTTCAGGAGGTACCCGCCTCAAGACGTTGCACGTTCTGGAGAATCGGGACTACTACAATCAGGACATGACGTTCGACGGCACGACCGGCGTAGGCGTCGGCCCGTTCGCAAGCCGTTCCACGACGTGCACGAGGGGCGTCGGCTATTGGGCGACCGATCGCGGCTCCTGGAACGCGAGCGGCGCGGATGGGCAGTTCTTCAAGTGCACATCGACGAACACGTGGACACTGAACTACACGCCCTACACCTACCCGCATCCGCTTACGACCTTTGTCCCCACCTCGTCATCCTCGT
Source organism: Vicinamibacterales bacterium (assembly GCA_035293405.1). Taxonomy (GTDB): domain Bacteria; phylum Acidobacteriota; class Vicinamibacteria; order Vicinamibacterales; family UBA2999; genus Gp6-AA40. The sequence continues at coordinate 31,917 of DATDOE010000120.1, read as the reverse complement.
CGGGCCCGAGCTCCCCGGCGAATCTGCGCATCGTGCCGTAAGGGCGTCTTCGAAGCCCTTCACGCCGACGGTCGGCGGTCCTGCAACAGTCGCGACCACAGAAGGGCCAGTGCCCGGTAAGTGGTCGCCTGGGCCCAGTGGAGCATGGGCGCCTTCGCCTTGAGCAGCGGATACATGCGGTAGTAGAAGTGCCCGTCCTTGTCCTGCATGTTGGTGATCGTCCAGGTGGCGACGCGTTCGGCAAGACCGAGCGATCCCTCGTCCATATCTGAGAAATTCGACAGCGTCTCGATCGCCTGGGCCGCGCACTGACTATCGATCGGCTGCGTCCGGTTGTGATAGTAGCGGGGGCAACCGTCTTCTCGAAAGAAGTGCCGCTTGTAGTAGTCCAGGCCGAGACGGGCGTTCGATCGAAACGTCTCGTCTCCCGTGGTCTCGATGTAGCACTTGAGACTGTCCAGGTTGTAGCCGGTGTGGAAGTTGTCGATCCAGTGATAGCGCGGGTCGTCGGAGTACCACCAGGCGCCATCGGCAAGCTGTCGAGTGCAGCTGAACTTGATCGCCTCCGCCGCGACGTCGCGGAGCTCCGCCTTGCCGGTATGACGCCACGTCCGCGCCAGGAACGCCGCCCCCAGCATGCTCGCGTTGTGGATCGAGGTCTGGCCGGACACGTGGTAGCCGATGCACGTTCCCGTGTCGGTCCGCTGCCGTGGCAGGGCGAGGACCCAACGGCTCGCACTTTCCGCCACGTCGAGAAAGCGCCGATCGCCCGTCGCCTCGAACCCGTCGAGGAACGCCTGACCGATGAGCGCGGTCCAGACAACGATGGACTCGTCTTTCGTGTAGCGCCCGCCCCGACTCGCGAAATCGAAGTGGTTGGCCCACGAGTACTCCGCAAATTTCGGGGACTTGTGCCCCATCAGCCATTCCAGGCACACGACGGCCTTGCGGGTGTACTGTGCATCCCCGGTGAGCTTGAACAAGGTCAGGTAGCCTGCGGCCATGTACCCGCGGCCCTTGGTTGACGGGAGCGGCTTGACCCCCACGAGGGGGCGCAGGTTGATCGGGCTCTGCCGGACCGCCTGCAGCAGGAGCCGGTCGAGGAAGAGGCTCCCGAATGTCAGGGCTCTGAGGGGAGTGGACAACCCATCGAAAGGCTCGTAGGCCTCGTAGTTGTGATCCTCCACCCACTTCTCGAGCCGCTTCAGGCTGCCTTCGACCAGCCGCGCCGTTTCGCCGCGAGCCGCCCGGGACGCGACGTTACTCATTGTTGCCATCCTGTCACACCACCTTGCCAAAAAATCGCTTCAGTCGGTCCATCTGCTCCGCCCGGTGGAATCGCATCAACTCCGGCGACACGGGCCGCTGCACGCGCCGAAGGAACGCCCACGAGTAGCCAGCCACGATGGACACTCCGCCGAACAGATACGGCCGCCGCCGCATCTGGTGTACACCACGAAAAATCTGCCACAACGGATGCCCGCCAAGGTAGTAGTCCTTCTGACCGTGGCGGAAACCGGTGCTCAGACGGCTCCCGGATCCCGTTCCCATGGGGCGCAGATGGAGACACGTCTTTTCGGTGAACGTCCGCGTCTGCCAACCCTTCATGCGAGCGGTCGTCACCGCGGTCCAGTCGATGCCACCGCCCTTGATCGGGACGTATCCGCCGATCTCGTCAAAGCATTCGCGGCGAAACACCTGACAGGCCCCCGACACATGTTCGATGTTCGTGAACTGGTAGTCGTAGTGCCGGTCGCCCTCGACGAAGGGCGTCCCCGCCACACCCAGACGCGGGTTGGCGGCGAACTTCCCCAGCAGGAAGTCGAAGTACTCCGGATCAAATGAGATGTCAGCGTCGAGGCTGGCGACGAGGTCATACGGCAGGTCCTTGACCCGCGCGAAGCCGGCGTTGAAGCCCTGTACCTTGGCCGCGAAGCTCCGGTCCCGCTGCTCGGGCAATCTGACCAGCTCGATCCAGTCGTGACCACGCCGGTACTCATTCACGATGTCGTCGGTCTTGTCGGTCGAACCGTCGCTCACGATCACCCACCGCAGCGGGGGACGGCTCTGCGCCACCATCGATTCCAACGTCTGGCGGATGTACTCGGCCTCGTTACGGGCTGGTGTGATGACGACGTATCGCAGCCCGGTCGAGGGTGCGGTCGTTGTGTCCGTCATCGGCATCAGGCCTCGACCTTCGCGGGCTCGTCGAGAGAGTCCTGGATGGGTACCGCCCCGCTCGAGAGCTGCTGGAAGATCGCGTCCATGATCCGGGACGTGCGAAGGATCTCGGCGTAGCCGATCGGCAACGGCGCTTCTCCCAGGACCGAACGATAGAAGGCTTCCACGAGATTCTTGATGCCCGAATCGTCGTGGAAGTCCGAGCGCAGGAACCGGCCGATGTTCCTGCGTGAGCTCCGGAGGTACTCCCGCGCCATGAGCGCCGGCGGAATGACGTAGTTCGCGTAGCTCTTGAATCCGCGGAGCTCGGATCGGGTCACCGTGTGGTGCACATTGTCCACGACGAGGGAGTTTCTTGGCCCATAGATCCGGAACCCGTTCATCGGCGGCGACAACTGACTCGAGAACACGAACGCGGCCGTCATGTTCGCGCCGTCAGAGATGTGCACCCTGAGCTCATCGACCACGTCCGACGCGCCGATCCGTACGAGCAGGGGGCTCGAGTAGCCGAACGCCGACACGAACGGGACCTCCGCCTCGATGTACTCGGCGATGCGAGCGATGCCGTGGCTGATGACGTTGTGGAGCAGCTTTCCGGGCAGGCGGCGCACCCAGTGGTTTCGGTCCCCGAGGAGCGCCTTGGCATAGCCATCATCGCCGAAGCCGTAGGTGTAGTAGCTCTCGATGTGCACCGGTGGGCCGCCGAGATACCCGGCCTTCACGAGCGCGCGCGCCTGTGCGTTCTCCCACGCGAACTGCAGGTTGTGGCCCACGGTGATCTTCAGGTTCCGGTGCTGGGCGATCCGGATGAGACGCACCGCGTCATCGGTGTTCAGCGTGAAGGGCTTCTCGACGTAGACGTGGCAACCCGCCTCGAGGCACTGGGCGGCGACGGCGAAGTGGCTCTGCGGCGGCGTGGTGATGTGGACGACGTCCGGCCGAGCCTCCGTCAGCAACTGCCCGAGATCGGCCGAGACGTGCGGCACGGAGAACCGCTCCGCCATCTGCTCGGCCATCAGGACTTCCTGGTCGCACACGCCCACGATCTCGGCGAAGTTGATCCGCTTGATGCCCCAGACGTGCTGGTCGGCGATCTTTCCGCACCCGACGATGGCGACCCGCAGCGCGGTCACTGCCGACCTCGGAGTGAGTCGAAGAAGAGCCGCGACCCTTGATCGAACGGAACCCGCGGCTTCCAGCCGACCGACTGTTTGAGCTTGTCGTTGGGGTACCGATTGCCCTTCCACTCGGCGGCGCATCGGCGGCGATTGAAACTGGGGGGAAGCTGCCCCTGCGACCGCACAGAGTAGTCCTCCCACAACGCACTCAGGAAGTACGCCAGTGGATATGGCACCGGAATCGAGGTGAACCGGCGGACATGCTGTTTGTACAACCGCAGGAACTTCCGGCTCGTGGGCAGCTCGTCGTCCACGACGTTGAAGACCTGCCCGTCCACACCCTCGACCAGGCCCGCCAGGAGAATGGCCTCGGCGCAGTTGTCCACGTAGGTCAAGGGGATCCGATTGGAGCCGCCCATGTGGAGGAACACACCAAACGTATCGATGCCGATTCGTCCTGACAGGTTGGACTTGCCCGGGCCGTACACCGCACCGGGCCGGAGAATGACGTAGGGAACCCCGAACGTCTTGTGGTACTGCTGGACCAGTTGCTCCTGCTTCAACTTGCCGTACCCGTAGGGATCATGTCTGCGTGTCGGCTCGGTCTCGAGCGGCGCGGTCTCGTCCAGCATCGAGCCCCGCCCCATCCGAAGGTTGGAGTAGACGGCGAAGGAGCTCACGTTGACGAAGCGCTTCAACGCTCCGGCGGCGACCGCCGCGTCGAGGAGGTTGCGTGTGGTGATGACCGAGTTCATGAAGCATCCGGCGAAGGACTTGTCGATCCCGGCCGCCAGATGAAACATCACCGCCGTTCCCTCGGCGGCCCGCACGCAATCCTCCCTCCTGAGCAGATTCCCCTCGATGATCTCGATGGCCGCATCGCTCCCGTGTGCGGCGGTCACGGCCTTCAGTCTCGAGAGGTTGCTGGATGGACGAACGAAGCACCGGATGCGGCGGAAGCCGTACTCGAGCAGCGTGTGGACCACTCGCGTTCCGATGAAACCGCCGGCCCCCGTGACGAGCACGGGCTCGTCCGGGGAGATTATCCACTTGGCCGTGTGCTCGACCATGCTCAACGGACGGACTTCGCGCCCATGAACTCCTGGACTCGGTCAGCGACGTATCGAATCTGATCCTCGGTCAGCTCGGGGAACATCGGCAGCGAGACGATCTCGCGCGACGCCTCGAGCGCATGCGGGAAGTCCGATTCGCTGTGGCCGAGATGCCTGTAGGCGTTGAGGTACGGCAACGCAATGGGATAGTGAATCCCGGTGTCGATCCCGGCCGCCTTCAGGGACGCCTGGAACTGTTCGCGGCGCTCGGCGGGCACGCGGACGATGTACAGGTGATAGACGGCGCGCAGGTCCTTGAGCTCCTCCGGCGTGCCCACGCCCTTCCCTTTCAGGGCGGCGTTGTACAAGTAGGCGTTCTTCCGCCGGTTCTCGGTCCACCGCTCGATGTAGCGGAGCTTGACGCTCAGGATCGCGGCCTGAATGCCGTCCAGCCGGCTGTTGACACCTTCGAAGTCGTGATCGTATTTCTTCGTCCGGCCGTGGTTGGCGATCATGCGCGCGGTGGCCGCCCACTCGGCGTTGTTGGTCACGAGCGCGCCACCGTCGCCATACGCTCCCAGGTTCTTGCCGGGATAGAAGCTGTAGCAGGTGATGTCGGCGAGCGCCGCGATCGGGCGACCCTTGTACGTCGCCCCATGCGCCTGGGCCGCGTCGCCCACCACGCGCAGGTTGTGCTTCTTGGCCAGCGCGAGGATCGGGTCCATATCCGCGGGCTGACCGTAGAGGTGCACCGGGATGATGGCCTTCGTCTTCGGCGTGATCTTCGCCTCGATCTTTGTCACATCGATGTTGTAGGTCACGGGATCGCAGTCGCAGAAGACGACCTGCGCCCCCGCCATCTTGATGGCCTCGGAGGTGGCGATGAAGCTGTTGGCCGCGGTGATGACTTCGTCGCCGGGGCCCACGCCGAGGGCGCGCAACGCGATGTAGAGTGCGTCGGTACCGTTGGCCATACCCACGCACAAGTCAGTGCCGCAATACCGGGCGAAGGCTTCCTCGAACTCCTTGAGGAACGACCCGCCGATGAAGGCGGTCTGCGTGATGACCGATGCGATCGCGGCATCCACTTCCGTCTTGATCGAGTCGTACTGGGCCTTCAGATCGACGAACGGGATGCGCGTGGTGGTTTCCGATGTCTGCATGTGATGTCCTTGAATCAAGGGTCCGCCTGAAGGCGGACACTCCATGGTCCGCCACACGGCGGCCACTCCTGTCAGTGAACCAGCTAGTGATTGTGAACGGGCGAAGACGAGTACGGCAGTTCCGAGATGTGACGGATGACGCGGGCAGGGTTGCCGACGACGACGGCGCCGGGGGCGACGTCCCTGGCGACGACCGAGCCGGCGCCGACCAGGGCGTTCTCACCGATGACCACACCAGGCAGGAGGGTGGAATTGGCGCCGATCTTGGCCCCCTTGCGGACCACCGGCCCCACGAGTGCGTCCTTGACGCCCGGCGACACGGGGTACTTGGCGTTGGTGAACACGACGTTGGGCCCGATCCAGCACCCTTCTTCGAGCACGGAGAACTCGGGGATGAAGACCTGTGTGTGAATCCGGACGTTGTCGGCGATCTCCACGTGGTGCTCGATCACCGACAACGTACCCACGCTGACGTTGTTCCCGATCCGGTTGGACTCGCGGATGTTGACCTTGTTACCGGTCTGGAAATTCTTCCCGATGACGTTGCCGGCGTAGATCACCGTGTGAGATCGGATCACCGCACCCGGGCCGAAGGTCGTGGCCAGCTCGCCGTCCGTGGCGCCGCGCGGCGGGGTACCGACGATGCAGAAGTCTTCGATCACCCATCCGTCGCCGAGCGAGACGTTCTGGTACAGCCTGTAGGTGTTCACGACGCGATCCCCAGACGGCACTTCTTCGGCCGGAAACGCAGCTGCACGTCCGCGTCGTTCTCGATCGATTCGTAGAGGGCGGTGATCAGCTCCAGAGACTTTCGACCCTCGAGGCCGTCCACCAGGGCCGCCTTCTTCGTCTTGAGCGACGTGACCACGCCCCGGAGATACTCACCGAGGTTGTGGCCGAACTCGGGCGGGTTCTTCCCGTACTTCTCGAAGACCACGTCGTCGATCGGCTGCTCGTCCGCGAAGTTCCAGGTGACCAGCTGGTTCATGAAGAATCCCCCGATGACGACGGTGCCCTTCTCGCCGAGGATGCTGATCGAGCCTTCGAGGTCCTTGGGCCTGGTGGCGGTCGTGGCCTCGAGCACGCCGAGCGCGCCGGAGTTGTAGCGGATCACCGCCACGCCGGTATCCTCGGCCTCGATCTTCACGAGGCGCGTGACCGCCATGCTGCGTACTGTTTCGGCGTTTCCCATGAACCACGACAGCATGTCGATGTGGTGGACGGCCTGGTTCATGAAGACACCGCCGTCGTGGGCCCAGGTGCCGCGCCATGACGCCGAGTCGTAGTACGCCTGGTCGCGCGTCCACCGGAGCCGAACCGTGCCCATCACCAGCTTCCCGAAGCGGCCCTGCTCGAGCGCCTCCCTGGCCTTCGCGATCGGGGGGTTGTAGCGGTTCTGGTGCACGACGAAGAGCTTCACGCCGTGCGCATCGCACGCCTCGATCATCCGGTCGGCGTCCTCGAGCCGCAGGGCAAGGGGCTTCTCGACCACGATCGGCCGGCCGAACTCGACCAACTGGAGAACGTTGGCGCAGTGGGCGCCGCTCGGCGTCAGCACCGAGAAGACGTCGATGTCGTCCCCGAGGGCCTGCATCATGTCCGGGATGCTCGAGAAAGCGGGGGCGCCGTACTTCGCCGAGAACTCCTGCGCCCGCGCGAGGTCGAGGTCCACGAACGCGCCGACCTCCGCGTCCTCGAGGTACTGGCTCACGACGTGCGCGTGCTTCTTGGCAATGCTTCCACAACCGATCAACGCGAACCGAAGGGTCTTCATAACGTCACGCTCTCTCGCTCTCCACAAGCGCTCGATACATGGACACCAGCTCGGGGCCCTGACGGTCCCAGCCGTACTGAGCAACGAATGCGCGCGCCTGTTCGGCCTGTCTGCAGCGCAGATCCGGGCGGCTGTGCAGCCGATCGATCGCCAGCGCCAGCGACTCGACGTCGTCGGGCTCGTAATACAGCACCATCTCGTTCGAGAAGTAGTGCTGGATGGTGTTCAACCGCGGCACGATCGCGGGAATGTCCATGTTGACGTATTCCAGGAGCTTCACCGGCAGCATCAGATCGCCTGCGACGCTGCGACGATTCCCGACCACGCCCACGTGCATGGCACGAAGCTGGAGGGGCAGCTCTTCGAGCGGGAAGCCCTCGGGCTTGAAGAACACCTTGTCCTCGACCTTCAGCTCGCGGGCCAGGTCCTGGAACATCCGCAGATCATCGCCACCTCCCCAGAGGTGCAGCTGAAGCGCGCGGATGTGCTCGAGCCGGGCGACCGCGCGAATCACCAGGTCCACACCGAGTCGCGTGACCATCGTGCCGTGGTACACGAGATTGAAATGCTCGTTGGCCGCAGCCGGGGGGCCCATGACCGGGGACTGCGCGAAGATCTTCGGGTCGGGGACGTTCATGGAGATGAACGTCTTCGCGCTCGGGATACCTCGCGCGACGAGCGCGTCGCGTTGGGGATGATTGACACAGATCACCCGGCGGGCCAGACGCGCGCTGAACCGCTCCTCGAAGCACAGGGCTTTCCAGAGGAGCGGCGCCCGCGAGAACTTCGTGGCAAAGGTCTCGGGCACCGAGTCGTGAACGTCCAGCACCACTTTGCAGCCGAACACGCGGGGGATCAGGCCGCTGAGCACCAGGAAATCCGGAAGGTTGTGCGCGTGCACGACGTCGAGCTCGCCCTTGATCAGCAGGCGTACGCACGCCGCCGCGGAGAACAGCAGGAACCACACGTACGAGAGGAAATACGCGGGTGCACTCTTCCCCTGGTACTTGATCACCCGGAGCTCTCGAACGTCCACGCCATTGAGCACGAACTCTGCGGGACCGTTGCCGTTCCGCGCGGTCAGGACACGCACGTGAAACCCGGCGTCCACGAGCGTTTCCGCTTCACGACGAATCCGCGCGTCGGACGAGTAGCGGGTGTACGCGATCATGCAGACGAATCGGCGGCGACCAGTCACCTGGGGACCACTCACGACCTCGGCGTTCGTCGTCGCCGGCGCTTCCATCGCAGCCTGCACTGGCATCGTCACAGGTTCACGACCACGGCGCAGTCACCGGCGAAGTCGAGCTCCTCGAGGGAGCCCTTGTCTTCGCCAGCAGGGTCGGGGCCGCCAGCCGGGCGATAGACGCACAACCGAGCGCCAGGCAGATTCGAACTGGGCGTTGCTCTCACCGTCACGCGGCCACACTCCTCGACGACGAAGCCAACCGAGCGACGCCATCTGTACCAGTCCACGGCTGTCGCCGCGGTGGCGAACCAGGGGCGACTGCCCGCCTGGTCGACGTCTGCGAGAAGGGCCGCGTAGGACGCCCCCCAGAGCCGTTCAGGAGCCAGGCTTCTGTCGTGCCAGTTGACAACCAGTGTGCCACCAAGGCGCCGCGCATCAGTGACAATCCCGTGACAGAGCCGAAAGGCCTCGTCGCGCGACAGATTCATGCGACCCGGATACAGCAGAGCCGAATCCATGATCGTGAGCGGGAGCTCCATCAGATTCTGTGTGCCTGGGATGCGGAAGCTCTGTGAGGTGCCTGCACGGTAGCCAATCGCGTCGTTGTATCCCCACGTCGAGTCGTAGTCGAATCCGGCGCGCTCCAGCTCGCACGGCGAATCGTCGTCGAAATACAGCCAGTGCATCCGAACACCCACTCGGCCCTGTCCCGTCAGCCGGGTGAGCTCGGACACTTCGGCGCGTCCGGCATTCGCGTCGCGCCACGCGTCGATCCCGTGCAGGGCAACCTCACTGCCGCTGGCCAGCGCACGGCCGAGCTCTTCGCGAACCTCGCTGGCCTGATAGGGAACGGCCCGCCGGCTGTCCACCTCGCCGTCCGGGCCAACTCCCGGTCGTCCCTTGAAGGGAACCACGAAGAACGTTGATGGGCGTTCCCGCTCTGCCTTGTGGTAGTCCTCGAAGGGCTGCCAGAAATCTGGTGCGAGGCGCAGGAACACGAATGGCAGTGAGCAGAGCGCCACCCAATTGCGCATGACATCGCCGAACGGGCGGCGGCCCCGCAGGAAGTCAACGAGCGTCCCCACTGAAGCGCGAGCGATGAAGCCGACGAGCGTCCGGTCGAAGCCCTGGCGGCGGATTCCGTGAAAGTCGACGTCGTGCGTCAGACAACAGATGAAGTCGTGCCCGAGCGGTCTCGGAGGAACTTCGACAAATGGCACCGACGACTTGCGCAGCAGGTCTCGCAGCACCGCTATGTGAATCTCCAGCGTCGGCGTTCGCGCGTGAACCGTCGGCTGCCCACGGCGCAGCAAGTACCGCACCTCGGAGAACAGATCGTATCCGACACGCCAGAGCGCCCGCCGCCCGCCGCCGCGGCGGTACTCAACGCAGCGACCGTCAGAAACCATGTGGAGAGCGCCGACCCCGCAGTCGGTCTCGAACGAGGCGAGTCCGCCATAGACAAGAAACTGTGTGCCGTTCCAATCGACCTCGAGAGGCCCCCCCCGTTGCTCGACGCTGACGCCCGCGTGCTCGTCGGCAGCCGGTCGTGACGGGCCGTAGACCAGGAGGACATCGGCGTCGAGATCCTCAATCGGGCCGCTGGTGCTGACGACGACGCGATAGTGCCGCCCGTGAACCACGGGCTCCCACGGAGTCTTGAACAATTCGAAGAACTCCGCGGCGATGTCCAGGTCGATGGGGTCTGCGGCAACTCCGATCATGAGTGGTGTGAGAATCCGCGTCCTTCAGCCAAAATGCCTGTAGAGGCCACTCCCGACTCTCGCCTGAAACGTCTTCGGCACGAGCGAGAATACGTGTTTGGCGATCGCCGGCTTCCAACGAGTCGCCGAAGCCTGTGCCGGCTTTCCTGAAAAGCGATAGTAGTTGAGCGCAGTCCGCTGTCCTCCGAGGTGGTCCTTGAAGGCGAGCAACCCCTCGTTGTCCAGGTCGGACCTCCCGAGGTCGAACGCGACCACGCCATTCGCCTTGGCGTCCTTGATCGCGTTCCAGAACAAGAGCGGAGTACCCCCATACCGGTTGTACGCCGCGTCCGAGCAGCCGTACTTGTAGACCAGGGTTGTCCGGTGCAGGCTCGTCAAGATCGCCGCCGCGGGCTTGCCCTCGACTCTCGCCACGTAGACCTTCATGCGGTCGCCCAGGCTGTCGGCGAGGTTCTGAAACCAACTCAAGGGCTGAATCGGCGCGCCATGCTTAAAGCGGGTCAGCTCGTGCAAGGCGTAGAACTCGCGGATCAATGTCGCGGAATTGCCAACCTCACACGACAAGCCCGATCGTTCGGCCTTTCGAATCGTCCGCTGAATGTGACTCTTGTGAAACGCGGCGAAGACCCCGTCCAGTTCCGGCCGCAGGTCGATCGTGTGCAGGCAATACTCGGCCGCCCGCTCGAAGCCCTCCGCCACGGTCAGCGGACTGAGTGGACGCAACTCGATGTATCGGCCTTCCCGTCCGATCTCGGCCTTCAGGGACTCCAGCATCGCTTTCAGGGCCTCGGGGCTCTCGACGAGGGGCGCGCAATGATCCGAGAACGGCAGTGACACCAGCCTGCGGCCTGTCAGCCAGCTGCTGACCCTGCAAAAGAGCAATCCGTTGTTCAGCGGTGTCCCCGGAGCCGAGTCCGTGAACGCGACGGGCTCGTACTCGTACGTGCGCCGCAGCGTTTCGAGCCAGCCCGGGGTGTGAAAGATCGAGGAGGCGTCGGAACGCTGAATCAGATCGAGCCAGCGCGGATCGCGTACAGGATCGATTTCGTACAGCTTCAAGACGCCGTCTCCCCCCTTTACACCCATTTAGGACTTCATGCCGGCATGGGTGGGCTCGGGCCCCTGGGGATCGAGGCGGCGAAGGAACGCGAGAACCGGCGCTAGCATTGCCAATGCCAAGAGGAAAAAGACGATGCCGCCTTCGTGATGTAGCTGGCCGGTGAGGAATCCCGCATCGACATACATGGCGAGCAGGGACAGGCTGACGATGCGAATCCCGTTCTTGACGACGGTGAGAGGCAGAATCGCCAAGACCAGCAGCACCTTCGTCCAGTGGCTCTTGAGGAGCGCCTGGCCGGCGAGCAGCCCCGTGAGCAAGAGCGCGATGCTCGAACGAATGCCGCTGCACTCATCGGCGATTTCGATGGCGAAGTTCGGCAGGCTGAACACAAACCCGTCCCGGTGGTACGGCGTCGCGGTCAGACTGAACAACCCCGCGACCGCTTCAGAGGAACCAGCCTTCAACAGGCGTGTCGCGCCGGCGAGGATGGCGCCCGGGAAAGGAATCGTGAACGCCAGAAACAGCAGCGGGAAGAGAGCGGCGCGAAATGCCGAGGGTCCATAGAACAACAGAAACCCACCCACCCATGCGGTCGCGAGTCCGGCCGCTTTGATGCTCAACGCATCGGGCCCGGCCGACGACGATAGGCCCCACAGCAGCAGCGCCAGGCCCGCACCGATGACACTTCCGCCGGCCGCAGCGGCCCAACGGACGGAAGAGAAGATGGACTCCCGTCCCTGGTACAGGAGAAACAGGGTAACAAACGGAACCGCGATGACGTGAGAGGCCGTCGCATTCCCCCTGGAGAGTGCCACAAGATCGCGCACGACGGCGAGCGCGCCTCCGACCAGGCACAGCGAATACACCCCGAACGCGATCGTCCGGAACCTTCGATTGAGTTCTGAGAACACGGGGGAGTGTGTTCTAAGACGCAGCATCGATCCTGTAGACGACGCGTTCCCCTTGGAGTGTAGCGTACGCCAGCCGCGCGCGCGCGCTGTCCGGGCCCTCGATACACCAAGTGCTGCCCTTCTGCACCAGCGTCATCTGATTCCGGCTGCGCCACCAGCAGTCCACGTCACGCGGCAACGCGAACCACGCCTTCTTTTCCCCGCGCAGGCGACTGAGGTGGGTGAGCAGGTCCACATAGACTTTACGCGCACGGCTCTCGATGAGATAGTCGGGATGGATGATGAAGCTGATCAGGCCGTGCCGGGCGATGATGAGGTCGATCTGCTCTTTCCACCGCGTGATGGAGTAATCACCGAGAATGTGCAGCAATGAATAGTCCTGGATGGTCGTCAGCGGAAGCTCCAGGATCCTGCCGATGAAGTACGGCATCACGGTACAGCACCCGCCGCGCTGCGGCTCGAGGTGCGCGACGTTCGGCACTGACATGTCGTAGGAGACGTCCAGCGCGTCGAACCACTGCTGCTCGCGATACATCGCGCCGGCGCGAAAGCCGCGGCTCTCGAACTTCCTCGCGTGCGCGTTGATTCGCTTGGCGCGCCGCAGAAACTGCCCCTTGTTCTGGAACAGGCGGCCGTCGTGATTCAGATCGTGGACGTTGACTTCGTGGCCTCTGCGGCGGATGCATTCGAGGAGGCTCGTGGGCACGTCGTAGCGTGCCTCCGGAACCAGCTGAAACGCCGACTTGATGCCGTAGGAGTCGTCGAGGTCCATGAGCTGCTCGCAGAAGTCGCGGCCGGCAGGGCCCTCCACGTCATGGGTCATGATCGCGCAGCTGGGGGCGCCCTCGGGCCAGAACCAAATGAAGGGGATCTTCTGCACACCGGCATTCCGGAGCGCCAGCCCCATCGCGCGCTCCATCAGCGTGTCCACGGTGAAGTCAACCGGCCACTGCGGAAAGGCGATGCGCTCCCACCCGCGCAGGCGGGCCCGCTGCAGGTGCCGTCTCACTGAGACCGGCAGCATGGGCCTCAGGAAGTAGTACAGAGTCTGTGCCGCATTCGTGCTGGTGATCGTCCGAACGTCCGATGCCTTCGCGCTGTAGCGCTCCAGCCGCAGATTATCGACGACCTCGGTCAGGTCGAATGGCAGCCGGACCTGCTCGCCAGCCGAGTCCTCGCGACCGGAAAGGTCCGGCGGGCCGTTCGAGCGGTCGCCCGACGGGGATCCACCGTTCCGCCGTCCGTAATACAGGGAATCATGGAACTTGAAATGACTCGGCTCGGCCTGCAACTCACCCGTCGTACCGAACTCCCCAAGCTCGGGCGGGCATCGATAGTAGTCAGCAAAGACTGTGGGCATAGTTTTATAGCTCGCGCACGGCGAACATCAAGGCCCCGCAGCCTCGCGCGACAGCACCGAACGTTGCCGTCCGGCGCATTATCTTGTCGAATGAACTGTTCAAGCGATCTTAAAGTGTGACCGTTTTCCCTCGTTGAGAAAGCGACTCTTCGGCGGCTTCGAGCAACCGCACGACACGCAGGCCGGCGGCGCCGTCGTTCACGGGCGACTGGCTCTTGAGGATGCAGTCAACGAAGTATCCGAGCTCGTGCTTCAAGGCTTCGGTCTGTTCGACCTTCGGCGCCCAGACATCGCCGGAACGGTAGCTGACCAGCAGGTCGTACACGCCCTGCCCACTGGTGATGTCAACGCCCTTGTCGTAGACCTTGATCTTCTCGTCCGGCTCGAGATCGTTCCACACGAGCATCTTGTCCTTGCCGCCAATCAGCGTCATGCGTACCTTCACCGGCGACAGCCAGTTGACGTTGACGTGTGCGATGAGGTTCCCCGGGAAATACACGGTGATGAATGCCATGTCGGCCAGGTCGTTCACGTGCTTGGCGCCGGTCGCCACCACGGCTTCCGGCTTCTCGCGGAGAATAAAGTCCATGATCGACAGATCGTGGGGCGCCAGGTCCCAGACAACGCTCACGTCGTGCTGGAAGAGGCCCAGGTTGACCCGCGTGGAATCGAAATAGTACAGCGAACCCAGGGTCTTGTTGTCCACGAGCTCCCGAATCTTCCGGACCGCGCCGCTGAACAGGAACGTGTGGTCCACCATGATCTGGAGGTTCTTCTTCGCCGCCAGCTCGATCAGCTCCTGGGCCTGCTGTGAGGTGGAGGTGAAGGGCTTCTCGACGAAGACGTGCTTGCCGTTCTCGAGCGCCATCTTCGCCAGCTCGAAGTGGGTCCAGACCGGGGTCACCACCGCGATCACGTCGATCTCGGGCGATCTGAGCACTTCGGAAGCGTCCGACGTCATGGTCACGCCGGGATAGAGGCGGCTCGCCCGCTTGAGCGCCGCGGGGTTCTGGTCGCAAATCGCAACCAACCGGGAGTTCTCGAGGCTGCTGATGTTCCTGACAATGTTCGGGCCCCAGTATCCGTAGCCGATGACACCGAACCGGACCGTGTCCGATCGCTGACTGGAGGTGGACTCCCGAACGGGAAGACCGGCTGTGCTCATGTCGAACTCCCTGCAGTAGCGTCGATTCTCCGAAGGATTCGCGCTGGGTTACCGACCACGACGACATCAGGCGGCACGTCGCGAGTGACCACACTGCCCGCGCCGACGATGGCGCGTTCGCCGATCGTGACGTTGGACAGAATGGTCGCGCCCGAGCCGATTGACGCGCCCTTCTTCACGAGGGTCTTTTCCACTTTCCAGTCCGCGGCCGTTTGGAGCTCGCCTGTCGGCGTCGTCGCCCGAGGAAATGAGTCGTTCACGAACGCCACGCTGTGTCCGATGAACACGTGGTCCTCGATCGTGACGCCCTCGCAGATGAAAGTGTGACTGGACACTTTGCACCGTCGCCCGACAGAGGCGCCCTTCTGAATCTCGACGAAGGCCCCGATCTTGGTCTCGTCGCCGACCTCGCACCCGTACAAGTTGATGAACTTGCCGAGCTTGACGTCCTTCCCGAGCTTCACGTCCGGCGCCACGCACACGTGCGTATCCAATGACATAGTTCTCTTGAGTTGAATTCGGTGAACCGATTGGAGAAGGAAAGCGCTCTACACGGACGGGAGCTAGGACTCGCGCCCGAAGGGTGACGGATCGCCACACATGGCGGCCAGCGCCTTGGCTTTCCGCGCCAGGTTGACGGCCAGCGCCTTCAAGTCATCGCGATCCTGACCCATCAGCATCATGCCCTGCACCCGTTCGCTCAGGTGCTGGAGGGCTTCCTCAGTCTCGAGGATGCGGGTTAGCCGTGCCGTCATCTGCATCGCCCCCTCCACTCCGGCGCTGTTGGCCGAATCGCCCCAACTCTCGGTCAACATGCGCCCTTCCCCGAAAAGACCGCGCGAGGCGTCGCGAGAAGAATCTTGATGTCGGTCCACGCCGAGCTGTTCTTGGCGTAGCGGAGATCGAGCCGAACCATATCCTCAAATGTCGTGCGGCTGCGGCCACTCACCTGCCACAAACCGGT
The DNA here is from genome assembly GCA_035293405.1 of Vicinamibacterales bacterium. GTDB lineage: Bacteria > Acidobacteriota > Vicinamibacteria > Vicinamibacterales > UBA2999 > Gp6-AA40. The sequence continues at coordinate 16,256 of DATDOE010000120.1, read as the reverse complement.
GATCCCGGGCCTGGCTTCGAGCACTCGACGGTAGTGCCACGGCTTGTACTGCTCAACCTCGTAGGAGAGCGGCGGCCGCGGCCCGACGAGCGACATGTCACCCAACAGCACGTTCCAAAGCTGCGGCAGCTCGTCCAGGCTCGTCTTGCGTAACAGGCGCCCGATGGCCGTCACGCGGGGATCGTTGACGATCTTGAAGGGAGTGTCCTTGCCGTCGCCACCAGTGGGCGCGGTGCCCTTGATCAACTGGCTGACGAATTCTTTGTGGATCGCGTGGTCGTTGTTCACGTGCATCGTCCGGTACTTCAGCATCGTGAACGGCTTTCCGTACTCACCGACACGCACCTGTCTGAAGAAGACCGGCCCTGGCGACTTGAGCTTGACCAGCGCCGCGATCAACAGAAACAGCGGCGAAATAAGCGCCAACAACGCCGCACTCGCCGTGATATCCAGGCACCGTTTTAAGGCGCACCGCATTCGGGCCCGTGTCGAGAGGTGAAGGTCGCGCAGAAGCGGCTCGGTTTCCTGTGCCTGTGCCGCCGTGGTAGGACCCGCGTGCCGGTGCAGCCGAATGGAGAACGCCGAGCGCGTCTCTATGTCGAGACGCGCCGCAAGGGCGAGGGTCACCCGGGACTCGACGTCACGCGCAAAGGACGCATCCGGGGTGTCAATCTCGGGAACGATCAGGGCGAGAACCGACCCCTGCTCAAACCATCCCAGCACGTCGGTGTCGCGTTTGGCGGCGTGAAGGGACTCGATCGCCGGGGTCCAACTCGACGCGTCGAACATGCGTTCCTGCTTCAGGGCGACGAGCACCAGCACAAACGGCTGATCGAAACGATCCGCCCGCTTCCGCTCGCGCATCAGGACATTCCGAAACAGGTCCTCCGCGATCACGAGAGGGCGGCCGCGCCACTGACCGCGTGGCCGGGCCACTGTACGCTCGCTCACGCGATGAGCGCTCGATGCTCGGGGCAGGGAAACCGACGAAGGAAGCGATTCGGCGAGGATTCCAGACATAGTGGTGTTTAACTATTTCGCCCGCTGCCCGAGTTGGACGACGCGAACGCGAAGGCGCTCGGCGACGTCCGGCCGCAGCCGCCGGCTCAAGATCGTGGTCACGCGCTCGACAATTCGAGCGGGGGCGTCCGAGTCGGGTACGTCCAGGCCCTGAGCGAGAACAGCACCGGCGACTCGTCGATCTCTGTACCAGCCGATGAAATCAACCTCGCGCACGCACAACGCGAGACCGGAGAAGAGCGACGCGGACACGGCCCTGGGAACGCGAATGTCGAGGTCCGAGCTCTTACGGAGGCTGACCAGCAGCAGGAGGAACGAGCGCTCCGAACGCTCCGCGCGAGTACGCTCAACTGCGAGGAAATGCCGGAAGGCCTCCTCGTTGTACAAATTACTCGCGCGACCATCCTGGGCAAACCCGAAGGAGCCCGCATCAGAGTTCTGCCGGTGGCCTACAGCGGTTTCGCTCTGCATTCGGGTAAACGTCAGAAACGACTCAAACACCATCCACGTGCCTCGCTTGTGTAACTCGGGGTCGTCAACGCTGGTTGCCGACATTCGCGGAACCGCAAGTGCAAATGGACCGCCATAACGTCCTTCGCCGATTTTTGGCTGCGCCTGAACTGCAAGTATTTATCTATCAATGTGTTGCGTGGATGACTTCCACGGAAATTCTTCGACGGCTGAGACTCCATTGAGCGAGAGTCGCGATAGCCGCGATGAAAAGTCACCGAGGCTGTGGAATTCAGAGCCCAGTCCGCCTCGACTCTGGAAGTTACACATTTGACGACTCTTCTGGTCACTTGATACAGCTTCGCCCTCTCAGTCACAGCGGATCAGCTGACGAGCGCTGCCGACGAGGCCATCGCCGAGTGAGCAGGCAGGGCCACCACGAGACAGAGCAAGACGTCTTCCGCGGCATCTTCCGGCTCGTCTTTCGACATAAACAGCTGACCATAAAAGGGTTATATCCTGATGCACCGTCCTGAGTCGGATGGGAATTTCATGAAGTCTCTCCAGCCGAGGACTTTTTCCACGGGTGACCAGGATGTTTAGCGGGAAGCGAGAGAAGCGGCTGGCGCCTTATCGGCCTTGGTCGTAGTAGTCGCCGTAATAACCCGTGGCAGGAACGGCGTTCTGATCAACGCCATTGAGCACTGTGCCGATGATGAATTCGCGCCCAAGTTCGGTAATCGCCCTATCAACCACCGCGAACGGCGTGACCCCAGCGCGGATGACGAAGACGGCCGCCTGGGTGAGCCGGCTCAGTAGCTGCGCGTCGGACAGGAGCGCCAACGGCGGCGTATCCAGAATCACCCAATCGTACCGGCCGGTGCTCTCCTCCAGCAGAATGCGCATCCGCTCAGAGCTCAGGCCCGCGAGCGGATTCTGGTCTGGAGGGCCAGCGGGCAGCACCGTTAACAGGGGGGACACCTGGACCGTGGGGATCTCGGCACGATCGGAGTGCAACACATCGGCGAGCCCCCGCTCATTCTGCAGGCCGAGCAACTCATGGACCGACGGGCGGCGCAGGTCTGCGTCAATCAACAGCACTCGGCGGCCATACGACTCGCTGAGCGTGAGCGCGAGGTTCACCGCCGTCAACGTCTTGCCTTCCCTGGGCACCGAGCTCGTGACCACGACCGCGCGAAGCCCCTTTTCGACCTGGGCCTCGTGAAGGGTGGCAGCGAGCCGCCGGTACTGTTCCAGGGAAACGGGGTTACGGCTGGCGCCGGCAACCAGCTTGCCGTCCGCGTCAGCGCCAAGCCAGACGGCCTGGGGGGCTACGTCTGGCCGCAGTCTCAGGTCGAGTCGCGCAGGCGTGATCGTCGCAAGATCCGGCGTCGACAGAACCCGGTCACTCCGGTCCGAAGATCTGGATTCGAGCGGATACTCGTCGAGCGTACGCTCCTCGGCCAGGCGCAACGGGACCTCGGTGACACGACTCGTTCCACGGCCCGTGCCGGGGCCCTGCGATGCGCGCTTCAGTGCTTCGTCTATTCGGCTCATTCAATCCTGCTCAACCTGGCTACCGTCGTCCGGACCCAAACAACGTGAATCGCCGCGGCTTGGACACCTGGCCAAAGAGCTCGCCGCCCCGAACATCAGCCGCCAGCGGCGTTGACTCTGAAGGCACAGCCGCCGCGTGCGCAGCCGGAACGTATTTGTCCTGCGCCGCCTGCGTTGCCGGAGCCCCTTCGCGCCGCAACATGAAGTCACGACACACCTCGAGGACGATGGCACGGTCAACGGGCTGGCGCTCCAATGCCATGCCGCTCACCAGGGCGTTGTCGCAAATCACGCTGACCGTACGCGGGATCCCTCCGGAGTGCTCGTGAATCAGCGACACGCCTTCACGTGTGAACAGCTTGGCCGGAATCCCGCCGGCGGTTCGAATTCTGCTCGCAATGTAGGCGGCCGTCTCGGACAACTCGAACGGGGCGACCTCGCAGCGCAGCGCCACTCGCTGCTTCAACTGCCGCAACCCAGACTCCTCCAGACGCGCGCTCAGCTCGGGCTGTCCGGCAAGCACAAGCGGCAACAGCTTCTCGTCGGACGTTTCGATGTTGGCCAGCAGCCGGATCTCCTCGAGCAACTCGGTACTGAGGCTCTGTGCTTCGTCGACAACGAGGGCGGTGATCTCGCCGCGGTCCCTGCGTTCGCGCAGCGCCCGCTCGAGCTCGTCGAGTAACGTGGCCTTGGACCCCGCAGCGTCGGCGCTGAGACCGAAGCGATTCGCGAGCATCCTGACGAACTCCTCGCGCGTGAGCGCGGGGTTGTTCAGGTACACGCATCGAACGTTGGCGCACCGCTCGGATTCGAGCACCGCGCGCAGCAGCGTGGTCTTGCCGGTGCCCGCTTCACCAATCAGGACCGTGATCGACTTCGCCGAGAACAGTCCGTACTCGAGGTTGCTCAGCGCCTCCCGGTGCCGGGGCGTGAGGTACAGATATTTCGGGTTGGGCGTGAGCTCGAAGGGCAGCTCGCGAAGGCCGTAGTACCGTTGATACATCGATTTCGCGCCCTTACCGCAGTGACAAAGCCCACATGACCACGACGGTGGCCGACCCGACCAGCACGGCCGCCGCCGCTACATCGACGGCGACCCTTCGGGTGCGCTGACTTCGCCGCTCGCGATCCGTCGTCATATCCGGAACCATCGCGAGCACCGGCAGCGTCAGCACACGCAGGATGTCCTCTTCGCGGGTGAAGCTCGAGTCCCGATACTCGAGGAACCCGGCGAGGGCCAGTCCGAGCGCGAGCCCGGCTATGCCGCCGGAGAAGATGAACGCCATCCGTCTGAGCTGGTTCGTCGGCCTCTCGGGCAGCGATGCCTGATCGAGAACTCTGAACTGCTCACCGATCTGCCGCCGCTCGAGATTCGCGGCCAGCTTGGAGTCTTCCCGCTTTGTCAGCAGGCTGTCGTAAGTCTTCTTCAGGGTGTCGTAGTCGCGCGTCAGCTCGACCAGCTCCGATTCCCGGGTCGGCACAGCCTCGACCTTCCGCCGATAGTCGTCGATCGAGGCCTTGAGGCGAATCTCCTCCGCCTGGCCCACGGTGATCTGACGATCGATGACCTCCAGGTCCGCCCGCAGATCCCCAATCCTCTTCTCCCGAGCCTGCTCCTCGACCGAGAGCCCCTGGGACGGGCTCGGCTGGATGGTCGGACGACTCCCGTCCTCAGTGACCTTCTGCTGCAACTCACCGATCGAGCGCTCCAGCGCACGCACGTCAGGGTGATCGGGCTTGTACCGCAGCTTGAGGACCTGCAGGTTCGCCTGCGCCACGGCCAGTCGCTGCGCGGGGGACATCTGCGCCGCGGCATCCGACTGGCTGGTTCCCGGAATCGGGGTCACCGTCGCCGGAAGGGTCCGGGCATCCACGAGCTGGCGCTCGACGAGATACCGTCGTTCACGCGCGCGGTTCAGCGATTCGCTCACCGACTGCAGCTGCAGCTGCGCGTTCTGGATCGCCTGGAGATTCCCAGCGAGCTGCGACGGAAGCTCCCCGGCGTGCGCCCGGCTGTAGATCTCGAGCTTTCGCTCGTGCTCCAGTAGTCGCCTCTTGGCATCCTCGAGCTGCGATTCGAGGAACACGTTGGTGCTGTCCGCCAGATTCTCCCGGTCGCTCGAATTCTCCTCGATAAAGAGCGAGGCGAGACGTGCCGTGACCTTCTGGGCGGTACGCGGATCGGGGCTCACATAGCTGACGCGGAATGACGTCTCGCCTTCCTTGATCTGGGGCGAGCCGACGTCACTCCGCATGAGCCGGACGATGTCCTCCATCGGCGCGGTGGCGCGCCGCTCTTTGTACAGATCGAAGTCGTTGATGATGCGCTCGAGCCGCGACCGGCTCAGAATCTGATCGCTGATCGACGGCAGGCGATCCTCGACCGTGGCGGTGACAGTGGACTTGACGTAGCTGTCTGGCACCCGCTGTGGAATGACCATGATCAGGGTTTCGGAGCGGAACACCTCCGGCACGCGCTTGGCGATGACGGGCGCCATGGCGAGACCAATCGCGAATGGCAGCAGAATCAGCCACCGGCGATGCAGGAGGATCCTGACGATGTCGTGCGACGTGAACTTCTTTCCTGGCAACACGATTTACCTTCGCAGTGCGGGCACCCACAGCGTGAGGCCGGCGCGGACTCCGCTCCGCTCGAGTCCCGATGGGACGCCTGCCCTCAGCTGCGTGCTTCCGCGAAAATCGTAGTAGTAGTACAGGTACTCGATGTAGGCGGCCAGCGATCGGCTCAGGGCATAGCGAAGCCTAACGTTGCCCGTGTATGTATCAAACTTCATGCTGCTGCTATTCAGAAGGGACTCGCCGCTCGAGTAACCGGCGAACAGGGACAGGTCCACTCGCCGGTTGAGGAGACCTTCGACACCGGCACTCAGGCTATCGGCGAACACGGGCGTCGGGAGGTCTGCTAGATACTCGATTCCTCGTCGCAGGTCGGCGCGGGCCTGCCACGTCCGCCCGAACTGACGCCCGACTGCCAGATCCGCCACACCGAGATACCGCCGCCGAAGCACACCCGCACCCAGAACGCCCTGCGGTGGTATGTCGGCTCCCGATACCCCGACATTGAAACGCGCAAACGCCGTGCGGGTCGCGGACAGCGGCCGGATGAATTCTGCGCCGGCGTTCAACGCGATCTCCGTTGTCGTCCCCTCGTTCGTGTACCCGTACTTCCCAGAACGATATCGGTACTGCCCCATGAGCACAGAATTCCGCCCGGCCCTGTGGGTGTAGCGACCTTGGTACGCATAGGCATTCGTGTCCTTCCACAGATCGGTGTTGCGCAAACGATCGGTATAGAGGAAGGTCCCCGTCCCCGTCACGAAGCTTCGTGAAGAGATGTCGTGCTTCAGAGTCATCGTTGTTGTGTGAGTGTATGACTCGAAGTCGCTCACGGAGTAGTCAGGCGCGGTGCTGCCGGGGGTGCCGGGTTCGACCTCCGCCCCCGATGGGAACAATCCGGACAGGTAGGTGGGCGAATACGCGGTTGCCTGGTTCACGAGTAGCGTGACGCGCGCAGGCAGGCGCAATGTCAGGCCGAGCCCGGCAGCGTGACCGAGGCTGCGCGTTTCGCCGACCTCCGCGTAGTGACGCACCATCGACGAGAGATTGGCGCCCAACTGGCCCCGCGAGCCCCGCCAAGCGTACCCCGCACTCGCGTTCAACATCGTCGAGAAGCCGCCGGACTGGAGGCTGTTGCGATCCAGCCTCGACTGCAGGTTCCGCGGCACATCGCTGTCGTACCCTTCGATCACAGACAGGGTGAAATCCAGCCGCTTTGGTGCGTCGGCCTGAGGCTGAACGCCGCCGAAGAGTCCCTGCGTCGCCCGGGGCGGCATGGCGCTCTGTGCGAACACCACGCTGCCATCGCACATGAGACCCGTCACGAGGATGATGGCGACGGAACGGAGTTGGAGTGTCACTGTGAATGGAATATTGACAGCCGTGTCAATTGACCAGAACGGTGTCGTTCGGCCGCAACAGGATGTTCTGCTGCAGGTTCTTGCCCTTGACCACGTCGCTGAAGTTGAACTTCATGCGCTTGTCGCGCCCGTTCTCCGTGCGAATGATCACGATGTTGCCTTTGTCCGCGTACTCGAGAAGCCCGCCCACGGCTGCCAGTAACTGCAACACGTTCATGTCCGTGTTGAGGAGAACGGTGCCCGGTCTCGCGACGCCCTGGCCAAGCACGAATACTTTCCGGCTGCGGATCTCTCTGACAATGACCGTGGCGTCTGGTTCCGTGATGTATTTGGAGGCCGCCTTCTCGAGCGCGTCGCTCAGCTGCTCCGGCGTGTATCCGGCGGCCTGTACGTCGTTGATCAGGGGAAGCGAAATCTTTCCGTCGGGCCGCACGACGACATCGCCAGACAATTGCGCATCTCCCCAGAACTTCACGGTCAAGAGGTCGTCCACGCCGATGGCGAACCCCGCGGGTGTCACGGCTCCCGGAGGGGCCGCTCCCGACGGAGGCGCGCCGGGCGAGGGCTTTTGTCCAGCCGGCGGCGTCTGAGCCACAGTCGGCGCGCCGAGCAGCGTGAGCCACAGGATGACCTGGATCGTCCAGCGGCCATTATTCGTGCGCATGTTCAACACCCTGCGGTCCAAGATGGTCGGTGGTGCAAGGATGTCGCCAGGGGCTCAAAACCGCCAGGCGACGGTTCGCTGGCAACCTGGACCCCGACGCCGCTCCAGCCGAACTGCCAGACCGCTAACACTGTGATTCTAAAGAAATGAGTCTACTAAAGACACGACTATCTACACGCCCGATGGACGGTTGCTTGAAGGCAACGGTGCTAGGCCAACTCGCGCCCGGCGGCCGCAGCTGCTGTTCCTAATCTACGTCCATCACGATGCCCGCACGCTGCAGGCGCTCGAGGATGACTTCGGCGCCCTCTTCCGGGGCCAGCCGAGTCGTGTCCAGATGCACTTCCGGCGCCTCTGGCGCCTCGTACGGCGAGTCCACCCCGGTGAAATTCTTCAGTTCACCGCGGCGCGCCTTCTTGTAGAGGCCCTTTGGATCGCGTGTCTCGGCCACGGTGAGCGGCGTATCGACGAACACCTCCAGGAACTCCCCTTCAGGCAGCAGCTCGCGGGCCATCCTGCGTTCCGAGCGGAATGGGGAGATGAAAGACACCAGCACGATGAGTCCGGCGTCCACCATGAGGCGCGCCACTTCGGCGATGCGTCGAATGTTCTCGACGCGATCCGCGTCGGTGAAGCCCAGATCCTTGTTCAGGCCGTGACGCACGTTGTCGCCGTCGAGCAAGTACGTGTGGCGACCCATCGCATGCAACCGCTTCTCGACGAGGTTCGCGATGGTCGATTTGCCCGCGCCTGAGAGGCCCGTGAACCAGACGACGCACGGCTTCTGCCCCTTGAGATCCGCCCGCGCCACCTTGTTGACGTCAAGCGCCTGCCAGTGGACGTTCTGCGACCTGCGAAGCGCGAAATGCAGCAGACCCGCGCCGACGGTGGTGTTCGTGATGCGGTCGACGAGGATGAAGCCCCCGAGGTCGCGATTTTCGGCGTACGGCTCGAACACGATCGGTTGACTGAGCTGGAGGCCGCAGATGCCGATGTCGTTGAGCTCGAGCTTCCTCGCCGCCGTGTGCTCGAGCGTGTTGACGTTGACCTTGTACTTGAGCGGCGAGACGGTTGCCGTGACCGTCTTCGTGCCGACCTTCATCAGATATGACCGGCCCTGCAGCATCGGGCGCTCGTGCATCCACACGATCGTGGCCTCGAACTGATCCGCCACGAGCGGCGGGGCATCCGAGGGCGCGAGTACATCGCCTCGGCTCACGTCCAGTTCGTCGGTCAGCGTCAGCGTGATGGATTGACCAGCGGTCGCCGATTGCGCTTCCTGATCGCCGATGAGGATCCGCGCGACATGGCTCTGCCGGCCGGACGGCACGACACGAATGCTGTCGCCGGTTCGAACACGGCCGCTCACGATCACGCCCGCGAAGCCGCGGAAGTCCAGGTTCGGACGGTTTACCCACTGGACCGGCATGCGGAACGGCCTGGCCGGCAGCCCGTCGTCAACCGGCACGCTCTCGAGATGCTCCAGCAGCGTCGGGCCCTCGTACCAGGGCATCTCCAGGCCGGGGGCCACGATGTTGTGGCCGTGCACCGCTGAGATCGGGATGCACGTTACCTGCTCGAGGCCGATCTGCGAGGCAAACTCCGCGTAGTCCCTCTCGATGCGGTCGTAGATGGCCTGCGAGTAGTCCACGAGGTCCATCTTGTTGATGGCGAGAACGACCCGCCGGATACCCAGCAGCGACACCAGGTAGCTGTGTCTGCGAGTCTGAGTGAGGACGCCCTTGCGAGCGTCGATCAGGATGACGGCGAGGTCCGCCGTTGACGCGCCCGTGATCATGTTGCGCGTGTACTGCTCATGGCCCGGTGTGTCGGCGACGATGAACTTGCGCTTCTCCGTCGAGAAGAACCGGTACGCCACATCGATGGTGATGCCCTGCTCACGTTCCGCGGACAGTCCATCGACGAGCAACGCGAAATCGAGATCGCCTCCGCGAGTGCCGACATTCCTGGAATCCGCCGCCAACGCGGCGAGCTGGTCCTCGAAGATCATCTTGGACTCGTAGAGGAGTCTCCCGATGAGCGTGGATTTGCCGTCGTCGACGCTGCCACACGTAATGAAGCGCAACAGATCCTTGCGCTCGTGCGAGCGCAGGTACCCTTCGAGATCGGACCCGATCTCCGCCATGGTCTCGGGGGTCAAAAGTACCCCTCGACTTTCTTCCGCTCCATCGACGCAGATTGATCGTGGTCGATGACGCGCCCCTGACGCTCGGACATCGTGGTCAGCAGCATTTCCTGGATGATTCCGGTCAGCGTCGTCGCGTCGCTCTCGATCGCTCCCGTGAGCGGATAGCAGCCCAGCGTACGAAAACGCACCTGCTTCATCTGCGGTGTCTCCTCGGGCTCGAGGGGCATCCGGTCGTCGTCGACCATGATCCAGGTTCCGTCACGCTGCACGACCGGCCGCTCGGCGGCGAAGTAGAGCGGCACGATGGGAATGCGCTCGACGTAGATGTACTGCCAGATGTCGAGCTCCGTCCAATTCGAGAGCGGGAACACGCGAATGCTCTCGCCCTTGCGGGTGCGCGTGTTGTAGACCCGCCACAGTTCGGGACGCTGCTGCTTGGGATCCCAGCGGTGCTGCGCCGATCGAAAGGAGAAGACGCGCTCCTTGGCGCGCGACTTCTCTTCGTCTCGGCGCGCGCCACCGAGGGCGGCGTCGAAGCCGTACTTGTCGAGCGCCTGCTTGAGCGCCTGGGTCTTCATGATGTCGGTGTGGAGCGCCGATCCGTGACTGAACGGACCCATCCCCATCTCGAGGCCTTCCTGATTGATGTGAACACGGAGATCCAACCCGTGTCGCGCGGCGGCCTCATCACGGAAGGCGATCATCTCGCGGAACTTCCACGTCGTATCGACGTGCAGAAACGGGAACGGCGGCTTCGCCGGGAAGAACGCCTTGAGCGCCAGGTGCAGCATCACGGAGCTGTCTTTCCCAATCGAGTAGAGCATCGCAGGGCGCTCGCATTCAGCAACCACCTCGCGCATGATGTGGATGCTCTCGGCCTCGAGGCGCTGCAAATGCGTTAATCGCGCGGTCCCAGGCTCGACGAGGCCGGCTGACGGATGTCCAGAAAGAGAGGTAGATTGGTCAGTGCTGTGCATGAATACCCTTGGCGGTCACGCTAGGGAATATGGCAAGTTCCGTGCCCCGTCCCCGACGGGCATCGAGCTTGTCATGGCCCCAGAGACGGGTAGAAGTCGGTCCAACGGTAGCCTTTGTTCCAGTCGCCCGGGAAGAGCTGGGAATGCAGGGGCGAGGCCGCATGAGGCGGCGGCACTGGACCGATACACCATCAGCCAGGGAGCGTGTACGTGACTGTGACAATTGACCTGCACCTGCACACCACCGCATCGGACGGCCGGTGCACGCCTCAAGAACTGGCGACGCGAGCATTCGCTGCCGGCATCAGGGTCATGAGCGTCACGGACCACGACACGAGGGCTGGCGAACCCGCCGCGCGCGCGACCGCCGAGGCGCTCGGAATGACGTTCATTTCCGGCATCGAGATCACGTCTGTCCATGCGGGCAAGGACGTGCACGTCCTTGCGTATGGGCTGCCAGCCACCGTGCCTGCTCTCGACGCGGTTCTTACATCGCAGCGTCAGAGTCGTGTGGAGCGCGCGCGAGAGATCGGTGAGCGGCTCGCACGCCTGAACGTCCCGATTGACGTCGACGCGCTCGTGGCATCCGCGGCAAGCGCGTCGGGCAAGGCCATCGCCCGGCCGCAGATCGCCGAGCGACTCGTCGCGGCCGGGCACGTATCGTCGGTCGCGGAAGCCTTCGACCGCTACCTCGATGAGCGCTCGCCGGCATACGTGCCGCACCGAGGTGCGTCACCGGCTGAGATCGTTTCCCTGGTTACGACGTGCGGCGGCGTCGCCTCAGTAGCTCACCCTGGGCAACTGAAGAAGGACGAGTTGATAGGGGAACTGGTCGATGCGGGCCTTCCCTGCCTCGAGGCCTATCACAGCTCCCATGACATGGAGGCCCAGAGGCACTACCTTGACCTGGCCGGCCGCTTCCGTCTGGCCGTCACCGGCGGTTCCGACTTCCACGGGGACGGGACCCGACGTGCGGAGTTCTTCGGCGTCGTCGGCCTGCCTCCAGCGGAGTTCGAGCGCTTCAAGGCGGTCCTGGCTCAGGCTACGGCCAGCCAGGGCGCGTGACCGGGGACGGCTAGACCGGTCCCCCGGCCCATGAAAAGTCTACTGAATTGAGGCCTCTTTTCCCGGGACTCGCAGAATCCTCGCCGCCAGGATCGCCTGGTTGTCAACAGGCGACACGGCGGGGTTATTGCACCCTCGTCTCGCTTGGAGCACTGGATTCCGCTCGTCATAATCACGCTTGGTGCAGCGACCGTCAACGGCGCGCTCGGCTACGGCTTCTCGTCGATTACCGTCCCGCTGGCTCTGTTGTTCCTCACGAACCGGGTCCTCAACCCGGCGCTCGTTCCAATCGAGGTCGCTCTCAACGCGTATGTCCTGTGGGTGAACCGTGACGCGCTACCGAACGTCTGGCGGCGTGTCCTGCCGATCGTCATCGGCCTGCTTCCCGGTGTGCTCCTCGGGACGATACTCGTCTCTCGTGTGAACCCAGGCTGGTTGAAGTTCGGCACCTTCATCGTGCTGCTCCCCCTGATCCTGTCGCAGGCGATCGGGTACAGACGTCCCATCCGGTCGGAGCGGTCTGCAGGACTGGCGTTTGGCGGTGGCCTTGGTGTGCTCTACTCGGTGACGACCATTTCAGGGCCCCCGTTGGCGGTCATGCTCACGAATCAGGGACTGACGAAGAAGGACTTCCGCGCGGGGCTTGGGTTCATCCGCCTCGCCGAGTCGATCTTCACAGCCGTCGCCTACGGGTATGCCGGACTCTACAGCATCGAGAGCATGTCGCTCATCCCTGTCATTTTGCCGAGCATCGCGATCGGCGTTCCGATCGGCGCTGTCCTCATCCAACGTATCCGGCCCGACACCTTCCGCCGCGTCTGTATGAGCTTCGACGCGTGGATCGTCGCGTTCGGCATTTCGACGCTGCTTAGAGAGCTCGGTCTTGTTGAGACCAACCTCGCGTATGTCGTGCTGCTGACAGTGGCCCTCATCGACACGTGCCTGCTCTACCGCTTCTTCACCGTCCAGATCCCTCTCGCCAAGCGAAGCGAAGCACTGGCGGCCGACCAGGCCTTGCAGGTCAGCTTTGCCGCGAGGGCCGTGCCACATGGGGCGGGAAATTCTGCGGAAACAGCGCTGTAGGATCTCCAGCGCGCGATTTCATGGACGGACAGCACAGGGGCACCTGCACTCAAGAACGAAGGCGGCGCATCGTCGTGATGCGCGGCCTTTGAAGCCGACATCCCCCAGCCAGCAGACTGGTCGTCCGCAGCAGTTACTTCAGGAGATCCGCCGTCGGCCCCGCCCGCAGGCGACGAGCAGCAGGCCTGCACCACCGGTCAGGGCAAGCACCAACGTAGATGGCTCCGGCACCGAAGTAACTTCACGGATCGCATAGCTGCCCTCAGCGCCACACCCTTGCGGTACTTCACCGCACTCGGGAGAGAATGCATCCTCCGACAACCCCTGCCGCAGTCCAGCAAGGGCTGCGGAGTATGCGATGTATGAACCATCCGAGAACACCAGCGAGAAGGGCGCTATCCCGGGCGGATCAAGCATCAAGGTGAAATCAGGTGAGTTGTGCGAGTGCGTGGCCCCGCGCCAGTGGTTCGATTCCGGGCTCAGGAGCGAGCTTGCCACAACGGCGCGGTCGCCAGCTGACAGAAACTCGTTCATGAGTCCGGCGAAATCGAACTCCAGCCCCCACCACTCCGTGATAAACCCGCCGAATTCGCCACTGATCGGATCGTAAGTGTACGTTGTCGGGCTGGGCGCTGTCGGGGCGTCCGGGGCGTTGGCGGTGGCGGTCAGCGTCCATTGGATTTCATACGTGATCGGCGTCGCGCCCGCGAGGGTCGGAACGAGGATGCCGAGTAACACAACGAAACTGATGAGGTGAGTGCGCGCGAAGTCGCTCGTGGTCCTGGCCTGTTGGTGCACGATATTCATATGGGCTCCATGTGCGGACGGAGAAGCAGTCTAAAGTCGACTCTGGGCACTACTTTCTAGCCAGGGGGAGCCAGCTTCCAGATGAAAAGCGCAGTGTCGCCAATTGTCGCTGTCGGCTACGCAATACGAGCGCCAGACAGCGCCGAGTTGCATGGAATCTTTCGGCAACTACTTCTAAGCTCGGCACTTCCGACGACGGCAGAGCTCGGTACCTGATATCGCCATCGAGTGGTAGCCTCTCGACGTGGCCTCTGCAACGGACGGGAGCGTGTCTATGCGTCACCGCCTGGGTTCCCTTCGTCCTAGCGATGTGATCACAAGTTCGACGCGTTACTGAACCAGCCTCGCTGCTGCTGGTGAGTATTGCCTTGACCGGCCTGTGTATCGCTCGAAGACGAAGGGCGTAAGGGCAGTGGCCCGTCCGGTCGTGCGCAGGAGAGCGATCGTCGACCCCGGGCCGGTACAAGCGAAAACCGGCTAGGCTTTGCGAATCTTCTCCCGACCGAGCGTGACGTTCTTCGTCGCATTCCGCGTGTCGAGCACGAACGTCGAATGCTGGACAATGAAATCGTAATCGTAGGCCGAGTGATCCGTCGCAATAAGGACGCAGTCCTGAGCGCCGAGGTAGGCTGGCGTCAATTCCAGGCTGTACATCACCGGGAGGTCAGGGTAGTGACGCATCTTCGGCAGTGCTGGCACGTGCGGGTCGTTGTACGTCACCTCGGCGCCGCGGTCGAGAAGCAGCTTCAGTAGTTCGAAGGAGGGGCTTTCCCGCGGATCGTCAACGTCTTTCTTGTACGCCATACCCAGAATGGCAACCTTGCTGCCATTGATCGGCTTACGTTGATCGTTCAGAAACTCAGCGAGCCGGGTGATCACGTACTGGGGCATGTGCGCGTTGATCTCGCCGGCCAGTTCGATAAAGCGCGTTTGTTCGCCGTGCTTGCGGGCGAGCCACGTGAGATAGAACGGATCGATCGGGATACAGTGCCCCCCGAGTCCCGGGCCCGGATAAAACGCATGAAAACCGAACGGCTTGGTCTTCGCCGCTTCGATCACCTCCCACACGTCGATGCCCAGCTTGTCGTAGAGAATCTTGAGCTCGTTGACGAGCGCGATGTTGACCGCGCGATAGGTGTTCTCGAGAATCTTGCTGGCCTCCGCGATCTCCATGCTCGATGCGCGAATCACTTTCACCACCGCGTGCGCATACATCGCGCACGCGAGATCGCCGCTCGCGTTGTCGAAGCCGCCGACGACCTTCGGAATGGTCGCCGCTTGAAAGTGCGCGTTTCCCGGATCTTCGCGCTCAGGGCTGAAGGCGAGAAAGTAGTCCGTTCCGCACTTCAGGCCCGTCGCTTCGAGCACCGGCCACACGTTCACGCGCGTGGTGGTGGGATGGGTCGTGCTCTCGAGTACCACGAGTTGCCCCGGGCGCAGCGTCTTGGCGATCGACCGTGCGGTCCCTTCGATGTAGCTCAAGTCCGGATCGCGACTGTCGTTCAGCGGCGTTGGGACGCAGATGATGATGCAATCCGCCTCGCGTAACCGTCCCATGTCAGCCGTCGGTTCGAACTCACCTTCCCGAACCAGTTGCGCGAGCGCTGATGAGTCGATGTGCTTGATGTAGCTCTGTCCCGCCTTGAGCTTGTCGACCTTCGTTTGATCGACGTCGAAGCCGAGACAGCGAAATCCGCCGGCGGTGAAGGCGCGAATCAGCGGAAGGCCGACGTAACCCAGACCAATGACACCGACGACGGCACGCTTGGTCTGAATCAGTTCGGCGAGTCTGACGTGACTCATACGGAGACCACCCCTATAGAATATGAGCGAGAGTTGACCATCGCGATGATAGCCGGGCCGGCAACGACCGGGCAAATCTCCGGCACACACAAAAAAGGCCCGCTTCATCCTTCGATGAAGCGGGCCTCAATGGCATCTACTTCAAAAATAATCCCGGCAGCGACCTACTCTCCCACACACCTACGCATGCAGTACCATCGGCGGTGGCAGGCTTAACTTCCGTGTTCGGAATGGGAACGGGTGTGACCCTGCCCCTATGACCACCGGGAAACTGGTTGTCCGGGGTTCCGCCTTCGCTCGCTGTCGCGAGCTTCGGCGGACAGGCCTTCGTATTTCGACCTGTCTACCGTAGCGCCGAAGGCGCGAAGGTGGATCGTCCCGAACTATCTTTCAAAGAACAACGCGGACAACTCATTGTCCTGCACGACAACTGAATACCCTGCAAACGGTAGCTCTCCTCTCCCACACATGCACTGCGTAGAAGAGAAATATGGTCAAGCCTCACGGCTCATTAGTACCAGTTAGCTTAACGCATCGCTGCGCTTCCACACCTGGCCTATCAACCTGGTCGTCTACCAGGAGCCTTTAGAGGGATGTTACTCCCTGGGAGATCTCATCTCGTGGAGGGTTTCACGCTTAGATGCCTTCAGCGTTTCTCCCTTCCGGACGTAGCTACTCGGCACTGCCGCTGGCGCGACAACCGATACACTAGAGGTCCGTCCAACCCGGTCCTCTCGTACTAA
>DATDOE010000119.1:0-27591 GCA_035293405.1 Vicinamibacterales bacterium | reverse complement strand
CCCCGCCACTTCCTGCTCCCGCAGGTAGACCGACACCGCGTCCACATACTGCTCGCGAAACCGCGACGTCACCATCGCGTCCAGAAACGACCGCGTGCCCAGATTTTCGGTATACCAGCTGGGGCGCGGCAGCGAGCCCGTAATGGTGGTCGGGAGCATGATCCCGGCAGTGGCTTTCAACATGACAGAGCAATCCTCATAGAGAGAGATGATGTGAATGAATCTCGTGTTTTCACGTGAATACGTCACACCGAGGCACTGAGGCAGCCGCCTTCGCCCTCGGGCTTCGGCGCCCAGGCCTGTCCGCCGTAGCCTTGGCGGAGGCGGATGTCTCGGAGCCTCGGCTTGTCCCGCCGTAGCCTCATGCGAAGGCGGATGTGTCGTGATCAGGAAGACGAACTACCTCACACGCCCGCGACTTCCTTGCGAACCAGCGCCGCGCCCTCAGCGAGCGACGCGAGCTTCATCTTGGCGACCATCCGCGCGAGTGGCTTCATCCCGCAATCCGTGCTCAGAACGACGCGATCCGGCGGGACGGCGGCGATCACTTTCTTGATGCGGGCGGCGATCGTCTGCGGCGTCTCAATCGCGTTGGAACGGACATCCAGCACGCCGACTTGCACGGTCTTGTCTTTCGGAAGGTTCTTCAGGAACTCGACGCCGGCCATGTTGCGGTTGGCGTAGTCGAGCACGAACTCGTCGATGCCCGGCGTATCGAAGAAGTGCGGGAGCACAGTCTGATAGCCCTCGGGGAACGCGCCGCTGATCAGATCGTTGCCCCACGCGTTCCCGAAACAGAAATGCCAGCCGATCTTCGCGTCCACCCCGTCGCAGCACTGCGCGATGACGTCCTTCACCCACGTGTAGTAGGCCGGATCGCCTGTAAAGAGCGGCATCCATGCACCCAGGTCTTCGATCTGCAGGTACTTCGCACCGGCCGCCACCAGCTCCTTCATCTCCGCGTTGAAGATCGGCACGAGCGCGTAGCTCAGTTCCTTGGCGTCCTTGTAGTGGTTGAAGTAGGCATGCCACGCGAGATTGACGGGGCCGGCGCCGACCGACACCTTGACCGGTACCTTGGCGTGCTTCTGTGCCACCTTGTAGAGGTCGGCGAGCCGAATCGGACCGCGCGACACGGGTCCGCTGTTGATCACGCCTCCCCAGTCGTCGAACATCGCCTTGCCAAAGCTGGCCTCGGCGTTGACGAACGACGGATGCGGCTCCCGGGCCGGCTCAAACCCGTGGATGCGCTCGTACATGTACCAGCAGAAGGCGCCGATGGAGCCGACGTAGTCGTCGTACCACATGTTGCCGTCGGTGACGATGTCGAGCCCCGCATCTTCCTGATCGCGGATCACGGTGGCAACGGCATCGGAGTAGGCTTCCTCGTGCCTCACCTCCTTGAATGCCACTCGCACGTCCCGGCCGAGCAGTTGCTGGGTGAACCACTGCGGGCGCGGGTACGACCCGACCATCGTGGTCGGAAGAAGCGTCTCGACGACTTTCGCTGTCATTGCGGCCTCTCGATGCTGAAGTGAAGGGGCGGCGCGCGCGCGTGCGCTATGCGAAAAAATGTTCGACCATTCTATCGTAGAGAGACCGGCACGGGAAGTCCACGCCGCCAGCGCGACACGACACTAATAGGCGTTGGCGAGCAGCTGGGCGAGGTCGTCCGGCGTGACCGGACGATCGACGACGTGCGCCGCGTCCATGACGCCGTGGACGACGCCGGCCACCTCGGGCAACTCCTCCGCCGGGATGCCCACGTCTCTCAGCCGTTGCGGCACGTCGAACTGTCCGATGAACGCGGCCGCCCGGTCGGCGCAGGCCAGCGCGGCGACCTTGGGCCGGGCCGGATCGAACGCCACACCGAACCCTTCCGCAATCGGCCCGAACCGTTCGGGCGCGAGATCGGCCATGAAGCGCATGGCGTGCGGAAGCGTGATGCATGACGTCATGCCGTGCGGCACGTCCCACCGCGGCCCGATCTGGTGACCCAGCGCGTGCGAGAGCCCGAAGCCCGCATTGGTCACCCCGAACACGCACATCCAGGCAGCCAGCTGACACTCCACCCGGTGCTCGAGCACGGACGGATCGGTCGTGTCGAGAGACGCCTTCAAGTGCTTCAGCAGCATCGTCAGCCCGCTCGACGCAGCGGCGTCGCTCACCGGATAGTGGCGAACCGAATAGATCGACTCGATGGCGTGATCCAGGGCTCGCACTCCGGATGCGGCCCAGAGCCACGCGGGTGTTTCGAGCGTCACCGTGGGGTCGGCGATGACGGTTCGAGGCGTGATTCGCGAGTCGGACACCGGGCGCTTGATGCGCGTCTTCTCATCGGTGATACCCGCGACGGCGGTGAACTCACCCGCTGAGAGCGTTGTCGGAATCGCAATATGCACCGGCCAGCGACCTGCGCCTGGCGTCCTGCTGGCGGGCAGCAGACTGTACACAGCGGCTTTCGCGGTGTCGATCGGACTGCCGCCGCCGAAACTGATGATCGAGTCGGCCCCGTGATCCTGAAGGAGCTGCGCGACCCTCGCCACCGAGCATGCGGGCACGTGCTGGCGGGCGTCCTTGCACACCGCGACACAGCGGCCGCCTAACGGGCCAATCACGCGATCGAGGAGAGCGGATGCACCCAAGGTTCGCCCGGTGACGACCACTGCCCGCTCGAGACCACGTCGTTCCAATTCGAGTGGCAGACGCTCGACGGAACCGGCACCCGAGGTGACTCGCTCGAGGCCGGAAAGATTGAACTCGCGATAGTCCGCGCGCATCGAAGCCGATCATAGTCGCACGGCGCCGCAGCCGCCAATCGTGAGGAAGGTCGCGCGGGGCGCGCTACAGCTTGTCGGTGATGAACTCGGCCTTCGTGCGCGTCAGCGGTATCCGTGACGCCGCGGCGGCGGCGGGTGCGGCAACCGGACGGACGGCACCGGGCCTCGGTCGGTTCGCTTCGGGCACGGTGATCGGCTCGAGCATCGCCAGGATCTCGTCTCGCTTCTCTTCGTACCAC
The DNA here is from genome assembly GCA_035293405.1 of Vicinamibacterales bacterium. Classification (GTDB taxonomy): domain Bacteria; phylum Acidobacteriota; class Vicinamibacteria; order Vicinamibacterales; family UBA2999; genus Gp6-AA40. The sequence continues at coordinate 24,572 of DATDOE010000119.1, read as the reverse complement.
GGCGGAAGATTCAAGTGCCGTCCCAAGTCCTCCGGCGCTTCGTCCTGGTAAAAACCTCCAGCTACGTTGGCCGTGCATTCGACCAGGACACCTCCCGGCGATCGCACGTACATCGAGTGGAAGTAGAAGCGGTCTTTCACATCCGAGGCATCGGTGTAGCCGAGCTCTTCGTACAAGGCCTTCTGCTCGATCAGCGCCTCGTCGGTTTCGACGTTGAAGGCGATGTGGTGCGCGGTGCCGGCGCCAAACGTCCAGGTCCCCGGCGGGCGGGACGGTTCGTGATGCAGGTCGACGATGCTGCCGGGACCACGCCCCGGCGCCTCGAACCGATGATACGCGCCGTCAACGCCAATCTTCCGGAAGCCCAACGCCTCGACCAGAAACTGCTCTTGTTCCTCGATGCTCCGGACTGACATCACGGCGGCGAAGAAGCCGCGCGTCGCGACATCGGGACTAATCTGCTTCGTCTGCCAGGGGCGTCGTTCGTCGTCGGCCTCGACGACTTCGAAGAGCATTCCTGCTGGATGGCGCACGCGCACGAACGGTGTGCCGAATCGCTCCTCGACATTCCCGTGCTCGACCGCGTGTCTTTCGAAGTGTTCCTTCCAGAACGAGGCCGTCCCTTTCGGGACCGCGTAGCTGGTCACCGAAATCTGGCCCGAGCCGGCTCGACCGGGCTTTCGACTGTAGGGAAACGACGTCGCAATGGAGCCGATGTCCGCATCGGCATTGCCCCAGTAGAAGTGGTAGATGGGGATACGGCCGTCCATCAGCACCGTCTGCTTCACGAGGCGCTGCCCAAGAACCTGGGTGTAGAACTCCAGATCCTCCTGTGCCGAACCCGGGCACAGCGTGACGTGGTGGATGCCTTTCACCAGGGTAGTCATACGGCTCTACGGCTCCGGCGAGGCACCAAGTGCCACTGCCGGACAGGAGGCATCATAAAGCGACAGCCCGGATCCAGTCGAGATGCCCTGTACCTCGAGTGTTTGCGAACAATAGGCAGGAGCGGGCGGGTATCGTCGAACCTGTCAGACAGTTGCGGCGGCCGGCTTCCACAGCTGTTGTGACGCCAGCCGGGCACCCGACACGAGAGAGCGCAGCTTCGCCCAGGCAATCTCAGGATGCACGGGCCCGAAGCCGGCGAACGTCCCCATGCCGCAGTCGGTCCCGGCCAGAACCCGCTCGCGTCCGACGACGTGCGCGAAGCGGGTAATCCGCTGAGCCACGAGATCAGGATGCTCGACGTAGTTCGTGCTGGTGTCAATGACCCCTGGCACGAGCACTTTGTCATCCGGCAGCCGATGCCTGGTCCACACCTCCCACTCGTGCTCATGACGCGGGTTCGCGCCTTCGATGACGAGCGCGGCCGGCTTGGCCTTCAACAGGACGGGAAGGATGGTGGTGAGGGCGATGTCGTGAGTGTGTGGTCCCTCATAGTTGCCCCAGCACACGTGCATCCTCGTGCGATCGGCCGGGACGTTCACAAGAGCGTCGTTCAGCGCCTCGACGTGAATCTCCGCACAGCGCAGGAACTGGGCATCATCCAGCTGCTTGAAGCGGGAGTGCCGGCCCATGCCGAGATCCGGGCAATCGATCTGCAGCAGGAACCCTGCGCCGACAATCGCCTCGTACTCCGAGCGCATCGCGGCGGCGACGGCCTGCATGTAGGCCTCGTGCGAACGGTAGTACTGATTGGGATGAAACACGCCGATGGTGCCCGGTGACACCGCCGTCATGAAGCCCCGAGCGGCCTTCACCTGCGCCATCGCATGCGTGAAACGCGCGATGTCCTTGACGACGAGTGCGCAGTCTCTGTTGCCGACCGGACCGGTACAGACGGGTCTCCGGTAGGTAGGCGAGTGGCCTTCGGCCACGAGCCGGTCGCGAAAGTGTGGAAAGTCGTCGAGGTCTCGAGGGGTGGGGCGCGCGGAGTCGCCGTCGAAGCCGGTCAACCGGTGCCGGATGTATGTCGCGTAACTGATCTTGCTCGTCTCACCGTCGCTGATCACGTCAATGCCGGCGTCCGCCTGCCGCCGAACGACGTCATCGACGCCGGTCTGCATGATCCGGTCGAAGAGGACCGGATCGAGCTCGTCGCCGCGATCCTGTGCGAAGAGGAGGTCGACCACTTCCTGGGGCCTCGGGAGGCTGCCAACGTGAGTGGTCAGGATGCGATCGATGGTCGCCATATCTGGGAGGCCGCGCGGGGGTGTTGCTCGACCGCAGTCGGAGCGACGACCGGAATCCGCCTCGCGCGGATTCCGGTCGTCCCTAGTGTCTACCAGCTGAACTCGGCGTTGAGGCGCACGACGCGCGGGTTCATGTACGACGTCGGCGACTGCCAGCCGGCCACGTTCGGCACGAACGTCGGGTTGAACGCCGTCGTGACGTTGTTGTTCAGCAGGTTGTAGAGATCCACGCCCACCGTCACCCGCTGTGACCCGAAGCGGATGAACTTCTTGGCGCCGAAATTCAACTGACGGACACGCGGCCCATACAGCTGGCCCGGCGCAAGCAGATTCACGGTCAGCGGACCGGTCAAATTCAGCGGGCGACCGATCTGCGCCGCGGCGTCAGCCAGATCCGCCGCGGTCAGCGTGTAGTTGGCGGCCAGCGACACGAGCTGGTCGGTGCCGATGTTCGTTTTGTCCGAAAACACGGAGCTGACGAGCACGTCGATGCGCGGGATCGTGTAGGTCAAGGCGGCACGGAACGACGTCTCCCAGGGTGACTCCTGGAGACAGTACGGATTCAGCAGGTAACCACTACCAGGGGTGGCGGCCATTGCGGCGGGGTTTTCTGGAACGGCGTCACGAATGGCGCACCAGTCGTTTGTCACCTTGCCGGTGCTGGTGCCGCCCGAGAACGTCACGCCGCTGACGTTGCGGAGGTTGAACGTGACGTCGACGCCGTTGAACACGCGCGTATCGTCAGCCACCTTGTTCGTCGGCGTGATGAAATTGTTCACTTGGCCGAACACATTGGAGTTCACGTTGTACAGCGGACCAACGGGGTAGCCGCCGCCACCGGGCAGGCGCGGATCACTCGGTGCTGTCAGCGTCCACGCGGCGAGGTCATTCGGCGAGACCGACAGGTTGTCGGTCACCGTACCCCCGGTAGTGAACATCGTGAACGAGCGGTGGTGGTAGGCGACCTCGACCGACCCACGCGGGAAAAGCTCCTGCTGCACCGACACCGCGAGCGCCCAGTCCGACGGACGGAGGCCCCACCCTGCGAACCCGTCCGGATCGAACTGCGCGCCGATGAGCTGCGTGCTGCCGAACCGGAGGTCGCTGATCTGACCGCACTCGCCGTTGGGCAACGGGTTGCTCAAGTTGCAATCTGGAGTGAAGTCAGCGTCCGCGTCGCCCCACGAGCGGGTGACCGACGGCGGGAAGATGCCGCCGCCGCCGCCCGGAATCCGCAGCGACGGGTTCGCGCCGTACGCGAGGTTGCTGACGCTGGCGCCCTGCAGGTACTTGCCCAGGTTCACTTTCAGCGCCGTCTTCCCGTTGCCGAACAGGTCGTACGCGGCGCCCATGCGCGGGGTGATGTCGTTGTAGCCCGTCACGCCATCGGTCTTCGGGAAGGTGGCGCCGGGGAAGAACCGGCTTGCCGGCTGGACCTGCTCCGGGAACCAGCTCCAGGGATTGTCCCAACGGATAGCGCCCTGGAGCGTCAGGCGATTGATCGTCCACTGATCCTGCGCGTACAGGGTCGTCTGCATCGCGCGGGCGTTCACCTGGTACGAGCTCGCGTACTGGGTGATTTGAGACGGGCCACCGAAGACGAACAGGTACCCCAGACTCTGGGTGTTGGTGAGCATCTCGCGGTCGTCCCGCCAGTAGTTGCCCTGGTACCCGAACTTCACGCTGTGCGAACCGGTGACGTACGAGGCCGTCCCGGTCCAGTTCGATCCCCTCGTCCTGTTGTTCAGCGCGTTCTGCGAGCGGTACCGCATATTGGTGACGACCCCCGGTGCGATTGTCTGCCCGATGTTGACCACCTGCACCAGATCCTTCCCCGGGTTCGGGTCGAGCTCGCGACCACCCCACTGGTAATAGGTGGTGCCGAACCCTGCTTCGAGGAGCAGCCTGTTGGTCACCGGCGACGTCCAGCGTCCAGTCTGGACGCGCTGCGGGCTGAACTCGCCAGTGCCATCCGCTTCGGGCGAAGTCGGGAAGATGAAGTTCGGCGACCCGGTCAGCGAAGTCGTGCCGGTGCACTTGCGGCAGACCGGCTGTTCATCCCACGAGAACGAGAATTTGTCGCGGCGGCTCGCCTGCCAGGTGATCCGGGGGGTGTAGTTCTCCCATGTGCGATCCGAAAAGGCAGGCCGGCTGAGATCCGCCACGTACGTCCATACGTTCGCGTTGCCCGCGTTCTGGTTGTAGTAGACGTTCTGCGTATTCTGCCGCTGACCCTGTACGCGGAAGCTCCCGTAATACCAGAGCCGGTCCCTGACGATCGGGCCGCCGGCCGCCATGTTGACGTCGTAGACGCGGTACAACGGGGTCGGCTGCGTGGCGCCGCGCGCCCTCAGCTCGTCGGTGAAGTTGTCCGCCTGCATCGCCTGCGAGAAGCCGGAGACGTACATCAGGCCCGACAGGCTGTTACCGCCCTGCTTCGGGATGATGTTCATGGTGAGGCCAGCCGTCTCGGTCTCGCCCAGCCCGCCGGACGTGGTCATCGTCACCTCCGCCGCGTTGCCGATGTCGGCCGTGTAGTTCGGCGGCTGGTTCCCGCCGGGTGGGTTGCTGATGTTCAAGCCCTCGACCGTCACACGCGACTCGACACCGCGGCCGCCGTGGATCGGGAAGATCGCGAAGACCGGACCGGTGTTGGCGTTGTTCAGGTTCGTCTGTAGTCCGGGAACCATGGTGAGCAGATGACTGTAGCTGCGGGGGCCCGGAAGGCTTCGCATCGTCTCGTTGTCGAGCGTGATCTGGCGCGTCGTGCTCGAGACGTCGACAACGGGCGTCTCGCCGGTGACGATGATCGTCTCCTGCACTCCACCAACTCGGAGTTCGCTGTCAACGGTGATGACCGCGGTGCCGCCCACGATGAGTCCGTCCCGCTTCATGCTCACGAAGCCAGGTAGCACGAACGTCACCGAGTACGTGCCTGGACGCAGATTCTCGATTCGATAACGGCCGGCACCATCGGTGACCGTGGTCCGGACTTTTTCAATCAGCTCCGGGCTGGCGGCTTCCACCGTCGCGCCCGGCAGCACCGCCCCGGATGCGTCTCTCACGACACCGGCGATGGTCGCCTGCGCCCACGCCGTTGACTGCACGGCGAGGAGGCACGCCAGCACTAAGAACGCCCTTACCAGTACGCGCATCGATCAACCTCTCACGTTAGGATGGTTCTTAAGACCCCGCCGGCTCTGACTCAAGTTCTCTACTTCGTATGTTAAATCATCTTCTTTATTCGAACAGGGGCTGTACGCCGACGACGTCCGCCTGTCAACACGATGGGACGCGCAGCGGGTAGGAAAGCGGGCGCGCTGCCCGATGCGGGAGGCAGGACAGCGCGCCCAGCCGGACGAATCATCAACCCAGGACGTGCGTGCGACTCAGGTCTCACAATTCGGCCCAGCGTCCGTTCGGCGTCCCTGGAGAAGAGGCCGAACCCCACTCGTCACTCAGAAGTCCCAGCGCGCGCCGAACTTCACGAACCGCGGCTGGATCACGGTCAGCGGCCGCCGCCAGGCCGGACCAAAGGCACCGATCTCGGCGATGACCGCATCCGAGTTGAACGCATTGAAGAAGTCCACGTTCAAATCGAGCCGGTTCCTGCCGCCGAGGTTGATGATCTTGGTCAGCCGCAGGTCGATCTGGTTCAGCCGATCCCCATAGAAGGTGCCGGGCCCGACCACGTTGACGTTCGCCTGCGCAAGCGTGAACGGCCGGCCCAGCGTCGTCGAGGTCAGCCGATTGGCGTTGTTGTAGATGTTGGTCGCCGAGATCTGCGGACCGGGCAGGCTCTGCAACGTGCCGCTGACGCGGATCCCGTACCACGGCAGCGTGTACGAAGCGAGCGCCTTGTACTGCGGCAGATACGGCGTCTCCTGGTGACAGAATGACGCCGAGCTCAGAGAATTGAGCGTCGCGACCGGGCTCTGAACCCCGGCTTGCACAGCCCCCGGCAGCAGGAGCGACTCGGGCACGTCGTCGATGATCTGGCAGTTGTCGAACGTCGTCTTCCCGGTGCTCACACCGCCCTGCAGGAGCACGCCGTTCCGCAGACGGGCGTCTACGGTCAGGTCCACACCGTCCCAGTGCAGCTGCTGCTTCCCGAACTGCGACGCGTCCTTCACGACATTGCGAGACGGCGGGTTGATGTTCTGGTCGAAGAGACCCGTCACCGTCTGGCCCGAGTTGGGCAAGCGGGTGTCCGTGGGCACGGTCGCTGAGTACTGCGTGAAGTCGGTCCGCGCGAGCGCCTCATTGTCCACTACGTTGAAATTGCCGTTGATGCGGCGGAAGTAGCCGAAGGACAGCGAGACGCGCGGCGCGATCTCCTGCTGGATGCCGGCCGAGAACTCCCAGTTGTACGGCCGCAGGCCCCACCCGTCCATGATCGCGGGATCGTACCGGGTTCCCGGAACGGCGCTGCCGAAGTTCGCGTTGATGTTGGGACCGCATTCCCCGTTGAGGGCACCGTTGGTCAGGTCACAGTCGGGGATGAAGTTGCCGTTGGCATCGGTCCACACACGATTCGTCAAGGTGCTGACCGTGTTCGCCGGATTGTTCGCGCGCGCGATGGCGATCGACTCCTGCTGCACACCCCGGCTGGCGCTGCCCTTGAGCGCCGTCTTGCCGTCGCCGAACAGGTCGTAGGCCACCGACACGCGAGGGTTGACGTCCTTCCAGTTCGGAACGTTCTCGACCGCGGCGAATGCCACGTTCCGGTTGGGCAACCACCGATGCGGACCGAGCGTGAACGGCTCGGTGGAGGTGTTCAGGAAGTCCACTCGCACGCCGCCGCTTACCGTCACGCGGTTCAGAGTCCAGCGGTCCTGGGCGAAGAAGCCGAGGTTGTAGTCAAGGTTGTCCTGCCACCCGGTCGCCGGTGCCTGGATGTTGACGAACGCGGGCACCCCCGCGTTCAAGGTGTACCAGATGCCGCCTGTCGAGTCGTTGTTGTCGCCGCGCCAGAAGTAGCCGCGCTGATTCTCGAAACCGACCTTGAAATTGTGCGAGCCGGTCACGTAGCTCGCCGATGCGTTGATCGTCTGGCTCGGCAAACGATCGTCGAAATCGAACTGCGTGGGCGCTCGATACGTGAAGTTCGTCGACTGTTCGACAATCGCAATGCAGCGAGGCGACAAAGACCCCTGGCCCGGACAGCTGGCAACCTGCGCGGGATCGAGAAGGATCGTGTCCGGGCTCTCACCGGCCATGAGGCCGGCCTCGAACAGCAGGCGGTTGGTCGCGGTGTAGGTCCACTTCGTCGTGGACAGCTGCGTGTGCCAGGTCGTGATGCGCGACGATTCCGGGGACTGGTTGAAGATCTGCAGCAGCCAGTGAGGATCGACTTTGTACTGATAGGCATACCAGCCTGAGAGCTTCTGCTTGTCAGAGATCGCCCACGTCACCCTTCCGTTGTTGTCGTAGGTGTACGTGCCGGCAAAGGCCTGCCGTGCCGCATCGTTGGTCCGCTGGAAGGCGGTGACGTCGGTCGAATAGAAACGGCCTGCCAGGTAGTACTCGTTCGTGAAGTACCGGGAGGTGGCGTAGAACCACAGCCGATCCTGCTTGATCGGACCGCCAATGGCGCCGTTGATGTCGTAGAGCTTCTTGAGCGTGCTGGACGCGCCCGCCAGGCCGCGTGCCTGCAGATTCGGCGTGACGTTGTTTCCCTGCAGACTGGGACTCGAGCCGTTGGCGAGCAGCGTTCCGCTGAACGAGTTGCCGCCGGCCTTGGGAATGGCGTTCATGATCACGCCGTTGGTACCGGTCTCGGCCATCTGCCCCGACAGCTGTACGTCCACCTGATCGAACAGCAGCGGCGACAGGCTCATGTTCGTCAGGTTCGAGCTGATATACATGTTGCCGATGCGCAGGCCGTCGATCATCGACACGCCGTCACCCGGACGGCTGCCGTGCGCCTCGACCTGCGCACCCGTCTGGTCTCCGAGCACGCCGCCGACATCGGTATTCCCGGCGCGGATGGCGGGCACCAGCGCGGCCATCTGAATCCATGAGCCGCCCGACGGCAGCTCCTTGAAGGCCTCGGCCGTCATGGTCCTCGTCTGGGCGGACGACTGCACGTCGACGATCGGGCTCTCACCCGACACCGTGATGGTCTCCTGCACGGTGCCGACGCGGAGCTCGGCGTCAACGCTGGTCGTGACGTTCACCGACACGCCGACGCCCTCGCGCTTCACGGTGTTGAACCCGGTCAGCGTGAACGTGACGCTGTAGGTGCCCGGAGTCAGGTTGATGATGCGGTACTGACCGGTGCCGTCGGTCACGACGGTCCGGACCTTTTCGATGAGAGCCGGGCTGGCGGCTTCAACCGTCACCCCGGGCAGCACGCCTCCAGACGCATCCTTCACCACACCGGCCACGGTGCCGAGTGCTTGTGCATGCGCCAGCGACGGTAACGACAGAATTCCCAGGGCCAGGAGCAGGGGCACCACTCGCTCTCGCATGCGTATCCTCCGGCGGGCGGGTCAAGTTTTCGCTATGCGAATCTCTTTTCCCTTGCCGGATGAACATATACGCTTCGAATCCAGCCCTGTCAAGAACTACGGCCGTCCGCGGCGCGGCCGCCGCGGACGACTCGAAGACCACCACGCCGGTGATGACGGTGCGATCGGCGACGTCCTGCACCGCCTGGCGCGCGTCGGCCAGGCGGTAGGTCTTGGTGACCATCGAACGGGCATCGAGGCGGCCGCGCTGCATCAGTTTCAGACCGGTAGACGTGGTTGAAATCCGTGGCTCCCGGCTCTGCCGAACCGGCTATAATCCCCACACTTCGCATGCCGAAAAATAGCAAGGCTGAATTCGTCGCCTCCCTCGAGCGGGGCTTGCGTGTGCTGCAGACGTTTTCCCGCGAGCATCCGCAGCTCACGTTGAGTGAAGTCGCGGCCCTCACCGAGCTCACGCCCGCCACGGCGCGACGCTCGCTGCACACGCTCGAGACGCTCGGCTACGTCGGACGAAGCGGACGACGGTTTCTTCTTCGTCCGAAGGTCCTGGCCATCGGCACCGGATACCTGAGTGCGATCAACGCGGAAGTCGTCCTTCAGCCGTTTCTCCAGGATGTCGTCAACGAGCTCGGCGGCAGTTCGTCGGTGACCGTCCTCGACGAAATCGATATCGTCTACATCGCCCACGCGTCGCTGAACCGCGCCATCAGGCTCACCGCGGGCGCCGGATCGCGGTATCCGGTCTATCCCACGTCGATGGGCCGCGTGCTCCTCGCCTTCCAACCGGCCTCGTCCGTCGACGCCTATTTTCAGCGGGCGTCGTTCCGGAAACTGACCGAGCACACCGAAACCAATGTGGCGGCGCTGCGTCGCATCCTCAAGGACGTGCGAGCCAAGGGCTACGCCGCCATTCAGGACGAGCTCGACTACGGCATCGTGTCGGTCGCCCTGCCGATCTTCGGGCCGCACGGCCGGATCGTCGCGGCGGCCAACTGCTCCGATGTCACCAACCGGCTGGATCGCGACACGATGATCAAGAAGCGTCTGCCGGTACTCAGGCAGGCCGTCCGCCGCATCGAGGGGATGCTCACCCAGCACCCGGAGCTGACCAACTCCGTGGAGTCAGTGGCCTCCGACTACGTGCGCACGCACGGCATGGCGCGGGTTGGACAGCCAACGGCGCCGATACCCGGGCGTCGGGTGGCGTCGCGCGCAGGGCGCTGAGCGACGCAACACCCAGGGCGTGTCACGGGCGACGAAATGGAAAGCGGGCCGTGACACCTCGGCCCTCAGTAACCGTGACGATCTGATTGACGTCGAGATCGCGGACCGTTTCCACCTTTCCATCCGGCCAACGGACATCCATTCGCTCCACGCGTCGCGCGTCACCCAGCCCGAACAACACGCGGAGGTCATGCTGACCCAGGTAGCTGGCGCCTGACTTCACTTCACGGACCTGCGTTCGCCCCGCCGCGGCGATGGTCACTCGCGCACCGATCCCATCCCGGTTGCTCCGAACCCCGACGGTTCGAACGACGAGAGAGCTCCGCCGCGTGCCGCCGTTGTTCCTCAGCACCTCGACGCTCCCGCCGTTGTTGGTGAACACGAGATCCACGTCGCCATCGTTGTCGATGTCGCCGGCCAGCAACGTCCGGCCCACGGCCTGTCCCGCGAAGCCCGGCCCGGATTGACGTCCTACTTCCTCGAAGCGACGACCGGTCGTATTTCGAAACAGCAGTTTTCGCTGCGCATGGCTCGATCCCGGACGGAAGAGGGCCGTATTGTCGATGACGTGACCGTTGGCGATGGCGATGTCGATGTCGCCGCTGTTGTCAGCATCGAAGAGGGCGACCCCGAAACCGACGAACGGCAGCGTCTGGGACGCGATGCCGGCCTCGACCGACGCGTCCACGAACGTCCCCTCACCCTCGTTGCGAAACAGGCTGTGCGTCTCGAACTCATGGTTGGTCACGACGAGATCCAGCCGGCCATCGCCGTTGTAGTCGGCGAATTCGGTGCCCATTCCGGCTCTCGCCTTGCCGTCCCTGCCAACCGCAACGCCGGCGGCAAGCCCGACCTCTCTGAAGCGGCCGTTCTCGTTGTGGAAGAGAAAATTCGGCACGGCGTCGTTCGCCACGAACACATCCGGCCAGCCGTCATCGTCGTAGTCGCCGGCGGCGAGGCCGAGGCCATTGCCGACATACGTCGCGATACCGGCCTCCACGCTCACGTCGGCGAACACACCCGTGCCGTCGTTGCGATACAACACGCTGGGCAGCCCCATGTAGTTGAGCGGGTGGCAATAGACCCGAATGCGCCGCTGCGGGTCGCCACAGAACCGGTTGTTGCTCCGCGGGGCGTCGAGATAGTTGGCGACGAACAGATCCAGATCGCCGTCGCGATCGACGTCCAGGAACGCACAGCTCGTGCTCCACCCCGACAATCCAACGCCAGCCGTTCGCGTCGTGTCTGCGAACGAGCCGTTGCCAAGGTTCCTGTAGAGCGAGTTGGAGCCGTAGCTCGTGATGTACAGATCAGCGCTGCCGTCGTTGTCGACATCGCCGGCACACGCGCCCATGCCGTAGTCGCGGTGCTGGATGCCGGACGCCGCCGTCTCGTCTTTGAACGTCCCGCTCCCGGTGTTGTGAAAGAGCCGGTGGCGAGCCTTCGAGGCCACTGCGGGCGCGGCCAGCGACCCGCCATCGACAACGAAAAGGTCGAGCCAGCCGTCGTGGTCGTAATCGAACAGGACCGCTCCGGAGCCCATCGTCTCGACGAGGTACTTATCGGGGCTGGCCCCATTGGTGTGCATGACGTCCACACCGATGGCTGTCGCGACGTTCTCAAATGTCACCAGATCGCCGGCGGGACCGCCTCGCTGCTCCCCTGACAGTGCGCTCCGAGCGCCCATCAAGACCATCGCCGTCAGCAGAGAGAGGCCAAGCAGCGCTCTCACCGCGTCAGTCCCTTGCCCTCGCCGGTTTTCAGCGTCTCGTCGATCTTCAACTGGTTCTCGAGAAAGCGTCGCCGCTCTGCGTCCATCGCCTTCCTCTGACCCTCTTCGAAGATGCGAAGCTCCCCTTGTCCTTCCTCAGTCCTTCCCAGACGCATGAGCGCGCGACTCAGTCCATACCGCGCCGCAAGCTGGTCGGCATCCAGGTCTACGGCCCGTCGCAGTGCCCGGACGGCCTCCTCGTCATGGCCGGCAGCGGCGTACACCTGGCCGATCATCGCGAAGGTCTTTGCGCTCGCCGGATCGAGGAGCGCCGCCACGAGGTATTCAATCAGTGCCTCGTCCAGCCGGTCTTGCCCGCGATACACCTCACCGAGATCGAAGTGTGCGTCGTAGTCGTTGGGCGTGATTCCGACACGGCGCTCGTACGCGACCGCCGCGGCGGCGAGGTTGAACTGGGAATGATGGAGTCGACCCACGGCTGCGAGTACGCGCCCCCTTCCCGCAATCACCGGCCGGGTCGCGAGATGCTCGAACGCCTGCAGGGCACTGGCTCCGTCGCCTACGGCCTCCGCAAGTCTTCCCAGCTTCCAATAGGTCTCGAGCGATCCGGGGATATCGTGGACTGTCTCGCGCAGTGCCTCGCGCGCGGCAGCCACATCGCCCGACGCGACCAGCACATCGGCAATGGACAGCCGCGGACGCTCATCGGCCGGACTCAAACGGGCCGCCGTCCGCAAGTGCGTGAGGCCGTCCTGGTACCGCCTTCCCTTCGAATATGCGACGCCGAGGATACGCTGGATGTCCGAGGATTCGGCGTTGCGACGCGCCGCTGCCTCCAGACTCGCGCTCGCCGCGGCGAAGCTCTGCTGCCTCAGTGCGGCCATCCCCCGTGTCGCATCGTCCGACTGCAGCGCGCGATCGGTGACGAGGGAATCCCGTGTGACGGCCGCTCGCAGCTGCGACAGCGCCTCGTCGTATCGACCCTGCCGGAGCAGATCGAATCCGGCTGCATAGGCCGCGCGTGGAAACACGGGGACCTGGACGGACGCGTCGTTCAGGAGATCCGCGGTCAGGAAGCCAGGACCAGTGCCTGCCACGCCGGAGCCGTCCGGCGAAGGCGGGCCTGCCGCGCCGAAGCCGGTGGGCGAAGGCGGGCCGGATTCGATTCGTCGTTGAATGGCTGCCGAGAGCACCCGCAATACCGGGTCACGTGACCCTGGCTGCGGCGTCGCCGGCGCGAATCTCGACACCCAGTAGGCACTCGCCGCGTTCTCGGGGTTTCTCTCCCAGGCAGACCGATACGCGGCGGCTGCCTCACCGGCACGGTTGGCGCGCTCGTAGGCCAGCGCGCGAAGCACGTGCACGTCGCTGAACGACGGATCCAGATCAGCGGCAGCGGCGAACTGCGTCAGCGCGGCCTCGATCCGTCCGCGCTCCAAGTACGCCGTGCCGAGCGCTGTGCGCATGCGCGCCGCGACCGGCGGCGGCGCGGTCTCGAGGTCTGCGCCGAGCCGCGATTCGACGGTGGCGATTCGGGCATCCCATTCCGCCAGGCCGCCGGCCATGGCCTCGATCGCAGCCGCCAGCGTCGCGCCTTCGTCACCATACGCTCCGTCTGAGGCGCTGATGAGTTGTGTCAGTCCTTCGACGAACGCATCGCTGGCCTGGGCGTGCGAAATCGAGGGCCAGATGAGGACTGTCGGGGCCCAGGTGAGGAGAAATATGAGGCGAGACCGGACGAGCACTTTACCTTCGGCGGAGCCGCTCAGCGAGCGGCCCCGCGTCAGGATACTCACAGGGTACTCAGAAGTCGAACTGCGCGCTGAGACGGAACAGCCGCGCGGAAATCACGCTCGTTGGCGTCGGCCAGGTCGCGCTGAACGTGGGGCTGTATCCCAGGTTGTCGTTCGAGTTCAACAGGTTCACGACGTCCACGTTGAGGTTCGTTCTCGTCCGTCCGAATCGGAGGAGCTTTCCGACACGGATGTCGAGCTGGTCGATTCTGTCGCCGAACACGGTGTTCGGTTCGACCACGTTGACGGTAATCGTCGCCGCGGCGTTGAGCGGCCGCCCGAGCGTCGACACGGCCGGGTTGGTGATCTGCAGCGCACCTGCCCCGTTGGTGTAGGTCACGTTGGCTGAGAGCGACACGCCGGGACGGCTCGAGAACGTGCCGGCCACATTCACATCGATCCTCGGGATCATGTAGCTGGCGATGCCCTTGAACGTCGTCAGGAACGACTCGACCTGCCGGCAATACGGGTTGAGCAGCGAGCTCGGATTCGCGATGCCCTCGGGAACCGCCGCACGCGTTTCGCAGCTATCGGACACCGTGCGTCCGGTGCTGGTGCCGCCCTGCAGGGTCAGGCCGTTTCTCAGGCGGGCCTGTGCCGTCACGTCGACTCCATCCCAGTAGCGCGTGTACTGACCGTAGGCATTCGCCGCCTTCTGAACGCTGTTGGGAGCAATCAGCGACGCGGCTTGCGTGATGTTGTAGATGCCGGGAACGGCGTATCCGCCGCCGTCTGGCAGCTTCGGGTTGCTCGGAGCATAGACGCTGAACTGGGTATAGTCGGCCGCCGTGGTGTTGATGTTGTCGGTCACATCGGCGGTCGTGAAGATCGGCCACCACCTGCGGTAATAACCCGCCTCCACCGACACCCGCGGCAGCAGCTCCTGCTGCAGCGAGACGCCGAGCTGCCAGTCGTGCGGACGTGCGCCCCACCCACTGAGAATCGAGTCGTCCAACCTGGTGCCGGCTCTGGCGCGGCCGAAGTTCAAGTCGCTGAAGACGCCGCAGGTATCGATCGACCCAGTGGTGGTCGGGCTCTGCGGCTGACCATTCAGCAGATCGCAGTCTGGCCGGAAGTTGCCGTTGTTGTCGGTCCACGGCCGGGTCGTCAGGGTCGACACCAGTTCCGACGGGTTGGCGTTGATGTAGCGCCCCTGGTTCGACGCCGGGTGGAGATATCGCCCGATGTTGGCCTTGAGCGATGTCTTGCCATTGCCGAACAGATCGTAGGCCATACCAATTCTCGGACTGAGATCGTTGTAGCCGGTGATGCCTTCCTGGGGCGGCAGGACGATCGCGGTCGGAATCGTGACGGACGGACCGATCGTCTGCTCGGGAAAGTGGCTCCCCGCATGGTCGAAGCGCAGCGCGGCCTGTATCGTGAGTCGATCCCTCGTCCACTGTTCCTGTGCGAACACGGCGTAGTACTCGGTGCGCACCTTTCGCGTGAATGCGCCGGACTGCAGCGTCAGGCCCGTCGGGATGGGGTTGGCCGGACACGGCAGCGAGGCACACGGCGTGTTGAACTGGAACTGCATCAGCGAGGTGTTGCTGATCGTCGGGAACAAGTTGTCGTCGTCGCGATGGTACGCGCCCTGATAGCCGACCTTGAGGTTGTGGGCGCCGGTCACATAGCTCGCATTGGCATTCCACGTGTGCGCGAAGATGTAGCCGGTCGGCCAGTTCGACGATCGGTATTTGAGGTTGCCGCCGACGGTCAGACAGCCGTCGCACGCGGCCGGGACCCGGTTGCCGTTGCGGTCGAAGATCTGCGCCTGCGCCTCCTGGGCGCGGACCAGATCCTTGGTCAGATTGCCGGGCCGCTCCTGGTATCCCCACTGCGAGATATAGGTGCCGAAGCCGGCTTCGAGCAGCAGCCGGTTGGTCGCCGGCGCGGTGTATTTCACCTGCTGCACCTTCTGATGCGTATCGCCGTAGTCGCCCGTCTCAGGCGAGTTGGGGCCGGGGCCGAAGAAGCCGTTCACCTGGCTGCCGCCGTACACCCATCCGTCCTTGTTCGACATGCAGCCCTCGTCGCCCGTCCACGAGGCGCCGCTGCACTGTGGCTGCTCGTCCCAGAACAGCGACAGCTTGTTCTTCGGCGTCAGCTGCGTCGTCAGTCGCAGCGCGTAGATGCGACGCTTCTGGTCGATTCGTCCCTGGCGCGTCAGGTCCGGCGCATAGCTCCACTTGGTGGGATCGCCCGCGTTCTTGTTGGCGAAGATACCGGGCTGGGCATCCGCGAACGACACCACTCGATGATTGAAGAAGAACCACACGCGGTCCTTCTTGACCGGCCCACCGACCGAGACCTGATAGTCGCGCAGGAGCAGCGATTTCGCCGGCGCCGCCAGCACGCTCAACTGCGCCGCGTCGAAGTTGTTGCCCTGCATCGAGTCATTCAGACCCGAGATGAAGAAGGAACCCGACATGGCGTTGCCCCCGGCCTTGGGGATGACCGCCATCTGCGGACCGCCGGTTTCAGCTTCACCCAGGTTGCCTGAGATCGTAAACGTGATCTCGGCGGTGTTCTGCATATCAGGGATGTACCCCGATACACCTGCGCCGCCTCGTGATGCGCCGGTGTTGATGCCGTCGACGGTCAACCTGCCGTCCTCGGCGTTACCGCCGTGCGCAGTGAAGAGCAACATCGTGGGTCGTAGCTGCACCTGTCCGTCTCCGGCGACGACACCCGGCACGAGCTGCAGCACGTTGTTGTACGAGCGCGAGGTTGGAATCGCCTGCAGGACATCGCCGTCGATGACCTGCTGGCGCCGCGCGCTCTGCGTATCGACGATCGGCGATTCGCCGGTGACCGTGACGGTCTCCTGAAGGTTGCCGACGCGAAGATCGAGGTCGATGGCGGCGGTCAGCGCGCCACTCAGCGCGATGCCTTCACGCTTGACTGTATTGAATCCCTGGAGCGTCGCCGTGAGGGCGTAGATGCCCGGCGGCAGCCCGACGATTCGATACTGGCCGGTCCCATCGGTCACGACCGATCGGACTTTTTCCGTCAGGACGGGGCTGGACGCCTCGACGGTCACGCCCGGCAAGACCGCGCCGGACGGATCCTTGATGACCCCGGCGATGGTCGCGTTCTGCGCCAGCGCCGCCGCCGGCGCCAGGATCACCAAGGTGAGAACAACCAGGGTTCTCGCCACACCGCGCATGCCTGCCTCCGTGTATCCCCCGCCGTGTCCGAGCCGCGCGTCGAACCGTTCACCGGCGCGCAGCGTTCTGCGACGATGTTTCGCACAGCGAAACAGTATTCTCAGAACGGACAACGTATACGCTTTGTACTAGTTCCTGTCAATATTCCGGTATAGATTGTGGCTATGAGTCGCCGGGCGCGGAACCGCATCCGAACGATGGCGCTGCTGCTGTGTGCGCTGATCCCCGCGCTCACACTGCGCGCGCAACAGCCGCCACAGGGCGTGCAGGGAGTGGTCGGCGGGGTCGGCACTCCCGCGCGAGGCAACACGGCCCCACCCAAACCGGCGCCGCGGAGCGCCGAGGGTCGCGCGCTCCTCGGCAGCTCGTCTCCCAAGGACAAGGGCGTCTGGCTCCCCGTGTTCGGCATCACCGCTCCGATCGCTCCCATACCGACGGTGCCGTTTCAGCCATGGGCCAGGGCGGTCTACGACGATCGGCAGAAGCACGAACTGGAGCCGCATGCCCGCTGCAAGCCGTCCGGTGTCGCACGACAGTTCCTGACGCCGTATGGGGTGGAGTTCGTCGAGCTTCCCGAGCTTCAGCGCATCTACATCTTCGATATCGGTGGACCACACATCTACCGGACGATCTACATGGACGGCCGTCCGCATCCACGCCACACGACACCCAGCTTCTATGGGCACTCGATCGGCTGGTGGGAGGGCGACACCCTCGTCGTGGATTCGACAGGGTTCAACGAAGGTTTCTGGCTCGACCGGCGGGGTCTGCCGCACACCGCGGCCTTGCACACGCTCGAGCGATTCACCCGCGTCGACTCAGCGACGATTCGCTATGAGGTGACCGTGGTCGATTCGGGCGCCTATACGGCGCCGTGGAAGGCCGCGTTCGACCTGCGCTGGGAGAGCGGCACGGAGCTCTTCGAGTACGTGTGTCAGCAGTCGAACTTCGCCACCAGCTTGATGGTCGGCGACGGGACCACCAGCAACGCCGACCAGTCGAGCCCCATAGTGCCGTAGGCGCGGGCACGCCTCGTGTCGAACAGTGCTTGCTTCGAACAGTGCTTGCTTCGAACGGTGCTTGCTTCGAACGGTGTCAGAGCACGGCACGGGAGCCCGCGCGCTCAACAGAGCGCGCGGGCTTCAGTGTTTCTGGGAACCCCTCAACGACTCGAGCGCCTCGCGCGCCGGCGCCAATCCGGCGTCGATCTGCAGCGCGCGTTCGAGCTGTGCCCGCGCCTGATCGACGCGTCCCTGCTGAAGAAACACCAGGCCCAGATTGGTGCGAGCGATCGCGTTGTCCGGATCACGATCGAGCAGCTGTGTCAGTTCACGGACGGCGAGCTCCACTCGACCTTGCCGCATCAGCGCCGCCGCGAGGTTCGTGCGTGCATCGCTGTTCCCGGGATCGCGCGCCAGCGCCTTCTGGTACTCGCCGATGGCGGCGTCCACCCGGCCGGTCTGCGAGAGCAGCAAACCCAGGTTGTAGTGCGTCACCGCATCGTCGGCGCCCATCAGCGCGCGGCGAAGATACGATTCGGCCTCGTCGTATCGACCCATGGCGCTCAGACAGCTGCCAATGTGGGCAAGTCCCAGGAAGTCTCCGGGCACCAGCCGGTGATACTCGTGAAAGAGCTCGAGCGCTTCCTCGTTGCGTCCAATCGTGCGCAGGATTCGAGCCAGCTTGACGACGACGTCGGGATTACGGGGATCGAACTCGAGGGCACGGCGCGCCAGGTATTCGCTCCACTCCGCGTTCATCGCGAGATTGGCTTCAGAGGCCAGTCGAAGCAGCAACGTGCTGTTGCGCGAGTCGCGAGCCAGGCTGTCAACCACGGGATCAACAAACGGCGCGTACGGCGGCAGGCGGCTGGCCCGGTAGATCAGACGATCCGCGTCGGCCGCACGTCCGGATGCTCGATAGCTGTCCGCCAGGAGCCGAAGCACGGAGCCGAATTGAGGCGCCTGTCCGGCCAGACCTTCGAGGATCTCGCGCGCGCGATCGGCCTCGCCGCGAATCAGCGCTACGCGCGCCAAGCCGAGACCGGCATAGGCGGCAAGGGGTACTTCGGCGACGTGCGCGGGTGATTCACTCTCGCTGCCGTCAGGTTCGTTCAACTCAGACACCCGCTGCCAGGCCTCCCGCGCAGCGTCGTACTGTTGTGCCTTGAACTCCGCCTCGCCAAGTCGAAGCCACGCAGGCGCAAACCGCGGGGCGAGGTGGACGACCCGGCGCAGGGACCCCACGAGCGTCTTTCCTCCGCCGCGCTCGAATTGAATGAGCGCGCGAGAGTACTCCCAGCGCCAGTCATCGGGATCGAGATCGGCCGCGTGTGCGTAGCAGCGATCGGCGAGGTCGAAGAACATGTCCGCGTGATAGGCGATACAGAGGGGGCCAACGGCCTCGGCTGACCCGGGATCGCGTTGCGCGGCTTCGTATCTGGTGGATAGATGAGACGTGACGGCAACGAATTGCCCGGACAGAGTCGGAGGAGCGGGGATCCGATTCGCGGCCGCCGCATGACGCCAACGCGTGACGCCCCAGACCGCTACGCCGGCCAGCGCGGCGCCCACAACGAGCCAGACGATCGTGCGGGATGGCGCGCGTGCGAATCCGGCCGGCGTATCCGGACGCCGCCCGCCCTTCCGTTTCGTCACAAATCGGTCCCTGTGTTTCGCATGACGAAATTAACTTCTCATGACTTTGGTATGCTGTAGCGCCTCACACAGATCCTATCAAGCGGCGTGAGGTGCACGAGGCACGGTGGTCTCGAAGACGGGGGGCCCATGGACGCCAAGTCTGATTCCGCAACGCTCTCCTCCAAGGTGTACGCCGTCGTACGTCGGCGCATCCTCAGAGGCTTCCTCCAGCCCGGTCAGCCGCTGTCGCGCCGCCGTCTCGCCGTCGAACTGAAAATGAGTATTGTGCCTGTCAACGAGGCGCTCCAGCGGCTCGAGGTCGAGGGTCTGCTCGAGAGCCGTCCCCGTGCGGGCACGCGGGTCCGAATCCCATCAGAGGAAGCTGTACGAGGACACTATGTGGTCCGAGAAGCGCTCGAGGTCCAGGCGGCCGTGCGGGCGGCAGATTTTGCGACGACCTCGCAGCTCGCGGGACTGACCTCCCTGGCACGAGAGCTCGACGCACTCGGATCCGAGGCAGAGCCCCGCAGCTACGCGACACTCCATCACGGCTTCCACCGCCGCATCGCCACCTACAGTCGATGTAAGGCACTCGTGGAGGCCATCGACCTGTCCAATGCTCTCGCAGCACTGTGGCTGTGTCGGCCTTCCCCTGGGGGCAGTCGCCATCAGGAACTTGCCGACGCGCTCTCATCTCGCGATCAGACGACGGCGGCGGAAGCGATGCGGCAACACATCACCGCCGGTTTGCAGAAGTCGCTGGAAGGCCTCGAGCCCTACTTCACCTCCGGAACGGGCAGTCGATCGTTCACGCGCGGACGGCGTCGCGTCCGTCGCGTCAACAACTGACTGGACCGCCCGGAAGCTGATCCGACTTTGTGCCGGAGCGCCAGCCCGCGGCGGCGTATTCGGTTCGTGCCACCTCACTGTAGGGCACCGGACTGACTGTCGCCCGCATTTCCATTTGCTCGTGGCGCTCGACCGTGGGCTTGGAGGTGCCGCCGTTCTCCTCGCCCCAGACGAATGTCACCTCATTGCCGATGGTCGCGTGCGCGGCATCGAGGATGGCGAGCGTCAGCATCTGGCCTGCGTTCGCGCTGTAGCCCACCCACGTCGAGATCCCGATCGTCTTGCCGTGTTTCGTGACCGTGTCGTAGGGATGCATCGAGTAGACGGCCGACGGGAACTCGATGAACTTGGCTCGGTGGTCCCGCTGGAACTGGCTGCCGACTGCCCGCATCACGTCGTCGGTGTTCAAGGCGAGGGTGACCTTCGTGCGATGGGGACCCTTGGCGCGCTGCTCGAGCGCCTCGCGGCCGATGAAATCGTGATCGAACTTCACGTGCGGACCGTAGCCGAGGTCCCACGGCGTCAGGTAGTAGTCTTCGATGTTCGGTGAATCGAAACTCCCGCCGATCGACGCCTTCGCTTCATACGAGTCGGCCGGGAGCCACTGCCGGTACGACTTCATCTTCTCGCCGGTGTACACGGCCGGCAGCGGCGACGGGATCCAGCCCGACTCCAGCGTGTTGGCCGAGTAGGCGCGACCGCCGACCAGGCGCAGGCCGAATTCCTCGCCCGCGTTGAAGATCGCGTCGCGAATCAGGTCGTGCTCGGCGTACGGTCCGAACAGCTCGTACCCAGGCTGGCCAGCCATGCCGTGCCGGAGGGCGCGCACCGGCTGGCCGGCGATGGTGACGTGGCCCATGTTGAAGAACTTGAGCTCCGGTGCCTTGCCGCCGATGACCTTCTCGAGCACCTTCATGGCGTTCGGGCCCTGGAGCTGGAAACGGTAGGACTTGCGGTTGAACGGGTCCTTGCGCGCGGCCGAGCGTTCGTCGAGTTCCACTCTGACGTCGTAGCCGCCGGTGGCCGCGTGGAACCGGATCCAGTTGAGTACCGGAATTCTTCCCACCAGGCTGAATTGATTCTCGGCCAGGTAAAACAGGATCACGTCGCCGATCACGTCGCCGTCGTAGCTGCACGGGACGAATTGCTTCGCCTTGTCGACAGCGAAGTTGGCGAAGCTGTTGACGCCGAGCCGCGTGAGCAGTTTCACGGCGTCCGGGCCTTCCACGGCGAGATCGGCCATGTGGTAGGACTGGTTGAAGAGCACGCAGGTCTTCTGCCACGCCTGCGTCTCGTCCCGCCAGTTGGTGTATTCGGGCGGCACACCGGGATACACGTTGGGTCCGGTCTGCTGATTTCGTAACAGCGCGACCGGATTGCCCGCCGCTTGTATGACGTCCTCCAGACTCTCGTGGCTCATTCACGCTCCTCAGAATGTAGAGGCGGGTCTTAAGACCCGCCTCTACGAGACTACGTAGGGCTACGTTACGTAGGGCCGATCCTCGTGGACCGGCCGGGCATCGCTCCACAGTTCCTGCGACGCGATGCGCGCGCCTTCGGCCAGCGCGTTCAGCTTCGCCCACATCACCTGCGGGTGTACACGTTGATAGGTTTCAAGCTGCGCGAAGCCGCAGTCGGTGCCGGCGATCACGTTCTCCCGGCCAACGAGGCTCGCGAACTGCACGATTCGATCGGCGACCAGGCGCGGATGCTCGACGGTTGTCGTGTGATGCGTCACGACGCCTGGAATCAGAATCGTTCCCGGCGGCAGCTTCACCGACTGCCACACACGCCATTCATGTTCATGCCGGACATTCGCCGCTTCGATCGCAAAGGCGCCCGCACGCACCTTCAGCATCAGTGGGACGATGGCCTCGAGCGGGGCGTCGGCCACGTGCGGTACGTGCCAGCTTCCAAAGCACACGTGGTATCGCACGCGATCTTCCGGAATGCCACGCAGCGCGTGATTGAGCGCATCGACGCGCAGCTCCGCCCATTCCCGGTACCGTGTCGGGCTGTGCTGCACGAGCTCGTCGTACATATTGGCGAGCACGGCATCGTCAACCTGAAGGACGAGGCCGGCATTGACGATTTCGAGGTATTCCTCGCGCAGCCCGTCGGCGATCGCGAAGACGTAGTCGCGCTCGTTCGAGTAGTACTCGTTGGAGGCGTCATATCCAGTGCTCGCGGGTGCGACAGCGGTGAGAAAGCCTTCCTCGATGCCGGCGGCATCGAGCGCCGCCTTCAGGTCGCGAATGTTCCGGCGCACGCGGTCGTGCCCCCGGTACGTAATCGGTCCCACGCAGGCGTGGCCGGGAGCGCCGTTCGCGCCTCGCGGAAATTCCGACGTCATGAAGTCGCGGAAGCGAAACCGATCCCGACCGAGCCAGACCGCCTCATACAACCTGTCGGGCCTGGTCTCGAAGCCGGTGAGGCGGTCGAGCACGTAGTTGGCCCAGCTCGATTTGCCGTACTCCCCGTCGTTGACGATGTCGATGCCGGCGGCGAGCTGCCGCGCCACCACGTCAACAGTCGCGCATTGCAGCGCCTTCTCGTATTGCGCGTGTTTCTCTCGAGACTCCCCGGAGACCTTTGACCGCTCGAGGAGATCCGCAGGACGAACCAGGCTGCCGACGTGCGTCGTCAGGATGCGATGGTCGCTGCGTCTCATTGGGCGCGGCCGGGTGCCGGATTGACGTGGCGTTCACCCCGGTGGTCGTATTCGAGCTTGAGCCACAACAAGACGCCTGCGGCCATCAGCGAACCCAGCGCCATGGTGAGTGACACGGTTGGCAGCGAATACCCAGCGGCAAAGAGAAATCCGGCGATGATCGGTGCGAGCACGGAGCCGCCACGACCGACGCCGATGGTGAACCCAGTCCCGAATGCACGGACGTGTGTGGGAAACGCCTGCGCGATGATCGCATACAGCCCCACGATGCCGGCATTCGTGCAAAAGCCGGCGAGCGCACAGATCATCGACAGCCGCTGCAGGTCTGCCGGACTGCGACCGAACAGCGTCACCGTGACGGTGGACAGCAAGAGCAGGGCGATCGTCAGTGGCTTCACACCACAGCGTCGTGTCAGTGTCAGGAGGCCGAACACGGCGCCGCCCGTCGCGCCTCCCACATTCATCCACACCAGCACGCCGGCGGCCGACGAGGGCGCAAAGCCGAGGTCGACAACGATCTTCGGAATCCACTTGGCGATGAAATAGAACGTGGTGATGTGAAAGAAGTAGGCGAGCGTCACGATAGTCGTCGTGGCGACGAGCCCCGGCGCAAAGATGTGCGCCACGGACCGCGTGTCGGCATTGACGGCAATCGCCGGCAGCGATGTGGCGGGCGCGCGTCCCATCCGTCTCAATGCCAGGTTGATCCTGTCCAGCGCACCAGCAGGCTGCTTGCGCGCGAGCCAGTGCACCGATTCAGGCACGACGAAAAACACGATCGGAATCAGCGTGGCCGTCACGGCCGACCCGAAGTAGAAGACGGCGCGCCAGTCGTTGCCCTGAAGCAGTCGTGCCGCAACGAGCCCCCCGACAACGGCGCCGACGGGATAGCCGATCGACATCAGCGATACGCTCAGGTGACGCCGGCGCACGCTCGAGAACTCGGTGGCCACGGCGTTGATTGAGGCGAGCATCCCGCCGATGCCCAGACCGGTGATGACCCTCCAGACCGACAGATCGACGAGCCCGCGGACCGTCGTCGCCATGAACATGCCGACAGCCATGACCATCAGGCAGCCCAGAATCGTCGGCCGGCGCCCGATTCTATCGGCGACGTTCCCGAGCACGATCGAGCCGATCGCCATGCCGATCAACTCCATCGACAGCACGATGCCGAGCGCCGCCCGGTCGATGCCCCACTCCTGCGCGATGCCTGGCGAGGCGAAGCTGATCGACAGCACGTCGAAGCCGTCGAGGGCGTTGAGGGCAATCGTGATCGCCACGACCGACACCTGCAGCCGGCTCATCGGCGCAGTAGCGATCACGTCCCTCGGATCAGCGGTCATTGCGGCTTGCCGGTGGCGCCAACGTAATGCGGAGCACTCTTGTCGATGCAGACGAACTCGATCAACTGCGTATCAGGCAGCAGACGGTTGTCGACCGTCGCCGTGAACGGCTTGGTGTACGCCTTCGGGTCGTCAATGGTCACCTCGATCACGAGCCTACGTCGGCCGCCGGAACCGTTCAATAAGGATAAGGGCAAGAGCCGCACTGAATCGCATGGCAGAGCCTTTGGACTGGTCGCTGTTCGGCGGCGGACCGCGGAGAGAATATACTCGACTTGTGAAAAATAGTTTCGTCATACGAAATACCGGAAATCGCGGTCACGCCTCGAGAGGTCGCCGGCCGCGGTGATCGTCCACATCAATCACATCTCGCAACGCAAGACGCCCACGGGGAGCCCCCGATCGCCGCAGAGCGAGCTCGCCGGCCTGGTGACCGGGTCCTTGATGTCGCTGGTCGAAGACGGCGTCCTCGACGCGCGGCTG
>DATDOE010000118.1:0-62912 GCA_035293405.1 Vicinamibacterales bacterium | reverse complement strand
GGCCGGCGTCACCGTCACCGACGCGCAGATGGCCACCATCCGCTTGGAGCGCCATCGCTTTCACGGCGACTGGAATTACACCATTCATCCTGCGCCTATCACCGGCCAGTAGATCGATAATTCCCTGACAAGCCCTTAGGAGGGTCAACCCATCGGCACGCACCGGACGGCCCGCCCGCGACCGCAGTTTCACCGGCAATCTGAAGGGCACTTCCGTCGTGACGGCAAAAGCCGTGGCCGCGCTGTTTACAACCGTCTTCTCGAATTGCCAGCCACGTACTGCTTTGAGAGCGGCGTCGTTCAGTCCTGGACACTTCGACCAGATCACGCGTGCGTTCATCACCGACCTGGAGGCGTCCACGTTCAGTTCCACGACGACCACGCCTTCATCGCCAGCCGTCAGTGACTGCGACGGGTACAGCGGCTTGAGATCCTTGATTTTTCGCGGCGTCTTGACGCTAGACAGCTGCACTGCCTGCAAATCCGCGCACTCTGTGGTCAGCAGCGCAGCGGCAATCACCGCTGGGCCGATCACGCGGCTGCACATGATCCTCTTAGACACCGCCTCCACGACAACGGCCGTTTGCTATCAGCTGCACCCCAGAATCGCCTTGCGACGAGGAAGCCACGCGTCTCACGTCATGCCGCTCAGGCGCGAAGGCGCGCACTGGTTGAGCGCTTCTTCATGACTCGTCGGCGCGCCTTCGGCGGCTGCAAGCGCTCGTCAGGCTGCGCCTTGCTGACCAAGGGATATCGTTCGGGATGCGTCAGCGACTCGACCGCTAGATCGACGTCAAGATACGGCCAGTACAAGTGATGCGCACTCGGCAACTCAACGCTCGTGATCTCGCGAATCGATGCGTCCTTGAACCAGGGGAAGTCCTTGAACGAAACGAAGTGCTCCTGCTCGCCCACAAAGAGCCAAAACCCATGGACGGACACGTTCGTGACTTCAACCTGGGAAGTGTTTCGCCCACGCGCTCCGGATGTCATTCAAGTGCTCCTCAACAAGTGTCTGAGCGTCTGCGAGTTGCTTCGGTTTGAGGCCGTAGTTGGCGAACAGCTCCACGGCCGGTTCGATCCAGAACTTGGCCTCGCCGCTGGCGTGTTGCACATGCACGTGTGCTCGCGGTTCCTCCCGCGAAAAAAAATAGAACCGAAATCCTCGAACGCGCAGGACAGTTGGACTCACTCACACAGAATAGCCCACCTGATGCGCACGGCTGACCCCGCACTCCCGTTGGTCGGCCGAACGCATTGCGATTCGAGCCATCGGGCACTCGTCTAGCAAAACACCGTGTCGATCTCGACAGGAAGATTTCTTGATGGCATGACATACCCTCGTGTGGTCCGGCTAACGTCATCCCGCTCGGCCGCGAGCGGCGAATCAGCAACTCGTTCCCGGAACGAGTTGAATGACGGCACATCATCGGTGCCGCTCGTTGGCTGCAGCGACATGCTAGGCCGGCGTCTTGTTGAGACCTGCAATCCGCTGCGCAATCGCTGAAGGCCTCGCGACGAGCGATACGCCAGCGGCGAACGCATTGCCGCTCACCTGCGGCACGCGCGCATCACGATAGCACCGGGCGCGAGGGGCGCGTGAGAGCGCGCCCCGGTGCCGTCAGGTGCAGCGGCGGTTAGATTAGGCGGCCAATCGTAAACTACCGCTGCGTCGATGCTACTGGGTCAGAGAAACCCCCAACGAAGCAAGTTTACGCCGAACCAAAACGGTCCCTCGCAAGGGACCCTCTTCCTGCAACCTGTCCAGGTATTGGAGAGCGACATCGTAGCGTTCAAGTGCACTCCCGTAGGTTCGCTGTTCGAAGAGCCGGTCGCCCTCAGCAACCATGTCGCGGATCCGCCGGACGGCCACATCGGCTGTGTCGAAACTGGGTGGGAGTAGTCCGACGTGACGACCGAAGAAAGTGAAGCTCGCCATTGCGAACAGCAGGCCTCCCAGCAGTAACGCCCATCCCAAGGTCCAAGACGACCTTCGGCGCTGCCTGTATTCCGGCGGCCGCACCGGCTCATACGGCCACTGTGGACGATGGCCGCGAGACGGTTGGTCTGTTGCCGCAAAGTCGTGCTCTTCGGAACCCGTCGGGTCAGACTCATTGCGCTCGTCCCGAGTCATTGTCCTGGTCTCGGCTGTTTCAATTCAGCTCGAAGTTGTTCGATCATCTTCTCCACACGATCCAAGTCAACCTCAATAACCGCGAGCGCTCGCTGTTGCTCGCTGTCCAGCTTCTTATCAAACTCACCGGCCTTTCGAAGAACCGCGTTGATGCTCTCCAAATTCTGAGTGGCCTGGGCGACGACCTCGTCGCGGATACGCGTATCCACCGCGAGTTGATTCGCCGCCGAATCGATGATCGCGCTCTTGACAGTTGCGACCGATGCCGCCCCAAAGATCGCCACCGCGCCCGCTGCGATCCACAACGAGGTCTTCAAGCGTTTGAGGACGGCTCCAAACAACTGACCCTCGACTCTCGCAATCGCGTTGCTGAGGGCTCGTTGCTCCTCTGCAGACAAGGTCACTAAAGCAGCCTGACCTGGACTACCTGGGTCCCCCTCTGCCATCTGGTCCTCCTCATTTCGGAATGGAAGTTGTCACGAGCCTAGACAGTATGGCTGTCGGAGCAGAGGCCTGCCTCACGTAGTAAGTCGTGGATCGCGCGAAGCCGATGAGGGTGACGCGTGGAGCCACATACAACGGAGGCAGGCCATGGCGAAACGTAGCATGTTCGTGGGGATGGATGTCCATAAGGAATCGATCGACGTCTCGCTCGCCGAGGAGGGGCGAGACGGCGAGGTCCGGCATTACGGGGTGATCCCCGGCGACCTGGAGGCGGTGGCCAAAGTCGTCCGGGCGCTGCGGGCGCCGAGCCGGCGGTTGCGCTTCGTGTACGAGGCCGGCCCGCGTGGGTTCGGCATCCACCGGTATCTCACCGCCCAGGGTGAAGAGTGCGTCGTCGTCAATCCCTCGAGCATGCCAAAACGGAGCGGCGATCGGATCAAAACCGACCGGCGGGATGGCGACGCCTTGGCCCGGTTGCATCGCGCCGGCGAACTCACGGCGATCTATATTCCGACGCCCGATGATGAGGCCCAGCGTGATCTCCTGCGCGCGCGCGAAGACGCGGTCGGCTGAGCACGCAAGGCAAGCATCGGTTGAAAGCGTTCTTACTCCGTCAGGGGCGACGCTATCCCGGCCGCGCCGGATGGACGCGCCCGTATCGCCGCTGGTTGGCCGATCTCAGTTTCCCGCTCGCCCCCAAGCACATCTCGCTGCAGGAGTACCGCGACACGATCGAGGAGACCGAACGCCGCGTCGACCGGCTCACCGACCAGCTCCGGCAGCAGACACCCGCGTGGCGCTGGGCGCCGGTGGTGGACGCGCTACAAGCGTTGCGTGGGGTCTCCTTCGTCACCGCGGTCGGTCTGGTCGTCGAAGTGGGCGACATCCGCCGCTTCGATCATCCCCGGCAGCTGATGGCGTTCCTGGGTCTCGTGCCGTCGGAGTACTCGAGCGGGCCGAGCGTCCGCCGCGGCGGGATCACCAAAGCGGGCAACCCGCATGCGCGGCGGTTGCTCGCCGAAGCGGCGTGGGCGTATCAGGGCGTGCCGTGGATTGGACGGCAGATGTTGTACCGCCAAGAAGCGTTGCCAAAGCCCATCTGCGATATCGCGTGGAAAGCGCAGCTCCGCCTGACGTCACGCTTCCGCAAGCTCGTGGCACGCGGCAAGGCGAAACCGAAGGTCGCGACGGCGATTGCGCGCGAGCTCACGGGATTCATCTGGGCGATCGCTCGGGAGGTGCCCGCGCCGCCCGCGTAACGACGCGACGATCAGATCCGTCAGGTCGGCGGCATCGCGGTCAGGTGGAGAATCCTCGAAGACGTTATGGACATCAGCACCACCGATACGTCCGTGCCTAGGGCGAGGCAGCTCCGCGACGAACCACAGTCTGGGCGGTACCCAACCCGCGGATATCAGCAGCGTCAACCGTCGCTAAAAACGCGGTGCCGCCGACCAGACGGATCTGAAACACGAAGAGCATGGAAAGAGCGTGCTGTGAAAGGGGACTCACAACCGTGAGGCAGGGAGCGATCTGCTCGCTTGACAGAATCCAGCCATATCAACGTCAGGCATCAGCCGCGGCGCGCACGACGCGCCAGCGCCGTCGGCCGCATGCCGTGTTAGGCCGTGGCTGCAGATTCGGCGCGCGCAAACCAGGCCTGGAACAAGCGAATTTTGTGTTCCCCTGAAGCGGTTGACGCGTCGAATCGTTCGTATGGTTCCTCGGCGATTCTCATGCGTGGGCCGTCCCAAGAAACCGCAGACAGAAACAACGTCCTGTTGTTGATAAGTACGCCATGAAAGTTCGGCATGTACTGGTAACGTCCCTTGACGATTCGTGCGCCTATCGAATCGAGCCCTCGCTTGTAGTCACGTTCAAACAACTCAATGCGGGCCCAGTTGGCCTCAGCGTATTGTGGCAACTCGCTGCAGCAGCCCGCCACTGCTCGAAGGTACGATGGTTCGACTTGAACCATCCGTACTGTAAACGCCGATGCCGACTGCTGCTGGACAGCAGGTTCCAGAATCGTTACGAGATGTGGCCACGCATCGTTCAGCGTTACACCAAGCCAGCATACCTCCGCACCGCGCTTCGCCAGCGCGGCCCGAAGCTCAGGCTCGATGTGAGGCCATGTTCGCGGCAGACCGATCTCGACGATTGCTGGCGTGTCGGAAACCTTCTTGTGAATGTCGAGCACCAGTGACAGAAGTGCCGCCGCAAGCGCGATCGCAGCGGCGATCACGAGTTCTGGCCGAACCTTCAGTGCGAATGAAGACAACACGAGGGCCGCAAAGAGCGCGATGGCAGCCGGTCGCTTGTATAGTTCAACGGACCTGCGAACCGCCGATCCAAAACTGTTTGTCATCGACCATCGGTCCTCAACGGCCTAACCAGTAGTCGGCTGAACTCGATAGCCGAATACCCCAACAACAGGTGCAGTGTATCGCCGAGGCTCGTGCGGTTCAATCGGCCCGCGACTCTCGTCATTGTCTGCATTTGTCACCAGGTAGGTGTCGGCAGGCTTTGCGCGGTCCGGCCGTTTCACACCACCCGCTCACGCTCTGAGGCCCACAGAGTCATCGGCGTATTCGCTCCGCGTCTCCGCGTCTCCGCGTCTCCGTGGCTACGTGAAAGCGAAGAACGCTGTAGGTCTACCGTTCGGAGCTGGTGAGCGTTTTCCTCAGTGCCGGCGGCAGGTTGCCGTCGTTGCACGTCAGTCCGGGGGCCGCACCCGGCAGTCCCTGCCGCTCGATCCATCCGCAGCAGTAGCGGCCGCACGATGCCGGCGGCGTGTACACCTGTCGCAGCGTCTTGCGATACTCGGGATAGAGCGTGTGCGCGTGCCCCATCGCCGCTTCCGTCGGGATGTGGTACGCGCGCACCATGTAGTCCTGCTCCGGGTTCTGCCCAGGGAGATAGTGCGGTACCTCGCCCGTATCCTCGAGAGACGGAATCTCGACGCCGACATTGCAGGTGTCGCGGAGCGGACCCTGGCTGCCACGCGGATCGAACTCCCACACACGGCTCACCACGTGAGGCTCGGTCAGATAGATCGGATCCTCTTGAATGGTGGTGATCGTCAGCAGGTTCTCACGCCGCGTGATGAAGACAGTGAAGGTGGACTGATCGCTGCCCGGGATGCCGACGCCGCGCCGGATCCACGCGGTCTTGACGTGAGTGGTGCGCGCGACGAGCGTGTCACCTTCCCAGTGGCCGGTCGTGAAGCCCGAGGGGGAATGCCAGGCATTCGCCGAAGGATGCGCGCGGCCATCCATCCAGATTCTGATGGTGTCGCGCAGGTAGTCACCGCCCATCACCCAGGCCACGACCCGACCCGACTGATCCACTTCATTCCAGAAGCGGAGCGCGAGCGGCCGGTAGAGTCCCACCCATGGTGATTGCGCCAGGCACTGCCGCTCGATCGTGGACGGGAGGCTGGATGAGTAGCGCAGCGCCTTGGCGCGTCCCTCGTCGCTCAGTGGCATGCCGGTGAAGTCGCCGAGGAACGAGCCAGGGCCCCGCTCGATGTAGTCCTCGTGCATCCGGATCGCGTAGGTGCCGCCGAGCTCGACCTGCGCAAACGCCGGCCCAGTCGTCGTCAAGAGCGCACCGAGCAGGATGAACCAGCCGATCAGAATCTGGCGTCGCATGGCGTTGGATCCCATTTGGAGGTGTTGCGTTCGAGCTTGTAGTGAATCGCCGTCTGAAACGGCGCCTGGAGGTAGACCGGGTCCTCGACGACGTTCGTGTTCACGAGGTACTTGTCGCCATTCGGCAGCGTGTGGACGTCCCAGTGTTCTGTGAACACCGCGCGCTCGCCGTAAGGCACGCCGTTCTTCCGCAAATACCCTGGCCGGAGATTCATCGTCACGGTCTTCAAGGAACCGAAGCGCGTCGAGCCACGGCCGCCGCCCCGCACGATCCACTGCGCCGACGTCTGGCCCTGCCCGCTGCGGGGCCCCGCCGCTCCCTTGGTTTCCGAGGTGTTCCGAGTCCCGGATCCCGAGTCCCGAGTCCCGAATTGGAAGATGCGTGTCTGGATGCCGTAATCCGTCTCGAGCTTCAGCGTGTTGTCATCCTGCCAGGAGACCCTCATGCGAATCGGCCCCCGCATCAAGCCCGGCGCCCCGTAGGCCTTGCACTGTTCGCCGGCCGCTTCGTCTCTGGCCGGATCCCACGCCTCGGCCGCCTGCTGACCCTTGAGCGTGAGCGGGATGCTCACGATGTCACCCTTCGGGGGTGTGAGCATGCGCCATCGCCAGTCCTCCGAGATAATCGCGACCCACTGCCCGGTGAGATCGATGGGGGCGTCGGCACGTGCGGATGCGGCGGCACCCCTGGCTCCTCGCCCTTGTGCCCGAGCGTCCGTTGCGAGCACGAGTACGAAGGCGAGAGCGATCGTTGACGTGGAGAGACGTGGCATCAGCGCGACTTTCTCAAACCGTTGTAGACCGCCGCGATGAACATGTCAGTTGTCCACGGTCCCGAGTCCTTGCCGTATCGCCCCCGATATCCCTTCGCGGGATTGGCGGCCTTCACCTGCTCGAGCGTCTGCCCCTTGTCGATCAATTCCTGGATGCTGTCCCGCATGACCGTCACCATGTCGCGGTACTCGACGACCTCGCCGTAATCGGAGACGTAGCCATGCCCCGGCACCACGAGGGTGCCGCCGGACTTCAAGACGAGCGGCACATTCGCCACGACCAGCTCGGTGAGCAGCCGGTTGAGCGCCTCGAGCTCGCCCTGAATGCCGCCGCCCTTCGCTGGATCGATGACGGGAAAGCGCTGCAGATCGATGACGTCGCCGGTGGCGATGACGTCGGCCTTCCTGAACAGCACCATGACGTCGCTGTCGGAGTGAGCGCCGGTCTGACGGATTACCTGGATCGCATCGTCATTGACGTACAGCGACCGGTACCGCGACGTGAACGTGTCGTTCGGCAGCATCTTGGTCGGAAAGGGTGATTCGGCGCCATTGGACCCGGCCGCGCTCAAGCGCAACAGGACATTCTCGTGAGCGAGCACGGTGGCGTGGTTGCCGGCGCCGAATGGGTCCGGGCTCAGCCCGATTCCCGCGCCGCCGATGACGGCGTTGCCGCCGACATGGTCCAGATCCGCGCTGGTGTTGATGACCAGACGAATCGGCCGAGGGGAAATCGCCTTGATGGC
The DNA here is from genome assembly GCA_035293405.1 of Vicinamibacterales bacterium. Taxonomy (GTDB): domain Bacteria; phylum Acidobacteriota; class Vicinamibacteria; order Vicinamibacterales; family UBA2999; genus Gp6-AA40. The sequence continues at coordinate 55,162 of DATDOE010000118.1, read as the reverse complement.
GTCGAGGAGTGCGCCCGCCTTTTCGCTCGATCCGCTGTCCACGACAACGAGCCCATCCTCCCCAGCGTGGACGGTGACGTTGCCGCCGGCGCCGAAGATCACGTGCACATTGGGCCGGATCTGAATCGATTCCAGGCCGCCCCTGCTCGTCGAGGGGTGCTGCTGGGCAGAAAGCCCTTGCGCCCGGTGTCCCGCGCTCAGGGTCAGCGCGAGAGCGGCGAGCATGGCCGGTGCGCGGCAGGCCCGCCTGCGGGTTTGTAGCCTGCGGGTTTGTAGAGGCGGGTCTTTAGACCCGCCTTGCCGGCTCCAAGTCATGGTGGCGAACCCTATACCACACTCTGCGAGCAGGGCACTACTAGGCAGTTCCAGTGTCGGTCCCGCCGGTGTAGTATCGGTCCCGCCTTCCCGCAGCGAAGGTCTGCTGCGATTGACGACACTTACGAGCCAGAGGCGGAGGATCGACATGCATCGCACCCTGCGGACCCTCGTCGGCGCCATCGTCGTGCTGCTTTCCGGGTTGGACGCGTGGGCTCAGACCACGGCACAGATCAACGGGACGGTCGTCGATGACGGCGGTGGCGTCCTGCCCGGTGCAACGGTCGCCGCTCTGCAGACCGAGACCGGCTTCCGCCGGGAAGCCGTGACCACCGCGGCGGGATCGTACACCCTGCCAAACCTGCCGATTGGACCGTATCGCCTCGAAGTGACCCTGTCAGGCTTCCGCACCTACGTGCAGACGGGGATCGTGCTGCAGGTGAACAGCAATCCGGTGATCCCGGTGAAACTGCAGATTGGCTCGCTCGAGGAAAGGATCACGGTGGAGGCGGCCACGCCGCTCGTCGAGACCCGCAACCCGTCGATCGGCGCCGTCATCGACAACGAGGCGGTCGAGGCGCTGCCGCTCGAGGGCCGCAACGTGGCGGCGCTCGTCATCCTGGCTGGCGGCGCCGTCGATACCGGCAACCCCTCGAGCCGCAGCCTGACGCAGAGCCGCGGCATCGCCGTGGCCGGCGGCCAGCAGTTCGGGGTGCAGTATCTGCTCGACGGCGCGATGCACAACAACTGGTACGACGGCGTCAATCTGCCGCTGCCGTTCCCCGACGCGATGCAGGAGTTCCGCGTCGAGACCAGCTCGCAGAACGCGCAGAACGGCGTCAAGGCGGGCGGCACGGTCAGCGTGGCGACGAAGGCGGGCACGAACCTGTTCCACGGCGACGTGTTCGAGTTTGCGCGCCATCATCGCTTCAACGCCACGGCCCCCTTTGCGGCGATCAACGCTGTGACGGCTAAGCGTGCCAGCGATGGCCTGGTCCGGAACCAGTTCGGTGGCGTGCTGGGCGGGCCGATCGTCCAGGACAAGATCTTCTTCTTCGCCGCGTATCAGGGCACCCGGGCCACACAGACACCCGCCGACATCGTGACGTTCATCCCGACCGCCGCGATGCTCAACGGCGACTTCACGAGCGTCGCCTCGGCGCAGTGCCGGGCGGCAGGCAACCTCACGCTCCCCGCGGCGCTCGGGTTCGTGGGCAACCGCATCGATCCGGCGCGGCTCAGCCCCGCGGCCGTGAAGATCGCCAACCTGCTGCCGACGACCAGCGATCCGTGCGGCCGGATTTCGTACTCGCGACCAACCAAGCCCAGCGAGAACCAGCCGATCGCCCGCATCGACTGGCAAGTGAATCAGCGTCACCAGTTATTCGCCCGGTACATGTTGTCGACCACCTTCTGGGAGCCGGCATTCGCGAACGCCGGCGGGAACATCCTGGCGGCGACGCTTGGCGGTCGTGACAACACCCAACACTCGCTCGCGATTGGCGACACGATGGTGCTGAGCAACACGATGGTCAACAACATCAGAGTCTCCGTCAATCGGACGAGCGTCGTGCGGACCCACGCGGAGCTCTTCGGACCGGAGGATGTCGGCATCAAGATGTTCAGCTACATTCCCGAGTACATGAACATCACCACGACAGGCGCGTTCTCCATCAACACGGGGACGGAGACCTTCTCGTTTTACAAGCCGAACACGTACTCCATTTCCGACGACCTGACGATGGTCCGCGGGAATCATCAGTTCGGCTTCGGCGGCGCCGTCGCGATGTCCGATTGGAAAACCGAATCGAACGTTCGCTCCATGGGCCCGATCTCGTTCAACGGCGCCGTCACGGGTCTGCCGCTCGGCGACTTCCTCCTCGGACGCGTGTTCGAGTACCGGCAGTCGACGCCGTTCCGGCAGGACATCACGCAGCCCTATTACGCACTCTACGGGCAGGACACCTGGCGCGTGTCCCCGAGCGTCACGCTCAATTACGGGGTGCGATGGGAGCCGTGGTTCCCGCAGGACAGCGCGGACCAGGCGGTCTACACCTTTGACGCCGGCCGCATGCGAGCCGGGACCCGCAGCACGGTGTACCCGCAGGCTCCGGCCGGCCTCTACTATCCGGGCGACCCCGGGTTCCCGGGCAAGTCCGGCATGAAGACCGTGTGGTCGAACCTCGCGCCGCGTGTGGGCGCTTCATGGGATCCGAACGGCGACGGTCGCACGTCGCTGCGCGCCGGATACGGCCTGACCGGCGATTTCGTGACTGGCCAGTTCTTCTTCGATTCGCGCTCGGCCCCGCCATTCGGGTTGGAACAGCGTCTCACCGGCTCGCTGTTGGACGATCCATGGGGTTCGGTCGGCAGGACCAACCCGTATCCGATCGCGATCGGCGCGGACTATCCCTACAGCGCCGCGCTGTACTCCCTGTTCATCTCGATGCCGGAAGACATCAAGACGACGCGCAACCACAGTTGGAACGTGGCGTTGCAGCGGCAGGTCGGCGACAACATGGCGTTCTCCACGACCTACCTCGGCAACCGCATGGTCAACATGTGGGGCGTCGTGGACGGAAACCCGAGTGTCCTGCCGGCGGGTGTGACCAACCCGACCGGCCCGTGCACGCTCAGACAGCCGAATGGCACCTCACAGCTGTTCCCGAACTGCTCCGCGGCGAACCTGCTCGATCTTCGGCGTGAGCTCAGTCAGGTGAATCCGGCCGTCGGGCAGTACTACGGCTACCTCGATTGGATCACCGATGCGGGCTGGCAGAACTACCACGGGCTGATGCTGCAGTTTCAGCGCCGGTCGGTGAGCGGGGTCACGATGAGCGGTAACTACACCCTGTCAACGTGTGAAGGCCTCATCAGCCAGGGCCAGGCCCCGCTCAACGTCGCCACTGGGTACATGAAACCCGTGTCGCTGATCAATCCGCCCTCCGAGGCCGAAGAGCAGGCGATTTTCGACGCGGACAAGGGACGGTGCAGCACGTGGCGGAAGCACATCTTCAACCTCAGCGCGAGCGTCGAGACGCCGCGATTCGCCAACACGGCTGCGCGTGCGCTCGCGTCCGGCTGGCGGCTGTCAGGGATCTTCCGTGGCAACTCCGGTGCTCCGCTGACGGTCGTCACGGGCACCGACCGGGCCCTGTCCGGCATCCAGCCCACCATTCAGCGTGCGAACCAGGTGCTGGACAATCCGTACGGGGACAAGACCACCAGCAACTGGCTCAATCCGGCGGCGTTTGCGCAGCCGGCGCTGGGCACCTACGGAAACTCCATCCGCAACGCGTTCGATGGTCCGGGACGCAAGGTCGTGGACCTCTCGATCGTGCGTGCGTTCCGGTTCAGCAACGGGCATCGGGTTGAAGCGCGCGTCGAAGCGTTCAACGCCTTCAACTGGTTCCTGCTGGACAACCCGAACACCACGCTGTCCAGCGCCACCTTCGGGCGCATCACATCGTCGGGCGACCCGCGCACCATGCAGTTCGCCATGAAATATGACTTCTAGAGCATTGATGATTGGTGATCTGTGATTGTTGATTCGTTGGTGATTTCGGATTGTTGATTGATGATCTATTGATGGTTCAGGCAATAGATCGCCAATCACCAGTCAGCAATCGTCAACGAATCACCGATCACAAATCGCCAATCACGATTGGTGTTATTGGCCTCGGCATCATGGGGTCGGCGATGGCGGCGAGCCTGATGCGGGCGGGCTACCCGGTCATCGGTTACGACGTGCGCCCCAGTCGTCTTCGCGCGCTCGAGGCGGCCGGAGGGTCAGTGGCCGGCTCCTGCCGCGATGTCGGCCTGGGCGCTCGCGTCGTGATCAGTTCGTTGCCCTCGTCTGATGCCCTCATGCTCGCGGTGGACGAGTTGAGCCATGCGGCCCGGCCCCTCCAGGTCGTCATCGAAACCAGCACGCTCCCGATCGACATGAAGGCGCGCGCGCGCGCGCGTCTCCAGGCGCGAGGCGTCGTGCTCCTGGATTGCCCGATCAGCGGCACCGGCGCACAGGCCCGCACAGGTGACCTCGTCATCTATGCCAGCGGCGCGCGCGCGGCCTACCGTCGCGTTTCTCCTGTGCTCGACGCCTTTGCCCGTGCGCACTACTACGTGGGCCCGTTCGGCGCCGGTTCGAAGATGAAGTTCGTGGCCAACCTGCTCGTCGCCATCCACAATGTCGCCACCGCCGAAGCGCTCGTGCTGGGAATGAAAGCCGGTCTCGACCCCGCCGAGATCGTGAGGCTCGTCGGCGAGGGCGCCGGAAGCTCTCGCATCCTCCAGTTGCGCGGTCCGATGATGGTCAAGGGCGACTACGCCCACGCGACGATGACGCTGGCGAACTGGCGGAAGGACATGGCGATCATCGCGGCGTTCGCCCGCGAGGTCGGGTGCGAGACGCCGCTGTTTTCCGCGACCGAGCCGATCTACTCGGCGGCCATGGCGATGGGGGAGTCACGGGACACCGCCGCCGTCTGTGCCGTCCTCGAGCGGATGGCGCGTTATCGGCGATCCGGGCCACGGAGGACACGGAAGATTTAGCCACGGAGAACACGGAGAACACGGAGGCGAAGGAAGTGGTTATGGCTGGTGTTGGATTCGTGCGATCGACCATGTCGTCGTTCGCGGTTCGCGCGTTCGTCATCGCGGTCGGTATGTTGACTGCCGGTGTTGCCGCGTCAGCGTGTCGGGCACCTTCCACTGCGGAACGGTCGGCCGCAGGGACGGCCCTGGCTGACCCGCGCGCCGATGAGGCACGCGATGTGAGACTCGTTGGTCATCATGATTTGCAGGGCCGCGAGTCGCTGGTCGTGACCACGCTGTCCGATTCGGCGAACGGAAGCTGGGTGTACGTCGGTCACCACGAGAGCTATTGGGACGGGAAGCCGAAACTCAACCCGATCACCGGGAAGGAGGAATGGAACGGCACGTCGATCCTGGATGTGGCGGACCCCTCGAAGCCGAAGCTGGTGTGGCACATCCCGAATGAGGCCAACCGGAATTCCCGCGGCGTCTCCGTCGTCTACGACTACAAGTTCGACTCCTCGGGGCGCGACTACCTGATTCGGAATTCAGAGATCCTGACGGAGGGTGAGACTGGGAAGGACCTGAAGTACCAGATTTTCGACATCACGTCCCGCGATTCGGATCCGTCGAAGATCGCGCTGGTGTCGGAGATCACCGGCACGCCGCCGAACTCCTGTGGCCCGGGGTGTGGCGGCACGTTCAAGCAGCGCGCGCACAAAGGATGGTGGTCGCAGGAGACCGGCTACTTCTATGCCGCCTCCGGAGAGCCGGGTTTTCAGAACGTCATCATCCAGATCTTCGATCTGAAGGATCCACGGGCGCCGACGTTCGTCGGGCGCGCGTGGCTGCCTGCTCAAAAGGACGGCGCGCCCGAGTACGAAGGGCAGTATGCCCACCATCCTGTCGTGGACGAGGTGCGCAAGCGGTTGTATGTCGGATATCGCAACTCGGGCTGGACGGCGGAGTTCGACATCGCCGATCCGGCGCGGCCAACGCTGGTCTGGTCGCTCGACATGAACCCGCCGCACCGGGGTCCGCACACGGTATCGCCGATCGTCTACGACACGGTTCCGAACTTCGGGGCCGAGGCGCTGCCGCGCAGGTACGCGTTCGTCGTGGACGAAGCGGGCGGCGCGGCCGACATGGCGCCATGTCCGGGCGGCGTCCGTACCGGTTCGTACATGCTCGATATCACCAACGAGGCCAGGCCATTCCCCGTGTCTGTGTGGCAGGTGCCGGTCGGGAATTTCTGCACCAAGGGCGGCCGCTTCGGTCCGCACCAGTCGGCCGAGACCGTGAACGGCCGGCTCAACCGCTTCGAAAACAAGATCGCGTGGCTCGCGTATTTCAACGCCGGCATCCGCGTGGTCGATCTCTCCGATCCCTATCGCCTGCAGGAGCTCGGCTACTACATTCCCAAGACCAACGAACGCTCACACCCGGTCGCGAAGGATCAGCCGGTCGTCATTCAGATCAACGACGTGGATATCGATCACCGCGGGCTCGCCTACGCCTCGGACCGCGCGGGAGCCGGCTTGTTCATCCTGGAATACACGAGGCGGAAGCCGTGATCCTGTCGCGCGGAGGAAGCTGAGGACGCGGAGAAAGGCGTTAACGCGGAGAACAGCAGAGGACCGCAGAGACGCGCAGAGAAGAGCGCCACGGGTGGGCCCGTGCTTCGCGCGGCATGGATCGAGAGGAACCCAGGAACACAAGCCTTCTGATTCGCGTGGCTTGCGTTCCTGAGGTTCCTCTCGATCCATGAGCCGGCCCGAAGGGCCGGCGGCCCACCCATGGCGCCTCTGCGTCCCTCCGCCGCTCTGCGATCTCTGCGTGAGATCTTTGGTTCTTGATAGTGATGACCGCTGCCAGAGATTCAGCCGCGGAGAGGGCGCAAGAGTCAGGCGGCTCGTTGCGCCCGTCGCTCGCTCAGCGCCCGCAGAATCCTCGACGTGGCCCAAACGTCAAAGACCCCGCATCCGACGAAGAACACGGCAAACACTTCGAGTCCAGCGCCGTGAATGAGCGCCCACGCACCAAGCATTGATGCCCCGCTCAATGGGAGGGTGCTCACAATCAGAGCCAATAGCCACGGAATATCAACAGAGCCAGAGAAGTCGAGCGCCAGAACCACGAGCGTGATGACCATGCCCAAGTAGACGCTGGCCACATTTCTCAGCGCAATTCGGCTCATCGCCTTCGCGTCCCCCTAGCGTCATGCCGCTCAGCCACGAGCGGCGAATCATTCAACTCGTTCCGGAACGAGTTGAATGACGGCACATCATAGGTGCGATTTCGACGAGTCCCTTGGCGCGGCCCTCTGCCCTTTGACGTCGCGAGCTCGAGCTCACGCGAGGGAGGATCCGGCCGCGGCTTCGAGCAGCGACCAGCACTTGGGCCCAAGCGTCTTCTTCCACGTCGCGTAAAAACCGGCAAGCTGACGACGGAAGGGCGCGGCGTCCACGTCGTTGAACGCCAGGCCACGCATCGTGAGCTCCGGGCGGAGCCGCCCGTTCGAGCGCTCCTGGTCCTCGCGCTGCAGGCGCACGTAGCGCGTCACGTTGCGGTCGATCACCGTCTTGATGTCGCCGGGCAGCCGCTGCCACGTAGGCAGGTGCGCCAGCTGGTTGAAGCCCGACCACATGTGATTCGTCATGCTGACGTACTTCGAGACTTCGTACAGCTTGAACGAGTCGATGAGCGCCAGCGGATTCTCCTGCGCGTCGACCTTGCCGGTCTTGAGCGCGTCGTAGATGCCGCTGCTGTTGATGGTGACCGGCACGGCGCCAAACGCGGTGAAGGTGTCGGCCACCATCTGACCGGCCGGCACCCGCATTCTGATGCCCATGAGATCGGCGGGTACCCGAACAGCGCGCGTGGTTGCGGCAATCTGTCGCATCCCGTTGTCGAACGCCCCGACCGCGAAGCCGTGGATCCCCTTCGCCGTCATCTCCTCCCGCACGTAGGCGCCGAGCGGACCGTCCATCGCGTCGTGTGCGTGGGGCGCGGAGCGGAACGCGAACGGTACCTGTTGCACTTCGGCGACCGGCACAACGGTGCCGAGGATGCCGCCCATCAACGTGAAGAAGTGAATCTCGCCGGAGACGAGCATGGCAAGCGCGGCGGGGTCGCTGCCGGCGATGTTGTTGTTCTGTGGCAGCACCTGCGCCTCGACCCGTCCCTTGGTCTCGGTCCGGACCGTCTCCCACATCTCGACCAGTCGCCGGTGAAGCGAGCTCGACGCCGTCTGGTTGTGGTACTGGACGAGGTTGTATTCAGCCGCCCGGAGCCGGCCGACGACCGACACCGAGCCCAAGGCGGCGCCGGCGAGGAATGAGCGGCGGCTGAATGACATCTGGACGACAGACATTCGTGATTAGTGATCTGTGATTACTGATTCGTTGGCGATTTCAGATCGCTGATCGTGGATTCACTTGGTGACTCACCAATAGATCGTCGAATCAGGAATCGCCAAAATCACCAACGAATCACCAACCATCAATCGCCAATCCTCAATGTTCTATTTCCACGCCACGCGAAGCGGCTTGCCCATGAGCATCGCCGGATTCGCGCCCGGACGCGGCCGGTATTTCTGCGCGCCGCCGTTGTCCACTTCGGCGACGTAGACGTTGCCGTCCTGGTCGACGCTGAATCCGTGCACGCCCCACATGCCGCCGGGGAAGTCCCCCCAGGTGCCCCAGGAGTACATGAAGTTCCCATCGAGGTCGTACTTGAGCATCCTGTTGGTGCCGCGGTCGGCGGCCCACAGGTAGCCATCGCTGAAGATGTGGAACAGATGGATGTCGGCGGGCGCGCTTCCGAACGACCACTCGCGCAGGAACTTGCCGTTCTCGTCGAAGACCTGGGCGCGCCGGTTGCCGCGATCGTTGACGAAGACCTGCCGGGTCTTGGGATCGACGGCGACGCCGTGGACGTTGTTGAAGTAGCCGGGCCGCGTCTCCTTGCCAGCCTCGCCGCGCTGGCCCCACGCCGTCAGATACTTGCCGTCTTTGTCGAACTTCACGACGCGCGTGCCGTTGTAGCCATCGGCGACGATGAAGCTGCCGTCGGGGAACCAGTCCATGAACGTTGGTCTGTTGAAGTGCGTCTCGTCAGCGCCGGGTACGCCGTAGGTGCCGATGGTCTGCACCTTCGTCTTGCCGTCGTTGGTGAACTTGTGCACCACGTGCTTGTGGTCGTCGACGACCCACACGTGTTTCTGGGGATCGTAGGGGCTGATGGCGACGAAGTGCGGCCGCTGCATCATCGAGTCCCACTGGTTCCAGGAGTCGATCAGGTTGCCCTGGCCGTCGAAGACCATGATGGTGTGTTCCCACCGCGCGTCGACGCCAAGCTTCCTGCCGCCGCCGCCCTTCGCCCACGCTTCCATTCCGCCTTCGGCGGGCTGGCCGGTACCGCCGTTTCCGGGCGGGCTCGCCGTCGTTGCATCGCGCCACGGCAGGCGACCGATCGGAAACTGAATGTTCGGTCCGAGCTGAGGAAGGCTCGTCGTCATGGGGCGTTTCAGCACCGGCAGCTCGCCCCGTTGGAGGACGAAGATGCGGTTCGGGCTCTCGGCGAACACGCTTTGCCCCGCGCCGAACGTCCATGCCTCGTGGCCGGGCAGCGTCGAGAGGTCCTTCGGCCACTCGGCGACGACGTCATAGGCGCCGAAGATGTCCTGGCCGCCTTTCTGACCCGGAACCGCGGCGAACCGAGTGGCCGCACTCGGGGATTGGCCGGCGACGGTGTGGTTATCCACGAGGTATGAGATCGTCAGCGCCGCGACGACACCGACAACGAACACGGAGAAGCGTCCGGACATGCTGTCCTCCTAGGGCGAATCGACCGGGGCGGGTCTAAAGACCCGCCTCTACGTGTGAACCGGTTTGGCGAATCGGTAGCGGCGGGTCTTCAGACCCGCCTGATGATTGTCGTAGCGGCGGGTCTTTAGACCCGCCTGTCTCTAGTTGCCGAACACGTACACGGCGCCCGCTTCTTTGCCGCCGTTGTCGGCCTGATTGCCCCCGGCGCCGTGCGACGAGCCGTCCTCGCCGTGCGCACTGACCGCCAGCGTCCGGCCGTCGCGGCTCAAGGCGACCGATCCGCCGAACTCGTCGTAGGCGTCCGAGTTCGAGCTCTTCACGTAGTGCTGCTGGCTCCAGGTGCTGCCGGTGCGACGGAAGAAGTACACGGCCCCGGATTCGGACGCCGCATCGTCATCCTGCTTGCCGCCCACGCCGCGGCCCGAGCTGTCCTCGAGGGAGGCGCCGAGCGCCGCGGTGTTGCCGTCGCCGCTCAGCGCCGAACGTGAGCCGAACCAGTCGTTCGCACCGCTGTTCGAGGCCTTGAGGAATGCCTGCTCGGTCCACGTGGTTCCAGTGCGGACGAAGATGTACGCGGCCCCAGAGGAGCGATCGGCGGCGCGGTCGTTGTCGCATCCCTGACCCTGAGGGTTCGCGCCCGTGGCAAGACAGTCCTCATCGAGCGAGGCGGTCAGCAGCGTATTGCCGTCGTCGCTCAACGCCACCATCACGCCGAGTGAATCACCGGCCTCGGCGTTGGATGCGTGAACGTAGGCCTGCTGCGCCCACGTGGTTCCGGTGCGCGTGAACACGTACACCGCGCCCGCGCCTCGCCGCATGTTGTCCGGCGCACCGTTGATGCCGCGAACGGAGCCGCCCTCATCGTAGCTGCCCACGGCCAGCGTATTTCCATCGGCGTTGAGCGCGACGCTGTAGCCGAACAGGTCGCCCGCATCGGGGTTCGACGCCTTGATGTAGGCCTGTTGGGTCCACGCGGTGCCGGCGCGCGAATAGACGTAGACGGCGCCAGCCGAGGTCGCGGAGTTGTCGGCCTGGTTGCCGTTGATGCCCGGTGATGCGCCGTCTTCGGAGATCGCGCCCACGGCCAGCGTGCGGCCGTCGTCGCTGAGGGTCAGCGAGACGCCGAACTGATCGCCGTCACCGAACTTGTCTTCAGTTCCGGCTTCGCCAGTGTTTGAGGCCTTGATGTAGGCCTGTTGCGTCCACCTCGTCCCGGTGCGAGTGAACATGTACACCGCGCCCGCCTGCGGGATCGACTCGTCGCTCGCATCGCCGTTGACGCCGGTGGCCTTGCTGGCTTCCCAGTACGCCGATACAGCCATCGTGTTTCCATCGGCGCTCAAGACGACGACGTGGCCGAAGTCCGCGCTCATCTGCGGGTTGGACGGCTTGACGTAGGCCTGCTGCGCCCAGGTCGCGCCGCTTCGGGTGAAGACGTACACCGCACCGGACCCGTAGACCGAGTTGTCTTTCTGATCGCCGTTCACGCCCTTCGAGCCGCCGCTCTCATGCGGGGCACCGATCGCCAGCGTGTTGCCGTCACCGCTGAGCGACGCGCCGTAACCGGCGTGGCCATCGAGGACGCCACCACACCCGAAGTGGTCGCCGGCTTCGATGTTCGAGCCTTTGAGATACGCCACTTGTTTCAACTCGGCGCCGGCCACTGTCACACTGGACGCTGGTGCTTGGGATGCGGCCGTCCGCAACGACACACCAGTGGCCAGGACGATTGCCACACCCATCGCCAACCGCAACCCCACGCGCATCAACGCCTCCTGGGAACACGTAGGCCGGGTCTTGTTCGTGAGACCCGGCGGGCCTTTTACTGTTTAGGCGCGGCCTCGCCGTAGTTCTCGGTCTTGAAAAGTTCCTTGCCGGTGTCGGTGACGATGACACGCGCGCGCTCGGTCAGATTCATGTACGGCGCGCCGCTCTTGAGCCGGCGGCCGGTCAACGTGAGCTTCATACCCTTCTTCACGGTGAGCGGCGTCCACCCGAACTGTCTGGTGAGCTGCTGCGGCCCACCCAGCTCCGCCTGCCACCGCTCCGTCTTGCCGCTGTCGTCGGTGACGTCTAACACGATATGGGCGTGAGGATTGACCATCTTCAGCTCGACGACCGTCCCGGTAATGACGGACACATCTGGCTGGTAGCGGTCGGCATCGCCGTGGTGCGCAAGGGCCGGGCTCGAGAGACCGGTCAAACCGAAAGTAGCAATGATTGCGAACAGCAGGCCTGTCTTCATGGCCGGTAGCCTCCTGGCGTCTTCAAATGTCGAGAATCTGTCACCATCCTACAGGTCTGTCAAATCGACTGAACGGATTGTATAGTCGCACGTCACGGAAGGACATGGCATGAGACGTCTGGTGAATCGATCGATGGTGGGCGTCGTGGCGTCCGCGGCGGTGTGGCTGTCGAGCGTGGTGTTGACCAGCGGGCAGGCCCCGCAGGCCGGGCCGGCCCCGGGTCTACCCATGGCGGAGCAGGTTTTCAAGAACGTCCAGGTCCTCAAGGGCATCCCCGTCAACGAGTTCATGGGGACGATGGGCGTCTTTTCGGCGGCGTTGGGCATGTCGTGCGAGGACTGTCACGCCGCGGGGGACGAGAACTGGGCGGTCTATGCCAAGGACAGCCCGCGGAAACAGATGACCCGCGTGATGGTCCTGATGATGGCCAACATCAACCGGACCCACTTTGGTGGCCGCCAGGTCGTGACTTGCTACAGCTGTCATCGCGGCAGTGCTCGCCCCCGGGCCACGGCGGATCTGGCCGAGCTGTATGGCACACCGCCCGGGACCGACCCGAACGCGGTGTTCGAGCAGGCGCGCGGGGCCCCCGCCGCGGAAGACGTGCTCGACAAGTACGTCCAGGCGATTGGCGGCACGCAGCGGATTGCGGCCCTCACGAGCGTTGTCGCCAGGGGGACCAGCGTGGGCTACGGACCGGAGAACGAACCGCGTCCGGCCGAAGTGTTCGCTCGACGAGGGCAGCGCATGACGGTTGTCCACACGTCCGCGGGCGACAACACCACCACCTACGACGGCCGTGCTGGATGGATCGCGGCGCCGTTCAGGCCGGTCGCGGTGCTCCCCTTGAGCGATCAGGACGTGGACGGCCTGAAGCTGGATGCGGATCTCGCGTTCCCCAATGCGATTCGGCAGGCCCTGACGAAGTGGCGCGTCGGGCTGCCGGCGGTGATCGATGACCGCGAAGTGCAAGTCGTCCAGGGGACGACCGCGCGAGGCGCGACGGCCACACTCTATTTCGACATGGAGTCCGGACTGCTCCTGCGCCAGGTTCGCTACACCGACTCACCAGTCGGCCGGCTGCCAAGGCAAACCGACTACAGCGACTATCGAGACGTAGCCGGCGTGAAGATGCCGTTCAAGTGGACGGTGACCTGGCTGGACGGCCGCGACACGATCGAGCTCGCGGACGTGCAGCCGAACGTGGCGATTGACGCGGCGAGGTTCGCGAGACCGTCCCCGCCCGTCGCGCGTTGATGTCGGCGGGTCTAAAGACCCGCCTTTCGCGCCTGGCACGCCCAGATACTGGCTCTTGATCTCCTCGTTCCCCCACAGAGCCGCGGGCTCCGACGAGTGCACGATGGCTCCCTGGCTCATCACGTGCGCGTAGTCGGAGATCTGCACGGCGAAGGCCGCGCTCTGCTCGACCAGTAGAACCGACATACCCTCTTGCCGCAGCTGCCGGACCAGGCGGCCGACCTCCGCCACCAGTGACGGCGCGAGCCCCTCGGTCGGTTCGTCCATGATGAGCAGGAGCGGGTTCGCTACCAGCGCCCGCGCGATGGCCAGCATCTGCTGTTCGCCGCCGCTCAAGTCGCCGCCACGGTGGTCGCCACGTTCCTTGAGCCGTGGGAACAACGCATGGATGCGATCCAGACTCCATTCACGGCCCGATCGCGTTTCACGGACGGCAATCGCTAGATTCTCCGCAACTGTGAGGGACGTGAAGATGCGCCGTCCCTGCGGGACCAGACTGATTCCCGCCTCGCGAATTCGGTGAGGCGCCATCTGCGTGGTGTCGAGGTCGTTGAAAGTCACACGACCGCGGCGGGCCGGTGTGAGACCCGTGAGCGAGCGGCAGAGGGTGGTCTTGCCCACACCGTTGCGGCCCAGCACCGCGGTGACCGTCCCACGCTCGGCGCGCAGCGTCACCCCTTGCAGCACGTGGCTGTCGCCGTAGTAGGTGTGCAGATCGAGGATGTTCAACATGAAGGCGTGTAATTCAGAATTCAGAATTCAGAAACGAACTCTTCATTCTGCATCCTGCATTCTGAATTCTGCATTTCAAGCGACTCCTAAATACACCTTCTGCACCATGTCGTTGGCGCTCACTTCGTCCCGCGTGCCCTCGGTGAGGACCCGTCCTTGATGGAGCACCGTGACGCGCTCGGCGAAGGAGAACGCCATGTCCATGTCGTGCTCGATGAGCAGGACGGCGATGGCCGGATCCAGTTCACCGAGAAGCGTCCGCATCGCCACACGTTCCGGACTGGAGAGTCCGGCCATGGGCTCGTCGAGCAACAGCAGTTGCGGCCGCCCCGCCAGCGCGAGCGCCACTTCGAGACGGCGTTGCTCGCCGTACGAGATGTGCCGCGGGCGCTCGTCTGCCAGGCTCGAGAGCCCGAACCTGTCGAGCAGGCCGGCGGCGCGAACCGCGAGATCGGTATACGACGACAGCGACCGAAACCAGGTGAACCGGCGCCGGTCGAGCGCCGCACACGCCAGGAGCACGTTCTCCATCACCGTGAGATCGGGAAACAGCCTGGTGATCTGAAACGTCCTGGAGATGCCGCGCGCCGCGCGCTGATGCGGTGCCAGCGTCGTGATCTCGGTGCCGGACAAGCTGATGGTACCGCTCGTTGCCGGCAGCTCGCCGCTGATGACGTTGAACAGCGTGGTCTTGCCGGCGCCGTTCGGACCGATCACGGCATGACGGGCACCTGGGGCCACGGTCAACGTCACCCCGTCCACAGCCTTGAGGCCGCCGAAGTGGCGCGAGACGTTGTCGAGCCGGAGGCAAGGGATCATCGTCCGTACAGCGGCTCACGCAAGTACTCCGCCGGGTTGAACGTCCAGAACTGCGAGACCTTCGGAAAAGTTTCGATGACCGTGTTCTGCAGCTCGCCGTTCACACGCTCGACCCGGCGGATGTACACGTTCTCGATCGGATTGCCGTACTCATCGAGCTCCACCGGACCACGCGGCAGGTCAGATGGCCTGGCCTTGCGAAGGGCATCGAGGAGTGCGGCCCGATCCTCGACTCTGCCGCCGATAGCGTCGATCGCCGCCACGAGCCACTTGCCGCCGGTGTACATGCTCTCCGAGTAGTAGCTCGGTATCTTCTTGAAGCGCGCACGATAGGTCTGCGCGAACGTCCGGTTGGCCGGAGTGTTCAGCGCCGCGCTGTAGTGCAGGGCCGTCACCGTGCCGATGGCCTCGTCGCCCATGAACGGCAGCACGTGCTCGTCGGTCGTCGTGCCGCCGCCAATCAGCCGCACTCGACCCTTGAGCCCGAACTCCTGGTATTGCTTCATGAACTGGAGCGCGGACCGGCCGAGCAGAAGCGCGTAGACGGCATCGACATCCCTGGGGATCTGCGCGAGGTACGGCGCGAAGTCGTGTACGGACACGGGGACCCAGATCTTGCGTGTGATCTGCCCGCCCTCGGCCAGGAACGTCCGCTCGAAGCCGCCGACCGACTCCCATCCGAACGCATAGTCGAGGGCGATCGTCACCACCGTGCGAACGCCGAGCGAGCGGTAGGCATACGCACCAAACGCATGGTTCGGCTGACTGCCGGTCCAGCCCGTGCGCACGATCCACTTGCTCCGCCGCCGCTGCGTCAGATCGTCAGCCGAGACCACGGGGTACACCATGGGGATCTGCGCACTCTCAATGTACGGGGCGAGTGCGTATCCGGTCGAGGACAGCAGCACGCCGGCCATCACGTGGACCTCGTCGCGCTCGACCAGCTTCCGAGCCTTCGTCAGCCCCACCGCGGGAATCGCTTCATCGTCCTCGACGATGAGTTGAATCCGTCGTCCTCCGGCGCGGTAGCCGATTTCGTCCAGGTATAGAAGGAAGCCGTTCAGAATGTCCCGGCCGTTCTGCGCGCTTCCGCCCGACAGCGGCACCATGAAACCGATCTTGATTGGACCCTGTTCTGTTTTTTGAGCCTGTCCCAACAGGAGGCCGCCGGCGAGCAGGAAGGCGAGCAAGCCGAACGCGAGCGAACGAATCGAACGATCCGAACGAGTCGAACGATCCGAACGATCGTTCATCGTCTTCTCCCAAGATTCCACAACCCCTGCGGCGCCCACAGGATGGTCACGATGTAGACGATGCCCAGCACGAGCAGCCATCGTGCGGTGTAGGCGCTCATCACGTTCTTGAGGAGCACGATCGCTCCGGCCCCGAGCACGGGACCCGCAAGCGTGGCCGGACCGCCGAGGGTGACCATCAGAAACAACTCGGACGAGGCCGTCAGGTCCAGATACGTCGGGCTGACGAAGCCGTTGTAGTACGCCCACATGACTCCGGACACACTGGCAAACGCTCCGGACAGGACGTAGCTCAGATAACAGTGCACCCAGGTGTTGTAGCCCAGGCTTCTCATGCGGGGCTCGTTCTCGCGAACGCCTCGCAGCGTGAGGCCGAACGGAGACCTGACGAGGACCACCATCAGCACGCTGCACGCCGCAAACACGAGCAGCGCCACGTAGTAGAAGGGCAGTGGGCCCGTCGCGGGCAGGCCGGCGTGCGCTTCGAGGCGGGGAATCCCCGAGATGCCGTTGTCGCCGCCGGTCATCAGAATCCAGCGATAGCTCACGCCCCACAACACCATGCCCAACGCCAGGGTGATCATCAGGAAGTAGACGTCGCGGACGTGCGAGACGAGGAGGCCCAACAGCGCGGCGAGCACGATGCCGATCAGAAGGCCGCCCCCGACCGATGCCCAGAAGCCGGCGTGATACGTCGTCGACAGGATGCCCACACCGTAGGCGGCGACGCCGAAGAAGCCGGCGTGCCCGAGGGACGGAAGTCCCGTGTAGCCGAGGAGCAGGTCCAGGCTCATCGCCAGGATGGCCAGAATCACCATCTGGGTCAGGAGTCCAATCCAATAGGCGGACAGCAACGGCGGGCCGATGACGAGGAACGTGACGAGGAGCCCGAGGACAGGCATCCTCCACAGGTCACGAGGATCCCTACGCTCTGCCATACAACCCGGTCGGCTTCAGGGCCAGGACGAGGACCATCGGCGCAAAGAGCGTGAAGTACGACAGCTCGGGTACGAGCGCCTTGCCGTAGTTGTCGATCATGCCGACGACGATGGCGCCGATGAGGGCGCCCTTGAGACTGCCCATGCCGCCGATGATCACCACCACGAAGGCCAGCGGCAGCAAATCGAAGTCCATCCCCGCGTAGCCTCCGAGGATCGGCCCGCCCACCACACCGCCAAACGCCGCGAGCGCCGCGCCGGCGGCGAACACGCCGCCGGAGAGCAGCGACACGTTGATGCCGGTGGCCGCGGCCATCTCCGGGTCGTCTACTGTGGCGCGCACGCGCGCGCCGATCAGCGTGCGGTCGTTCAGCAGCCAGAGGCCCACGCCCACCAGGCCAGCCACCGCGATCACGAAGAGGCGGTACCATGGAAAGACGATCCCGCCGGCATCCATCGACCCGCTGAGCACGGCTGGAGTGGCGAGCGTGAACGGATCGCCGCCCCAGATCATGAGCGCGGCGTCGCGAAAGAACAGCGCGAACCCCATGGTCATCATCATCTGCGCCAGCGGGTTGGACGCGAAGCGGCGCAGGAAGAATCGCTGCATGAGAAACCCGACCGCGGCGACCACGACCAGGGCGACCGCCGTCCCGAGCAGCAGGCTGCGGGTCCGTGTGGTCACCGTGTAGGCGACGTAGACTCCCAGCATGTAGAAGGAGCCGTGCGCGATGTTGACGATCCGCATCACGCCGAACGCCAGCGTGAGCCCGCTGGCGATCAGGAAGAGCAGCGCGGCGGAGAACAGGCCGTTCAGGGTCTGGACGATGAGATAGGTCATCCCTACTGCTGTCCCCGTCCTCCTCGTCCGCGACCGTCGGCTGGCGGTGCGCCGCCTCCCGGTGCGGCAGGAGCCGGCAGGGCCGGCTGCGGTCCGAGCACCTTGGTGAGGGCCTGATAGGCGCACTGCTCATCCATGTTCCCGCCGCCCACGCCGATGGCGCCAATGAGCTGATCCTGCACGACGATGGGCAGACCGCCGCCGACGAAGTAGTAGGCCAGGCCGGAGTCCTTGCCGAGGTCCAGTCGAATCACCCGGCCATCGACGGTGTTGAAGCGCTGCGCCACGGCGCTCGAGGGTGTCCGCGCGTAGAGCGCGGTTTTCGCCTTGAGCAGTCCGGTCTCGACGCCAATCGGCAGCACGCCATCCATCACGTGGGCGTCAACGATGTCGCCGTTCGGCGCCAGCACGAAGATGGCGTAGGTCCCAGGGCCGCCCTGCTGGTTGCGCGCGAAGTCGAGGCACGCGTCCACGATCTGACGGGCCACGGGCGCGCTGATCTGCGACTTCATCAGGGTCCGCTTCGCGACCTCAGCCGACACGGTCGCCTTGTCGATCGGAATCGCCGTGGCTCCCTGAGCGCCGGCCTCGATACCGACGAGCGTGACTGCGATAAAGACAAAAACGCCGGACAACCAGCTTCTCTTCATAACAGGCCTCTCTCTGAAGTCACTAATGCAAAATGCAAAATGCAAAATGCAAAATGCAAAATGCAAAACGCACAACCCCTGAACCCTGCTCCGCCGCAATCAATGCCTGTTTTGCATTTTGCATTTTGCATTTTGAATTACGTCCCGTGCTCCAAAATGATCTTCATCCGCTGAGCGCTGTCCGAGCCCAGCATGCCAATCGCGTCCTTCAATTCGTCGAGCGGCACCACGTTGCTGATCAGCGGCTCGAGGCGTACGTGGCCGCGTTGCACGAGACCGATCGCCGCCGGGTAGTCCTCGCTCTTGGCCACGCGCGCGTTGATGAGGGCCAGCTCCTTGAAATACAGGTCGTAGAACGGCAGCGCCCCTTCTTTGGCGGTGATGATGCCGAAGAGCAGCAGTCGTCCGCCCGAGCGCGCCATGTCGATCGCCGCCGCGAGCGACGGCACGACGCCGGTGGTCTCGATGATGACGTCGGCGCCGCGTCCCTCGGTGGCTTCCCGCACGCGCTCGACCGCGCCGTCGCCGCCGGCGATCGTGATGTCGGCGCCGAGCGTGGCCGCCAGCTCTCGCTTGTCGGCGCTGCGGGTGACGCCGATGACCGTGGCGCCCCGCGCCTTCGCCAGCTGCACGTGCAGCTGGCCGGTGACCCCCAGGCCGAGGACCACGACGAACTCGCCGGGGAAGATGTCCACCTGGCGCTGCGCGTGGAGGCAGGTCGTCAGCACCTGGATCAACGGAGCCGTGCGCGTGTCGACCGACTCCGGAAGAGGAAAGACATGGCTCGGTGGAGCGGCCACGAATTCGGCGAAGCCGCCGTCGGTATCGCGTCCGACGAGCATGCCGTTCCGGCACAGGTGTGTCTGACCGATTCGGCAGTGAAAGCAGGCGCGGCAGTAGAGTTGCGGGTCCACGATGACCCGGTCGCCGCTCCGCAGCGTGCTGGCGCCCGGGTCCACGATTTCCCCCGCCATCTCGTGGCCCATGATCCTGGGGTAGCGGACGGGGATGGCGCCGTTGAAGATCTTGTAGTCGGTGCCGCAGATGCCGCTGTGCGTCACCCGCACCAGCACCTGCTCGAGCTCGCGACGCGGCCGCGCGACCTCGTCCCGGACCAGCTCGCCTGGCGCGGTGAGAACCATCGCTTTCATAGAAGTGTGAAGTTTGAAGTGCGAAGTGTGAGGTGAGTGGCCATGGTCAAGGACTTTGCACTTTTCACTTTACACTTCGCACTTCCGGATTGACTGGATTCCTCGCGGCCTTTCCGCTGAGCACGGCGACAACTTCCTGGGCGGCCTTGACCTGCAACTCGACGAGTGACTCCTCGGAGTAGAAGCTGGTGTGCGGCGTGATGATGACGTTGTCGCGTCCGAAGAGCGGCGAGGACGGAGGCGGCTCCTGTGTCATCACGTCGAGCGCGGCCCCCGCGAGCGTGCCGCTGTCGAGCGCGTCGGCCAGCGCGGCTTCATCGATAATCGGCCCTCGCGCGGTGTTGACCAGATACGCGCCCGGCTTCATCTGACCGAATGTGTCCTTGTTGAAGAGGCCACGAGTTTCGGGCATCAGCGGCACATGCAACGACACGTAGTCGGATGTCTGCAGCAGCTCCGGCAGCTCGACGCGTTGCACGCCCGCCTGCGCGAAGGCCTCCGGTGGGGCGAACGGGTCGTAGGCGATGACCGTCATGCCGAACGATTTCGCTTTCGGCGCCACCAGCTGCGGAATCCTGCCGAAGCCGACCAGCCCGAGGATGCTGCCGCGCAGGCGATGAATGGGCACGACGGCCTTCATCTCCCACCGCCCGGCATGTGTCCGGGCGCTCGATGAGGGGATCTTGCGCACGAGCGCCAGCAGCAGGGCGAGCGTGTGGTCGGACACCTCGTCGATGCAGTAGTCCGGCACTTTCGTGACCACGATGCCGGCGCTCGTCGCCGCGGCCAGATCGACGTTGTCCACGCCGATGCCAAACCGCGAGATGATCCGGCAGCGCGGCATCTCTTGAATCATGTCCGCGGTGATCTTCGCGTAGGTCACGAGCAGCGCATCGGCCGGGGCCGCCGCGCGCACGATGGCCTCGGGCGTGGGCGCGTCCGCCATCTTCAGCTCGGCGCCAATTGACGCCAGCACCTGGCGGGCGGGATCCAGGTTGGGAAACACGGAATCGGAGACAGCTACAAGCATGATTGGTCGGCGGTAAGTCTAGTCCAGATGATGGTTCGAGCGTGTTGCCGGGCGCGCAGAGGGGGCGGAGGGCGCAAGAGAAAAGATCATCGCAGAGAACGCTGGGGAGCAGAGGTACGCGGAGGAGGGCCACGGGCCGGCCCGCGCTTCGCGCGGCATTGATCGAGAGGAACCCCAGGAATACAAGCTGTCTGATACGCGTTGCTTGTATTCCTGGGATTCCTCTCGATCAATGAGCCGGCCATTCGGCCGGCGGCCCACCGTGGCCCTCTCTGTGTCCTTGGGGAGGCCCACCCGTGCCTGTGTGTTCTTCCGTCTCTGCGCTTCTCCGCGTCTCTCTGCGAAACTCTGCGTTGATCCGTTCTCGGCGAGCTCTGCTTTCCCTGCGCTCGCCGAACTGGTGTAGCATCCGCAGCGACGCCCGTCTGGGGACTGAACGTCACCGGATTCCAGGGGAGAGACGCATATGACGAACAGCCTTGCGAAAGCCGTGCGAGCGGCCGCCTACATCCTACCGATCAGCCTCGGCGTGCTGGCCCTCTACACCGTGCTCGACGCGCAGACCGCGGCGCCGAGATACAAGTTCGATCCGGACTGGCCGAAGCCGCTCCCGAACAAGTGGAAGCTGGGCGGCGTCACGGGTCTGGCCGTGGACAAGAACGACGATGTCTGGGTGTTGAACCGCCCGAACGATTTGACGGACATCGAGCTCCATGCCGAGCTCACGCCGGCACCCGCCGATTGCTGTGTCCGCCCTCCATCGATGATCCACATCGACAAGAACGGGAACGTGATCGGCTCGTTCGACGCGCCTCAGGGACACGGCATGGACGTGGACAGCCAGGGGTTCGTCTACATCGGGCAGGACACCGTCCGCAAATACGATCCCAAGTCGGGCAAGGTGGTGGGCGAGGTGCCCCGAGCGCCTGAGACCGAGAATGGTGGCCCGCCGGGAGGCCGTGGTGCGGCGCCGCGCGTGCCCGGCCGCGGTGGCGCCGGCCCGGTCTCTGGATTCCTGGGGCGTGGCGGCGGCAACGCCAATGAGGGCGGCGGTCGCGGGGCCAATGCCGCGGCCTTCCGCGCCAAGTATCCCGCCTCGACGCCGATGATCGTCGGCGGGATCGAAGAGATTCGGCTCGACGAGCCGGCGGGCGAGATGTACGTCGCCGACAGCTACCTCGGTGGACGGGTGATGGTCTTCGATCTGAAGACGTTCGCGTTCAAGCGTGGCTGGGGCGCCTACGGCCGGCCCTTGTCCGAGGTCAGCACGAATGCCGACGATCGCGCCTACACGTCGAACGGGCCGATGCCGAAGGAGTTCCGCGGCCACCTCACCATCAACATCTCGAACGATGGCCTGGTCTACGCCGCCGATCGCAACGCCAACCGCATCCACGTCACGACCAAGCAAGGCAAATTCCTGAAGGAGTTCGTCCTCGCGCCGCATACCGGCATCGGTGGCGCGACCGGCGGCGTGGGCTTCTCGGCCGACAAGCAGCAGCGATTCCTCTACATCTCAGACCTGACCAACAACCACATCTACTTCCTGAACCGCGAGGACGGCAAGGAAGTCGGCCGCATGGGCAGCCTGGGCGAGAGCGGCGGCTCGTTCTTCGGGCTGCACATGATCGCGGTGGACTCGAAGGGCAACATCTACACCGGCGAGGTGTTTGCCGGGGAGCGCGTGCAGCGGTTCGTGCCTGCCGACAGCCCGAGAGGCAAGCTCCTGGAGCAGCTGTCGCGCGTGCAGCCGTAGACGGAAGGCAGAATGCAGAAGGCAGAATGCAGACGCACTCTGCCCTTTGCATTTTGCATTTTGAATTTCGCATTCGTGTCCTTACGCATCAGGCCACACCGTGCGCGCCGTGTCGGCGACGAGCTGTAGCTTGCGCCACTGCTCGTCCTCGGTCAGCAGGTTCCCCTCGAGCACTGAGGCGAAGCCGCACTGCGGGCTGAGCGCGAGGTTCTCGAGCGGCACGTACTTGCTGGCCTCTTCGATCCGTTGTCGCAACTGATGCTGTGATTCCAGCCGCGGGATCTTGCTGCTGACGAGGCCGAGGACCACGCCTTTGTCTTTCGGCACGAAGCGCAAGGGCTCGAACGTGCCGGCGCGCTCGGATTCGTACTCCAGCAGAAAGACGTCAACCGCCAGCTGGTTGAACAGCTTTTCGGCGATGGGATCGTAGCCGCCTTCGGCATACCACTGGCTGCGGTTGTTGCCGCGGCACAGGTGAATCGCGACGACCACCCCATCGCGCCTGGCGCCCTCGAGGCACGCGTTGTCCACGCGGATGGCTTCATCGAGCGCGTGCTCGGGAGTGACCCCCATCTCGGTCTGGATGAACGCACGCCACTTCGGATCGAGGTAGTAGCTGTAGCGGGGCGCGTCGATCTGGATGTACTTCACGCCCTCGTTCACGAGCGCCTGGACCTCTGATCTGACAATCGGGACGATGTCCCACAGGAAGTCGGCGTAGGTGGGGTAGGCGCGGTCGCTCAGCCCCTTCCGATACATGATCGCCGGAAACTGATTGGCGCTTGGCAGCGTCATCTTGACGTCGCCGGGGCTCTGTCGCACGACGAAGTCCGCCTCGTGCTTCGTGAGCCGCTTCGTCTGTCTGATCCGATCGACCACGAGCCCGATGAGCGGCGACCCGCCAGCGGCGCTCCCACCTGTCCACGCCCGAGCGATCGAGCCGTCGGTGTCGAGGCCGTCGACCGACTCGTAGAAGTCGCTCATGAATCCTTTGCGGCGCAGCTCGCCGTCGGTGAAGATGCGGAAGCCAAGCGCCTGCTGACGCTGAAGCGCCTGGAGGATGTGCGTGTCCTCGAGCGCCCTCAGTTGCCCGGGCGTCGTGCGCGGGTCGTTGCGGGCGTCGAGTACTGCCCTCGGACGCAGCAGGCTGCCGACGTTGTCGGCCCGATAGATGACTCCCGATCCCATTACTTGAACGCGAGCTTCGCCTTGCGTTCCTCTTCGGCCTTGATCCCGGGACCGAACAGCTGCTGGAAGAAGGCTTCCTTGACCAGTCGTGCGACCACGCTGTTGTCGATGACGCCGTGAAAGTCGAAGCCTTTCATCTGCGCCAGGAGCTTCGAATCGCTCTGTTGATCGATCACCGCCTGCACCGCGCCGGTCAGCACGTACGGCACGCGCTCGAGCACGTTGGCCTTCGCGTAGCCGTCGTAGAAGCGCTCCACGTCCGCGGTCGTCTGCTTGTCATACGTCTGATAGGCCTTCACCGCGAATGCCTTGTCGTCGTAGAAGCGCTTGATGGCCTCGGCGTGGGCCTTGATCAACAGCTCGGGCAGGCGCGGGTTGGACGCCACCGTGCTCTTCTTCATCAAGTACGTCGTCGCCGCAAAGATGTCGTCGTGGTCGGCGAGATTGCCGAGATTCTTGTAGCCGGCTTCTTCGAGCCGGAAGTAGGCCGGCGGCGTCAGCAGGGTCGCATCGGCGCGGCCGGATGCGAGCGCCGCGGCCCGGCCGTTGGCGTCGGCGCCGGCGGCGATCCACTGCACGTCACGTGCGGTCAGGCCGAACGTGCGAAGAAAGGCGCTGGTGTAGTTGTACGGCGGATCGCCAATCTGGCTGACGGCGATCGTCTTGCCCTTGAGGTCCTTGACGCCGGCGATGTCCTTTCTCGACATCAACGCGAAGAACGGCTTGTTGACCGAGCTTCCGACCACCGTGAAAGGCGCCTCGCCCCTGGAGCTGGCCTGCATCACCGACTCGAGGTTGTAGCTGCTCATCTGCGCCTGGTCGCTCACGACCATCGCGATGCCAGCCGGATGCCCGGCGAAGATCAGGGTCACGTCCAGCCCGTGCTTCTGGTAGTAGCCGCCCTCCTTCGCGATGAACAAGGGCCAGGAGGCGCCGCTTCGAGTGGGGTAGTTGAGCGTGATCGTCTGGAGCTGCTGGACCTGAGCCGATGTGCTCGCCATCACGAAGACGAGGGCGGCGACGACTGCCGACATGATGGTCTTCATGGTGGCGGAGTGTACTACTGGCCGGTGGCCGGTGGCCGGTAGCCGGTAGCTTGTAGCCGGTCGCGGTTCCGAGTTCTTGCTCCCAGCTACCAGCTAGCGGCTACCAGCTAGCTAAGACATCCACCGCACAATCCCCGCGACGCCATCGACCGCGACCTGCGCCCCGTCAGGGATGCGTCGCGTCGCGTCGGCGACGCCGAGCACCATCGGGATGCCACGTTCGCGCGCCAGCGAGGCCATGTGCGATGTGCTGCCGCCGCGTTCGGTGACCACGCCCGACACACGCGGCAGGATATGGCTGAGGGCCGGTCCCGCCACACGTGTGATCAGGACATCGCCCGCCGCCACGCGTCCCATCTCACACTCGCAGTTGATCACCACCGCGCGTCCCGCTGCCCAGCCGACTCCCGCGGGATGCCCGTTGAGGCGTGGATGCTGGAGCCAGATCTCGTCGGGGACTTGCGCCGGCTGCATGTGCAGAGGGCGTGCCTGCAGCAGCTTGAATCCCTCTTCGTCCAGTGCCCATTCGATTTCCACTGGACCGCCGACGACATCCTCCGACTTCCTCAACAGTCTGGCGATCTCCAGGACCTCGGTGTTCGACAGGCACGGTTCCGCGGCAAGCGTCGCGGACACAGCCTCGGTCGATGGCGCACGCCGATGGCCGCAGCTGATGGTGTGATCCTTTCGACCGGCGGCGACGTGAAGGATCCGGCCGTCCTGGCTCAGCTCGAAACGGTCTGGTGTGACTTCGCCCTGCGCGATCGCCGACCCGAGTCCCAAGGTGGCACTCACCAGCATCCCCTCGTCCGCGGTGCGGCTCAATCCTCCGCCGGCGGCGCGGGCGTTGACGAGTGGCTGGACGAGTACGGCCATCGCTGTGTCCGCCGGGTCCAGGTCGTGAGTGGCCATATAGCGCAGCGCGCGCGTCGACCACAGCGCGCCCCAACAGGCGCGCACGGCGGTCAGCACTTCGGATTCCTCCTCGAGCCCGAGATAGCTCTCGAACTGCCCGGCGAAACTGGAACCGAAGCGGTCTTCGACGAGCGCGGAGGATCGCACCACGGTCAGTGCGTCGGTCCCGTCCACAAGGTCGCGCCATGCGGTGAGAAACGGTATGAGCACGGCCGGGGTGATCGGCTGCTGGAGCAGGCCGAGCTTCATCTGCAGCGCGTGCCGGCGCGCCTCGGGCCCATCGGTCGCCGCGAAGGCACCACGTGCCGATGCCTCCAGGCCCAGCGCCTCGACCTGCAGGCGGTACGCCCGCGCGTCGAGGCAGATGCCATCGGGGATCGGGAGTCCCGCCTGCCCAAGGGCGGCGAGGTTCGCAGCCTTGGGACCGAATCGAGCTGCGTCGGTGGCCTCGACGGAGGAGAGGGGGACGATCAGATGTTCCATGGGGTTATGCAGGGGCGACGCGTGCGTCGCCCCTGCGACCGATTACTTTACGTGCGCGCCGTAACCCGGCATCGGGTCGACGACCGTGATCTGCTGGACCGGGAAGTTCGAGATGATCTCGATGCGGTCCTCGTGCACGATCAGCATCTCCTCGATGCGCACGCCCCACCGGTACATCTTCCCGTGCTGCGTCTCGAGGGCGAACACCATGCCCGCTTTGATCTCGATCGGGTGATCGAGCGACCAGATGCGCGAGATCACCGGCGGATCGTACTGGGCGAGGCCGAGTCCGTGTCCCCACAGGTTGGCCGCGGCCTGGTCCTCTTCCGCGTAGCCGTATGCTTCCTTGGCCGACGGCCACTTCGACGCAATCTCGCGCGTCGTGGTTCCCGCCTTCACCGCGCCGATCGAGTCGTACAGCCACTTGAGCGCCGTGGCGTAGACCTCCTTCTGCTCGTCGCTCGGCTCCTTGCCGACGCAGTACGTCCGGTAGTAGCAGGACTTGTAGCCGTTCCACGTCAGCGCCGCCAGATCCATGAAGACGATGTCGCCGGGTTGAATGATGCGGTCGGAGAAGTTGCGCCAGTTGGGCCACGTGTTGGGGCCGCTCGACACGATGACGTCTTCGACGTCCTCCATGCCCGGAATGTTGTAGAGGTATTCCATGATGTGCGCCGTCACCTGGTTTTCAGTGATGCCCGGGCGCAGGAACTTCATCGTTTCCCAGTGGGCGCCGTCACCGATGGCGCCGACGATGCGCAGGCATTCCTGCTCGTCGACATTCTTGACGGCGCGCGCCTCCATCATCGGTGACATGCCGTCGACCCACTCGATGCCCTTGCTCTTGAAGATCTCGATCATGTTGATGTCGATGAAGTCGACACCGAGCTTCATGCCGGCCACGCCGCTCTTCTTCATTTCCGCGACGATGGCGTCGGTGAACTTGGTCACCTGCTGGCGCGATGCGGCACCGGCCGCGCCTTTGATCCAGGCATACGACCAGCGGACGTTTTCCTTGGGAATCCACGGCGAGTGGCGCTCGATCTGGAAGCCGAGGTCGCCCTGCTCGAAGAGTACCGGTGGATCGTCGCCGCAGAGGATCGCGTAGCGAAGTCCGGGCTTGAGCCGGTTCCAGCCAGGCGTGAGGGTGCCCGTGATGTAGCGGACATTCTCGTCGTACATGCACAGCACCGCGCCCAGCCCGTGGGCCTTCATGCGTTCTCTGGCGCGTTCGAGACGGTACTTGCGCATGCGGTCCCAGTTGACACGCTGCTGCCAGTCGAGTCCCGCGATTCCGAAATTGGCTCCCATGTGTGGCCTGGCTCCTGTGAGAGTGATGGATGGTCGATCGAGAAGGAAGAGAAGTACATGGAGGCGGGGATCGAGTCAAGGGTTCGAGGCCGCAGAGGGAGCCGGGAGCGCAGGGAAGAGCGTTAACGCAGAGATCAGCAGAGGCGCGGAGATACGCGGAGGCTGCGGAACCCGCCACGTGTGGCCCGCGTTTCGCGCGGCATGGAGCCGGCCGTAGGCCGGCAGCCACACGTGGCTCTCTCTGCGAATCTCTGCTCCTCGGCGTGCTCTGCGTCTGGCTTGTCTCCGCGTGCTCAGCCGCCTCCGCGATCTCGCCCCAGTTGACGCGCATCCTCGGTGTGCGCTAGGGTCTCGCTGTCAACCTGCCATATCAGACCGAGTCGGCGTCGTCGAACAGTCGAGAAGACCGTCGGTACGAGCCCGGAAGCCATCCTCACCCGGATCGTTCGGCCGGGCAGTCGAACGCGGGGACTCACATCGGAGGACTCCATGACGTCACGAGTACTGGGACGACTTCTCCTGATCGCTGCGCTGCTTGCGAGCGTGCCGGCGGTCGCGTTGGCGCAGGAAGCGGTGATCAGCGGCACCGTGACCGATCTCACCGGAGGCGTGCTCCCCGGCGTAACGATCACGGCGGTGCACCAGGCCACCGGCAACAAGTTCCTGGCGGTCACCGACGAGCGCGGTGTGTATCGCATTGCCGCGCGGGCTGGCGTCTACAGGCTGACGGCGGAGCTCCAGGGATTCCGGGCCGTCACGCGGGATGGCCTCGAGCTGCTCGTCGGACAAGTGATGACCGTCAACCTGCCGATGTTGGAGGCCACCGCCGCCGAGACGGTGACGGTCAGCGCCGAATCGCCGCTGCTCAATGTCGCCACCTCGAGTCTGGGCGGTAATGTCGATCCGCGTCAGGTCCAGGAGCTCCCGGTGAACGGACGCAATTGGATGGGGCTGGCGCTTCTGGCGCCTGGAAGCCGGACGCTCGCGGTCAACGCGACCACGCCGCTGCCCGACAGGAACAACGGCGAGGCCAGAGAATTTCAGCTCAACATGGATGGCCAGCAGGTCTCCGCCGACATCGGGACGGGAGGGCAGCCGCGGTACAGCCAGGACTCGATCTCGGAGTTCCAGTTCCTCTCGAACCGGTTCGACGCGACCCAGGGGCGGTCGTCTGGCGTGCAGGTCAATGCCATCACCAAGTCGGGTGGCAACCGGCTCACTGGTTCCTTCCGCGGCAACTTCCGCAACAGCAAATTCAACGCCGAGAATCCGGTGTTGAACCGCGTCGAGCCCATCAACAATCAGCAACTGAGCACGACGCTCGGTGGCCCGCTCGTGAAGGACAAGCTCCACTACTTCGCGAACTACGAGTACGAGCGCGAGCCGCGCACCAGCAGTACGCCAACGACGGCCGCGCCGATTTCGCAGCGAACCCGACGAACGGGCAGCCGCTGCCGACCTACGACCAGGCGCTACAGCGGTTCTGTTATGCGAACAACAACGCGCCTGGCTGCCTGATTCGCGATCTGCAGGAGTTCGTGGGACCGTTCGACCTGGTGCACCTGCCGCGCACGTTCCAGACATCGATTGGCTTCCAGCGTCAGGTGGGCAACACGATCTCCTTCGAAGCCGACTACGTCTACAGCAAGGGCAGCGACGAGAAGGATGTCGTCGAGAACATCAACCTGACGTTCAATCCGGCGACCGGCGCCAACTTCCCGTCCTCGAACCGTGCCCTGCGGCCCTTCCCGGATTGGGGCGTTGTCTCGATGAACACGCACCTCGCGCGCTCGGCCTATCATGCGTTACAGACCGGCGTCACGAAGCGGTTCAGCGATCGCTGGCAGGGCTCGGCGACCTATACGCTGTCAGGCCTCTGGAACGCGGACACGAAGCCGTTCAGCGGTCTCCAGCAGGTGACGTTCTACACTGTTCCAGATCTGGGCGGTGAGTGGGGCCTGTCCTCTGACGATCAAAGACACCGCGCCGTCTTCAACGGTATCTGGCAGGTCGGCCGCGGATTCCAGGTGAGCGCGCTCCACTTCTTCGCGGCGGGTCTTCGGTTGTCGGGCAGTTATGGTGGGGATCGGCGGCAAACCGGAGCCGCCAATAGTCAACGGCTGCGGATGGATGGCACAGTGGTTCCGCGCAACGCGCTGATCGCGCCGGCGCAGAATCGAACCGACCTGCGGCTGCAGCAGCGGATTCCGTTGGGAGGGCGCCTGGCGATCGACGGGATCGCCGAAGTGTTCAACATGTTCAACCGTCCCAACTACGGGATCGGCACAGTCGAGACCAACGTTGCGCAGTACTTGCAGCCTGTGACCGCCCAGACTCGCACGATGCAGTTTGGGTTCCGGCTGACGTTCTAGGGCGCGCAGAGGAAGCGGAGGGCGCAGGGAAGAGCCTTAACGCAGAGATCAGCAGAGAGGCGCGGAGATACGCGGAGGCTGCCGACCCCGCCACCTGTGGCCAGCGCTTCGCGAGAGCGGCTCACGGACCAGGCCACGTGTGGCCCGCGCTCCGCGGCATGGATCGAGGAAAAGCTGATCGCAAGCGCCCGATGAGACGGGCAGGCGTTTGCGATCAGCCTTTCCTCGATCCATGTAGCCGGCCGTAGGCCGGCAGCCACACGTGGCCCTCTCTGCGAATCTCTGCTCCTCAGCGTGCTCTGCGTTGATCTTGTCTCTGTGTTCCGCGAACAGCTCGCATCGCACTTCCTGCATTTCGTAGGTCGCATCAACCGAGCGATTCCTGCGATGTCAGGTGACCAATCCGAGGGATCACTCCATGAATCGGGGGCGATGGATCCCGGTACGCCGGCTGCAACGTCGTCGGCATGTCCACGTCCGCGACTGCAGAGACGCTGAATCGGCTGACGTCGAACGTGCTCGACGCCGCAATAAGAATCCACAGGGCTCTCGGCCCGGGCTTGCTCGAGAGCGCTTATCTCACGTGCCTTGCCTACGAGCTGAGCGAAGCAGGCATTCGAATCGAGCTCCAGAGGGCTGTTCCACTGGTCTACCGGGGCGTGACAATCAATTGCGGGTACCGCGCCGATCTCGTGGTCGAACGCAGCGTCCTGATCGAGGTGAAGGCGCAGGAAACGCTCGCGCCCATTCACAGCAGGCAGCTTCACACCTACCTACGGTTGGGAGAATACCCAGTTGGTCTGTTGCTGAACTTTGGCGCACCGACCATGAAGGCAGGAATCAAGCGGATCGTGAACGGCTTCCCGGAATAGAGATCGCGGGGAGCAGCGGAGGGGGCCACGGGTGACGCCGGCCTACGGCCGGCTACACGGATCGAGGGGAAGGCCGTGAATCGCAAGCGCCTCGCGATCGTTTGTCGCGCTTGCGTTCACGGCCTTCCCCTCGATCCGTGCCGCGCGAAGCGCGGGTCACCCGTGGAGTCTCTCTGCGTACCTCTGCCCCTCAGTGTTCTCTGCGTTGATCTTTCCTCAGCGTGCTCTGCGCGCTCCGCGATCTCGACTTGGGCAGGCTCGCCTTCGCCGCCGGCGCATCGTCCATCGGCAGCTTGACGCGGCGGATGCCGTCGTAGGAATGAAGCGCCCCGGCGACGGCGCCGGCCGTGGCGACGCAGCCGATCTCGCCGACGCCCTTGGCCCCATACCCGCCAACTTCGTCCGGCACCTCGATCAGGATCACGTCAACGTCCGGCATGTGCTTGGCCGCGACGATGCCGAGATCGCGAAGGGCCAGCGAGTCAGGGACACCTTTGGTCGAGGTGAAGTTCTCGGACAGCGCGTAGCCAAGACCCATGTGGACGCCGCCCTCCATCTGCTCGGCACAGAGCCGGGGATTGATCGCGCGGCCCACGTCGTTGGCCACGAGAACCCGCTGGGTCTTGCCCTGCTCGTCGAGGATCACGACCTGCGCCGCGTAGCTGAACGTGAGGTGCGTTGTCGGGTTCAGGATGGACTCTGGCGTGCCCGGCCGCGTGGTGAAGTTGCACACGTATTCGCCCGCGTACTGTCGCCCGACCAGTTGCGCGAGTTGGCGTACTCGGAGCGCGGGGTCCGGCGTGCGCCCGAGGGGTTCAAGTGTCAGCGGCAATGAGTCCAGTTCGGCCGAGAGCTTGCGGGCTGCGTGTTGCGCCGCCGCGCAGCTCAGTGTCGTTCCGCGCGATGCCCAGGTCTCACCGCACTTCTCGCCGAGTTCCTTGTCCCACAGGACGGTCATGATCTCCGGCGGGAGATCGGTCTCCTCGCACACCGCCTGCATGGTCGCCGTGTAGACGCCCTGTCCCATCTCCGTGTAGCCGTTGAGGATTTCTAATTTCGGCCCGTCGACGACGCGGATGACGATGTAGCCGCCTTCAGTGGTGCCGTTGCCAAGGCCGGTGCTCTTGATCCCGCAGCCGACGCCCTTGTACTTCGCGCTCTTGTACACGTCCTTGACGGCCAGAAGCGTTTCGCGAATGCCGCGGACGCTGTCCCGCATGATCTGTCCCGTCCCCAGCGCGTCGCCGGGGTTCAGGATGTTGCGCTCGCGGATGTCCCAGCCGTCCACGCCGACCTTCTCGGCCAGCATGTCCATGATGCCTTCCATCGCGAACTGCGCCTGGTTGCTGCCGAAGCCGCGCATCGCGCCGGCATTCGGATTGTTCGTGTAGACGGCTTTCGCCTCGACCTCGACGTTCGGGACGCGGTACACGCCGCACGAGTGGCACGCGGCGCGAAGCGCGCACTTGGCGCTCGTGGTGTGATAGCCGCCCGCATCGGCGACGATGCGAGAGCGAAGCGCGAGCAGATGCCCGTCGGCATCGGCGCCCACCGTGAGCGTGATCCACATCGCGTGACGCTTGACGTGGTGTTGCGTTGACTGCTCGCGCGTGAGTACCGTCTTCACCGGCCGGTCCAGCAGACGCGAGGCGATCGCCGTCTGCGCTTGAATCGACAGCTCCTCTTTCGCGCCGAAGGCCCCGCCGCTGGCGCACAGAGCGATCTCGACGTGCTTGGGATCGAGATTCAGCACCTTGGCAATCTGCTGATGGTCGTACACGGATCCCTGACTGTCCGTGTACACCTTGACGCCATCACCTTGCGGCACAGCGAGGCAGGCTTCCGGCTCGAGGAAGGCAATCTCGATCGGCTGGGTCTGAAACGTCGTCTCGATGACGTGCGCCGCCTGTGCCAGCGCGGCGTCGACATCGCCACGCGAGAAGGCGGTGATCGGCTGAAGGATGTTCGATGATCTCGGGCTGAAAGTGTCCGCTGGATGCACCAGGGGCGCCCCTGGCTTCATGGCCTCGAACGGATCGGTGAGTGGCTCGAGGACCTCGTAGTCGATCCGGACGCGACTGGCCGCCTGGCGGGCGTGGAATTGCGTGTCGGCGACGACCATGGCGAGGAAGTCGGCGACGCAGCAGGTGGTCTCACCCTCGGCCACGAAGACAGGCTGGTCGGGATCGTTGAGGCCGGTTCCGCGGAAACCAGGCACGTCGGCCGCGGTCAACACCCGCACCACGCCCGGCATCGCCGCGGCCTCGTCAGTGCGAATCCGGACAATCCGTGCCCGCGCGTGCTCTGTGAGCACCATGGCGCCGTGCAGCATGCCGGGGACGCGCATGTCATCCACGAACGGTTTGTCGCCGAGCGTCTGCGCGGCTCCGCCTTGTCGGGCGATCGAACGACCGATGCCATGCCCGGTGCCGTTCCCGTTCCCATTGGCGAACGCGGGATTCCGCTGCAGCCCGAGCTCTTCGCCGAAGAACGAGTTCCGTCGCGGCTCGGTGCGCGTCAGGCAGCCGCCGTTGGCGGCAGCTTCACCAGCGGTTTGAATGGCGTCGATGATGCGTCCGTAGCCCGTGCAGCGGCAGAGATGCCCGTCGAGCGCCTTTGCGATGGCCGCACGATCGCCCGTCTTCCCTTTCTCGACGAGCGCCGCCGCCCGAACGACGATGCCGGGAATGCAGAAGCCGCACTGGACACCGCCTTCGAGAACGAAGGCCTCGCCCATCAGCCGGCGCGTCGCTTCGGGAATTCCCTCGAGCGTGACCACGTCGTGGCCGTCGGTCTGCTCCGGTTTTCGGAGACAGGAGAGGGCGGGCTTGCCGTCGATCTGGACCAGGCAGCACCCGCAGGCACCCTCGGGCGCACATCCGTTCTTGGCCGAGACGATGCCGCATTCCTCGCGGAGCACCTCGAGCAGGTGCATCCCCGGCTCATAAGAGGCTTCGGTCCGGCGGCCGTTCAACGTAAAGCGAATCTGGGGCATCTCGTGGACTTTGTCTCGGGTGGGATCGTAACATCTTCGGTCGAGCCAAAGGAGATTGGGAGTTAGACCTTTGGGAGTTGGGGGTTGGTAGTTGGGAGTTGATATGCAGGAACCCTGGAAAACAGACAAATGGTTCGGTAGCCCGTGGTCGTACCTCCCCGAGGTCCGGCAGCAGTCCACGTTCCGCCCGAACCTGAAGATTCACGACGTCACCTTGCGTGACGGCGAGCAGCAGACGGCGGTCGTCTTCCGCCGCGAGGAGAAAGTCGCGATCGCGAAGAAGCTCGACTCGCTGGGCATCCACCGCATCGAAGCCGGCATGCCCGCCGTGTCCCCGCAGGACAAGGCCGCCATCTCGGACATCGCCGCGCTGGGGCTGAAGGCCGAGATCTTCGGCTTCGCTCGCTGCATTCCTGCCGAGATCGACGTCATCAAAGCGTGCGGCTGCTCGGGTGTCGTGATCGAGATCCCGGCCAGCGATCACATGATCAAATACGGGTACGGCTGGCCGCTCGAGCGGGCCATGAAAGCCTCGATCGAGACCACGCTCGCCGCCAAGGCTGCCGGCCTCTACACGGTCTTCTTCACGATCGACGCCACGCGCACCGAGCTCAATCGCTTCCTCGACATCGTCGAGCAGGTGGCCACCGAAGGTCACATGGACGCGTTGACCATCGCCGACACGATGGGCGTGTGCATACCAGGCGCGGTCTCGCACGTGGTGAAGAAGGTGATCGAGCGGACCGGCAAGCCGGTCGAGATTCACTGTCATCAGGACTTCGGGCTGGGAGTCGCCAACACGGTGGCCGCGCTCGGGGCCGGGGCGTCGGTGGCGCACACCACGATCACCGGCCTTGGCGAGCGTGCCGGCAACGTCCCCGTCGAGGACGTCGTGATGTCGCTGCTGTGTCTCTACGGCGTTGACCTTGGCATCCACACCGAGAAGTTCGTCGAGGTGTCGCGGTTCGTGATGGACCTCGCCAAGGTCACGCAGCCGCCGAACCGGCCGATCGTGGGGGAGAAGCTCTACGAGGTGGAGTCGGGCATCATCGCCGGCTGGGTCCGCATGGCGCGCAAGGAGCATCCGCTCGAGTACGTGCCGTTCGCGCCGGAGCTGGTCGGGCAGAAGCCGGTGTCGATCGTGCTGGGCAAAAACAGCGGTCCACCCTCAATGGAGGAGTGGTGCGAGAAGCTGGGCATCACAGCCACCGACGAAGAGCGGATGGCGATGCTGCAGCTGGTCAAGGCGAAATCGTTCGAGAAGAAAGATCTGCTGACGGCCGACGAGTTCAAGGCCATCGTCGAGCAGGTCCTCCAGAAGACGCCGGCTGCACGGTAACGAGGAGTAGCGGCGGGTCTTCAGACCCGCCGCTCCCCCCATTTCGCTCCTTGACAGGCTCACTCCCGGCGCTATAATCCGCGCACTTTCCCCTCGACCGGCGTGCCGCGCCGGAGTGTGAGGGGCCTACGAGGATGGGCCAAACCGGCCGTTGCTGTCGCCTCGTTACACCCCCTGACGCTGTAGCTCTGTCCCTGAATATTCCGTTTGCCCCGACGAGGAGGTCTCCGTGACGAGCCCGAATCTTGTAAGGCGAGTGATGTTGCTGTGCGCCCTGTTCGCGCTGCCCGCAATCGCATCCGCACAGGAAGCCGCAATCACTGGCACAGTCACTGATTCGACAGGCGCCGTCCTGCCTGGAGTCACCGTGACCGCGGTGCTCGAAGCCACCGGCAACACCTTTGTGGCCGTGACGGACGCGCGTGGCGTCTATCGCATTGCCGGACGCGTCGGCGTGTACAAGATCACGGCGGAGCTCGCCGGGTTCAAGGCGGTGACGCGTGACAACCTGCAGCTCCTCGTGGGGCAGGTCATGACCGTCAACCTGCCGATGCTGGAGGCGACGGCCGCGGAGACGATTACGGTCACCGCCGAATCGCCGCTCCTTTCCGTGTCGACGTCGAGCCTCGGGGGCAACGTCGATCCGACGCAGGTACAGGAATTGCCGGCCCCCGGACGCAACTGGATGGCGCTGGCGCTCCTGGCGCCTGGAAGTCGCACGAGCCCTGGCGCGAGCGGCACTGGACCACCCGCACCGCTGACCGATCGCAACGACGGCGAGGCGCGTGAATTCCAGTTGAACCTCGACGGCCAGCAGATCTCTTCGGAAATCGGTGCCGGCGGGCAGCCTCGATACAGCCAGGACTCGATCGCCGAGTTCCAGTTCATCGCCAATCGGTTCGACGCGACGCAAGGTCGATCGACCGGCGTCCAGGTGAATGCGATCACGAAGTCGGGCTCCAACAGACTCTCGGGCACCTTCCGGACGAATTTCCGCGACGACAGCTTCAACACCGAGAACCCTGCGCTCGGCCGTGTCGAACCGGTCAGCAATCAGCAGTACAGCGTGGCACTCGGAGGACCGATCATCAGCGACAAGCTGCACTACTTCGGCAACTTCGAATACGAGCGCCAGCCGAAGTCCGCAATCTGGAACACACCCTATCCGGCGTTCAATATCGAGCGGGAAGGCACGCTCAACCGGAAGCTGGGTGGCATACGCGTGGACTACCAACTGTCGCCGCGAACGCGTCTGATGGGAAAGATCGCGAGGCACAAGAGCGTCGATCCTCTGCTGTCGGGTGGCTCGGCGACGACCACGCATCCAGCGCAGACAGGCACGGACGATAGCAGGAACGAGGAGTACCTTGGGACGCTGACGCAGGTGCTGAGCAATCGTGCTCTGAACGAGATCAAAGGCGGATACAGCCATTTCGGATTCAGGAATACGCTCCTGACGGAGTGGTCACGGCACTGGCAGGCGCCGCGCGTGACCAACGGCCATCCGCGGATTACCCTGCAAGGGTTTTCGATCGCCGGCAACGCCAACTATCCACGCCACCGGGACCAGCGAGTGGCCTTCCTGCGCGATGACTTCGCGTACTCGTACGATGCGCACGGTCGCCATGACTTGAAAGCTGGCGCCGAGTGGGTACGCCACCTGGAGGACAGCGAGAACTGCAATCAATGTGGCGGGGCAATCACCGCCAATCTCTCCAGAATTCCCGACGCCACGCTACAGGCGATATTTCCAGATCCGTTCAATGTCGATACGTGGAATCTGGCGGCCCTGTCTCCCTATACATCGCGGTATACCATTGGCATCGGACAGTTCCCTCTCGAGTACGCTCAGCCGAAGGTGGGCGCCTGGCTTCAGGACGATTGGCGCATCGGCAATCGCCTGACGTTGAATTTGGGCGTGCGGTACGATCTCAGCCTCAACTCGTGGGCGAATGAAGTAGGTCTGCCGCCGTTCTACGAGTCCGGGCGTCCGAACGATACGAACAACATTCAGCCGAGACTGGGCTTTGCCTACCAGTGGAACGAGCGGACAGTCATCCGCGGTGGGTCGGGGCTGTACTACGCCGACGCCTTGACCGTCGACGCGTTGTGGCCGTACTACAACGCGCAGATCGCGAGAATTCAGATCAACAACGACGGCCGTCCAGACTTCGCGGCCAACCCGCTGAATGGGCAGCCACTGCCGACCTATGAGCAGGCGCAGTCGCTCTTCTGCAACTCGCCAGCCCAGGCGGCCAACTTTGCGTCGTGGCAGTCGCGAGGCTTTGCCGGCGCGGCTCCGTGTCTGTTGAATGCGTATCAGGAGATTCCGGCGCCGGAAGAGTTCATGCAGCAGGCGCGGACGTGGCAGACGTCAATTGGGTTCCAGCGTCAGTTCGGCTCGACGATGGCGATCGAGGCAGACTACGTCTTCGCGCAGGGCCGGCACGAAAAGGACACCATCGACAACATCAACTTGAGCTACGACCCGGCCACCGGCGCGAACCTCCCGTATACCAATCGTGCGACGTTGCCGTATCCCCAGTACGGTGTCGTCTCGATGATCCCGCACAATGCACGGTCCGCGTACCACGCGCTGCAAACCAGCGTCACGAAGCGCATGAGCCAGCACTGGCAGTTTGCGGCGACGTACACGCTGGCGGCGATGAAGGACGCTGAGAATCAGCCGTTCAGCGGTCTCGTCCTCGTGCCGTTCGAGGTCGCTCCGGACCTCGGGAACGAGTACTCGCTCTCCGCCAGCGATCAGCGCCATCGCGCGGTATTGAGCGGCATCTGGGAAGTGGGCCGTGGCTTCCAGGTGAGCGGTCTCCACTATCTTGGTGCAGGAATCCGCGCCGAAACCTTCTATGGGGGCGACGCCCGTGTCACGGGCGCTGATTTCAGTCAGCGACTGCGTCCGGCATCGGCCGGTGGTGGAATCGTCGACCGGAACAGCTATGTGCAGCCGGCGCAGAATAGAACCGATCTTCGCGTGCAACAGCGGATTCCCCTCCCGGGGCGCGCGGCGATCGACCTGATCGCGGAGGGCTTCAACGTCTTCAACCGCGAAAACCTGACCCTCGTCACTCAGGAAAGCTCGAACAACTATTTGGGGCCGCAGGTTGGCCAGTATCGTTCCGCACAGATCGGCTTCCGGTTGACGTTCTAACGCTCTCGCGCGCCATGACGATCACGCTCAATGCTCAACTCGTTTGAGCATTGAGCACAACTCCCAACTCCCAATCTGATTCCCGAACCGACTCCCAAGCTGCGGATTTGGAGCGTTTGGGCGTTGGTGCAGGCGCCAGCCGCACCGGACAGCCACGCCTGCGGGAACGCGGCATGTGGCCCAGCCTGCGCGGCGACAGGGAGGATGCGTTCTGGAGCGCGGCGTGTCGCAAGCCCGCGCCAGCGCCAGATGGCCAACGGCCTCGCAGGCGTCGCGAGCCGCGGATGAGGAGCGATGACGTGAGGCCCTCGCGACGAGGGAGCGGCGAAGGGCCGGAAGGTGGGCGCCGGAGAGGTCGTTGGCCGGGCGCCGCGACCCGCCGCGATCCAGGACGCATTCTCCCTGGCGCCGCGTTGAGGTTCTACGGCAGTCTGAACGTCAGCAGCGTGTCTGACGCGGCAGTGGCGCACTTCGGCGCGCCGCCGGGCACGTACACGTTCTGTGCGTCGGCCGCGGCGTTGATGCCGTGCCGCCCCGAGGGCATCGGCGCCAGGGTGGACCACGTCCTGGTCTTCAGATCGAACGCTTCGTTGTGGACGAACGGCACGCCGTTATTACACTCTCCGCCGAACACCAGGATACGACCCTTGTAGACCACTCCCGCTCCGCCGCTGCGAGTCGTCAGTAGTGGCGCGGCAGCCGTCCACGTGTTGCTGGTCGGGTCGTAGACGTCGTGCATATTGGTCCCTTCAGCCGGCGTCACGAAGCGCCCGCCGATGACGTGGATGCGACCCTCAGCCGCGACGATCGCGACGTGATCCCGCTTCCGCGGGAGGGGCGCCAGGTCGGTCCACTTGCCCGTGCCAGGGTCGAACACCTCGTGTGTGTCCACGGTGTCGCGATTGACATCGCGCCCGGCGACAGCGTGTATCCGTCCGTTCAACGCGACGAGGCCAACCGATCCGCGGGGGCTCTTGAGCGGCGCGAGTGCCCGCCACGTGTCCTTCGCCGGGTCGTACTCGAGGGCGGCATCCTGCGCGTCGAGATGTACATTGCGGAGAAAGCCGCCAACGACGTAGATCTTCCCGTTGAGTGCGGCGGCACCGGGATGGCTCAACGGCCGCGGCAGAGGC
Source organism: Vicinamibacterales bacterium (assembly GCA_035293405.1). GTDB lineage: Bacteria > Acidobacteriota > Vicinamibacteria > Vicinamibacterales > UBA2999 > Gp6-AA40. The sequence continues at coordinate 15,986 of DATDOE010000118.1, read as the reverse complement.
GCGCGCTCACGCCAACGATCTGTCGCCGGGTCGTACTCCTGGTTGAGCGTATCCGAGTCCATGCCGCGCGACATTCCGCCAAGCACGTAGATGCGGCCTCCGAGCGCGACGACCGCAGCTTCCGTACGATCGAAGCCAAGCCGTGCTTTCTCGGACCACATTCCTGGCGCGGTGGCGGATTGCGACTCGACGGCTCGCGCCGTGAAGCCGACGAGCACGATGACCGCCAGCAGGGTAATCGTCAATCGCATCATCTGTTCTCCCTCGTCACGCCCGGGTAGATCCGTTGCCCGGCGCGAATGAGCGGGTCCGTGTTCCGTTCACCTTCATGGCAGGCCTCTTCGAGGAGCCGGAAGCCCTTCTCCTTGTTCCGTCTCAACGGGAACGCCATTGTCCATGGTTTCGTGTAGACGTTGGGATCATCGAGTCTGACTTCGTAGTGCATGGTGTCCGGATCGATCAGGGTGAAGCGCTCGACCATGTGTGTCGTGGCCGAATAGAAGTTCCCCGCCTGGTCGAACCATGGCTTGCCGTTGTGATTGGTGACGTCCACGACGAGCGTATTGCCTTCCCAATGCCCGACCGAGTCCCCCTGCCAGAGGGGGATGCCCGCCCCGATGTGCGGGCGTGCGTCGGTTGGGATGATGCGATAGGTGTGAGCCCGCTCGAACAGGATGAGGACGTATCCCGACGTTTGCAGAAACTCGATCTGGGTCGGGACATACAGCGAACGCGGAACTCCGGAGGGAAAGCACGGCACGTTCGGCTCGACATACTGCGCGCGATGCTGGGCTGGCAGCGCCGCCGCCCACGCTTGATACGGGATCTTGCCGTCGGCCGGGTCCACAATCAGGCTCCTGCCGCCGTCATCGTCATCAGTCTTTGGATGGTCTTCGATGTTCTCGGTCCCTGACGCCTGACCCCGCCAGTACCCTTGCAAGTCCGGCTTGCCGTCGCCCGTGCGAGGCGGGTTGAACGTCTTGGCCCTGGCGAGCGCGCATGGGTGAAATCGGGCTGATTCACCTGTACACGGAGCTGGGGCCGCTGGCGTTTGAGCGCGCGGCGCAGCCAGGTGTAGCAGCCAGACCAGGGCCACGGCGAGGACCGTGGTGGTCAATCGAATCAGAGCAGGCGGGTCTAAAGACCCGCCTCTACTTGGAATCCTCACGAGCATAGGCGTAGCACTCATATTCGAGAAGGCGAGTGTTCATCTCCTGACGACGGTAGAGGGGCATGCTCATCGTCCAGGGTCGGGTGAAGACGTTGGGGTCTTCAATCGTGACGTCATATCGCATGTGGTCGGGCCCGGTGCGCGTGTAGCGCTCGACCACGTGCAACCCGTCGCTGTGGAAGTTCCCGGCCCTGTCGAACCATGTCTGGCCGGTGAAGAGCGTGACGTCGACGACCAGCGTGTTCCTGTCCCAACGGCCGCGCGAATCGCCCATCCAGAACTCGGCCACCAGACTCGGATGGGGGCTTCCGTCGGTATAGATCTCCCGGGTCGTGTGCAGGTACTCGTAGAGGATCGCGACGCGATCCGTGAACTGGAAGATCTGAAACGGAAAGGGCATGTAGGTGATCCGCGGCACGCCGGGGAGGTAGCACATCGCTTCCGGGTCCGCCGTGGCGCGGTTCTGATGGTTCTCCTGCTTCTTGGCCAGCGCCCACGGCTGATACGGAATGGCGTTCCCTTCGACGACACCCTGGCCAGCGGGCACACTGAACCTGGCGGGCAACCCCGGGAACCGCTGTCCGGCATGGTCCTGAATGTCCCATGCCGCCGTGTTGAGGGCCTGCCAGATGCCTTGCAGATCCGGCTGGCCGGCTCTGGTCCTCGGTGGCGTGTAGGCTCGTGCGGGTGCGGGCGAGGCCTGACCTGCGATCGGCGTGGTCTCCGCCGCTGCGATCAGCAGCATTCCCGCGCCGGCGACTGCGACCAAGCGCTTCCACATGGGCTCTACTTTTCCACGTTGTGCCTTACTTTTCCACTTTTCCACTTTTTCCACTTTTCCACTTAAGTTAGGGCCGTCGTGCTGCAGCTGCTCTTCTTCTGCTCGGGCGTCAGCGGTTTGATCTACCAGGTCATCTGGGTCCGGTCATTCGGCAACGTCTTCGGCAACACGATCTACTCGGCCTCGCTCGTTGTCGCGGTGTTCATGGCGGGACTCGGCGCCGGCAGCTACCTCGTCGGGGCGTGGTCGGACCGGCGGTATGCGACGCAACCCGAGTCGTTGTTGCGCACCTATGGGTATGTGGAGCTGGTCATCGGTCTGATGGGGCTGGCCATCTCCGCGCTGCTGCCGCACCTCGGTCAACTGTCGGCGCTCGTCTCGACCTACTCGCGTGACCCTGTCGGCTGGTTCGCCCTGTCGGCGACGTCGTACCTGGCGCGCGCCGCGATTGTCATCGTTCTGCTGACGCCGATCACGCTCCTGATGGGTGGGACGCTCACGCTGCTCATTCGCCATCTGGTGCGGAGCGACCTGTCGGGCAGCGGGTGGCGAATCGCCGTCCTGTACGCGTCCAACACGGCCGGCGCCGCGCTCGGGTGCTTCCTGACCGACTTCACGCTGGTACCCGCGGTCGGACTGCAGGGAACCCAGATGGTGGCCGTGGGGTTGAACGTCACGGCGGGCGTGGGAGCGTTGTACCTCGCATCGCGCAAGGTCCGGCTGCCTTCGACTCCGCTCAGGCCCGGCAAGGCGGACACTACGAGGTCGCGCAAGGTACGTCAGAAGGCTGCGCGCACTCCAGTCCGGCTAAAGCCGGACCGTCGGCCTCTCATCCTCACCAGCCTTGCACTCGCGATGTCGGGAGTCGCCGCGATGGGCATGGAGATGCTCTGGCTCCGTCATTTCTCCATCCTGCTGGGCGGCTTCCGCGCGGTGTTCTCGCTGCTGCTGACGGTGATCCTCATGGGGATAGGCGTGGGCTCGCTGATCGGAGGCGTGCTCAATCGACGGATCCCACGACCCGCCGAATGGTTCATGGCCGCGCAAGCGCTCTTTGTCGTCGCCACGCTCATCGGGCTGGCCACGGCCGATGCTCGACCGATCGAGGCGGCCGCCGCGTTCGATCCGACGGTCGGTGGCGCGATTGGTTTCGCGGGAGCAGCCTCGACGGCCTCGTCCAGTGTGGCGCGGGCACTCGCCGAATTGTGGTTCAACGCGAGACCGATCCTGCTGGAGGTTGGAATACCCGCACTGCTGATGGGACTCAGCTTTCCGCTCGCCAACGCGGTCATCCAGCGCGCGGAGGACTCGGTCGGCACTCGCGCCGGCGCCCTCTATCTGGGAAACACGGTGGGAGGCGTCGCCGGTTCTCTCGCCGCGGGCTTTCTGCTCCTGCCGTCGTTGGGGATACAGACGAGCGCGACGGTGCTGGCGATCGTCGCTGCGTTCGCCGTGATCCCGCTCTACTTCTCGGGACTCGGGACCCGGGACTCGGGACTCGCCGAATCCGCCGGATCCCGGATCCCGGATCCCGGATCCCGAGTGTCACTCGTCAGTGTCGGCGCGTCGCTGCTCGTCGCTGCCTCGGCGCTCGCGGTGTGGATGCTATTGCCGTCGGCTCACGTCAACACGCGCGCGCTTCACCAATTGTCCGGGCAGGAGCAGCTGCTCACGGTCGCCGAAGGGCTGACCGAAATCATTGCTGTCACCGAGGTGCCGGGCGAGGGGCGGCGCCTCCTGACCAACGGCCATCCGATGTCCTCGACGTCGCGGCTGTCGCAGCGTTACATGCGCGGCCTCGCGCATATCCCGCTCCTCGCGATGGCGAATCCGCAATCGGTTCTGGTGATCGGGTTCGGCGTGGGCAACACCACGCATGCCGCCACGCTGCATCCCTCGATCCGGCGCGTCGAGGTCGCCGACCTGTCGCGGGGCATCCTGTCGCACGCCGATTACTTCGCCGACGTCAATCACCATGTCCTCGGCGACTCTCGTGTGACGGTGTACGTCAACGACGGCCGGCAGCACCTGCAGATGCAGCCGGAGTCCTCCTACGACCTCGTCACGCTCGAGCCGCCGCCAATCGCGTACGCCGGCGTGGCCGCGCTGTACTCGAGTGAGTTCTACGAGCTGGTTCGCAGCCGCCTGAAGCCCGGAGGCTACGCGAGCCAGTGGCTGCCGGCGTACCAGGTGCCGTCACACACGACGCTGGCCATGATCCGGGCATTCATCGACGTGTTCCCGCAGGCGGTGCTGGTCTCGGGCGCTGAAGCCGAGCTGCTGCTGCTCGGAGTGAACGACTCGCGCATCGAGATCGATCCCGCTCACCTGGCGGCGGCGCTGGCGCGCGCGCCGGCGGTCGAGGCCGACCTGCGCCGGCTCGATCTGGGGAGCGTCCGCGAGATTGTCGGCGCCTTCGTCGCTTCACCGCGCACGTTGCACGAGGCGACCAGCGGCGCGACCGCGACGAGTGACGACCATCCGATGCAGGAGTACGACGTCCGATCGCTGCTGAATCTGGGCGAGGCCGTACCGGCGTCGGTTGTCGACTTGAGTCAGGTGGCGTCGTGGTGCCCGCGGTGCTTTGTCGATGGCGCGACCGCTCCGATCGTCGACGGGCTCGATACCTATCTCGGCCTGCTCGATCTTGCCTACAGGGCGTCACCATCCGAGTTGGCCCGCGTCCGGCGCCTCGCCGGTCCGCAGCGGGTGATTGCCGGCAGCGCGTACCTCGGCGCCGTCGTCCCAGAATCGGCCGAGGCGCACAACCTGCTCGGCATCGCGCACGCGTCCAGAGGCGCGATGGCGGATGCCGTCAGCCAGTTCCGCGAGGCGCTCCGGCTCGAGCCCGATTCGGCGGTGACGCACTGGCACCTCGGCGCAGCGTTGGCAGCCACCGGTGCCCATCAAGAGGCGCTCGATCATCTGCGCCGCTCGGTCGAACTCGATCCGTCCAATGAGCTGGCGCAGAACGACCTCAAGGCGTTGACCCGACTCGCTGAACGTCCGTGAGTGTGCAAGAGGGGGCAAAGACCGGAGAGACGATCTCACGCAGAGATCGCAGAGGAGCAGAGGTACGCGGAGGCTGCTATGCGTGGCCGCCGGCCTGCGGCCGGCTCCATGCCGCGCGAAGCGCGGGGCCACGCGGCGCAGCTCTTTCTCTGCGTAACTCCGCCCCTCAGCGTTCTCTGCGTTGATCTTTTCTCCGCGCTCTCGGCTTCCTCGGCTACCTCACCTCGAAGGGCACAGCGCGCTCCGCTGCCTGTCCGCCGACGCTCGCTTGTGCGGCTACGCGCAGGATGTAGGTCCCCGGAGACAGATTCTTCAGAGGCACCTCGGTGCTGAATGCATGCGTGAGCGGACGCGCCGACGCGTCGATGGCGCGGCGGTCCTCGGCCTGGAAGACCGCCCGCCCATCTCGCGCGTCCTGCACCGACGTCATCAGAGTGACATTCCGCGCCGGGCCCGAGCCGGCATACAACTCCGCGTACGTGGTCAGCGTCTCCTCTCGGCTGAACCTGCGCGTCGCGACCGGTGAGGATGGCAGCGCATCTTTCAACAACGGGTCCGGATTGGATGTCACGAACGAGTCCGCATTGGACGAGGTGAGCAGAACTCCGCTCAACTCGAAGGGGGACTTCGCGTAGTCCGGTATCTCGACGTCGTAGGGCACGGTGCCAATCGTGGCGCCAGTGGCTTCATGCGCTCCCACGTGGATCTGATAACGCCCGGGCGGCAGGGCCAGTCGCGACAGGAGGCGGACACCGGTACGACTGACGCGCTCGCGGGTTGCCGGCTGGAGCCTGAGGTTGAACTCCTGCCGATCGCCGCCCTGCACGCGGGCGCGCTGGTCCGCCGCGACGATCGAGATCTCGATTCGTTCGTTGAAGCGGCCGTCGCGCTCCCCGAACTTCAGCGAGCCGCCATCGATCTCGACGGCCAGGAACAACGATCCGTTCGCGCCCGCGCCCTTGAACGGCGCGGCGAACACGCGCAGCGGGAGATCGCCGACCGGCACGGGCTTGCTGAGGGCGGCCTTGAGGGCGGGGAAGGTGCCCGCCTTGACGTCGGCTTCGACGGCCTTCGCCGTGGCGCGCGGATCGGGCGGCAGGAAACCGCGGCGCGCGCGCACGTCCAGGCCAGGCCGTTTGGCCCGGACGTCGATCTTCAGGAACTTGCGCGACCACTTCGTCGAGTCGCTGTAGTAGCCGAGCAGGTAGTACCGGCTGTTGTCGAGCACGATCCGGCCGAGGCCACCGACCACATCGCCCGCGTTCACGACAGCCAGGCCACCAGTCTCCTCGGACAACGAAATGAGGCTCTCCTGCGAGAGCCGCAACTCGTGAAGCGCTCCGCGGAACGTGCCGTACTCGAGCTGCGGGTAGTCGGACCGCGCGCTGATGTCGATGAGCTCACCGAACTGGCTCAACCCGCGCGGATCGATCCCGTACACGTTCACGTTCGCACGTTGTGCGGCCGCGGCCGCTTCCCGTGCCTCGGTGAGGATCGCGGACGCCGACTGGGTCAGGTTGAACGGCTGGTAGATGTCGTAGTCGAGCCCTTCGCTGAAGAGCAGCAGCGCCTTGCGGCGCCCCTGCACGTCGCGCAGCCAGTTCGCCACGTTCTCGACCGCCTGCAGCGCCCGGCGTGCGTTGAGCGCTCGCTCCGCGTCGTTGGGGTCCTTGATCGATTCCGCTTTCTCGAGCGCTTCCCGGCTGCGAGTCGGCTGGCTCCCATCCCCGAGGACGGCGTCGGTATCCGTCTGTCGAACGTGAATAGCCAGCTTCTCGGCCCCGGCCGAGGGGAGCTTCTGTCCCTGGAACCGGTCGATGGCCGCCCGCAGCAGCCGAGGGCTGCTGGTGAGCTCCTGTCCTGATTCCTGGCGTCCGCTGGTGTAGACCACTGCGGCAAGATCGTTCACACCCAGGTACTGCTGGATGAAGCGTCTGGCTGCGTCCCGCACCGCCTGCGTGCGCGTGAAAGCGGTGTGCAGATCGTCCAGCAGGAAAACGTAGATGCGGCCGTCAAAGGTGCGAGTGGTCGCGCGCACGTCGGATTCGACCGGCTCGGTCGCCCCCGCTGGCGTGAACGGCCGATCGATGGGGAGATCGATCAGCGAAAACGCCGCGGGCGTCTGCGGCTTGCCGTCTTCGAGGATCTCGAAGTCGTCTTTGGTCAGATTCCGTACAAACGCGCCGGCCTCGTCCGTGACGATGGCGTGGACCTCGACGAAATTGGTCTCGGCCCTGAATGTAACGGAGGGCTGTGGCGCGGTCCCCGGCTGTTGCGCGGCACCGAGGGCCGCACACACGAGCAGCGCGAGTGTGAGGCTCCAGGTACCGCGCACGGGTCGCCCCATCAGAAGTCGTACTGCAACGTCAGCTTGGCGGTGCGCGCCGTGAGTACCTCATTCGGTACCAGCCACTGCCCGCCAGGAACGAACGTCTCGTTCTGGGTGATGACGGTATCCAGGTTCAACACGTTGTAGAGGTCGACCGCGATATTCGCGCGCCTGCTGCCGAAACGCAGGATCTTGCCGACGCGGAAATCGAGGATGTTGACGCGCGGGCTCCGCATCTGGCCAGGCTCGAGGAGGTTCACCGTGACCGTGCCTCCGGCGGCGGCGAGGTTGCGGCCGAGACTCGGTCGCGCGATGTCGTTGGTCACGACCCAGTTGGCCTGCAGCGGGACGCCGGGGCTGCTCGTGAAAGTAAACGCGAGCTGCACGTCGATCTGCGGAACCATGTACGAGCCGGCCGCCGTGGCTCGTGTCGTGAAGCCTGGCGCGTTGTGGCAGTACGGGTTCACCGGGTTGTACGCGATCCCCCCTTGGGAGGACGCTCCAGTCGAGACCTGCTCGGGCAGCTTGTCTCGAACCTCGCAGGAGTCCACCACCGATTGGCCGGTGCTCGTCCCCCCCTGCACTTGCAGGCCGTTCCTCAACCGCGCGCTGATGTTGACGTCCACGCCGTTGTAGACCTGAGACACATTTCCGTACGCGGGCGCGTACGTCCGGGAGTTGTTCGTCTGGCCGAACTTGTCCGGGTTGACGTTGTACAGTCCTTCGACGAGGTAGCCGCCACCGCCCGGGAGCCGCGGATCGAGCGGCGCGGTGATGCTGAACTTCGTGAAATCCGAGGGCGACACGGCGAGGTTATCGGTAACGGTGAAGTTCTGGAGCCAGCGTCGGGTGTATCCGGCCTCCACCGACAGGCGTGGAAGGACTTCGTGCTGAACCGTGGCGGTAACCTGCCAATCGGCCGGCCGGTTGTACCAGCCCTTCAGGATCTGCTCGTCGTAGGAGAGGACAGGGACCTCCTTCCCGAAGGTCGAGCTGCTCCACGCGCCGCAGACGTCGCCGCCGCTGCCGCGCAGATCCTGCGCCAGTCCACTCAACAGGTCGCAATCCGCCGCGAAGTTCCCGTTGGCATCGGTCCACGACCTCGTCGTGCTGTTCGCGATCCGGTTGATCGGCCGCAGCTCCGAGTAGTTGCCGTTGCCGTTGACAGCCGCCTCGAGATAGCGGCCGGTATGGACCTTGACCGCCGTCTTCCCGTTTCCGAAGATGTCGTACGCGACGCCCATGCGCGGGCTGATGTCGTGGTAGCCGAGCACGCCCTTCGTGTCCGGAATGCTGAGCCCGCCAGGCAGGAAGCGGGTCGGGCCGATTTGCTGCGCAGGATAGTAGCTCCAGGCGTGGTCGTAGCGCAGCGCTCCCTGCAGCGTCATTCTCCCGCGGGTCCACTGGTCCTGCACGTAGAGCGCATCGTACCGGGTGCGTTCCTCGGTCCTGTACGGGAACAGGTTCTGCGTCAACTGATCGGGCACGCCGTTGTTGAACCGGTACTGCAGGTTGTGATTGTTGGTGTGCGGAAACGATTTGTTGATGTGCAGCACCCCTTGATAGCCGGCTTTCATGTTGTGCGCGCCGGTGACGTACGTGGCCGACGCGTAGGCCCGGTTCGGCGACATCCAGTCCGCATTCCAGTTCGCCGCGCGGTAGGTCAGGCCGGCAATGTTGCCGTTATTGGGACACCCTCGGGCGCACTGCTCGACGACGCGAATGAGGTCGCGATTGTTCCCGGGCGCTTCGCGCCCATTCCAGTTCTGCTGGTAGGTTCCAAGACCGGCTTCCAGCAGTAAACGGTTGGTCATCGTGGCGGTCCACTTGGCTTGCTGCAATCGCGAGCTCCCGTTACCTGGTTGAATGGTGCCGGTCTCGGGCGCGTTGGTGGCTGTGCCGACCGATGGGTAGTTCCGGCGGTTGATCTTGAATCCGCCCGCATCCCAGAAGAGGCCCACCTTGTGCTGAGGCGCCACCTGCCACGTCAGGCGGAGCGTTGGCGTGAACGTGCCCGCGTCACTGTTCTGCGCGGGCCGGTTGAAGTCCGGCTCGTACAGCCACTTGGTGGGATCGCCGGCGTTCTTGTTGTAGAACATGCCCGGCACCGTGTTCGCGCTGCCTTGATACCGCGTGGCATAGAAGAACCACAGCCGATCGCGCATGACCGGCCCGCTGTTCGACAGGCTCGTGTCCCACTGGTACCGCGTCTTGGCCGGTGTCCGCAGGCCCGCGTCCTTGAGCGCCTGCGAGTAGTTGCTGCCTTGCATCCCACCGGTCAGCCCCGAGCCCTGGAAGCGGTTCTCGAAGGAGTTGCCGCCGGAGCGCGGGACGAGGTTGACGATCGGACCGCCCACCTCCACGTCACCGAGGCCGCCGGTGCTGGTCATGACGACTTCCTGAGACGTGTCGAGCCGCCCGTAGCCCGAGACGCCGCCGCCGTTGATCGCCGCACCAGTGCCGATGCCGTCGGTCTGCGCGATGCCCTCGTTGCCACGCCCGCCGCGGCCGCCGAACACGATCATGCCGGTGTTCAGCTGCACGTTGTTGTTGCCGCCGCCGGAGATGATGAACGAGGGCATGAGGGTCGCAATCGCCGCGAATCCCTGTGCGGCCGGGAGCGCCTCGATCAGCTCGTTATTGAGCTGACGCTGTCGCCTCGCGCTCTGGACGTCGACGACCGGGCTCTCGCCTGTGACGGTGACCGTTTCCTCGAGCTGCCCGACGCGCATCTCGGTGTTGACGGTGGAGACGAACTCGGCCGGCAACTCGAGGCCGTCACGCACAAAGGTGTTGAACCCAGTGAGCGTGAACGTCACTTTGTACGTGCCGGGCCGCAGGTCGACGATCCGGTAGCGGCCGGATCCGTCGGTCACAGCCGTGCGGACTTTCTCGATCAGCGCCTCGCTGGCCGCCTCCACCGTGACGCCGGGCAGCACGGCGCCCGAGGTGTCGCTGACGACACCGGTGATCGTGGACTGAGCAGAGACGGCGGCAGGAACGAGCAGGAGAACGGTAAGAAGCAGGGCGGCGTTCGGTAGTTTCGGCATAACCGTGGCTTTCCGCTGATGTCGCGTGCCCCGCCACACGACCGGCCAAAGCCGGGGCGACGTTTATCAGCGTGGGCGAGCAGAGTGGCCGGTCACTCTGATAGTCGAGGGACAGTTGGTTTCGGCGAGAGTCTAGACCCCACAGAGTCAAAGGTCAAAGCGAAAAGGGGATAGCTCCTGGCGAGTGTGGTTTGGCGTTATGCTGCGAGCCGTGCTGTGTCGGCCGAGATGTGCCGGTCTACCTACTGCCAAATTAGTCAGCCGGACTTGAACGTCGGACATCACATTTCGAGCCGGAGATCGCAGGCGTGAGGTCACCGTTTCAGAGGCTCCAGACTGGGCGCGGTTCGATGAGCTCACCCAGGCGATCGCGACCGAGTTGAAAGGTGTTGGGTTGAACGTGAAGCGGCATGTCGAAAAGTGTCACCTATGTTCCCGGTTAACTTTGTTACCTATGTTCCCGGTTGCACCGTCGGACCTCGACGAAAGGGTTGAGTTGTGCTGAGCATCACCGAGGGGAGGGGGCTGCAGAGAAAGCTCCAACTTCTGATGAAGGAGTACGAGACCGCGTACACGTCGTATTCTCGGCATAGCTCACAAATCGTGTCTCTGCGGGGCTGGACGATCACCCTTTTGCTTGCCTACTTTGGGCTGTTGCAAGCGGGTGGCAGCAAGGAATTCACACTTGTAATTGTCATCCCCGCCGTTCTGATTCTTGGTGGATTCTTCGTTCTCGAGGCGTTGGAGAAGCTCTATGCAAAGCTCAACGTCGATAACGTCCTCGAGATTCAGCAGCATTTTGCTCAGGGCACTGACGAAGAATTCGACCGTTGGGTTGAGGCCTACGAGTTCCGCGATCATAGAATCAGACGCCTTGAGAGAAGAGACAAGGCTCGTTTGCTTCTACACGTACTGGGCGGATTCCAGATGCTCCTGTGGTATTCGTTTCTCGGTGCTCTGTTCTTCGGAATGTTGGTTGCGGTCAGGCGGTAGAGGAGGCTGGCTCACAAGGCGATGGGCCAGACGCCGGGTCGGGCTGCTCTCGCGTCCCTCACCGCGCTGGTCATCGCCGGCGTTAGACGGCAATACGATGACTATCATCAGTTGGCTATGAGCGAAGCGCATGCGGTGCTCGCCCGACTTCGAGAGATCGAGCGACTACTTCCGATTCCCAATGAACTAGGGCGAGCCCAGGCCGTCCTCAAGGCCGCCGAGGATGCGTTATCGCTCTCGGCCGGCCACAGTGAGGACTGCGACCGCTGGTGCCGTGTATGGATGCTTCTGTTCGGGGCTTGGCAGTCGTTGCGCTATGCCTCTTTGTTCTCAGACGCTCTGCCGCTGATTGGCAGACTGCGGCTTGCCCACTCGTTCTCCCGGGCACACATCGATTCGACAGAGGTCGAAGACGATTACGCAACTGGCTGGTACGCCGGCTACTTCCTGATCTCTGCCGAGTACCGAATTGCTGGCGGACTTGATCGTGCGACGAAGCTTTTTTGCAGCGATAATCCCGCCGAGGACCTCAGGATTCACGACAGATGTTGGTGGCTTCTGAAGTCGTGCCCTCAGTGTAGAGATCCAGACTATCTTCGGGATGCGAAGGACGTTCTCGCGACATTTCGACGGGACACCGGCCAACTGTTCCAAGTGTGGAAGCGAGTGAATGCCCTGAAACACGGCGGCAACAAAGCGGTCAGCAGCGACACGAGCCTAGATCGTTTTCGTCAAGCTGCGAACGCCTTGGGCGACGTCGCCTTGGTGTTCTGCCGTTTGGTTGAGCATAAGAAGTCGTGCCCTCCTGATCGGCGTGCTGTCTAACACGGTTAGCAGCCGACGGCGGCCGGTGAGATCATGAGCCGCCGCAGCTGAAACCTGGCGTCAGGCAGCCTTCGGCTGAACTTCGATGAAAGATCCTCCGAAAGCCGTGAAACGTCTCGTTCGAGAATGGGCGGCCATCGCTCACGATCGAGAGCTCGGCCATGCTCTCCTTGAACTTCGGACGGAGTTCGACCGGTGGCAGTGCGGAGAAATCACAGCCGCAGATCTCAACGACCTGATTCATCAATTCCATGAGGGCACCTCTCGGGAGATCTGGAAAAGGCACGCGACCAATCATCTTGAGCCGGTCGTCGGGTCCGCCGGCGCGGCTGGGATTCTTCGCCGAGAGGAGTTGCCTGACGAACTCTTGAGGCATGTCGCAGGGCTGATTGAATTCTACGAGGCCGACGACTCCGACTCGTAGCCACTGCACCGCTGGGTGGCGAGAGTTGGTGCGAGGCTCGCGGACTCTGACGACGATACATGCGAGATCGCTGCGGCTATACTGGCCTCGTGATCTTTGCGTGGGATTCCGGCAAGGCTGCTGCCAATCTCAAGAGGCACCGTGTTGACTTCAGAGAGGCCGCGACGGTCTTCGACGACCCGCTCTCAACGACGTATCCGGATGTCGACCATTCAACGTCAGAGCGCCGGTTTGTCATGATCGGCGCGTCGGCCCCAAGGCGCGTGTTGGTCGTTGCGTACACCGAGCAGGACGAGGCCGTCCGAATTATCAGCGCCAGGCTTGCGACGCGGCGCGAGAGACGATTCTATGAAGAGAGCTGACGAGACAGCGACCGACGACCTTCGTCCCGAGTACGACTTTGCTTCGATGAAAGGCGGCGTCCGAGGCAAGTACGCGAAACGCTTTCGCGAAGGGACGAACATCGTTCTCATCGATCCTGAAATGGTCGAGGCCTTTCCGACTGAGGCCGCAGTAAACGAGGCGCTGCGGGGTGTGTTGAACACCGCTCGCGCAGTGCGAGGCGGGGGCGGGCTGCCTAACAAGGCGCTGCAGCCGACGAGCCGCGCCAAACGTGCGGGCAAGAAACGCTCGAGTTCTCGCGCGGCTCGCGGCTGAGCGCCGGACGTTAGCAGGCCTCAGCCATCAACGTCGGTTCTTCCAATAGCCTGGCTTTCGGCTTCACCGCCCGAGGATGTCTTTCTCAATGCGGCGCTTCGCGTCCTCCCAGGGCTCGAGTGCCACGGTGCCGCCTTCGATGGCGTCGACTCGGCGTTCGATCTCGGCACTCCACGCGGCTTCGGCGTCGGATCTGCAGGACCATCAAGGCTCGCGAGTAGTTCGGCGGCCAGTTCAGCACGGGCCTCTGGCGTCAAGCGCAGGGCGTCGGCAAGGAGTGCATCGGCAGCCTTGGTCATGGCTTCGATCTTTCGCCCGTGGTTCGCCGGCCAACAAGCGATTGGAGCCGCCGCCGTTGAGCAGGCTTTTCCAGAATTTCGCACGACGGGCGTCAGACACCCTTGAACGGCCCAGCCGCGTACACAGTTTTGCCGCCGAGCAGCGTGAGCACCGATTCGATTTTCCGTATCGTCTGCTCGGGCACCGTGAGGTAATCGTGGCTGAGGACGGCAAGGTCGGCGTATTTGCCTTCCACGAACGAGCCGACGTGGTGGTCGTCGAAAGAGAACCACGCCGCGCCCTCCGTATACAAGCGAAGCGCGTCGACGCGCGAAATCTGCTGGCCGTCGTTGGTCAACACGCCGGCGAGATTTCTCCCCGTCGTCATGTAGAAGAGCGACAGCCACGGATCGAGAGCCGACACGTTGGTTGAGTCCGTGCCGACGCCGGCGCGAATGCCGGAGTCGACGATCCGGCGGAAGGGCGGCCCGCCTCCCGCCGACAGATAGGTCCAGGTCTGAGCGCTGGCACCCGCGCCCAGTTCCTTCAGCGCCTGCAGTCGAGGCGCATCGATGCTCTGCAGGTGCAGGAGCGACCAGCGAAGCCGGTCGATCGGGAAGTCGCGCGCGATCGATCGAAACGCGTTCAGATGGAAGTCGTTCTCCGCGATCGTGATCGAGTGCTGCTGGAGCAGCCAGCCGTGTTTGGCGATCATCCGCGCCGTGGGCTCGAACTGCGGCGACATCGGGTCGGTGCCGCCAATGCGTTCGCCGAAGCCGGCGACTCTGAACAGGTCGTCGCCAACGGCGCGGCCGGACTGGCTGAAGTTGTTGAGGACGCGTGTCTCGACGTCTTGCGCCGAGTCGGCGGGGAACACAGGTCGCATGCGGACCGTGAGCGTGTCCCGCCGCCAGAGTGCGAGCGAGAGCTCCTGATCCGCAAAGTTGCCGGCGTTGATGACGCCGGTCAGTCCCAGGCTGTTCGCATGGGCGTTCAGATCCGCGGTGCCACGGAGCTTGCCCTCGGATGTCTGCACCGCCTGGAGCGCGGCCACGGCGGCCTGCGTCGACGCCACGACGCCAGTCGCCTCGTCGACCATGACGCCCTTGGTGGCGAAGAACGCGCGGCCCAGGCTGTTCGCGATCGCGCCGGTCCCTCCGCCGGTGCCTGAGATGTAAATCGCATGTTTGGGCGCTGCCGCATCCAGTTCCGCCCTGGTCGGCCGTCGTCCTTCGGCGAGCTGCGTGTGGTTCCAGCCGCCGATGCAGGTGATGAAGGCGCCGGGCGGCACCGATTCGGCGCGCTTCGCGATCGCCTCCTGGAGCTCCGCGATCGAGAAGGCCCTCTCGAGGCGGCGCGCCTCGTATCCAGGGTTGACGCCGGCTCGCGTGTAGTGCACGTGCGCATCGAACAGACCCGGAACAACGGTCCGTCCGCCAAGGTCGATCGTCCGGGTGGCCGGACCGAGCTCCCGAGTCTGGCCAAGAGCGGTGATGCGGCCGTTCTTGATCGCGAGTGCCGAAGCCACCGGGCCGCGGCCATCGACGAATCGTCCGTTCGTGAGGAGGAGATCGGCGGCGGCTCCGCCGCGCTGAGCGGCGTTCAGCGTCGCGGACACCGGCGCTCGCGCGAACACGCTGCTGCCGGCATACGCCGCTGCCGCGCCGGCCGCGTGCTTGAGCAGATCGCGCCGCGACAGCGTGCCGTTCGATCGGTTCTCACTCATGCGGGCGACGCCCTGAACACCCGTGAGAGCGGCACTTCGAGACCGGGGAGGAGGGGTGTGGTGACGACGTCACCGCCGTCGGCAGAGAGCTCAATCACCCGAGCGAACGCGTCGGCCTCTCGACGATAGATGCGCACTCGGTCGATTTCGGGATCGACCACCCAGTACTCCGATACGCCAGCTCGCTCGTAGAGTCGTCGCTTCACGGTCTCATCGCGCTTCCGGGTAGCGGGCGACCCAATCTCGATGACGAGTTCGGGCACGCCTCGTACGTGTTGTGCTGTCAACGCGTCGGCCGCGCGTGCGTTCGACAGGTAGAGCAGGTCTGGCTCCACGACATCGAACTGGGAGAACACGACGTCGAAGGGCGCGTGGAAGAGTCGACCGATCGGGTTGCGCTCGAGCCAGCTTCCAATGAGCACGGTGAGGTTGAGCGACACGGTCTGATGCTTCGTGTTCGGCGATGGCGTCACGTAGTGCTCCCCGTCGATCAACTCGTGCCGCTGCCCGTCGTCGGGAAACTGCACGAAGTCGTCGTAGGTGAGCTTCACGCCCGGGGAGGCGGGCATCACGGGGTCGCTCCCGGCCATGGGCTCATTCTAGGAGCGTGTCCGAGTAATCGTCTGTGACATAGAGTCTCTCTCGCTGCGCGCCGCAGCCAGAGATGTACTACACTGCGGGCGATGGCCAAGACCTATCGCCCCTACGTGCCGGAGCAGGATCTCCTGCTGCCACCGAG
>DATDOE010000117.1:0-17157 GCA_035293405.1 Vicinamibacterales bacterium | reverse complement strand
CCACGACATGATCGTCGCGCTCGAGCGGCGCGGGTTCATCAGTCGAATTCCGCGCCAACCCCGGACGATCAGGCTGCTACTATCGGCAGACGAACTGCCCGCCTTGCAACCGATCAAAACCACTGCGGCGGGGTACTAGTTCTCGGAGGGCTTTTCGACGCGATCGACGACGAGCACTTCGACCGGTCCTTTGGTGGACTCGAGACGCAAGCCCAGTTGCTCCGGGAACGCCGTGAACAGCCCGGGAGGCGCGTTCGCGTCGTTGGATGGCGGCGGCACTCTGATCCCCATACCAGCGAACTGCGTCTCGTCGGGCGTCCACGTCAGCGTGAAGTCGTAGCGGCCCTGAAGTCCGGTCCTGTCCAGCACCGGCCGATCCAGGACGGCGGTCTGCAGCACGCCGGCAAAGTCGCCCATCGTCGCGTTCATCGCCGGCAGAACGCCGAGGCCTTTGAAGAAGAGGCCGGGAAGACCGTTCGGATTGGTGTCGTTCTTGGTCAGCTTGTGTCCATTGTTTCCAACGACGATCGCGTAGACGGGCAACTCCCTCTTCTCGCGATGCATCGTGAGCTTGAAGCGATCTTCGATGAGTTTCTGCACCATCGCGTTCAACTGCTCGCGGCTCGGCTGACCCTGCCCTTCCGGCTGGCCCGTGACGTCGTACTTCTCCGACTCCATCCAGGCCGGCCCGCCGGTGACCTGCCGCGCGTGCAGGCCGTAGGCGAATGTGATGAGGTCATTGAGCGTCGTGTTGATCGTGATGACCTGACGGCCTTTGACGGTAAACAGCTTGCCCGGCCGATCGGGGTTGCTGGGTCGGATCGTCGCCACTTCGAACACCGCGCGCGCGTCGGCGGCCATCGGCTTCGGGGGCTCGGGGATCTTCCACGCCGTGTCAGGCGTGGCCCGCGTGAGCGTCAGGGACAGCGGCTTGCCTCCCTGTGTAAACGTCCCGGCGATCGTCGTTTTCTCGGCGTTCACCGTACCTTCGTACGTCAGCCCCAGCGTGTCGACCGCCATCCTCAGCGTCGAGCCCTGCAGCGTCAGCGAGGTCGCGGGGATGGCCTGCGCTCCTTGATCGATGGAGTGCATCACGGCCTTCAGGCCGGCGGGCTCGGCACCTGAGATGACGATCACGAGCCGCAGCTCCTTGCCGGCCTGCAGCGTGCCCTGCCAGTTGCCAGCGATGCCCTGGGCGTGTGCCGCGCTTGCCGACAGCATGACCAGGACGACGATCGAGCGCATCACCGTTTTCATGGGAGCTCCCTTCTGCGGTCAGTAGAGTAACACCGTCAGCATCGCACCCGGCGTGCACCCGAAGGTCTGCTTGAACGCCGCGATGTAGGCGCTGACGCTCGAGTAGCCCGATTCAAGCGCCGCATCCGTCACCGACCCGCCCTCGACCAGCACACGCACCGATTCGAGCAGCCTCGCCTTCTGCCGCCACAGTCCGAATCGCATCCCCGTCTCGGCGCGGAACAGACGTTCGAGTGTCCGCGAGCTGAGTCCACAGCGGCGAGCCAGCGCCTCCGCAGTGACCCCGTCCGCCGGGTTCTTCAAGACTTCATCCGCGGCCCTCAGCGCGCGCACATCCGCGGGCAGCGGCAGCAGAAGCGGCTCGATTTGCGCTGTCTCGAGCTCGTCCATCAATACGCTCATTATGCGAGCCTCTGCCGCCACACGCGAGTCGAGTGCTGCGATCTCCGCGACACGCAGAATCAACTCGCGCAGCAGCGGACGCACCGAGATCACGCGGCACGTGCTTGAGGCGAACACCGGCGCGGGTGCGTCGATCGGAAAATACAGCGACCGCATCGCCACCTCGCCCCACATGCGGATGGAATGCGGAATGCCCGCGGGAATCAACACGGCGCGTCCCGGAGGAGTCATCCACGACGTGCGATCGCCGGTGACCGTCATCGCGCCGCTCGACGCGAACAGCAACTGATGCGCCGCGTGCGTATGCGGGCGAATCACGAACCCGCTGCTGTAAGTGGCGCTCAACGCGCGGGCGACCAGGAACGGCTCCTGCTCCGCGGTGAGCCGGCGCCGCGGCGCGGGCGCGAGTTGACGGTTTGGCGACATTCATTGTCAATCTAGCGCAAGACGGGGCCGTCCGCGCCGTCATACAGTCGGCCCATGTCCAACAACGTTGCCTTCTTCGCCATCAACGCGGACGATGTGCCGCGCGCCCGCAAGTTCTATGAGACCGTGTTCCGTTGGGGCTTCGAGCCGTGGGGACCGCCCAATTTCTATCTGATCGAGACGGCCAAAGAGGGGGGCACCGCCGTCAGCGGCGCGCTACAGGAGCGCCGCGAGCTGGTGCCCGGGCACAAGATGCTCGGCTACGAATGCACGATCACGGTTGACGACATCGACGCGACGATTCGCGCCATCGAGGCGAACGGCGGCCGGCTCGCGGCGCCGAAGTTCCATATCCCGACCGTGGGAACCATCGCCTACTTCTTCGATACCGAAGGCAACGTGGCCGGCCTCCGCCAACCCGAAAAGAAGGCATGACCGGTACCGTCGTGCAGGTCAGCGTGTCGCGGGGCGGCATTCCGAAGCGCGCGATGCCGTCGGCCGAGTTGACTGAGATGGGGATCGTCGGGGACGCGTGGCGCTATCCGTTCCACGGCGGGCGGCGCCAGGCGATTCTCTTGGTGACCATCGAAGGGATCGACGAGCTCGTCTCGCACGGCTTCCCGTTGTTCCCCGGTGCCCTGGGCGAGAACCTCACGACTCGCGGCCTGAACCGCCGGGAGCTTCGCATCGGGCAACGCGTGCGGGTCGGCGAAGCCGAGATCGAGCTGGCCAGCATACGCGTACCCTGCGCGACGCTCGACGTGTACGGCCCGGGCATCCAGGCCGCGATCTACGATGCGCGGGTGCAGGCCGGCGATCCCGAGTCGAAGCGATGGGGCTTGAGCGGCTTCTACGCGTCAGTGGTGCAACCGGGCACGGTCCGCGCCGGCGACACGATCGCGCTGCTCAGATCCGCGTGAGAGCCCGCCTATGGATCGCTGCCGTGACCTCGCGGGCCGATTCGAATGCTCCCTGCATCCATGAGCTCATGTCCGTCATGTAGTCGCCAGCGAAGTGGACCCGGCCGTCGGGTTGGCGAAGCGCGATGAGCGCTTCATGCGCCGCGGCCGATTCCGACCTCCATGAGCCGCGGTTCCACGGCACGCGAGTCCACGAGACGGAGAACGCCGTGTCGAACTCGGTCGTGTACTGCGGGTGGATGCGGGCGCCCTGCTCGAGCGCCAGCCGCTGGATTTCCGCGGGAGGGCGCGCGCGCATGGTCCTGGCGAAATCCAGGAAGTAGCCGGTGAGCACGCCCTTCGGCGTGTTGAAGCCGTGCGATGGATAAATGATCTGTCCGATGTCCTGGTCGGTCCACGATCGGCCGCCATAGATCTCCTCGTCTTGTTCCCAGAACCGGCGCTTGAACTGCAGGCCGATCTTGCCTGCGCCGTCGTAGCTCGCCGCGGCAATGGCCAACTGCACCGGTTGTGAGAGGTCCTTCTGAACACCGCTCAGCACCGGTAATGGGATCGTGCTGACACAGTAGTCGGCGTCGACGCGTCGCGGCCGGCCATCCGCGTCGGCATAGATCACCCACACGCCGCGTTCGCTCTGCCGAATCTCGCGCACCGCCGCGCGATACACGACGCGGTTCCCCAGGCGCGTGGCGAGCGCCGCCGGCAGACGATCCATGCCGCCGGCAACCTGCATCATCGTCGGCTGTGAGGACCAATCCGTCTGCACGTAGAAGTCGGGAATCCCACCGAACAGGTCGCCGAGCGCCAGCGGTGCGGACGGCGGGCCGTGCTCGTCGGGGCCGCGCCGCTGTGAGCCCTTGTACTGGCGCTGCTGGTCGAGGGCGCCGAGGCGGCGCAGATACGCCAGCACCCTGTCGCGATCCTCCGCGGTCAGCGGCTGATCGAGCTGGGCCTGCGACAGTGCCTTGCTCAACAGCTCGGCGATGTAGCCGTCGAAATCAGCCCGCGCCTCACGAAGGCGAATCCGGCGTCCCGCGAGCCTGCCCCTGGTCTGGTACAGGAAGGCGCTCTCACAGTCGGGAACGAAGACTTCCGTCGCCACCTGCAGCTCGCGGCAGTAAGCCAGCGTCGTGTGGTGATGATGCGAGATCCGCATCGGTCCCGCGTTGAAGTACAGACCATCGTCGAACGTGGCGGTCTGGCTGGGGCCGTCCTCTTCGCTGACCGTGCCGCGACGCACGGTGAAAACACGACCACCGGGCCGGGCGCGCGCCTCGAGCACACGGCAGTCATAGCCGACCTTGCCGAGCTCGTACGCGGCCGTCATCCCGGCCAGTCCGCCGCCGAGAATCACGACACGGACCCCGGACACGCGGCCGGTCAGATCGAAGGGCGCCTGTACCGGCGCGGCGAGCAGACCGAGGCCGGTCATCGTCTCGTACATCAGCGAGGCACCGCCCGCCACCGCGACACGTGTCAGGAAATGACGTCGCGTGAGATCCATCCTGCCTCCTCGATTGCTTCCGAAGTGGACACCGTTGACAGCCGTGACCGCTCGTGCTAGAAAACTACTCCCGCCGACCGATCGCTTCAAGACCGGTCACAGGCCCTCTCAGGGGTCCCCTCCACCACGTTTCCTTCTCTTGCTACTCAGTGCTCGTGTGTGTCCACTTCCCACTCGGAGGTTCCTATGTCAGATGTGCCGTCTGTAGAGAACGACCGGCGTGCGATCGAGGCCATCAACCTGGGGGACGTACCGCTACGGCGTGCGTCCGCGCGCGGGTGGCGAGACGGTCCGTACCAGCGGCAAGTTGATGCGCATTCTTCAGCGTCAGCCGGACGGGTCGTGGAAGATGCACCGCACGATTGCCACCGTTGATCCACCAGCACCGTGACGGGTGCGAGCATACTTGGGACGCGTGTCGGGCTTGTCGCTACGAAGCTGCAGCCGTGCAGAAAGGCGTCGAATTGAAGGCCGTTGTGTACCGTCAGTACGGTTCACCCGACGTGCTGCGCGTCGAGGACGTCGAGAAGCCTGCCCCCCAAGGCGACGAGGTGCTGGTGCGGGTTCACGCCGAAGCATCCGATCCTCTGGTTCGATGTCGCCGGGCACGTCGAGGCCGTCGGCCCCGGTGTCGAGGCGTTCAGGCCGGGTGACGAGGTATTCGGGGCCAGCAGGTTCGGCGGCTTCGCGGAGTATGTCTGCGTGTCCGAACGGACCCTGGTGCCGAAACCGCCGAATGTCTCGTTCGAGCACGCCGCGGCGACCCCACGTCATGAGCGGAGGCGGACTTGCTCGTCGTCAAAGAGCTGCTTGAAACCGGGAAGATCACACCCGTCATCGAGCGGACGTGTCCGCTGAGTGAAGTCCCCGATGCGATCCGACGGATCGAGAACGAGCATGCGCGAGGAAAGACCGTGATCACGATATGACCAGGGTCGTATCGCCCACCATCGATGGCGCGGGTCACTCGTACCTGAGCGCCGTTGTTGGATCAATCCTCGTTGCCCGACGCGCGGGCACATAGGACGCGATCGAGGTAACGGCTGTAAACAGCGCCACCACCGCAACATAGGTCAGCGGATCGAGAGGCGTGACGTCATACAGCATGCCTTCGATATACCGCGTCAAGGCCATCGCGCCCGCCAATCCGATGCCGATGCCAATACTGGTCAGCCCCAGCGCCTGACGCAGCACCATGGCGAGGACGTCTCGGCTTCTGGCACCCAGCGCAGTTCTCACCCCGAACTCTCGAGTACGTTGCCCGACGGCATAGGCGAGTACGCCGTAGATCCCGACGGCGCTCAGCAACATGGCTATCGCAGCAAACACACCCATGACGGCTGTGTAGAACCGCTGGCGCGTGAGCGAAGACGCCACGAGCTGTTCCATCGGGAGCAGCGCGTCGATACCGACGTTCGAGTCCACCCGAGAGATCAGCGATCGCATCGTCGCCATCAAGCGAGCCGGGTCGCCATCCGTTCGTACCACGAACGACAGGAAACCGAACGCGAGGCGCTCCTGCGCGGCAACGGGCATCTGTCTCGCCTGCGTCAGGGCGAGCACTTGTCGATAGTCCACGAAGAACTGTGGAGTCGGCTCCTGATCCAGGCGCCCCTGCCGCATGTCATCGACAACACCGACGATCTGCTGTGGTGGCAGGTCCATTCGACCGTCCACATGGACCATCCGTCCTACGGGATCCTCGGAGCCAAAGAACAGCCGCGCCAGCGAACGATTGATGACGATCACGGGCGGCGCGCCCGCGTCATCACGCGGCTCCAGCCACCGGCCAGCCCGTAAGCGCACCCCCATCGTCTGGAGGAAGTCGTGGCTGACCGAGCGGATGTGAGGGCCCGTGGATAGGTCCGGCATGTCCTCGGGCGTACGGCCGGCCGGCACGAACTTGCCGACGTTGTCGATCAGCCCCATCAGCGGCCCCGCGTACGTGAATCCCGCAGCCTGAACACCCGGCGTCCTGCGCAGCTCCACGAGCAGTTCGTCGATGAGCATCGCCTTCCGTTGTGTGGTGTGCTCCTGCGGTGCGACCAGGTAGAACGTGAGCAGGCCTAAGGCGTTCCAGCCCGGATCCACTCGTGTGAGCCTGCTGAAGCTATTGACCAGAAGCCCCGCCCCGACAAGCAGCACAGTCGCCAGTGCCACCTGACCGGCTACGAGCAGATTGCGCAGGTGGGTGTCGTGACGTGCGCCGTTCGCCGCCCGTACACCCATCGCCTGCGCGTGATCGGTCCGTGACAGTCTCAACACCGGGAGAACGCTGATCACGAGAGCTGTGAATGCTGACAGCCCGACCGCGATCGCAAGCATGCGTCCATCGACCGCAACCTCGTGGAGTCGTGGGATCATGTCTCCACCCCACGGGATGCGAAATGGCCCTTGGGCGTTGGGCGATGCGAGACTTCGCAGCAGCTGCACACAGCCAACGGCGAACAACATGCCGACACCGCCGCCGATCGTGGTCAGAATGGCGCTCTCCGTGAGCAGCTGTCTGGCGATCCGCGAGCGGCTGGCGCCCAACGCCAGCCGAACGGCGACTTCTCGATGGCGTGCAGTGCCTCGCGCCAGCAACAGGGTGGCGACGTTCGCACAGGCGATGAGCAGCACGACGCCGACCGCAAGTGCCAGCACCCTGAGCGCCGGCCGGCTCGACGCAATGGCCTGCTCTTTTATGGGTTCAACATCGAAACGGCGCGTTCCTTCAGGAAGTGGCTGCGAGAGCGGACCGGAAGTGGGTTTTGGTCGCAGCGCCTCGCCAATCACATTGGCTTCGTCCGTCGCGGCCTCAGCGGAGATGCCGTCGCGTAGCCGAGCGATTACGGAGCGCGATCCCGGCCATGACCGAACCGGCGACGCCGCGGTGATCGGCGCCCAGTAGTCGCAGTACGGAACCGGATAATCAACCTCGCGGGCCATGACGCCAACGATTGTCAGAGGCATGCCGTCAAGGAATCCGGCTTCGAATCCCTGTGTCTTGAGCGCGATCGTCCGGCCGATGACGCCCGGGTCGCTCTGAAGGTACCGCTGCCAGGCTCCGGCGCTGATGACGACGGCGTTGGAGCCAGGCTGCTCGTCACGACTGTCGAGCGTGCGCCCGAGCAGCGCGCGTGCGCCCAGCATCGAAAACACGTTCGATGACACGAGAGCGCCTTCCAGTCGCGCCGACCCTTCCGGTGTTCGCATCAACGTGGTGGGCGGACTCATCGTGTACGCGAGATCGGACAACGTTGTGCTTCCCGCTCGCCATTCCACCATTTCTGACCACGTCATGCTCGTCCGACGTAGGAGTGGGCCCCCAGCGGTCCTCGGAGCCGCGCGCTCGACAATGCGTACGAGCCGATCGGAATTCTGATAGGGCAGCGGCTGCAGCAACACCGTGTTGACGATGCTGAAGACGGCGGTGGTGATGCCGACGCCGAGGGCCAGTGTGGTCACTGCGGCAAGCGTGAAGCTGCCGTTCCGCGCAAGCGACCGGAGACCGTACCGGACATCACGCCAGGCGGCCTCCCAGGTGGCAGTCCACCCCACGTCACCGACGGCATCCCTGACCGCCAGCGCGCTACCCACCTCGAGCCGCGCGGTCCGCGTCGCCTCTTCGCGTGACATGCCGGACTGCATCTTGTGCGCGACAGAGGCCTCCAGGAAGGCATCGAGTTCGCCACTCAGGTCGTCATCCGTGGCACGGCCGCGGACGAACGCCCATATGTCGTGGAAGAATCGTCGGTATGTGCGCATCACAACTCCCCATCGCGTCCTCTTGTTCGTCTAGAGGAGAAGAGTCTGATGTCCTATATCTAGATTGTCAAGAGGGAGGACGTCTGAGGGCTCGAGCATGCGCGAGGGAAGACCGTGATCGCGATATGACCACGGTCATGCGCCCATGACTTGATCAGTCTCCGTCCAGAGCCGCGCTCGCTTTCGCGAACGCTTGCTGTTTTTGGCTGGCAGGTGCACCAGTGCCCGTCACTTTACTGACTATGGCGGCACCGGCGCTCTTCAGCGTGTCAGCGCCGTAGCCGGCAGCGAGCGCGGCGATGACGACGACGATGACGTCGGTGCTCGCGAGCTTCTCCCACGCCGTGGTGAATGCGACGGCGGCGGCCAGAAACTGCGTGCCGACCAGTCGCGCGGCCTGCAGTCCAAACTGCGCCGTCACCAGCGCTCTCGAGCGGGACACTGCGACAGGTTTCCGAACCGTCACACCATCCACGGTGAGCGCTACGACGCAATTTCCAACCTCTGGGAAGTAACAGCGAACCGTGGGCCCGACCGCGCTAAACCTGTGCTTTCCGTGGGCGTCGAGCACCTTCCATCTCAGAGCGAGCACCCGTTCGGCACTAAACCGTTCCAGCTTCTGTTCCAAGGCGTCAGAAGGTTTGAATTCGATCACGACTGTCTCGAAAGCCCGAGGCGAAGCCGGACGCACGAGGATGACGGTATTGTCGAGCCCGGTGACGCTCTGCGCGAGGGTCGTGCGGTTCTCCAGTTCCACGAGCTCGAGTCTCGGGTCGCTCAGGGCAGAGGTATCGTTTGCGCTCGCGACCGTCTGGGCCCAGGCCGTCTTCACATGCGGAGTGGGCGACGGCTTGACCGCAACGAAACGCTCAATAAGTGCGAGCTTCTGCACGGTCAACTCTCGCGACCGATAGTTCGCCGGACGAAACGTCGTCCTGAGTAGCGCGCACGACGGAGCCATCGCGCTAAAGTCGGGATCGGTGGCAATGCTCGTCGCAATCGCGGTGAGCTCCGCCTCGCGAGCCGTGCACCACTTCTCGAAGTCAGCATCCGACTCTCCTGGCGTGCCGATAAGACCCACGAGCTCCGTCGTGAGCGCTGCGAGCCGATCGTCCTCGTCGGCCGCCGCCATCTTCAGCAAGAGCGCTGCGATGGAGCGATCGAATACTTTGCGTCGGAAGTCGGTGAGAGCCGTACGAAGCAGACGCTCACGCACTCCCACGATCCGCCCGAAGAGCGAGACCCGACGTTCCAGCAGCTCCAGGTCGTGTTGAGTTTCAGTCAGCGTATCCGCGGTGTCGTTCCCCCACGCAGGCAGGCTCGCCACCTGGTCGGCTAAACGGCTTCGATCGGTGGCGAGGCGTGACGGGAGATCGTTGTCCAGATCGACGGCACGCCAGTTGATATCCCATCGCAGCCGCTCGAGGCGGACCTTGAGGCGCTTGCGGCGTCTGAGATTGGGAAGCGCCGTGCCGATCCAATGTGAGAAGAGCCCACCCACAATCAGGAGAAACAACAAGGCCAACGCGTTGACGACGATTTGCCGTGGCCTGCTGAAGTAGCCAATCGTGAGCGAGACCTGGCGATCGACGCAGTCGGCGCACGCGGTCAATCCGTCAAGGCCGGTCGTCGTGTCGGAGATGCGGAGAATGGCGCTGCGCTTTTCAGCTTTGAGAATTCCCGTTCGCAACCAGTGCGGCGGCGACAGGTCGCACGTCAAATACGTCGTCCCTTTCGGTCCTATCTCCTGCGCCGTCCTGGAACCGCAGCTTTGATCGCCCGCGACGAGACGCCAGTAGAAGGTCTCCTTCATGCTTGACGTGTTGGTAAAACCTATGAGGCTGTCCGACGCATAGAGTTCGAAGTTCGTCGCAGCTGGTGTGACCGTAGCGCTGCCCGCCGCCATCCCAACCCTGGATGAACAGAGCAGACAGACAACGGTCGCCGCCAGCCAGCTGCGCATCATTTTCCTGGTGACGTCGTCGCCGGGCTCGTCTCGATGACCATACCAAATTGAAAGGCCTTCGATTGCGCGAACAACGGCGGCAAGCTTCCGTTGTAGTACGTCAGCTGCACGCCGTAGCGGGCCTGCTCGGTGCCGAACAAGAACACTCTGACGTTGGCCTGCGTCCAGTGCCGCTGTCCTTTCTCGATGGTCACTCGCTCCTGCACTGTCTTGCCATCCTCAACGATGTCCTTGACGGCGGATTCAGCGTGCCCAAGAAGCCGCGTGACGTGCCCGACGTCGAGCTCGACCGCAAATTTCGACGGATCGGTATCGGCGCGTCCCCATCGTAAGGTGAGATCGCCGCCGAGCTTTCCTCGAAAGATCACGTCGGATACCGCCGTGCTCGTGACAGCGTCCGCCGTGCCCGGCTCGGGCTTCCGCCGGCTCCGGCCGATTTCGGACCCGGCCACGACGCGGAAATTGAAGAATCCCCTTCCTGCCGTCCCAAGGCGCTTCGCAATCGAGGGTACGGTGAACTGGGTGTCACTCACGAAGTTCACGGCGTTGAAATCGTAGGCGTCCCCTTCGACGTTGAGCAGCTGGTAGATGACCGCACCGCGAAACCAGCCGCCCCCTCGCGTCAGATGGACACGCTCCTCCTTTTCGAGGTCCTCGCCCTTGCGGGCGCGATTGGCGGACCCCCAGAGGAGCGCCTTCGTGAATTCCAGGCCGGCCAGCTGTGTGCGGGGATCCGCGTTCGCGCCAGAGCTCTTCTTGGTCATGAACTTGATGGCGGCGTTGTCGAACAGAGCGCCCACCTGTCGGCCAGGCGTGAAGATCGTCTGGTCGATGAGGATATCGGCGGCCCCGGCGCCGTCGCCGCCGTCGCCTTTGGCCGTGGCGATCATGGCGTAGAAGTTCTTCTGATCGATCGGTGTGGCATATGCGGTCGCCTTCGCGAGCTCGTCCTGCGTGAGCTTGAGTCGTTCCTTCTGTTCCGCCATGGAGTCGATCACGTTCGCTGTGCCGACGATCATGGCGGGACCGCATTCGAGCAGAAGGGGCCCGACGGTAATCTCGAGTTCCTCGTCTTTCTGTGGGGTCCACGTCATCGCAGCGGAGACCGTGATCGTGATCCGCTTGTAGCCGTTTCCCCTCATTGCCCGCCCCGTGGCCATGACGTCCGACCCCCTGGCGGCCTGGTTCGACGGATGCCGCGTCAGCACGATCAGGTTCGGCGGTATCGTCTCGTTGGTGCTGGGATCGGACGGCGTGACTGCCTGGGTCACGTCGATATCGATTTCGGAGATAGATGTGAAATCACTTCGTGTCCGCACCACCGTCGATTCGACGAGGGTCTGTGGACATTGAGCGCCCGCCGCGCCCGTCAACGGCGGCCACAGCAGAAGCGCTATGGCGACTACGGCAACTTTCATATCCCCTCCGCAGAATCAGAGCTTCATGTCCAGTGCGGCCGTCAGGAAGTCCTGTAGCTTGACGAGTTTCGTTCCGGGACTCAGCCTGGCCATCGTCAACTCGCCATCGATGAGCGGCAGCCTGGTCTTCAGTTCCGCCCGCAACAGTTCCACCTGCGCCTGATTCGTCACACCCAGATCGGCAAGGCGCATGTTCAGCAAACCCGCAGGATCCGCTTCGACGAGATCCGGATCGTTGCTGTCGTCGTTCGGATCCCGATCACGGAGCGTCACGACTTCTGTGTGATCGGCAAGCGTACGCAGCAGCGCTCGTCGGGTGAATTCACCCACAGCAAGGGCCATCTCAGTCCTCCGCTTCTTGATATCGATCGTCGCGCACGTGTCGAGCGAACAGGACCATCGACACCGCGCCGACGACCGCAACTCGAAACATCCTGACCTCCGCACTCTTCGGAGTCGCCGATCTGTAAAGGAGCCGCGTGGCCTCTGCTCTTGGGATAAACGCGCGTGTCGTGACTTTCGAACAGTGGCCAGCGTGCGGAGGGATCAGCCAACGGTGTAGCGCCTCTCGACAAGACAAAGGGCGCAGATCACGGGACAGCGAATCGATGAATCCGGTCGTATTCATGCGATCAAGCTCCTCCCGAATCCGGGTGCCAAGGCTACCTCAAACCAGTGAGTACAAGAGCGAAGGGAGCTCAGCGACGAGGATTGAGAGTTCTAAAGTGAAATGACCCTGCGGCGTAGGTGGTTCGGCGGGAATGCGTCAGGGCTTGGCGGAGAGAGAGGGATTCGATCCTCTCGCGTCCTCGGCAACCCGCTCGAATCAGCCCTGGTCTTGGCAACATCGTGGCAACGCCCAGGTGCCTCCCTCGCGGATTCTCAACGAGTCTCTGCTAACGCCTGCGTTCGCCAGCGGCGGGTCGGGTTCGCACCAGCCGCCGTCTGGTGCAATGCGTGTGTTAGCCCGCAGCTCGCGAAAGTTGAGCCACCGCGACAAGGCGGTCCGTGCCTCCAACGTCCACCGCAGCGTCGTACGCACCGAAATAGGCAACCTTACCGAAGCCGGCCCGTGCGAGGCCGGACTTCAATTCCTCGCGCGTCCAGCACCGCATCACAAACTGGTAGTCGCTGGAGCGTTCCTGACCATCGGTGACCAGGGTATGCCGCTCGGACAAGAGAAGCCGCCGGTTTTCTCGATCGAGTTCGGTGATGCTCGTAAATGTGAGCGTACCCCGATCGGTGTCGACACTTTTTCTGAAGACCGGCTCTCGATCCTTGCGCGCGGCTGACGCCTCCCACTCTCGCACGTCTAGGATCAGCACGCCTGCGGGTCGAAGTGCCTGGGCAAAAGTCGCGACGACAACCGCGCGGCTGTCGTCGTCTACGAAGTCGTTGAGAACGCCTCGGCAGAGAATGGCGTCGTATCGGCCAGCCGGTTGTCCCAGGATGTTGCCAACCGCAAAGGAGACGGAGGCCCGCGCCTCGTTGAGAGACCGCTTAGCGACGTCGATCAGCTCCGCCGACGCGTCGATTCCGTGGACGACGTAGCCTCGGCGTGCCAACTCGGCCGCATATCGGCCCGTTCCGCAACCCGCATCGAGGAGGTCGGCACCCGGAAGGACGCCGCGTTCGAGCAGCCAGGCCGCCATCGCCATGCCCTCTTTGCCGACCGGGCGATCGATCAGGGAATCGAACGCCCAAGCGTACTCGGCATAGAACGGTCGCCTGGAATTGTCCGTCATGTCGATGAAGGTCTCGTGCGGCCGCCCGGCGCCGTCGACATCGCGATGACACCACGGAGATCTTGAATCGTCAGATGATCGGCCGGCGATTTCGTCGCACCTGACCCGAGAAGAACTGGACGTAGGCCAGCGTTCTGAGCTCCGACCACGTCCCATCTGTGATCGTCGCCCACGAAGAGCGCATCCGCGGGCGCGACCTCGAGCAACGACAGTGCCCGATCAAAAGGCGCTCGATGCGGTTTTCGCCACCCCACATCCATGCAGAACACTGTGGCATCGACCTTGTTGAGCAGCCCGTGACGAGCTAGCTCCTCGCGCCATGCGTCGGCCGGACTGCCCCAGGGAGTGTTGGACACTATTGCGGTCTTGATGCCGGAGCCGCGCAGGGCTTCCAGAACGGGCACAGCCTGCGGATCGAGCCTCCCTGTAGCGAAGATTGGCTTCAGGAAGGCCCTGACGAGAATGTGAGTCGATGCCTCGTCGAGTGACTCGTACGCGCCGAACAGCTCCTCGAGTCGCTCCGCGAGAGGGCGAACGGCATGATCCGGTTGCTCCCGGTTGAGGAGCAACGCACGTTCAAGCAGGTCGCGGTTCCGATCCGGGTCCTCAGTCAGCCCGAGTTCCCTCACGCACGCCTGCACGCAGCGGCGCAGTACGAACGGAAACTCGGTCGATGTGTAATAGCCGACCAGTGTGTTTCCGAGATCGAAAAGAACGGCTCGAATTCCACGTGGCTGTTTCAAGCGGCCCAACGTTGGCCTCTAAGGCCCATCGTTGAACGCCGTCGGCTTCCGCGCAAGGTTAGCCAGCACCTGCGACGAGACGAATGTCGCCCTTAGCAATGCCCGCAAGCGTCTCGACCACGAACTCTTTCTCTCGTGCCCGCACGCGGGCCTTCAGATCGTCGAGCGAATCTCCCGGAAGCACCGGCACCTTGCATTGGCGCACGATCGGACCGGTGTCGTATTCGGGATCGACCAAGTGAATCGAAACGCCCGATTCCACGTCGCCGGCTTCCAGCACGGCTTCGAACACACGATCGCCGTACATCCCACGCCCACCGAATCTTGGCAAGAGTGATGGATGAGTGTTGAGAATCTTCCCGTCGAAGGTTCGAAGTACGGATGGCCCCAGTTTCTTCATGTAGCCGGCCAAGAAGACGACGTCGACTTCAGCCGCGACCAACACGGTTCGAATCGCCGCGTCTAACGCGGCCGGATCCGGGTGTCTTCTCGAGGATAGATGAACGGCCTGAACGCCGGCCGCGCGAGCCCTGACCAAGGCGCCTGAGTTGCCATTGTTGCTCAGCACCACCGCAACCCGTCCCGGTATGCGCCCCCTCGCGAACGCATCCAGCAGGCTTTGAAGCGTTGTTCCCTCATGCGAGACGAGAACTCCAACGTTCATGTTCGTGTTGCTCTGTCTGGCTAACGTTCGGCGCTCAGCCGCGAGTCGCGAAAGGAGGTGCCGGCAATTTTGCTAGTCGCGGGTCGCGGCTCGACGGCTGCCGCGCCTTGTTAGGCTTCTGGTCTTTGTCGCTCGGCGCCGAGGACGTCAAGACCCCGCCCATCTCGTTGCTGCCAGACCTTCGGCAAAGGGCTAGCAGAGCAATCTGGAGACCCAGTGTGCCTAGAGCGACGAGCAGCTCGTAGTGAATCCTCGGATTTGGCAGAAGGACTGGTCCGCCGCCAGCAACCCTGGGAGCTGCCAAAGCCGCGTAGATCACAAGGACGCCAACACTGAGGACGGCGCTCGCTGCCACCGCGACTCGGAACACTCGAACCATGTGCTTGGCGCCGAGCATCATGCCAATGCTCGTCGCGGCGACCGGAAGAACCAGCACTGCAGTAATCCAGATCTGGAGCACTGACCAGAGGCTGGATACTTTGATGGCAATCGGAGCATCTGCCACGAAGATGGCCATCAGGAAATCAACATTGTGGCGCTGATACAAGAACGCCATCGCCCACACAAGCGCCAGGACGAGACCGAGAGTGCCCGTCACGATGCGTAGTCTCATGTTGCCTCCGCTGTGAATCCAGAAGTCAACGGTCCGGCTCACCCGCGCCGGCTGCGGCCCTTGAGCGACGCGGGCGGCGTCGGGTGCAGCCGGAGGTTATGCCGCCCGGTTGCCATCACCCCGGTGATCATGTCATATTTGACATGGGCGATGGCCATGGCCCAACAGCCGGACAAACCGCTCGTGTGGCTCCACGGTGAAATCAAGACCCCGCCGTTCAGCGAAACCGGACGTCTGGACGCCGCCTTCCTCCTGCGACGACGTCAGCAAGGGGAGGTGATCGGTCTTCCGCACGCGCGGCCGATGCCCACTGTCGGCGTCCAGTGCCACGAGCGTCGGATCACCGACGGCGACCACGCGTGGCGCATTATCTATCACGTCGAGCCCGACGCCGTCGTCATTCTGGAGGTCTTCAGCAAGAAGACCGCTGCGACACCACAGCAGACCCTCGAGACATGCCGCAAGCGACTCGCGGCCTTCTTGAAAGCAGCTCGGAAGAAGAGGTAGCGTGATGAAGCAGGACAAACGACGACGACTCGAGCGCGCCGGATGGCGTGTCTCCGACACCGCCACGTTGCTGGGCTTGACCGCGACAGAACAACGCTTCATCGATCTCAAGCTCGCCTTGGCCGCCGGACTCCGTCAACTGCGCGAACGCCGCGGACTCACCCAGGCGGCGCTCGCCAAGCACCTTGGCTCGAGTCAGTCGCGAATTGCGAAGCTGGAGGCCGCCGACGCCTCAGTCAGCCTCGATCTGATGATTCGCTCTTTGCTCAGCGTAGGAGCCGGCCCCGCTGACATCGCCAAGATCATAAGAACCGCCGCGACACACAAGGCGGCATAACTAGTATTGGAGTAGACCGCTCACGCCAACTCGCAATGATACGCTCTTCACTCCCAACCCACCGCGATTCAGCACGTGGGTATGAATCATCGTCGTGCTCACGTCGGCATGGCCGAGGAGTTCCTGCACGGTGCGGATGTCATACCCGCTTTCGAGCAGGTGTGTGGCGAACGAGTGCCATTCAAGAACTGGCGGGGCATGCCGATCTGACGACGACGCAGCGATACATGCACGTGAGTCCGGCGGCGGTTGAAAGCGCAATTCGACTACTGGAAGGCCCTGGCATCCTCGCGAGCCGTGGCAACATTGTGGCAACGAGGGCAGGCGGAATGGCGAACTCGCCCGAAGAGAACAATTAACTGGCGGAGAGAGAGGGATTCGAACCCTCGGTAGAGTTTCCCCTACACACGCTTTCCAAGCGTGCGCCTTCAACCGCTCGGCCATCTCTCCGTTCAAGTGGAATCAACAGTTTACCGGAGGGCGGCGAGCCCTGCAAAAGCAAACTGTGACGTGACTGTGACGTGAGGTCGTCGGGGACCTCGACGATCGTCGCGATTTCGTTGTCGTTGGCGGCTTGGCCATTGCCGTTTGCGGCGTCACCGCCACGCCGCAGGGTGTCCAGCGCATCGAGCGCCTGGCGCTTCGCGTCGATCCGGATGTGCGAGTAGTGCTCCAGCATCCGGCGCGACAGGTGGCCGCTGATCGATTCGAGCACGTGATCGGCCACGCCCATCTCGGCAAGTTCCGTGATGACCGTGTGCCGCAGATCGTGGAAGCGCAGGCCGTGCAGGCCGGCCTCGTCACGCAACGCTCGCCAGGCTGTGTCCCACTTCAGCATCGGCTTCGTGGCATCGTACCGTCCCCACTGACACGCCGGCCAAAGATAGTGCTCCGGCTCCGTGTGC
>DATDOE010000116.1:0-21727 GCA_035293405.1 Vicinamibacterales bacterium | reverse complement strand
CGAGAAACTGGAGTCGTTCACCACCGCGATGGCCGATGGCGTGGTGGACAAGCAGGAACTGGACGCGCAGGAGCAGCGGCTGGCCGCCGCGTTGAAGCGTCTCGAACCGCTGCTGAGCGCGGAACTGCACGAGCAGGTGACCGGTGTGCTGATCGAGCTCACGGCCTACAACGTGATGCGGCTCCTGCACGAGCTGCAGACCGAGCGCGCCCGGGTGGCCTTTGGCAAGGCCTGACGACCGGCGCCCCGCACTACGCATACGACGTGGAACGTAGAGCGCAGGCTTCAGCCTGCGCGTCAGCGGCACTCGGTCGGTTGCCAGCGCCGGGCGACGATGTTACCGTCGTCGCTGCTCGCCAACGATGCGGCCTGGTCCTCGCACATCGTGTCCTTCCAGGAGGAGACGACAGTGCAGCCACGATCGCTCGTAGAGAGAGTCACCGCGCTCGAAAAACAGATGCAACACCTTCAGGATCTGCCCGAACGCTTCAAGAATCTCGAGACACGGTTCGATGGTGTCGAGACGCGACTCGGTGTCGTTGAGTCGCAGATTGTGCAGCTTCGGACCGACATCGGCCATGAGTTTTCTGCGATCCGATCGGAAACGAAGATCGGCTTCGCGGAGCTCGGAGCGCAGATGCGACTGCTGCACGAAGACGCGCTTTCGCGCATCGCGACGATGACCGAGGGGCGTCGATCGCGAAAACGCTGAAGCGCGAAGGCTGAAGCGGCCCGCGAACTGATCCGAAGATGCGCTTGCGCGGTGGCGGGGCGCGGCAGAGGATAGGGCCATGCCTCTGCAGAATCGAGTAACGCCGTTCGGTGAGATCGTGGCGATCCCGCAGAGAGGGATGTTTACCGGCAATCGCGGCATCATTCACGATCCGGCGACGAAGACGCTCTTGAATCGCCGGTGGTCCAGCAAGGCCTGGCTGATCTGCAGGTGTGACTACAAAGATGTGCGACGGGATGTCATGGCCACGCGAAGCTGGACCGAGCTCTTCTTCCTCGATGAGGCAACCGCGCTCGCGGCAGGCCATCGACCCTGCTTCTATTGTCGCAGGGCGGCGGCGGAGTCATTTCGAGCGGCATGGGCCGCGGCTCGCGGAATCCCCAAGCCGTCGGCGTCGGCGATGGATGCTGTCCTTCATGCAGAGCGGATCGAGAACGGGAGAAAACGAATCCACCGACTGGACGTGAAGCCCTCTGCGCTGCCGGACGGCGCGATGGTGGTGTTTGAGAAGCGCGCCTACCTGATTGTCGGCGAGCTCGCCTATCCCTGGACGGATTCGGTGTATGGAAGGCCGGACAATCTCCGGGACGCCGACGGGTTGCTGACTCCACCGTCTGCCGTCGCAGCTATCCAGGCCGGGTTTCGTGCCCTTGTGCATCCCACCGCGTCACTCGGCCTCCCAACCGAATGTCGAGAAGGTACCTAACCTTTCAGAGGATCTCTTGGAACCGTGCGACCCTCGGGCCCGTCTATCAAGGCCGACACCCGAGGAGGATACGTGCGCCTTGAATCCGTGATCATGGACGTCCGCTACGCGCTGAGAGGCATTCGCCGCGCTCCCCTCTTTGCCGGCAGCGTGGCGGCGACGATCGGCCTCGGGCTCGGCGTCCTCGCCTCGGCTTTCACCCTCCTCAACGCCTACGTTCTCAAGCCGATCGACCTGCCGGACCCTCGGGCCCTGTATTCACTGAGCTGGGACACCAGCACGGTCCGGCGCCACAGGTTCAAGCTGGCTGATTTCGAGGACATGCGCGACAGCTCGCCTCACTTCTCCGGCCTCCTCGCGGGCCAGCTCGCCACGGCGATGCAGGGCGGCGCCCCGCTGACAGGCCTCCTGGTCACGGGCAACTACTTTCAAGTCCTGGGAGCGCGAGTTGCCGTCGGACGCACGCTGACGCCGGCCGACGCCACCGCCCCCGGCCGGGACGCGGTTGTCGTGCTGTCCCATCATGTGTGGCAATCACGATACGGCGCTGACCCGTCGATCGTTGGCAAGGAGATTACGCTCGGACGGCAGCGCTTCGATGTCGTGGGTGTGACCGATGGCGCGTACCTGCCCGGTGAAGAGGGCGTCGGCTTCTGGGCGCCGTTGACCATGGCTCGGGCGTTTGCGGTCCCGGATCCGTGGACCGACCCAAGCGCAGCGTCGCTCATCGTCATCGGCCGGCTCCGGGAGGGCGCCAGTGAATCGCAGGCCCGCGCCTGGTTCGACCTGTGGCTTCGACAGCGATTCCCGGCCGACTCCGAGCTCGCGCCGGTCGCCGTGCGCGTCGAGTCTCGCGCCACCCGCCTCCCGCTGGACGGACCAACGCTGACGTTGTTCTCCATCATCATGTCGGCGTTTGGCCTGGTGCTGCTCGTCGCCTGTGCGAACGTGACCAATCTGATGCTGGCTCGTGGCCTCGGGAGGCAGCGGGAGATCGCCGTCCGGCTGTCGCTCGGCGCCAGCCGCTGGCGCGTCGTGCGCCAGCTCGTGATCGAGAGCCTGGTGCTGGCCGCGCCGGCCTCGGCGGTAGGGCTCGCCCTCACGATCGCGATCGGTCGCGCGTTCCCGGCGCTCGTCATGGCGACATTCCCACCGGGAATCGTACCGCTCGAGTCGATCCTGGTGCCGCTCGATCCCGACATCCGGGTGATGGCCCTTCTCTTCGCGGCGGCCGTCGGGTCGGCGGTGATGGTGAGTCTGGTTCCAGGCCTTCGTGTCACCCACGTCAATCTCGTACGCGCAGCGAAAGGCGACGTAGCGCTGGACGCTCGGCGCTCCCGGCTGCGCACGGGCCTCGTCGGCTTACAGATCGGCGCGTGCGCGCTCTTTCTCGTCGGCGCGACCGGGCTCCTCGACGAATCGCAGCGCCTGTCCAATCGGAACGACACTCTCAGTTACGAACGCGTGTCGCAGGTGCGCCTCCCGCCACATCTCCGTGCCGCCGTCGCAGCGCGTCTGGCCTCGGATCCGTCTACTGAAATCGTCGCCGCAGCGTGGCGGCCGCCGTTCGGGCCACTCACGCCTCTTCCAGTTGTCGCGTCTCAAACGCGTCTCGAGCAGTCCGTCGGCATCATGGTGGTCTCGCCAGAGTACTTCCCGCTCTTCGAGATTCGCCTCGTACGAGGTCGTCCCTTCACCGCGCTCGAAGCGAACGAAAGCGCCCCCGTCGCGCTGGTGAGTGCGGCGACGGCACAGAGGTTGTGGCCCGGGCTGGATCCGATTGGACAGACGCTCGAGCTGCTTCCGCCTCGTGGCCGGCCAGAACGCCGGCCCGATCACGCCAGCGTGCGCATCATCGGCGTCACCGAGGATGTCGCCAGCAGCGCGCTCGTCGACGGCACCGATCCCACATTGGTGTACTTCGCGACCGGGTTCGGCGCGCCCGGCGAGGTGTGGCTCCTCGTACGCGGCCGCGCGGATGCCGCGACCTCGAAGGCCGCCGTGACAGCGGCAGTGAATGCCGTTGAACCGGAGGCGCCGTTTCGGTTTCTTCCGCTGCGTGAGGCCGTCGGCGCTGTGACGTGGATGTTCCAGGCCTTTTCCGCCGCTGCCTCGTTTCTCGGCGTCGTCGGCCTGCTGCTGGCGTTCTCGGGCACCTATGCCGTCGTGTCATTCCTCGTCACTCAGCGCACGCGCGAGTTCGGCATTCGCATGGCGCTGGGGGCCACCGTCCGCCAGATCGTCTCGGGTCTGCTGGGAGATACGCTCCGAACGGCGTCGATAGGGCTCAGTGGGGGCCTGGCGATCGCCTTCGCGCTGGCACGTACGTTCAACGCCAACACGGGGATGATGCCAGCACTCACGCTCCGCCCGTACCTCGTCGGCGCCACCATCATGCTCGTGGCCACCATCGTCGCGGCGCTGTTGCCGTCCCTCCGAACGGCACGGATCGACCCCTCGCGCGCCCTGCGCGTGGACTAACGGGTCGCCAGCCAAGGCTGGCCTCCGCGATGAAGCGTCTCGAGCTCACGGCCTACAACGTGATGCGGCTCCGCACGTAGCTGGCGTTGTACGGTGCAGGACCGGCCATCCGCGCTCGATCACCAGGCCGGGCACGTTCGCGAGCCTGTTTGCCGGCATCGCCGGCGGGCTACGGAGAGCGAGGCCCTAGAGACGCATCGTCTGACTGACGCCCGAATGCTATCGTCGTCGTCGTGCCAATCTCAAAGACTCAGATTGATCGACTGGGCGAGCGGCTCAAGGTCGATGCTATTCGCGAAGCCGACCTTCGTGAGCTTGATGAGTACCGTCGTTCGTTCGGTCCGGCGCATGATCACGTTGTGCGCTTGATTCGCGACGAACTTAGACTGGAACCTACAGGACGCTCTGCAAAGTCGACGTCGTCGATCATTGACAAGCTCCGTAGGGAGAGTATCCGTCTGACACAAATGCAGGACATCGCAGGATGTCGAGTGGTCGTGGGCCATCTCGCCGCTCAAGACAAAGTGGTCCAGTCGCTGGTTGGTTTGTTCCCAGATTCCGTTGTGGTTGATCGGCGTCAGCGACCGAGCTACGGCTACCGAGCGGTCCACATTGTCGTGTCGGCGCTCGAGAGACTCGTCGAAGTCCAGGTCAGGACGGAGCTTCAGCACCTCTGGGCGCAAGCGTCAGAAAGGCTCTCGGACGAAGTTGACCCGATGATCAAGTACGGTGGAGGTCCAGATTTGATAGCAAGGCGCCTGGCGGAGGAATCTCAGCTGTTGTATGCGCTCGAATTCGATAGGATCGAAGCATCGTTGAAACCCGGATTAGAGCAAGCTATGCGGGTGCGGTTCGAACGGTTGGTTCGACTCGTCTCGAACTTGGGTAGAGAGGACTGACCAATGGTGTTCCTGATCGAATATGCACGCACTGAGGGCCGCGTAGTCGAGATCCGTGAGTATCGTGATGATGAGCGGCTGACGGCGGAGAACGTGCGTCTGGAGTTGGAGTTGAAACTGAATCGACAAGGGATCGATCACGAAATCGTGCTGCTCGATGCTGCCAACAAGGAGGCGCTCCGTCTGACCCATAGTCGGTACTTCCCTGTGTCGGAATGGCCTGAGCCTGAGATCGAATGGCCGGATGGCGATTTGCCTGATCAGGCCGTTGATACGCAGGACTCCTGAGACTGTTGAGCCAAGTAAGCTGACCCGGTCGAGCACAATCCAATTGTCTGAGCCCCTTCGCGAGATTGCCGGTCCAGCCGGGCCGCTCGAGGCCCTGATGGACAAACCCACCGGTCCGCCCCGCGCGGGGGTGGTCTTTGCCCATCCGTTGCCGATCCAGGGTGGCACGATGCACACCAAGGTCGTCTTTCATGGCGCGAAAGCGTTGACCCGCATCGGCTGCGCCGTGCTGCGCTTCAACTTCCGCGGCGTGGGCCGAAGCGCCGGCGTCTGGGACGAGGGACGCGGCGAGATGGACGACTATCGAGCCGGAGTGGATTTCATGGCGACCCAGTATCCCGACCTGGAGCTGTGGGCGGCCGGCTTCTCGTTCGGCGCGTATGTGGCGATGATCTGCGGTGCTGATGACCCTCGAATCTGCACCCTGATCGGCGTCGCCCCGCCAGTGGATCGATACGAGTTCGGCTCCGTGAAGCGGTCGACCAAGCCAAAGTTCATCATCCATGGCGAGCGGGACGAGCTGATCTCGCTCAAGGCGATCCGCGAGTTCTACGCCCGGCTGCCCGAGCCGAAGGAGTTCGTGGAGATCGATCGCGCCAATCATCTGTTCGACGGTCAGGCGAGCGAGGTCGGCGATGCGCTCGAGGAGCTGCTGACGGACTATTCATGCAAGACGCAGTAATCGTTTCCGCGACGCGCACCGCGGTCGGCAAGGCGCCGAACGGCGCGCTCCGCACCGTACGACCCGACGAGATGGCGGCCGCCGTCATCAGCGAGGCGTTGCGTCGCGCGCCTGGCGTCGCCCCGACCGAGGTGGACGATGTGATGGTGGGGTGCGCGATGCCGGAGGCAGAACAGGGCCTGAACGTGGCGCGAATCGCCAGCCTTCGTGCCGGCGTCCCGGTGGATGCGGCCGCGGTGACGATGAACCGGTTCTGCGCATCGGGACTGCAGGCGATCGCCTCGGGCGCGGAACACATCATGTGCGGCTTCGCGAACGTGGTGATTGCCGGGGGCACCGAGTCGATGAGCCTGGTACCGATGGGTGGCAACAAGGTCTGCCCGAACCCGGCGCTCGTGGACGAGTACCCGGACGTCTATCTGAGCACAGGGCTCGTAGCCGAGAACCACGCGCGCGAATGCGCGATCTCGCGTGAGGAACAGGACGCGTTCGCCCTGCGCAGTCATCAGCGCGCCCTCGCCGCCATCGAGGCGGGCAGGTTCGCCGAGGAGATCACACCGCTCACGTTCGCTGTGGTGGCTCCGCGCACTGACGGCAGCGGCGGCCACGACATCCGGGAGGTGACCTTCGCTCGGGACGAAGGGCCACGAAGTGATACCTCCGCGCAGGCGCTGGCCAGGCTGCGACCGGCCTTTCACGCGACCGGCACGGTGACGGCCGGCAACTCGTCGCAGACCAGCGATGGCGCCTCCGCCCTCGTCTTGATGTCAGCCGCAGCGGCGAAGGAGCGCGGCATCGAGCCGCTCGCCCGCTTCGTCTCGTATGCCACCGCCGGTGTGGCACCGGAGCGCTTCGGCATCGGCCCGGTTCCGGCGGTACGCAAGGTGCTCGCACAATCGGGCTTGACGCTCGATCAGATCGATCTCGTGGAGCTGAATGAGGCCTTCGCCGCGCAGGTGCTCGCCTGCCTGCGCGAGCTGCCCATCGATCCCGATCGGCTGAACGTGAACGGTGGCGCCATCGCGCTGGGGCACCCGCTCGGCTGCACGGGCGCGAAGCTCACGACCTCGTTGCTCTACGAGATGCGGCGGCGGAAGGCGCGATACGGCCTGGTGACCATGTGCGTCGGCGGCGGCATGGGCGCCGCGGGGATCTTTGAACGCCTATGACACCAGCGACCTTCGCTCGCAAAGGCGGCTCGTGGCTGCTCGACGACACACTCGCCGCGGATGTGTTCACCCCTGAGAAGCTGACCGACGAGCATCGCCTGATAGCGCAGACCACCGCCGAGTTCATCGACGCCGAGGTGATGCCCAACCTCGATCGCCTCGAGAGCAAGGACTGGCAGCTCGCGCGAGCCCTGGTACGGCGCGGCGGTGAGCTCGGGCTGCTCGGCATCGCGTCGCCCGAAGAGTACGGCGGCCTCGACCTCGATAAAGCCTCATCCCTCGTGGTCATCGAACGGATCGGGCCGTCGGCGTCGTTCGCCACCACGTTCGGCGGTCAGGCCAACCTCTGCATCCTGCCGTTCGTGCTGTTCGGTACGGCTGCACAGAAGGCGCAGTACCTGCCGCGGCTCATCGCCGGCGAGATCGTGGGAGCGTACGCGCTCAGCGAGGCGGGCTCCGGCTCCGACGCGCTCGCGGCCAAGACACGGGCCACCAGGCAGCCGGACGGCAGCTGGCTCCTCAACGGCGAGAAGATGTGGATCAGCAACGGCGGGTTCGCCGACGTGTTCATCGTCTTTGCCAAGGTGGACGGCGAGCACTTCACGGCGTTCATCGTGGAGCGGGCCTTCGCCGGTGTCAGCTCCGGCAGCGAGGAGCACAAGATGGGCCTGCACGGCTCGTCAACGACGCCCATCCTGTTGCAGGACGCGAAGGTGCCGGCGGGCAACATCCTCGGTGAGATCGGCAAGGGTCACAAGGTCGCGCTCAACACTCTGAACTACGGACGCTTCAGCCTGGGCGCGATGTGCACCGGCGGGTGCCGGGCGGCCATCGGCGATGCCACGAAGTACGCGGTGCAGCGACGACAGTTCGGGCAGCCGATCGCCAGCTTCGGGGCGATCAAGCACAAGCTCGGCGAGATGATCGCCAGGACGTACGCGCTCGAGAGCCTCGTCTATCGGACCGCCGGGCTGATCGACGCGGCACTCGGCGGGCCGCCGCATGACGGCGCGGCGGTGGCGCGCGTGTTCGAGGAGTACGCGGTCGAGGCGTCGATCGCCAAGGTGGCCGGCAGCGAGACGCTGGATTTCGTCATCGACGAGAACGTCCAGATCCACGGCGGCAATGGCTTCGTGAAGGACTACAACGCCGAGCGCTTCTATCGCGACGCCCGGGTCAACCGTATCTTCGAAGGCACCAACGAGATCAACCGCCTGCTGATTCCCGGCATGCTGATCCGCCGGGCACTGAAGGGCGACCTGCCCCTGATTGCCGCCGCGCGGCGCCTGCAAGACGAGTTGCTGTCACCGTCCCTGGCCGCCTCGAGCTTCGGCGAAAGCGGAGTACTCGACGAAGAGCTTCGCGCGGTGAGCGCATTCAAGAAAGTCGCGCTGATGGTCATGGGCACGGCGATGCAGACCTACGGCGAGAAGCTGACCGACGAACAGGAAGTCGTGAGCTACGCCGCGGACATCCTGATCGACATCTACGGCGCCGAAAGCGCAGTGCTCCGCGCGCGGGCGGCCGCAGCCGGAAAACACGCGCAGGCAGACCTCCACGTCACGGCCGCGCGCGTGTTCGTCAACGATGCAACGCAGCGGGTCGAAGCCTCCGCAAAGAGCGCGCTGGCGGCGATGGCCGATGGCGACACGCTCCGCACGCTGCTCGCCGCGCTGCGGCGCGTCCTCAAAATCAACCCGATCAACACCGTCGCCATGCGCCGTGCTCTGGCTGAGGCCGCGACCGCGCGAGGTGGGTATATTCTTGGTTAGTGGTTCGTGGTTCGTGGTTCGTGGTTCGTGGTTGGTGGTCGTGACCCTACGCTTCTTGCGATTCCTGGTTTTTCTCGTCGTGGCGCTGGCCTCAGCCTGCTCGTCCGGCCCCGCCGCGCCTGACGAGTCCTCGTACGTCCAGCAGATCGAGGCGTGGCATGCGGCGCGGGATCAGCAGTTTCGCGCAGACAAGGACCCAATCCCGGCCAACAAGAAGGCCACGCTGCTCCCGATCCCGTACTTTCCGGTCGACCCCAACTACACCGTGGCTGCCGCGCTGCGCCTGGGACAGGAACGGCCGGTCGTGCCGATGCCCACGTCAACCGGCACAATCCGCCGGTATCAACGGATCGGCGTCCTCGAGTTCACCTTCCAAGGTCAGAGCCTGAGCCTCGGTGCGTTCGTGCCCGAGGGTACGCGGGAGATCGAGCAACTGTTCGTCCCCTTCGTTGATGGGACCTCCGGGAAGCAGACCTATCCGGCGGGCCGCTATCTCGACATCTTTCCGACCACGACCGGCCTCTACACGATCGACTTCAACAAGGCCTACAACCCGTACTGCGCCTACAACGAGACCTACGAGTGCCCCTACCCGCCACCCTCGAACCGGCTCAAGATCGAGATCCGCGCGGGAGAAAAGGCGCCAGGCGCATGACCCGGGTTGTGCAGGCCATCGTGTTCGACTTCGATGGCGTGATCGCGAACAGCGAGCCGCTGCATCTGAAAGCGTTCCAGCAGGCGCTCGCCGAGGACGGCCTCGACCTGCCGGCGGCCGAATACTACGCGCGGTACCTCGGGTACGACGATGTGGGGATGTTCGAGGCGCTGGCGAAGGACCGCGGCCTCGCCATGAGCGGAGGGCGCGTGGCCGCGCTCGTGAGCCGCAAAGGCGAATGGATGCAGGAGATGCTCCGCACCGGCTCGGTGCTCTTTCCAGGCGCCACCGATTTCATCCGGGAGGCCGCGGCGTCGGTGCCGATTGCCATCGCGTCGGGCGCGCTGCGTCACGAGATCGACGACATCATCGACGCGGCCGGCGTGAGCGACCTGTTCTCCACGATCGTCGCCGCCGGTGACACGCCCGAGAGCAAGCCGTCGCCGGCGCCGTATCGCCTGGCGTTCGAGCGTCTCCGCGAGACCAGCGGCCGCAACCTCGACCCCCGGCGGTCGGTGGCCATCGAAGACTCGAAGTGGGGTCTCGAATCCGCGCAGGGCGCGGGGCTTCGCCTGGTCGGCGTCACCAACAGCTATCCGGCTCACGAGCTGACCGGGGCCGAGCTGGTCGTCGATGGGCTGAGGGCGCTCACGCTGCCGGCGCTGGACCGGTTGTGCGCGACATGAAGAAGGATCTGGTCTCGGCGCTGGTTGCCGCGTCGAATGCCTCTGGCACAGGACTCGCCGACGCGACGCTGGTCATCGCGCGCATCGAGTACCCGCGGCTCGACCCCGAGCCCTATCTGGCCAGGCTCGACGCGATGGGCGACGGCGCCCGCCGCGCGATCGAGCGCGACGGGGCGATCACCGGCGACGCCACGACGGCTGCGGGGATCAAGTCGCTCAACGAGTATCTGTTCGAGGAGCTGCGGTTCGTCGGCAATCGGGACAAGTACGAGGACCCGCGCAACAGCTGCCTCAACGAGGTACTCGACCGTCGCACCGGCATTCCAATCACGCTGTCGGTCGTCTACATGGAAGTGGCGAGGCGCGCCGGCCTGCCGGTGGACGGGATCAATTTCCCCGGACACTTCCTCGTCCGCTGCCCGGACAGGCAAGGCTCGCCCTACCTGATCATCGATCCGTTCCACGCCGGCGCGCTGCTCTCGGAGCACCAGTGCCGTCTGCTGCTGCAGAAGCACGTCGGCAGCGAGGTCGCGTTCAGCAAATCCCTGCTCGCACCAGCGACACGGCTGCAGATCATCGTGCGCGTGCTGCTCAACCTGAAGCGCATCTACGTCCACATGCGCTCGTTCCCCCAGGCGCGCGACGTCACCGAGCTGCTGCTCGCCGTCACACCCTCGGCCCTCAGCGAGCTGCGCGATCGCGGGCTTCTCGCCTACCACCTCAACGACGTGACCGGTGCGCTGCGCGATCTGCAGACGTATCTGAAGCTCTCGAGCATGGGCGAGCTCGACCGGGACGCCCGCGAAGAACACGAACAGATCTGGGAGCACGTCAAGACGCTCCGCCGCCGCGTCGCTGCTCTCAACTGAACA
Organism: Vicinamibacterales bacterium; assembly: GCA_035293405.1. Classification (GTDB taxonomy): domain Bacteria; phylum Acidobacteriota; class Vicinamibacteria; order Vicinamibacterales; family UBA2999; genus Gp6-AA40. The sequence goes on along the minus strand of DATDOE010000116.1, from coordinate 10,784 downwards.
ACAGCGTGTAATTCGGAATTCAGAATTCAGAATGCAGACACTGTCTGAATTCTGCATTCCGCATTCTGCATTACAGTATCCAGCGTTCAGCCGGACCGTGGAGGACCATTCAATGGCAAAGCGTGCTCAATCATCCACTCGGCCGCTCGCCGGGCGCGTCGCCGACGCCGGCGGCACCGCGATCGCGGTTCGCGTGGACCACACACAGGAGCCGGAGGTCGAAGGTCTCTTCACGCGGGTCGATGGCGAGCACGGCCGCCTCGATGTCCTCGTCAACAGCATCGCCGGCGAGGACCCGGCGATCGGGGGCTACGGCTGGGTCTGGTCCGCAGATTTGACGAACGGGCCCGCTGTGTTCCGTCAGTCGCTGCTGTCGCACATGATCACGGCCAAGCACGCCGCGCGCGTGATGATCCGCGATCGTCGCGGGCTCATCGTCGAAGTGACGGAGAACAATGTGCTGAACGCCGGCGGCAACCCGCTCGCGCAGGCGGTGACGTTCGGCCTGAATTCAGATCGAATGGCTGAACACATTGGCGCGCCGGACCAGGCAGTTCCTGAAGAAGCTGCCGGCTCCGGCGCGCGTTCGGAAGGCCTCGAGCCGAAAGAAGGTGTCCGCGACGCGGGCCCGCGCACGCTGAGGTGATACTCAGCGCCTGCGGTCGCGGCGGTCTTCGCGGCGATCGCGCACGTCTTCACGCCGATCGCGAACGTCTTCGCGGCGGTCACGCCGGTCCTCTCGCCGATCCCGCACGTCTTCGAGGCGATCCCGCCACTGGTGCCGCGGACTTTCCGCGAAGGCGACCGGAACCGGCAGAGTCGCGAGCAGCAGTGCGGGGATCACGAACTTCGTCAGTCGAACCATGTCTACCCTCCGTAGCAGGCGCTGGGAGTAAGACGGATCTGAGCGCTCGTGGGGTTGCCGCCGGCTCGAGGATGGCGACAAAACGTGCACACGACACGGTCCGGCTGCCGCCTTCGCTGCTTCGCAGCTATGGCGGGCCAGGAAAGCCGGACACTGCGTCCGCTAGAGCGAGAACACGCGCTCAGCGTTGGTCTGGAACAGCTTCTTCTTGTCCTCGTCGCTGATCGGCACGTGGTCGGTCGCCGTGACCTCGTCCGGCTCGAACTGATAGGGATAGTCCATCGCGTACAGCACGCGATCCATGCCGAGCACCGACTGCACGAACGTGATCGCCGGCGACCACGCCATGCCACTGGTCGTGACGAAGATGTTCTCCTTCATGTACTCGCTGATCTGTTTCTCGAGCCCGGCGGCGCCGTTGCGTATGGCAGGACGCGCGGTCTTGTTCATGTAGTCGAGACGGAACAGCCAGAACGGCAGCGCCTCACCCAGATGACCGAGGACGATTCGCAGCCCCGGGAACCGATCCAGCGCACCGCTCCGGATGATGCCCAGGGCATGAAGGCCGGTCTCGGCCGCGAATCCCCAGAGTGCGCCTTCAAGCCCCCTCTCGACGTACGGGCCGATCATCGCCGGCGGCGGCCCCTGCGGGTGGATGTAGATCGGAACCGTCAAGGCCTCCGCCGCTTCGAAGATGTCCCAGAACTTCGGGTCGTCGAGATGCTCGCCTCGCGTGTGCGAGTTGATGATCACACCCTTCAATCCGAGCGTGCGAACGGCGCGGTCCATCTCCTTCACCGCGGCTTTCGGATCCTGCGGCGCCACCGCCGCCAGGGCGGCGAAGCGGCTCGGATATCTCCGAACCGCTTCGGCGACCTGATCGTTCGTGTCGGCCGCGAGCGAGACGGCCGTTGCCGGGTCGAACACCTGGACGCCCGGCGAGGTGAGCGACAGGATCTGCATGTCGATCCCCGACGCATCCATGTCGGCGATGCGCCCCTCACCGATGTCCGCCAGCCGCTCCGACAATTGCTTGCGCGCGCCAAGCCGCGTCCACAGCGCGATGAAGCCGGGGTCGTCTATGGACTTGGTCGCCGCCATCTTGCGATAGGTGTCCAGGAGATCGGCTGGTGCCCAGGCTTCCTCGGTCGCGATTCGTTTGTAACCCAATCTCACTCCTTTGGCGTTCCGGCCGAAAGATGACACTGCATGAAGCCCAGTATCTGTCGAACGATCTCGCGTGTCGTGTCGCTGTCGTGAAACACGTCAAACCCGTGCGGCGCCGGCGCATGGTTCACGAAGGTCACGGGCACATTGCGACGGACCGCTCGGGGCATGAAGTTGTCAATCGACTCGTTCACACCGCCGAACTGGTCTTGCCCTGATCGGACAATAAAGAGCGGCACGTCGCTCCTCACATCATCCACCGATTTTCCTGCGCACGGGTTGGCGAAGCGATACGTTTTCTGGGCCTCCGCAACGCCCGTGGCCCCGTCCAGATCGAGTAGGAATCCGTTGCACAGGGCCGCGCACTTCAGATACTCGCGTTCGTCCTGCATGAGCAGCGACAAGGCCAGCGGCACGTTGCCGGAGCCCGCCCAGAGGCCGATCCGGTTCTCGTCGATGCCCAGCCGCGCAGCGTTCTCGCGCAGAGACTGCAGCACGGCATCGACGTCCTCGGCGGGTTGGCGATTCGTGTAGACGACGGCCACCATGCCTGACGCGGCGAACAAGCGCGCCCAGGAGACGGTCATTCCCATCTCCTTGAATCTGCAACCCAACATGTTTGGATAGCCGATGTCCGAATAGCCAAACACGATGACGAGGGCGGGGAGCCGCGTGCCTGGCGCCGCGCCGTGAGGATAGTACAGATCCATCGTGAGCGGACCGGACTCCGTGACCCGGTAGGGCTCATCGCGTCGCACGATCACCTGTTCGGTGCCCGGCATCGAATACAGGACTGTCTTGGCGGCGAGGTCGGTTCGGGGTGCATCCTGGCTCATGTGCTCTCCTCTATCCCCAACACGGTCCGGCTCAAGCCGGACACTACGGACGCAGGCGTACAGCGCTCCGCAGAAACGGTCCGCCTGCCGCCTTCGCGCGCGCAGCGCGCTTCGGCGAGCCTCGCCGAAGCCTTCGGCGGAGGCGGGAAGGCGGACCCTACGTGGCGCCCGTAGAAATGCAAAAGCCGCCGGGCGACATTGCCACGACGGCTCGACTCGGTCTTCGACCGAAGGCCTTGGACCGACTTGCTGTATTGGGGTGCCTTGAACTGTACTCGCCAGAGGAGGTCAGCGCAACGTCTTCCTGTCGCGCCCTCTCGGTAAGGACGGCCGTAGAATATCGCTCACATGGCAAAGAAGAGATCCCTCCAGAAGCCGCTCACTGGACGCGTCGCCCTGGTGGCCGGAGCGACGCGCGGCGCGGGCCGCGGCATCGCACGTGCGCTCGGTGAAGCCGGCGCAACCGTCTACTGCACCGGTCGAAGCGTCACAGGCAAGCCATCGCCGTACGGGCGGCCCGAGACCATCAATGAGACCGCGGCGATGATCACGGCCGCCGGCGGCGCCGCGATCGCACTGCGCGTCGATCACACGATCGAGAAGGACGTGAAAGCGCTGTTTCGGCGCATCGTGCGTGCGCACAAGCGCATCGACATCGTCGTTGACAGCGTGGCGGGAGAAGACCCGTTGATGAAGGAGTTCGGCTTCCTCGCGCAGGCAAATCTGACGAACGCAGAGGCCATCTTCCGTCAGGGGCTCACCTCTCGCATCATCACGGCAAAACACGCCGCGGCGGCGATGATCCCCGCTAAACGCGGGCTCATCGTGGAGATCACCGAAAACGACATCATCGGCGCCGGCGCCAATCCAATGGCGCACGCCGTTAAAGTGGCGCAGAAGGTGTTGCCGCTCATGTGGGCCGCCGAGCTCGCCGCCCATCGCGTCGCCGTCATGGCCATCACGCCCGGCTTCCTGCGCTCGGAATCAATGCTGCAGCACTTCGGGGTCACCGAGGACAACTGGCGTGACGCGGGAAAGAAGGATTCGAACTTCCTGGAGTCGGAATCGCCGCTCTTCGTGGGACGCGCGATCGCCGCGCTCGCGGCCGACCCGAAGGTGCAGAACCGCAGCGGCATGCTCTTCAGCTCCTGGGAGCTTGCGCGCGACTACGGATTCACCGACTACGATGGCCGTCGTCCTGATTGGGGCCGCCACAAGATTGATTGGTCCGTCCTCCCGCCGGAGTGGATCGATCTCTTCCGCACCGGCACTGATCTGGAGATCAAGTGGTTGACGACGCTCGCGGCGCGGACGAAGAAGTTCAGGGCAAAGGTCCCGTCTTGACCCTCACCTAACGGAGCGCGGTGCCGACCACCGCGTCCCAGATTTCCGCGGCTCTCGACAGGGCGGCGCTCATGTCCTCACGGCGCATGAACCGCTGCCGGACGAGATCCTCCGCCGACTGCTTGACGCGATCGAGATAGTCCTGGCGGCTGGTATAGCGCTCGGCAATGGAGAGACGGGCGTCGTTGTCCTTCAGCCGTTGCTCCTTCGTCAGCGGAAACGGCTCGAAGCCCCCGACAAGGCCGCCGAGATATCGCAGGTCGCCCAACTGCGGGATGGTGATGTTCCAACCTGTGTATGTGCCCAGTGGCGCGGCCACTTCCGGCAGCCGAATGCCGGACACGTCATTACCGTCGGAATTCACCTGCGGTACCAGCACGCGATACGGTGCTCCCACGTGTGGCGGCTCATTGGTGATGACCCTCGTCGTGGCGTAGCCCTGCCCGTAGTCCAGCCGCCAGACCTGTGGCATGTAGGTGGCGAACGGGAACGAGGGCGCCGCCGGGAAGTGAACGTCTTCCAGCGCCACGAGCTCGCCCTTTGCGACCGAGGGATACCGGGACGAAGGCGGTTCGCTCTTGCTCGCCGTCCACGCATCGAGATCCAGAAGCAGGGCGCGCGTCACCCATCGTTGACTGGCGAAGTTGCGGAAATGCCGGAAGCCCCCCTTGGCCAGCGGGAGGCCTCCAGACGAATGGGGCGTCCCCGCGAGGAAATAGAGGCGCGAGGTCTCGGCCAGCGCCACGTCCCTCCGGCCATCGTCGGTCGTGTGCGTGAGGGATCCGGCGCGCGCCCAGTACTCGGTGGACGTGAACGTGTAGAAGATCTTCGGAGTCACCGCCACGGCTCGCGCGTTGGCGAGCAGCCCCTCGTCTGTGAACGGCGGCAAGTCCACTGGACGCATCGCCGACAGCACGGAGTTGCCTGCCTGGCCCGGCATCGCAAACCGGTGATTGAAGCTTCCGCCGCCAGCGCCCGCCGAAGAGATCATCAACCCATCGAACGCGGCGCGGCCACGTTCGTCGGCATTGAAGCCATCGCGAACGAGCTCGCGAAGGAAGCGTGCGCTCTGTGAATACCCATATCCGATCGTCCGTTGCAGGGCGGCCGGCGTTTCGCGCAGCGGCGCACCTGCGGCTCCATGCTTGAGATAAGAGGCGAAGTCACGAACCGCTGCGAGGCCGAGGCCGGCAACCGGAGAGCCCTTGGCCTGGTACACCACCTCGTAGAGACCGACGCCGGCTCCAGCGGACATATAGACGGAGCATCCGTCCGCACCAAACTGCCAGCTGTCGCGGGGCAGTGGTCGCGGTGCCTCGTCCATCCTCGAACGGTAGGTCATCGTCGCGTTGGCCTGGCCCGCCGCGGCGCAGTACGCCAACGCGAAGGCGGCGTCCCGCCTGCCCGGCGCAGACTCGATGTAGCTTTCCCGGACAAGCCCTTCAACCGGCGCCACCGGTGCCTGGAACGTGAGTCCCTGGTTGGGTCGAACATCGATCTGCCAGCCGAGGAAGGCCACGGCGAATCCCTGGTCGAGCAGAAAGCGGTCGCCGAGATTCCACGATTCCGGCGCGAGGCTGCTCTGTCGTGCATCGCTCATGATGGCGAGCGACTGATCGCGGCCGCGGTTCACGACTTCCACGAAGACCGCGCCGCGTGCCCTTGATGCGCTCTTCGGCCTGAAGAACAACACGTCGGCCGAGAACTCCACCTTGCCTTCGGCGTTTCTGGGTGCGGCGTCGATGTCCGCGATGCGCCGGTTGGCCGGAAGTCTGGGGTCGATCGCAAAGTGGACGCGTCCGATCGTCCGCTCGTGCCCGCCGGCATCATCCCGTCGCTGAATCTCCACTCTGATGACTTCCGCTGACGCGACCTGCGCGATGAGCAGCAGCAGGCCACAGATCTTCAAGGATCGAGATCCGCGCGCGGTCAGGGGGTGGTCAGGCATGGTCGTCAGACTCACGTGTTCGTAACACTAGAAGCTATCTCATAACGCCCACTTCGTCTTGAAGTCGCGTGTCGCAGGCGACCCTGGTCGGTGCGGCCGTCGCCAGGCCTCTCACTTCCGCCTCCGCGCATCAAACGAGCGCGCTACGGCGAGACCACGCCGAAGCGGCTTCGCCGCGAAGGCGGGCCGCGAAGCTCTCGGCGCGCCGGAAACCACTCGGACGACGACCCGCCGCCGCTCGACGCTCGGGTCGGGTGCGCTCACGCGCACCCTCAACCTCACTGAGGCCCTCGGTCGCCTCGTGGTTTCACCCCTCACGCGAGTCGGCACGCCTCGAACGCTTCGCTCCGTGAGAGGCCCGACGCCGGCCGCACCGAGACGCCTGCACGAACGCGACGCGTGCACCCACGCTCGCGGCAGCCGGGAGGATGCGTCCTGGCGCGCGGCGTGTCGCAAGCCCGCGCGGGCGCCAGATGGCCAACGCCGGGGCCCCCGCCGCGCGCGCCTGCGCGGTGGGGTGGAGCGGCCTCGTAGACGATGCGAGCCGCGGCGGAGGAGCGACAACGTGAGGCCCTCGCGACGGGGGAGCGGCGACGGATCGGAAGGCGAGCGTCGGAGAGGTCGTTGGCCGGGCGCCGCGACCCGCCGCGCGAAGGGCGCATCCTCCCGGCGGCCGCTTCGGGGTTATGAGATGGGTTATAGAGGGATCGCGACGGGGAACCGTCAACGGTCGGGCCCGACGGGGGCACGCTTGGGCCGGCCGGAGCGAGTCACCTCGGACAGGACACCGCGCCACCAGCGCTGCATGGCCTCGATCAGTTCCCTGAGCCCGAGTCCCTCGATCACCTGTGTCTGGGCGAGACGATCGCCCAGGCGCTGGCCTTGAGTGTCTCGTGTCAATGTGATCGCTTCAAGGAAGATCGCAACGACATTGGCGCCGGGGAGCAGGAGCAGGAGGTTGCGTTGCACCGATCCCTTCAGCGTCGCCGGGCGGCCGGTTTCGACGCTGATCACGACCAACCCGCAAATGACTTTTCCAAGACTCTGGCCGCGCATGGCGTCTCTCAACAGAAGGTACAGCGCGCCGCCGAGCAGGAACGACACCGACTCCAGGTTCAGGAACATGAACCAGCTCGTGGCGACGACGGAACCGTCGATCGCTGCCGCGTACAATCGCCTGCGGATGTCGGCCTTGGGATACGGCGACACCAGGCCCCTGGTGTGACGCGTCATCACCGGGTACACGAGTGCGAACAACAGCGCCGGCGCCACGAAGAGCCCGAAGAAAGTACTGGTGGTCATGACACGGCGCGCTTGTTGGACGGCTGCTCCCGGCGCTACAGTACTTCACATGAAGGCTCCCCAACGATGCCTCGTCATTCGATAGTCCTGGCACTGCTCAGCGTGTCACTGTTGCTGTCGCCTGCGACCTCCCTCCGTGCCGGACAACGCGGCAACAGCAACACAGAAGCGCGTCCGGCGCCGCGGTGGCCTGACGGACGGATCAATCTCGGGCCGCCGGCCGGAGAAACTGGTCTCTGGGAACGGCGCAACGAGCACCTGGTCGTCAATCCACAGTCGTACCAGGCGAACGCGACCAAGACCGCTCGGGTGCATATCGATCAGGTTCCGCTCCAGCCCTGGGCCAAAGAGCTCACCAACTACCGCCAAGGCCTGTCGCTCGCGAGCGAGCCGTACACACGCTGCAAGCCGTCGGGAGGACCGCGTCAGTTCATGTCCCCGTACGGGTTGGAGATCGTGGAGATGCCAGAGCTCAGGCGAGTGCACATCTTCAACATCTCCAATGCCCAGAGCTATCGCACCGTTTTCATGGACGGGCGGGGTCATCCGAAGATTCTGACGCCCACCTACCTCGGACACTCGGTCGGGCGCTGGGAAGGGGACACGCTGGTCATCGACTCTGTGGGATTCAGCGAGAACTTCTGGATGAACAGAGACGGCCTGCCGCACACCACGCAACTGCATCTGGTGGAGCGCCTGACGCGTGTGAACTTCGACAACCTGAACTACGAGGTCACCCTCGACGATCCCGGCGCGTATACAGCGCCGTGGACGAGCGGCTATACCCTGGGATGGACCAAGGGCGTCGAACTGTTCGAATACGTGTGCCAGGAGAACAACCTGTCGCCGGAGTCGATGGCCGGCGACAGCCTCACCAGCCCGATCGCGCCGTAGCGCCACCGAACGGACGACATCGCCCGGCTACGGCGAGAGTCAGGGTCCCGTCTTGATCGCGTCAAAATCCCGCTGCTCGATGGTGCCATCTGCTGGCAAATCGCCCGACTCGAGTTCGTGGTCGGAAAACGGACCGCGCGTGCGACTCGGCGTGACGCGGGCCCCGAGCGGCACCACTCGAAGGACCCAACCCTTGAAGGCCACTCGCACGATCTCGAACGACTCCCAGGGAAACCCCTTCTCCACCGGGTCGTACAGATACTGACCCGATAGAAACAGCGTCGCACCATCGTCCAGCAGGAGGAAAAAGCTCACGCCCTCGTCTTCGAATTCCTCAACCGCAACGGCGTCCTTGATCGCATAGATCGTGGAATGTACGTAACCGGCGTCAGTTTCCCGCTTGACGAGATCCGTCTCGCGGCGAACCTTTTTCCGTTCCCGCTGTTGAACCCATACATACCAGGCCACAGACGCCAACGTCGCCGTCGCGAGAGCTCCCCGAACGACCACGCGGTAGGGAAGGAATGCCGCAGACAGAGACAGGACGAGGAACACGAGGGCGAAGACGCACAGTGCAGATACGATCCCCGTGTCCCAGCCGAATAGCTTTGGCGACGGCTCGTCGAGCAGGGCACGCTCCTCGTCAGTCATTCGCCGCGTTGTAGCAACAGGTGGCATCGGCGGTTGTCAGGCCGCTGCTCGACACAGACATACCTGCAGCGGGCTCTCAGAGCCGAACGGCGCACGCGATAGATCGCCGAACCGCGAGATCATCTCGAAACCGGCAGCCGACAGCAGCAGCGGCAGCTCTTGCGGAAAGATACTGCGCAAGAGGACGGTCACGATCCAGGCATCGGGCCTCTCCACCGTGGAGATGTACCACGTCCCACGATCCACCTGCGCGGCAGGGTCGTAGTCGTGGCTTCCTTCGACGCTGAGCGGCCCGAGCGTCTCGGAGGTCGCCTTCATCAGCGGAAAGCGCTGCCCCCTCGGTCTCGCGAGAAGGCGGACGTCCGGGTTGAAGACATCGAAGGCAAACACGCCGTTTGGACGCAAATGACGTTGCCCGGACTTCAAGGCCGCCAAGAGATCGTCTGCAGAGAGAAGGTGCAGCAACGAGTTGCGCGCCACGAAGACGAGGCTGAAGCGACGGTCCACGTCGAAGTGGCGCATGTCCGCCTCCACGAAGTCGACACCCACACCGGCCGCCGATGCGCGACTTCTCGCACCGGTCAACATCGGCCGCGAAAGATCGAGCCCGACGATGGGCAGGCCGGCGACGGCAATCGGGACGGCCAACTGACCCGTCCCGCAAGCGAGCTCCAATACCGGACCGCCCTGCTGCTCCGCGAGCTCTACGTAATAACGCTGGTGCGCTCGGGCCGGAAAGAGCGCGTCGTACAGGTCGGGATGGTCGTAGAGGTCAGAAGCCAGTGCGCCAGCGTGCGGCTCAGGCATCGCGTTTTTGTTTCCGCGACTCGACGACGCGCGCCTTCACGAGTCGCTTGACCAGGGCCGGTGACGGCAGATCATCCAGTGGAAATTGAATCGTCCCCGTCGAGGTCTTATATCCCTTGATCGCCGCCGCATGCGCCTTTCGAATCGTCGCGGTCATCGGGAAGAGGCTGATGTGATGTGTAAACGCGGCATACCAGACGAGCGGCCGGCCATCGAGCTTGAAGCCGGGAATTCCGTAGCTGAACACCTCGACGGCGCCAGGCGCGGTCGCGCGGACGATCTCGCGGACCTTCTTCATCTCCCGTCGAACATCTGGCGGCAACGAGGCAAGGTAGGTGCGCACCTGCTGGCCGGCCTGTTTGGCCTTGGCGTCACTCTTTGACGATGAGGAAGATGTCATGAGCTTAGTGCCGTCCTGATCTGATTGAGGTGGTGGGCGTTGTGCCAGGCGACTTTCTCGAGCTCGTCCTTCAACGTCCGCACACCGGTGGTGCTATGCACGAACTCGAGATGTCCATTGTTCTCGTAGTGCAAGCGTGCAAAGTAGATGATCGCACTTCTGACCGGCTCGTAGATCCGGCGAGAGAGATCGAGAGGAACCCGGGCGTAGTCCAGGCCGTTGGCCCACGCGTCCTGATCGTAGACCCACAACACCTGTCGGGGTTCGCTCAGGACGCGCCGAATGCGATCGTTGAAGACAGTCTCGCTGTCCGCGAGGTGATGCAGGATGAACCTGATGGACCATTTGCCAGGCGCATAGGTCCGTGCCAGGTCCTCCTCACTGAGGTTGAAGTATTTCAGCGTTTCGTCGCGGGTCGCTTCGAGATCCTCTAGGAGCGTGTCCGAGTAATCGTCTGTGACATAGAGTCTCTCTCGCTGCGCGCCGCAGCCAGAGATGTACTACACTGCGGGCGATGGCCAAGACCTATCGCCCCTACGTGCCGGAGCAGGATCTCCTGCTGCCACCGAG
>DATDOE010000115.1:0-54954 GCA_035293405.1 Vicinamibacterales bacterium | reverse complement strand
CTCGGTGGCAGCAGGAGATCCTGCTCCGGCACGTAGGGGCGATAGGTCTTGGCCATCGCCCGCAGTGTAGTACATCTCTGGCTGCGGCGCGCAGCGAGAGAGACTCTATGTCACAGACGATTACTCGGACACGCTCCTAGCGCGTGTTTCATATCGCCGTAGAGCGCAGGCTTGAGCCTGCGCGTTATCGGGACGCGGGGGCTGAAGCCCCCCGCTCTACACAGAAATGGAAATCCTGTCGTGGGCTCGGGGCCGGCCGGCGTCACTTCACATCCACACTTCCAGGACGTTCGGCGGCGCGCGCCGCGCTCAGCACGTGACGCATCGCGTAGTTGCCTTCATGACAGGCGTATTCGTAGAGGACGTAGTGTTCGTCGCGCCGGAGTGGAAACGCGACGGTCCATGGACGCGCCCATGTCTGCGGATCCTCCACGCGGACCTCGTACTGCAGCGTATCTGTGTCCGTCAGTCGAAAGCGCTCGACGAGCCGCAGCGCACTACTGGTCGGGTTGCCGTCGCCATTTCGTGCGTACGAGCCCGTCCTGCCATTGAAGTTCGTCGTCTCGACGACCAGCGTCTCGCCGTCCCATCGCCCACGCGGATCGCCCATGTAGGACTGTATGGCGGCAGGCAGATGCGGTCGGCCATTCAGAGGAATGACCCGCGCTTCGTGAATCATCTCGTGTCGAATAATGACGACTCCCGGAGCCTGGACGATCTGCATCCCTGTGCTATACACGTTTGGGAATGCTGACCCCAGCACGCCTCGTGTAATGCAGCGATCGTACGGCCGAAAGTCCTGCGGGCTTGCGTACGGGTAGTTGGGCGCGGCTTTCGTTTGCCACTCGCGCGCGCGACGAGATCCGTCCGCGGTCATTTCGGGAAGTCGGCCGTTTTCAGGATCGACGATCAATGAGGTGAGCGCCGGGGCGCGTCCATATTCGTTCCAGAACGGCTGCAGAAACGCCTGCGGCGGGGCCGGCGTCGAGACCGCCCGCTCGATGGCATCGTTTCGTGCTGCGGCTTCTTCGGCCGAAAACATCGCACGCGTCCCGAGCTCCGGAGGACGCTCGAACGGTACGGTCATCAGTGGCCCACTCGGCCACGTTCCCTGAAGATCGGGATCACCCCACGCCGTCCTGGGTGGCTTGAAGGCGGAAGCCGCCGAGGGCGTGATCGTTCGCTGCTCGGCGGACATCGCAACTGTGGCAAGCACCGCGGAGGATGCCGTTATCGCACATGCCAACATCAGGCGCGTCATAGCGTTTCGTATCTCCTGGACGGTTTCGTCTGCCGTTGCGGTGGTTACTCGTGCCTCAGTTCAGATATGACACCGGAAAGTCGAGATTGGCGATCAATCTTGAATGGTTCAGACGGGACGTTACGGTAGCATTCGTCTTTCGAGGATCACACTGTGGTTACACGTGCCGCCCGCCTCACCATTCTCCTGATCGGTATCGTCCTGATGTCCACCCAGATCGGTGCACAACAGCCGCCGGTGGTGCCCTTCAAGATCCAGGTTTCTGAGGAAGCGCTCAGCGACTTGCGCGTGAGGCTCGCTCGAACTCGTTTCCCGGGTGAGATTCGTGGCGCGGGATGGGACTACGGCACCGAGTTGACCTATTTGCGGGATCTGGTCGCCTACTGGCGCGATCGTTTCGACTGGCGCGCCGCAGAGCGGCGTCTCAACCAGTTCGAACAGTTCACGACCACTATCGACGGCCTCGACATTCATTTCATCCATCAGCGATCGCGAAATCCGAAGGCGATGCCGCTGGCCATCACGCACGGTTGGCCCGGGTCCGTGGCGGAGTTCACGAAGATCATTGGACCCTTGACCGATCCCGCCGCTCACGGCGGTCGTGCCGAAGACGCCTTTCATGTCGTGGCCATGTCGCTCCCGGGCTTCGGATTCTCGGGCAAACCGCTCGACCGCGGCTACGGCCCGGAGCGGATGGCCGACACACTCGCGAAACTGATGGCGCGTCTTGGGTACACACGGTACGGCGTGCAGGGCGGCGACTGGGGAGGCGTCGTCAGCCGTTTCGCAGCCGTCAACGACCGCAGCCACGTCGTCGGACTGCACAGCAACTTCTGCCTGGCCAACCCACCGGCGGGGGTGTCCAACCCCAACGAGGGGTTGTCGCCGATCGAGCTGGAGCGGCTGCGCCAGCGGCAGGCGTTCGGCGACACCGAGCGCGGGTACTTCCTGATCCAAAGCACGAAACCGCAGACGATCGGTTATTCGCTGGACGACTCGCCGGCCGGCCTGGCGGCGTGGGTTGTCGAGAAATTCCGAACGTGGTGCGACTGCGGCGGTGACGTCGAGAAGAAGTTCAGCAAGGACGATCTGTTGACGAACATCATGCTGTATTGGGTGACGCAGTCAGGCGCGTCATCGGCACGGATTTATTACGAGAACCAGCGCGCGGCGAACCAGCCACGGCGCGTGGAGGTTCCCACGGGCTGCGCGGTCTTCCCCAAGGAGATCAACATTCCGCCGCGCCGCTGGGTCGAGCAGCAGCACAACCTGACGCGCTGGACCGAGATGCCTCGTGGAGGTCATTTCGCGGCGATGGAAGAACCGGAGCTCCTCGTCGACGACATCCGAGCATTTTTTCGAACGCTACGCTGAGGCCTAGCGACCGGACGCCTGTCCGAATGTACCGCCCCAGACAGGGCTGCCGAGAAAATCGTGGAACTCAGGGACCAGGCCGTTCAGGCGGCAGAGCGTCGCGATCTGCGCCCAATGGCGGATCTCGTGGAGCAGGACGTGCACGACGATCTTCTTCGGTGTGGCGGTCACGTTGTAACCGATGATCACGAACTCCCGCGGCGAGTCCCATTGGTCGGCGTGAAAGTCGCGGAGCAACTCGACCAGCGTCCGGCGGCCGGTCTCTCCCGCGGCGAACACGGCGTCGATGTCGTCCGAGGCGATCGCGGCCAGATCGGTGAGTGACTGCCCGTTGAGCCGCTGGACGTAGCGCTGCTCCGCGCTGAACACGTGCTTCACCAAATCACCCACCGATCCGAACCGGCCATCCCCGTGAGGCCCCGCGCTCAATGCGAGGGCCGCGGGATGATCTCGAAACCAGGCGCGCCACCGCGCCCGCTGCCATGTGGTGTACTCAAGCAGGTCGTCGACCGTCAACACGAGCGCCATTGCCACCTCTCTCTCGACGTTAGTGCTGGCGACACATGAACTCAAGATTGATTCGTCAATCAATATGAACGACGCACGCTGGATCAGCGCTCTCGAGGCTTCCCGTCATCTGGCCGTGAGCCGGGCGACGCTCTACGCCTACGTCAGCCGCGGGTACATCCGCTCCCAAGCGGCTCCGGGATCGACACGCACGCGCGTCTACTCCCTCGAAGACGTCGGGCGCGTTCGGCGACAGTCGGAGGAGCGTCGCCAGCCCGCGAAGGCGGCAGCACACGCGTTGGATTGGGGCATGCCCGTCCTCGAGTCGGCGATCTCGTTCATCGACGGCGCACGACTGTACTACCGCGGGCACGACGCCGTGGCGCTGTCCCGGTCACGTGGGCTGGCCGACGTGGCGTCGCTGATCTGGATCGGACGATTCGACGCCGCGAGCCTGACGCAGCGGAGCCAGTCGCGGCGATCGCCCCGCACCCTGGACGCCACTGCGCCGTTCATGTCTCGCGCCCAAGCCGCGCTCGCGCGGGCGTCCGCCAGAGACGGAGCGTCCGACTTGCGTCCCGACGCTGTCGCGGCCACCGGTTGGCACATCCTCCAACTGTTGGCCTCTACGGCCGGCGGCTCCGGCTTTCAGGAATCGCGGATAGAGGCCGCCCTCGCGCGCGCGTGGCGGACGAACGCCACCGGTGTCGGGCTCCTCAGGAGCGCGCTCATACTCTCTGCCGACCACGAGTTGAACGTGTCGTCGTTTACCGCCCGGTGCGTCGCCTCCGCCGGGTCGAATCCCTATGCCGTAGCCATCGCCGGTCTGGCGGCGCTGGAGGGAGTGCGTCACGGCGGGGCCGGCGCCCGCGTGGACTCGATGCTGCAAGCAATTCGACGGGAGCGATCGCTGTCTCGTGCGATCGCCGACCGCCTCCGACGTGGGGAGCCCATCGATGGTTTCGGACACCCGTTGTATCGCGACGGCGATCCGCGTGCCAAGGCGCTGTTGGCACAGTTGGCGGAGGAGCATCGGCGGTCTTCCGAGCTCACCTTTGTGCTCGACGTGGTTGACGCGACATCAGCCGCGACCGGACATCACCCCAACATTGACTTCGCGTTGACCGCGGTTGCGAGGGTCTTGCGCTTACCGCCGCATTCCGGTCTGACCCTGTTCGCGATCGGCCGGACCATCGGCTGGATCGGACACGCCATCGAGCAGTACGCGACCGGCCAGTTGATACGACCGCGTGCTCGTTATATCGGAGTCATGCCGGGCCAGGGACGCCTCCGCCGGCCCGACGAGACATCCGTCAACGGATGACGAAGCGCTCCTCCTGCAGGCTGGTCCCATCGGTCGCGCGCACCTCAACTTTCCAGTCGCCTGCCCGTTCAGGGCTGATGGTGGTGCTGCTGAAGGTCCGAAACCCGTTGCGTGGACCGGCGGTCACACGAAGCCGCATGACCTGATGCACGCGGCCGTCGCGATACCAGCGGTGTTCGACCGTTGTATTCGCGTTCGTCAGCAGTCGCGTGTAGAAGATGTACGTTCCCGGTGGGAGCCCTGTCTCGCCGGAGCCTTGGCGAAGGCGGACGCTCGCCGATGCGCACTGCCAGTCCGGCGACCCCCTCTTCTCGAGGGCGCTGCACAGCCGAGCGCTCAGCACGGTCACTGACTGGGGCGCGACGCTCTTCTCGCGCGGCACCGGACGTTCGACACGTGCCGGGGTCGCATCAGGCTTGGCCTCGACAAGAACCGTGGCCTGGGCGGCAGGTGTGAGCGCCGGCGTCGTAGACGAGGGCGGGGACGCGCCACTCGGAGAAGCCGTCTCCCGCCATCGCGTGGTGAACAAGAACACTGCAATCACGGCAACGCCGAGCGTGGCCAGGGCGATCGTGCGCGCCGCCGGCCAGCCGGTGACGGGCACCCGCTCTTGTCGTCCCGCCGCCACAGTGCTGGCTTCGGCCCGCGTGACCACGGGCACGGTGCTGGTTTCGGCCCGCGTGACCGCGGGCACGGTGCTGGCTTCGGCCCGCGTGACCTCTGGCCGCGCGGTGGCCGCGGCGGCAGGCGGCACCCAGATCGGAATCCCGTGCGCCGCGCAGAAATCCACAAGGTTCTTGACGCTGGTGGCGACGAACGGATGTCGCGGGCCCAGGGATGCGACCGCAATCTTGTGGGCGCGCCGATAGGCGCGCTCGGCCTCGACAATGTTGTTCGTGCGCTCGTACACGAACGCGAGGTTGTTCAACGTGGTCGCGAGCTCCGGGTGGAGCGAACCGAGGGTCGCCTCCTGCAAGACGGCGGCTTGACGCAACAGTGGCTCGGCTGCGGGAAAGTCGCCGGCAGCGGCGGCCTTCTCCGCTGCCTCAATCATCGACGCGGAATCGAGACCATCGGTCATCAGTCAGGATGCGAAGTCATGGCGATGCACGGCACGAACGTTACGTCGCCACTGATGCCGTGGCGCTCACACGCCGCCGAACCATCTCGATATCCCTCACCGGACGCACTTCGACGCAGCCGGTGCGGGCCCACGGGAAGTGCGAGGCAATCTCCACGGCCTCGTCGATGTCCTTGGCTTCGATCAGGTTGAAGCCGCCCAGCACTTCCTTGGTTTCGGCAAACGGCCCGTCAAGGGTCGTCTGTGTGCCTTTGCGGATGCGGACGGACTTGGCGGTTGCCGGCGCCTCGAGCATCTGCGACTCAATCAGGTGTCCGTCACCCCGCAGCTCGTCTGCGTGCGCGAAACAGTCGCGCATCGCGGAATCGAACTCCCCGGTGGGCATCGCGTCGAGCGCGGCGGTATCGTTGTAAATCAAGAGCATGAATTTCATATCCCTACTCTTGAGCGTCTGGCACCGGAAGGTCAAGCCCGCGGTGACACAGGAAATATGTCATCCCTCATGTCGATCCGCACCTCGCTCGTTCGTCGTGATGATAGAGGCATGATGCACAAGGAGACAGGGTCATGAGATTCGTCATCACCGCGCAGCCCGGCAACAACAGCAAGCCACCCGACCCGGACGCGCCATTCGACGAGCGGCTCTTCACGGCCTACATGAAATTCAACGAGGAGATGCACAAGGCCGGCGTGCTGGTCGCGGCCGAGGGCCTGAACCCGGGTGGCCAGGGAGCGCGCATCGAAGTGACCAACGGCAAGCGCACCGTTGTGGATGGACCGTTCGCCGAGTCCAAAGAATTGGTCGGTGGCTTCTACATCGTCGAGGTGAGCTCTCGCGAGGAGGCGATCGCATGGGCCCTGCGCGCTCCTGCCGGTCTGGGCTTCGATGACGTCCTGGAGATCCGCGCGCTGACCGGAGAGTCCGACCTACCGCCACACGTCCTCGAGTTGGTCAAGGCCGCGGCGCCGACGTGGAGCGCTTCGTTCTCGAAGGGACGGTCAGGTCGGGACTAAAATGCCCCCCATGCCCCGCATGCGAACGGTTCTGACGGTCCTCGCGCTTGTCAGCGCGACAACCTCGCTCTCCGCCGACTGGAGCCCCGAGCTCGCGGCGCGCTATCTCGACTCGCGCCAGAAGGACTGGTTCGCGTGGAAGACGGCCGCGTCAGCGGACGGCCCGTGCGTGTCGTGTCACACAGGGATGACCTATCTGCTGGCCCGGCCAGCCCTCCGTCGCGCGCTCAACGAGGGCCAGCCGACGATCTACGAGAAGGGCTTGCTCGATCGACTGCGCGCCAACGTCGGCGCCAAGCCGGCGGGCGCGCTGCAAAGCGTCGAG
This sequence comes from Vicinamibacterales bacterium, assembly GCA_035293405.1. Lineage (GTDB taxonomy): Bacteria > Acidobacteriota > Vicinamibacteria > Vicinamibacterales > UBA2999 > Gp6-AA40. The sequence goes on along the minus strand of DATDOE010000115.1, from coordinate 48,068 downwards.
GCGATCTTCAGCGCGATGTTCCTGAGCCGCGAGGACGCGCGCGACACGATGAGCGCGCATACCCGGAAGGCCTTCGATCAGCTGTGGACGCTGCAGGGCGCCGAAGGCCCCACCAAAGGTGCGTGGCGCTGGTACGCGGCGAGTCTCGATCCCTGGGAGAATCCCGAATCGGTGTACTACGGCGCCTCTGTGGCGGCACTCGCCATCGGACAGGCTCCCGCCAGCTATCGGGTCGATCCATCCGTGCGCGAGCACGTCGCGTCGCTGACGACATACCTGGCCAACCCGCCCGCGTCGCCGCGTCTGCACGATCGGCTGGCCTTGCTCTGGGCCTCGTCCACATTGCCCACGGTGCTGCCGGAAGCCGCGAGGAACACGCTGCTGTCGGACGTGTTCGCGAAGCAGAGCGCCGACGGTGGATGGACGCTGGAATCTCTCGGACCATGGATGGCCCACGCCGACCCGCCACCCGCATCGGGCAGCAACGGCTACGCCACCGCGTTCACCGCCTTCGTGCTCAATCGCGCCGGCGTCGCGGCCTCGCACCCGGGTCTCGCTCGAGCGCTCACGTGGCTGCGATCGCACCAGGACCCGATGACCGGTGCGTGGCCGGCCGTGTCCATGAACAAGCGCTACCCCGCCGGTTCCATGGAGTCGTTGTTCATGCAGGACGCGGCGACGGCGTTCGCGGCGTTGGCGTTGATCGAAGCGGCGCGGTGATCCGGCGGGTCTATAGAGCAAGACCCGCCCTACGCGCTAACAACAAGACCCGCCCTACGAGTGGACGTAGGCCGGGTCTCGGCCCGTGGCATGGAGCCCGATGGGAATGGCGACGCCCGCGAGTGCGGCTACCACCAGATTCAGGACGACGGCGCTCGTCATCACGATGCCAAGCGCCAGGTTCGAGTAGAGCGCGAAGGCGACGAGCCCCACAAGAACGCCCCAGATCGATCCATTCAGCAGGCTGACGAGCAGCTCCTTTCTCACGAGCCGCCTGGCGTTGGACGGCCTGACCTGATCCACTGCCAGCGCCCGGATCATGATCGCCATCGTCTGATTCCCGGTGTTGCCGCCGATGCTGGCGACGATGGGCATGAGCGCGGCGAGCGCGGAGAGACCACGGATCGTGCCTTCGAACTGGCCGATCACGCGCGATGCCGCAAACGCCGTCACCAGATTGATGCCCAGCCAGGGCCACCGGTTGAGCGCGCTGTCCCATGGCGCCGCGAACAGATCCTCGTCTCTCGTCAGACCGGCGCGCTTGAGGGCGCGAAGGTCGGCCTCATCGCGCACGAAATCCATCACGGTATCGACGGTCAGGCGGCCGACGAGCTTGCCGCGATCATCGACCACAGGTGCTGAGACCAGGTCGTAGCGCTCGAAGGCCTTGACCGCCTGGTTGACCTGGTCGCCGGGATCGAAGCTCACGGTATCTGCCACGACGGCGCCAATGACGGGAAGAGTGGGATCTTTCACCAGCAGCGTCTGGAGGGGGACCGAGCCGCGCAGGATGTGCCGGGCATCGACGACGAAGATGCGGTCGGTCTGCGGCGGAAGCTCCCCGCGGCTGCGCAGCTCCTCGATGACCTGTTGAATCGTGCTCGTCTCGGCGACCATCACGCATTCGCGCGTCATGTGATGACCGACGCGGTCCTCGTCGTACTGAATCGATTCCTCGAACGCCTGTCGATCAGCGGACTCGAGCGCTCGGGATACTTCAGTCAGGACTTCAGCCGGAATCGACTCCGAGGCATATCCGAGGTCCTCGGGATCGAGCGTCATCAGAAGCTGAACGAGCGCATCTCTGGGCGTGGCCTCGACGAGCCACTCGCGGACCACCTCGGAGACCTCGACGAATGCCTGTCCCGCCTGTTCGGCACTGGCCTGCTCCCACACCATGCGCCGGTCGTCCGGCGGCAGCGCTTCGAGCACGAATGCGAGGTCGGCGGCATGCATGGCGCGGACACGGCGGTGGAGCTCGACGAGATTCTGCCGATGCTGAAGGCTTTCGAGCAGATCGGTAGTCCCGTTCGGCAACCCGGCGTGAATGGTAGTCTCAGAGAATCAGAACACGATGGAACCGACCACGAGCGTATCGCTCCAGGATGTCGTTGCGCGGTATTGGGGATACACGAGCTTCCGCCCACTCCAGCGCGAAGCGATGGACGCGGTCCTCGCCGGCCGTGATTCAGTGGTCGTGCTGCCAACCGGCAGCGGCAAGTCACTGTGCTTCCAGGCGCCTGCACTCGTCACGCCTGGCCTTGCCGTGGTGGTGTCGCCGCTCATCTCCCTGATGAAGGATCAGGTGGACACGCTCGTCGGCAACGGCGTGGCTGCCGGTCTCTACAACAGCTCGCTGGCGTCGGATGAGAAAACAGCCGTCCTTGCCGGACTGCGCGAGGGCCGCTATCGCCTGCTCTACGTGTCGCCTGAACGCCTCGTCGGTGAGGGAAGCGACAGTTTTCTCACCCGTCTCGCGTCCTGCCACGTGAACTTCGTGGCCATCGACGAAGCGCACTGCATCAGCCAGTGGGGACACGACTTCAGGCCTGAGTACCGGCAGCTGGGACGCCTGCGTCAGCTGCTGCCCGGCATCAGCGTGCACGCCTACACGGCGACGGCGACGGCCCGCGTCCGCCGTGACATCAGCACGCAGCTGGCCCTACAGAATCCGATCGAGCTGGTCGGCTCGTTCGACCGTCCGAATCTGCTCTACCGTGTGCTCCCGCGGGCGACGCTCAAGCGTCAGCTCCAGGACGTCCTCGAGCGCCACCGCGGCGAGGCGGGCATCATCTACTGCACGTCGCGCCGCGAGGTGGACGCGCTCGCCGCGTGGCTCAGCGGAATCGGCACGCCGGCGCTCCCCTATCACGCCGGCCTCTCAGACGAGGACCGCAAGCGGCATCAGGACGGCTTCCTGAGTGAGCGCGTCAACATCATCGTCGCGACTGTGGCCTTCGGGATGGGCATCGACCGTTCCGACGTGCGGTTCGTGGTGCACGCGGGCGCGCCGCGATCGCTCGAGCACTATCAGCAGGAATCGGGACGGGCGGGACGCGACGGCCTCGAAGCCGAGTGCCTGCTGATCTACTCGAGCGCGGACTTCATGAAGTGGCGCGTGATGCTGGAGCAGAACGGCGAGCTCACCGAGGGCGCGAAGGGCCTGATGCGCCAGATGGAGCGCTATGCCGCAAGCGTCGGCTGCCGCCACCGGACCCTCAGCGCGTATTTCGGCGATCAGTATCCCAAGGACGACTGCGCGGCCTGCGATGCGTGCCTCGGTGAGCTCGAGGCCACACCGGACCCAGTAGTGGTCGCGCGGAAGATTCTGTCGTGCGTGTTTCGGGTCGGGCAGCGGTTTGGCGCCACCCACGTCGCGAGCGTCCTGCGCGGGCAGGCCAACGAGCAGGTGATCGCCCGCGGGCACGACAAGCTGAGCACCTTCGGCTTGTTGCCCGACGCCTCGGTTGCCGAAGTGCGCGGGTACATCGAGCAGATGATCGGCATCGGCCTGTTGCAACAGACCGATGACGCCTATCCAGTACTGGCGCTGACGGCGCAAGGAGTGACGCTGCTGAAGAACGAGGCGAGCTGCCCGGGGCTGTCGCTCGCGAGACAGCGGGCGCCGCAGAAGGGCGAAGCGCGGCGACACTCGCGCGCGGAGTCGGAATCGTGGGAAGGCGTCGATCGGTCGCTCTTCGAGCGGCTGCGCGGCGTACGTCTCGACATCGCGCGGTCGCGCGGTGTGCCGCCGTACGTGATCTTCCATGACGCGACGCTACGCGAGATGGCCCGCCTTCGGCCCACCTCGATCGCCACGCTCATGACCGTGAAGGGCATCGGCGCCCGCAAAGCAGAGGACCTGGGCGCGATCTTCATCGAGGCCATTCGCGCGCACGGCGTCTTTGCGTGATGCGCGCATGGTGACGTGGCGGCTCGATCAGGCCAGCGTCGAATGGCTGTATCGCAAGGCGCGCGCCGACAGATGGGCCCTGCCTCTCGAGACCTTCGCCGCCGCACTGGAGTCGAGCGCCCGTCGGGCGTTCGCTGCCGGGTCGCCGGATACCAATGAGCTCGAGCACTATCTCACCTCGCTCCACGTCGAAGACCTCGCGCTCGCCTGCGCGTGCGCGGAGGGCTCCGAGCCGGCGTGGGAGCACTTCATCCGCGAGCATCGGCCGGCGCTCTATCGAGCCGCGAGCGCCATCGACCCGAGCGGCGGTGCGCGTGACCTGGTTGACTCCCTCTACGGCGAACTGTTCGGCCTGAGCGAGCGTGATGGCGAGCGGCGCTCACACTTCCGCTATTTTCACGGCCGCAGCAGTCTGGCCACGTGGCTGCGCGCGGTGTTGTCGCAGCGGCATGTCGATCGATTGCGAACCGTGCGACGTCTCGATCCGCTACCGGCTGATGAGGCCCCGGGCGCCCTTCCATCGGCGGAGGTCACGGTTGACCCGAAGTGGGCAAGCTACGTCCGCCTGATGAGGCAGGCGATGACCGCTGCCGTCGCGGCCCTGGCGCCGCGCGATCGGCTGCGAGTGCGCTGCTACTATGCGCAGAATCTGACCCTGGTTCAGATTGGACGGACCCTCGGCGAGTCCGAGGCCACGGCTTCGAGGCACCTCGCCCGGACTCGGCGTGACATTCGCGCACGCGTCGAACGCCATTTCCGCGATCAACACCGGATGAGCGAGGCCGAGATCTCCGAGTGTTTTGCCCTCGTCATCTCGGATTCCGGGTCCCTCGACCTCGCCGCGCTGCTGGGGTCAGGGTCAGAGTTGGGGTCAGAGTCGGGGTCAGAGTCGGGGTCAGAGTCGGGGTCAGAGTCGGGGTCAGAGTCGGGGTCAGAGTTGGGGTCAGAGTCGGGGTCAGAGCTGGGGTCTGACCCCACACGCAAGAAAGTGGCGCAGGATCGTTCTATCAGTAAGGAGAGCTCCCGTGCAGGGCGAAAGTAGACCGTGCATCGACGCTGAAACCTTGGCCGCGTGGGCCGATGGAGGGCTGCGCCCGGCCGAGGCCGCGGCCGTCGAGCAGCACCTGTCCGACTGCGACCGCTGCACGGCGATGCTGGCGACCTTCGTCCGCACCACCCCAGCCGCGCCCGCCGCCGAATCGCTGTGGCACAGGTGGCGTCTGACCTGGCTCGTGCCAGTGGCGACGGCTGCCACGGCGGTCGCACTGTGGGTCGCGATCCCGCGCAACCCGACGCCCGCTGCGAGCGAGCCTGCTCAAACCGCCAGACAAGAGAACGCCCGACAAGCGAACACAGTGCCCGCGCGCGAAGAGGCCCCCGCCTCAACCACACTGTCCGAGCAGGCCAAGGACAAGAAGGAGGTCGCCACCCCACCGGCGCCTTCCATCGGTGGGCTGGCAAGACGCGAGGAGTTTGCGCGCCCGCAATCGAAAATCGCCAGAGCCGACGAAGCCGAGACGCGATCGCGCGAGCTGGCCGAACCGCTCCAGGTGCGGGAGGCGCCCGACAAGACCCTCGAGGCGGATCAGAGGACCGCCGACCTGCAGGCGAATCGAGGAGCCGCGACGGCTCCAGCCGCGCCCCCGGCAGCGGCCGCGTCAGCAGCGGCGACAGCCCCGAGCGAGCGCACGCAGCAGACATTCGCGGCGGGACGGCAGGCCGCCGCGCTGGCGGCGAACCTCACGGAGATCGTCTCGCCCAATCCGGCCAACCGTTGGCGGATTGTTGCAGGAGGACGAATCGAACGCTCCACCAACGGCGGCATGCAGTGGGAACCCGTGAGTCTCCCTTCCACCGCCACACTGACCGCCGGATCATCGCCTGCTGCCACGATCTGCTGGATCGTCGGCCGCGCGGGCGTGGTGTATCTCACGACCGACGGCGTGCGCTTCACGCGCGTGCCCTTTCCCGAGAGCATCGACCTGGCCTCGGTGCAGCCGACCGACGACCGTCACGCTACGGTCAGAGCAATCGACGGTCGTACCTTCCGCACCGACGATCAGGGCACGACCTGGACGCGCGGCACGCCCTGACACGGTGTCCGGCTAGAGCCGGACACTACGTACGCCATAAGCCAACGCCACGTACCGCCATCGTAGTGTCCGGCTTCAGCCGGACCGTCGGATACCCGAAAACCCTTGTCGCGTTCTAGCCGGCACACTAGGCTATGGGGCTCACGCGATACGGGGGACACATGGCCCAGGTCTCACTCACAGTGAACGGCAAAGTACGCCGCGCGCAGGTCGAGCCGCGCACGCTCCTCGCGCACTTCCTCCGCGAACAGCTCAATCTGACCGGCACGCACATCGGCTGCGACACGAGTCAATGCGGCGCCTGCACGGTGCTCATCGACGGCCGCAGCGCGAAGTCCTGCACCGTCTTTGCGGTGCAAGCCGAAGGCTCCCGCATCACCACGATTGAAGGCCTCGCCAAGGATGGCGTGCTTCATCCGCTGCAGCAGGGCTTCTGGGAGGAGCACGGCCTCCAGTGCGGCTATTGCACGCCCGGCATGATCATGTCGGCGGTCACCCTGCTCGCCGACAACCCCACGCCGACCGAGCAGCAGATCCGCGACGGCATCTCGGGTAACTTCTGCCGCTGCACCGGCTACCAGCACATCGTCAACGCCGTGCAGCACGCCGCTAAAGCCGGATCCCGAGTCCCGGGTCCCGAGTCCCGGAGATAACGATGGCCACGACTCCCGTACTCCCGAAGCTCGTGGGGCAACGAGTCAAGCGGCGCGAAGACCCTCGTCTGATCCAGGGCCTGGCGACCTACGTCGACGACATCAAGATCGCCGGCATGCAGCACCTCGCCTTCAAGCGCAGCGACGTCGCTCACGGCCGCATCACGTCGATCGACACCAGCGCGGCGAAGGCGATGGACGGCGTCGAGGCGGTGTTCACCGGCGCCGAGATCGCCACGTTCGTCGCGCCCATGCCCATCGCCACGCCGTTCCCGTCACCGGCCCATCACGCGGTGGCCGCCGATGTCGTCCGCTACGCGGGCGAGCCGGTTGCCGTCGTGGTCGCCAGCGATCGCTACATTGCGCGCGACGCGGCCGACGCCATCGTCATCTCGTACGAGACATTGCCGGCGGTGGTCGATACCGAGCTGGCGATGACGGGCAAGCCAGTCGTGATTCACGCGGACTTTCCGAACAACCTGGCCGTGCCGCTGATTCCCGGGGGGACCGGCGTCGGTCCCCGCGGGGCCGTGGACGATTCGGCGCTCGACAAGGCGTTTGCCGAAGCCGAGGTCGTGATCTCGCAGCGCATGCTGAACCAGCGGCTGGCGCCAACAGCGATGGAGCCGCGCGGCGTGGTCGCCCACTACGAACCCGGACGCGGGACGATGACGATCTGGTCGTCAACGCAGAACCCCCACATCCTGCGGACGATGATCGCGACGATGAACGGCATGGGGCAGGACCAGGTCCGGGCGATCGCGCCGGAAGTGGGCGGCGGCTTCGGCGCGAAGATCAACATCTATGGGGAAGAGTACGTCGCCGCGGCGATCTCGAAGCGTCTCGGGCTCCCGATCAAGTGGGCCGAGGATCGCTCGGAAGCGTTCGTCGCCACGATTCATGGTCGCGACATCCTCGGCTACATCGACCTCGCCGCGAAACGCGATGGCACGGTCCTCGGCCTGAAGATGCGGCTCATCGCCGACATTGGCGCCTACAACATGCTGATGACGGCCATCATCCCGACGCTCACGATGTTGATGGCCAACGCGACTTACAAGATCCCGGCGATTCGCGTGACGCTGACCGAGGTCTTTACCAACAAGACGCCGACCGATGCCTATCGGGGCGCCGGCCGTCCGGAAGCCACCTACTTCGTCGAGCGGGCCATGGACATGCTGGCGCGCGAGCTGAACATGGATCCGGCCGACGTGCGCCGCAAGAACTTCATCCAGCCGAACGAGTTTCCGTACGTGACGCAGATGGGTGCCGTGTACGACTCCGGCGCCTACGAGAAGGCGCTCGACCTGGCGCTGACAAACGCCAAGTGGACGGAGCTCAAGGCCGAGCGGGACGCCGCCAAGGCCCAAGGCCGGCTCGTGGGCCTCGGCCTGGCCATGTATGTGGAGGTGTGCGGCCTCGGGCCGTCGGCCATCCTGGCCACCGGCGGCTGGGAACACTCGCAGGTCACCATCGAGCGCGACGGCCGGATCAGCGCCACCACCGGCGTGTCACCGCACGGGCAGGGCAACGAGACGACCTTTGCGCAGATGCTGGCGGACCAGTTCGGCGTGCCGTTCGAGCACGTGACGATTCTTCACGGGGACACGGGCATCGTGAAGCAGGGCATCGGCACGTTCGGCAGCCGCTCCCAAGCCGTCGGGGGCACGGCCCTCCACATGGCCGGTGGCAAGGCCAAGACCAAGATGGCCAGGTTTGCCGCCGCGATGATGGAGGCCAGCGACGAGGATCTCGTCTTCGAGGGAGGCCGGATCTTCGTGAAGGGGGCGCCGGCATCCGGGAAGTCATTCGCAGACGTTTGCGCCTTCGCCTACAGACCCGTGCCGCTCCCTCCGGGACTCGAGCCCGGGTTGAGCGAAGAAGCCTTCTTCGAGCCGAGCAACAACACCTACCCGTTCGGGTGCCACATCTCGATGGTGGAGATCGACCGCGAGACGGGCGAACCCAAGCTCCTCAAGCTGGTGGCGGTTGACGATGCGGGGCACTTGATCAACCCGTTGATCGTCGAGGGACAGATTCACGGCGGGCTGGCGCAAGGCATCGGTCAGGCGATGATCGAAGAGGTCGTCTACAACTCGGACGGGCAGCTCGTCACCGGCTCGTTCATGGACTACGCGATTCCGCGGGCGACTGATTTTCCGCGCTTCGAGCTCGACAGCACCGTCACCCCCACGCCCGTCAACCCGCTTGGCGCGAAAGGTGTCGGCGAAGCCGGCACGCTCGGCTCCACACCCAGCATCGTGTCGGCCGTCGTTGACGCGTTGAGTGAGTTCGGCGTGAAGCACATCGACATGATGCTGCGGCCCGAGAAACTGTGGCGCATCATCCATGGCCCTCGACCAGGCTCAGGAGGTCAGGCGTGATTCCGACCGCATTCGAGTATCAGCGCGCCACCTCGATTGACGAGGCGATCGCCAGGCTCCAGGCCTCGGGGGGGAAGCTCCTTGCCGGCGGCCACAGCCTCGTGCCGCTGATGAAGCTGCGGCTCAGCGAGCCGGGCGTCCTCATCGACATCGCGCGCATCCCCGGGCTCTCGGGGATTCGCGAGAAGGACGGCAAGCTCGAGATCGGCGCGGCCACGGTTCATCACGACGTCGCCACATCGACCGTGCTCCGTGAGAAGTGCCCCGTGGTGGCTGACACCGCGGGAGAGATCGGCGATCCGCAGGTGCGGAACCGCGGCACACTGGGCGGCAGCCTTGCGCACTCGGATCCGGCGGCCGACTACCCGGCCGTGATGCTGGCCGTCGACGCGGAGATTCATCTCAAAGGGCCGAACGGATGGCGCGCGGTGAAGGCGAGCGCCTTCTTTCAGGATCTGTTCACGGTGGACATGGCCGCGGACGAGATCATCGCCGGTGTGCAATTCGCCCCGGTGAAAACCGCGGCGTACGCCAAGCTGCACCAGCGTGCCTCCCACTTCGCGATTGTCGGCGTGGCGGCCGCCCTCGACGTGAAGGGTGGCGTGATTCAGTCGGCGAGGATCGGCCTGACTGGAGCCGGCTCGCATGCCACGCGCCTGACAGATGTCGAACAGGCGCTCGCGGGGCAGCCGCTCACGGCGAAGAGCATCGCCGCCGCGTCCACGCGTGCGGGGATGGGACTGAAGGACGTCAACGCCGACATCCACGCCAGCGAGGCCTATCGTCGCGCGATGATCCCGGTGTTCACGCGCCGCGCGCTCGAGGGCGCGATGGGGAGAGTGTGACCGCCGGCGCCGTCATGTGACTCCGAAAAAGCCATAACAACATTGGACGAACGGCTTTTTCTTCGCAGATGACGCCACCGGCCGTCCCGCCGGGCGCGGAAGCTGAACGGCAAGAGTGTCAGCACTGCCCACTTTCCGTAATGCCACTCGAAGGAGCGCGCCTTGCTCCCGAGATGCTCAGCGTCACATTTCCGAAGAGTCTTCACACATCGAACCGCCGGCGAGTCCGGGAACGCTCTTTGCCCCTGACCTCGTCACCCTGCCCCCAGGTCAGCACTGCATGATGGCATTTGCACGACTCGGCACCGACCTCGCTATCGATCTGGGCGCGGCCAATACCTGCGTCTTCGCTCGAGGGCGCGGGGTCGTCATCAGCGAGCCGTCCCTGATTGCCTTCAACACGGTCACCGGTGCGATTGAAGCGGTTGGCGAGGAGGCTCGAGGCATGGTCGGGCGCACTCCTGGAAACCTGCGCCCGGTCCGGCCCATTCGCGATGGCGTGATCGCGGACTTCGAGGCGGCGGAGAAGATGCTCAACTACTTCATCCGCAAGGCCCACCGGCAACTGGGCGGCTGGACCCGCCCGCGCGTCGTCATCGGCGTGCCGGCACAGGTCACACCCGTCGAGCGGCGCGCGGTGAAGGACAGTGCGTACCGCGCCAAGGTGAGCGAGGTCTTTCTGGTGGACGAGCCGATGGCCGCCGCGCTCGGCGCCGGCATGCCGATCACCGAAGCCGCCGGCAACATGATCATCGACGTCGGCGGAGGCACCACTGACATCGCCGTGATCTCACTCTCGGGTGTCGTCATCAGCCGCTCGGTGCGAGTGGCCGGCGACGCGTTCGACGATGCCATTATTCATCACATGAAGAAACGGCACGAGTTGCTGATTGGTGAGCGTACGGCCGAGGAGATCAAGCTCCAGATCGGGTCGGCGACCGCCTTGGCGAAACCGGCGACCATGGAAGTCAAAGGGCGTCACATCGGGAGAGGTGTCCCGGTTCGAATCACCGTCACCGATGCCGAGATCCGTGAGGCCCTCGCTGAACCGCTCAAGACCATCCTCAAAGCGGTGCGAGAAACACTCGATCAGATTCCGCCCGAGCTGTCGGCGGATGTCTTCGATCGTGGAATTGCCCTGTGCGGCGGCAGCGCGCTCTTACGCAATCTCGATCGCCGAATCCAACAGGAGACGCAGTTGCCGATCAGGATTGTCGATCAACCGCTGTCGGCTGTTGTCAACGGCGCCGGGCAGATGCTCACCGACGAGGCGCTGCTACGAAGGCTCGCCGTCCACTGAGCCCTTGCGCCCTTGCCCTCGTAGAGGCGGGTCTTCCGCGTTCGCCGTTGGCTTCGGCGGACCACCGTAGCCTTGGCGCAGGTGGTCAGACCCGCCTGGGTATGCGTGCCGCCCGGCGCCGTCATGTGACTCCGAAAAGGCCATAACAACATTGGCCGAACGGCTTTTTCTTCGCACATGACGCCACCGGCCGTCCCGCAGTCACACTCGTAGAGGCGGGTCTTCCGCCTGCGCCGTTGGCTTCGGCGGACCACCGTAGCCTTGGCGCAGGTGGTCAGACCCGCCTGGCAGCGTGACGATCAGTGTCGCAGCGTGGCGAGCTCGGTGGCCACTGCGGCCAAACCATGTTTGTTGACGGTCTCCACGATCTCCTGCCACTGCTGATTCACGGTGCTCGGGTACATGGCACCGAGAATCCCACCCGCGATCGAGGCCACCGAATCGCTGTCACCGCCGATGTTCGCCGCCACCAGGATCGCCTCCTCTGCCGATCGCGTCACCGTGGCGAGTGCCAGGGCCAACGGGACGATCGTCAGAGGCTGATTCGGGAAACAACGCGCGGCGACTTCCGCGGCGCCAAGCGTCGATAGACCTGCGAGGCTGTCGTGGACGACACGAATCGCGTGGGCGAACGTTGGTGTGGACGGGCCAGGCCATCGACGCTCGGCCTGCGCCGCCGCTCGTTCGGCATGCTGAAGAATCTGATCCGGAGATGCCGCATCGATGGCGGCTGAAACCGCAGCGGCGGTGGCCGCCGCAGCGGCAATTGCCAGGGATCCGCCGTGCGTCGAGATCGCCGCTTCGCGCGCGCCGGTCACCAGGTCGTCCAGCGCCTGCGACGAATGGAAGACACCGACCGGCGCCACGCGCACGGCGGCTCCACAGCCGTCATGTCGCTCGGCAATCCGCTGAGGGTCGGCAGCCTGGTGGAACTCCCAGAGTGATTTCAGGCCCGGGTGCACGCACTTCGTGCATGCGAGCATTTCCCGGCCGATGCTTTCATGCGAGACGGTTCGCTCGGAGATGATGGCGCGCGCGACGGCAACCGTGCGCTCTGTGTCGTCCGTGGTTTCGCCGATCCGCCACTCGCGTTTCGAATTGCCGACGTATCGGGGAATGATGGTGCCGGGAGTGCCCTCGAAGCCGCGGATGCCGTCCGGATACCAGCGAAGTACCCCCTCGCGCGACAGCGTCTCCGTCTGCTTGCCAATGGCGTCACCGGCGGCGATGCCCGCCAGGCAGCCCACGATGCGATCGGCGATCGTCAGCTCAAACCCAGCGCGCGGAACATCGCCAGGCGCTGTTCCTTGATCGGATCGTTCTCGACGCGGCTTCCGTTGTTGAACACCATGGTCGGCCGATCGGCCGCCGTGAACGCCGGCCAGCGCGGCAGCTTCGGCGTGTTCGGATTGCCGGTTCTGGCAAACGCGATCCAGGTATCGCTCACCCGGTCGGCGAGCGCCATCGCCTCCGGCCCACCGCCCGTCAATCTCGCCGCCGCCTTGACGTTGTCGAACGCGAACGGAATCTCGATCGTGTGCGGCGACTTGAGCCGGCCGCCGTCCACGGGCGTTTCCCACCGGAAGTAGTAGAGATAGACCGGCCCCTTGCCGAGCGCAGCACGCCGCTCGGCGATCTTCATCACCGGCCCGCTGTAGCGGTAGTCACTGGCGATCAGGAAATAGAGATCTGACGAGGTCGCACCGGGGTTCGCCTTCTGATAGACGCGAATCGTCCCGTCCGCCTGATCCCCCAGCAGTTGCCGGATGCGGCCACGCATCGCGGCGTCGGAGAGCGAGAAGTCCTCGTCCTGAGCGCTCGATGTCAGCTCCGTACGGGTGGATCCAAGCATGACCGGCACATCGGCCGACACGGCGGACGCCGTGGGGTGGAAGGGATGTCGCGGCACGACGGTTCCGTCAACGAGCGGCGAGAAGCCCTGCGTCATCTGATCGACATTCATGCGCCGCACGACCGCGAAGTAGGCGGACATGATCGTGTCGACGGGAAGCAGCTGCAGCTCGCGGACCTGTGTCTTTGAGAGTCCCAGCGTTGACATCAACTCGCGCGCGACCCGGGCGCCCTGGGGAGGCTCCACCAGCTTCAACGTCGCGCCGCTCTCGATGATCGCGCGGTGGAAGAGTCCCTTCGCCGACGGCATCGCCAGCAGCGTCGACACTTTGCGACCGCCGCCGGATTGCCCGAAGATCATCACGGTGTTCGGGTCGCCGCCGAACTGAGCGATGTTGTCGCGCACCCATTCAAGGGCCCGGACGATGTCGAGCATGCCGACATCGCCTGACGTCTCGAATTCCGAGCCACCGGGCTCCTCGAGTGACGTGAACCCGAGGACGTTGAGCCGATGGTTGATCGTCACCACGACAACGTCGCCGCGACGCGCGAGGTTCGCGCCCTCGGTCACAGGCGACGAGCCGGAGCCGGTGGCAAAGCCGCCGCCATGGCACCAGAACATCACCGGGCGCTTCCGTCCATCGGCGATGGCCGGCGTCCAGACGTTGAGGACCAGGCAGTCCTCGCTCTCAGCCGGCAGGCCGGCGGCGGCCACGGCTCGCGGCGAGGCTGTGCGCCGGGTGCCCGGCTCGCTCTGCGGCGCGCTTGGCCCGTAGGCGATCGCGTCGCGCACGCCCGTCCACTTCGCTGGAGCGACCGGCGGCATGAAGCGGTTCTTTCCCGCCGTGCTCGCGCCGTAGGGCACGCCCTTGAACACCTTGATCCCCGCCACGTCGCTCCCGCGAATCCGGCCGTAGGCCGTCTCAGCAATCACCGGCGCGCCATCCTGGGCAAACGCGTACGAGAGGCCCGTACTCGTGGCGGCGATCAGGAACCCGGACTGCTTGAGGAAGTCTCGACGGGATGGCGTCGCGATCATGTGTGGCTCCTTGTCGTCGCTACCGGCTACCAGCTAGAGCTTGCCCTGCAGGCACGCGAAGAAGCGATCCTGCATCATCTTCGACACGTTGGCGATGAGTCGCTGACCGAGGCGGGCGATCGGGCCGCCGGTCTGCACCGTTCCGCTCACGTCCACGATCGTCGTCGTGCCTTCCGCGCGAAGCTCGATCGCGGCACTCCCCTTCACGAAGCCCGGCTTGCCTTGACCTTCAACCGTGAGACGGTACGAGCGGTGCGGCGCCTTGTCGCTGATGACGACCACACCGTCGTAGGTACCGGTGATCGCGGCAAGGGCCACTGTCAACGTCGCCCGATAACGATCCTCGCCGTCCGGCTCGAGACGATCGCAGCCCGGAATGCACGAGGCGATGACCGCGGGGTCCATCAGCAGTTCCCAGACCCGATCGGGAAGCGCATTGAACGTGTAGCAGCCGGCGATGTCCATTTATGGTCGGGGGCGAGATGCGTCCGAAAGCGCGTTCAAGTGTACTGCCAGGTCGAAGGGCGGCGGCCACCGCGCCCGCAAGCGCGGTCTTGTCGACGCCGGCTTCGCCCTCCAGGAACAGCGACCGCCCCAGCCGGAGGGCGAGAAACACGGAGACGGCCAGGCCGCGATCCGCCACGTAGTGCTGCGCACCCAGCCGCTCCTGCAGATCGGAAATCGAGCCGGAAAAGAGGGTGTGCAAGGTTTTCCGGCGGCCTCGTTCTAAGGAGTGAATAGCAACGAACGAAGGAGTCTAGTACATGACTGCACGTCTCTGGCTCGCGGCGCCCGTCCTGGTCATTGCCGGCGCCATCGCCCTCAGGCTCGACGGCCCGGTGGCCACTGCCGAGGCCCCGCAGGCGCAAGGACAGGGCACGTCCACGCTCGACGACCAGACCGAGCTGGCGCTGACCGTCTACAACTCGGATCTCGCGCTCGTCCGCGACGTGCGCACGCTGCAGCTGCCGCGGGGCACGTTCGATCTGCACTTCATGGACATCGCGGCGACGGTGAACCCCGCGACCGTCCACTTCCGATCGCTGACCGAGCCCGCGCGAGTCAGCGTTCTCGAGCAGAACTACGAGTACGACCTGCTCGAGCCCGACAAGCTCCTGCGCAAGTACGTCGGGCGCGACGTCACGCTCGTGCGCCTGCGCCAGGACGGCGGCGACACGAGAGAGGAAGCGGTGAAAGCGCGCCTCCTCAGCTTCAACAATCAGCCGGTCTGGCAGATCGGCAACGAGATCGTCACCGGCATGCACGCCGACTCGATCCGCTTTCCCGAGCTGCCCGGCAACCTGTACTCGCGGCCGACCCTCATCTGGTCGCTCCAGAACGACGGCGCGACCCGTCACCGCGTGGAAGCGTCCTACCTCGCCACCAAGCTGGCCTGGAGCGCCGACTACGTCCTCACGGTGTCACGCGACGACAAGGCCGCCGACGTCGACGGCTGGGTCACGCTCACCAACGGCAGCGGCACCGCGTTCCGCAACGCGAAGCTCCAGCTCGTCGCCGGCGACTTGAATCGCGTGCGCCAGACCCGCGGGCGGATGGAGGAGGCGGACGAGCGCATGCTGCGGAAGGTCGCCAGCGCGGCCCGCGAGATGACGCAGGAGTCGTTCTCCGACTATCACCTGTACACACTCGAGCGGAAGACGAGCGTCAACAACAACGAGACCAAGCAGGTCAGCATGCTGGGGGCCACCGGCTTCCCCGTTCGCAAGCGCTACATCGTCGACGGCCAGAGCGTCTACTACCGCAACGCGCAGCACCCCGGCTCGCCCATCAAGGATGTTGTGCAGGTCTATTACCAGTTCAAGAACGAGACGGCCACAGGCCTCGGGATGCCGATGCCCGCCAGCATCGTGCGCGTCTATCAGTCGGACTCCAAGGGCGGCACGCACTTCGTCGGCGAGGACCGCATCGACCACACGCCCAAGGACGAGATGCTGAACCTCAAGATCGGCAACGCGTTCGACGTCGTGTCGGAGCGCAAGCAGGTGGACTTCGAGAAGATCGCCACCAACGTCTACGAGGTCGAGTACGAGGTGACGCTGCGCAACCACAAGACGACGGCGGTGACGGTCGAAGTCAACGAGCCGATCGGCGGCACGTGGCGCATCATCCGGTCGTCGCACCAGTACACGAAGACCGATGCGTGGGCGGCACAGTTCAATGTGGAGGTCGCGCCTGACGCAGCAGCGACGGTGAAGTACAGGGTGCGGGTGACCTACTAGATCGTTCGGATCGTTCGGGTCGTTCGGATCGTTCGGATCGTTCGGATCGTTCGGGTCGTTCGGGTCGTTCGGATCGTTCAGGCCCCGAAGGCACGAAGAACACATCGCCACGGGGAACACGGAGAGCACGGAGGTCTTAGCCACAGAGGACACGAAGAACCCCAACCCTGGAGATCTTGGTGTTCGTTGTGGCTAGCACTTCGTGCTGTTGGCCGCGACAGCTGCAGGCACCGGCGATCAGCCGGAACGACAGCGCACGGGCAATTGCTCGTAGGGTCCGCCTTCAGGCGGACCTCCCCGCCAGCCAAAGCCCGTCAGTGGTCGTTCTACCGACACCTTGTCGTGGACGGTGACACGAAGGCGCGGGCCCTTCAGAGGGCACAGATCGAGATGATTCGCAGCTCTGGTCCCGGTGCTCGTCCAGTTGGAACCCTGTTCGTGCCTGGTTCAGCCGGCTTGACGCTCTCCGATCCGGTGGACCGCTGTTCGGCGCTACCGCCTGACGACACGCGAGAAATGCTGCACGAGCAACATCAGTAGTACCCCCTGCCAGACCAGCCCAATGATCGCGTGCACCAGCGCCCACGCTGTCGCTCCCTCGTCGAACAACCAGAAGACCTTCAACGCCCAATAGTGCGGCACGACGCCGAACGCGCTCTGCCACGGACCCGTCACGAAGTACGACACGATACAAGGCACCAACACGACGCCGACCGCCTTGGCCAGTGCGAATCCCTGCACCTTGTTCACCGCGAACGTGCCGAGGAACAGCGCGTATATCGGAGCGAGCGGCGCCGCGGTAGTCGCGGCCACCACCACCTGCAGCGCCGTCGTCTGGCTCAACCCCGCCAGCGGCACCATGAGCGCGCCGAACATGGCGCTCAGGAGCATCAGGCCGCTCAGGCGATATCGCAGGTAGCCGCCCAGGCTCAGCGGCGTGACCATCAGCGCCGTCAGCGTCTGGTCGTCGCGTTGGTCAAGCAGCAGGAATCCGACCACGGTTCCGGTCATCCCCGCCGCAACAAGCGGCAGGAAGCTCACAAGGAGCGGGTAGTAAGCCACCAGCTCGAACCCGAACTTCTCATCGAGGGTGTCGGCGATTGGCGGTACGGCGAACCGGAACAGCAGGCCGAACGCGGGCGTGAAGATCGCAATCCAGCGCAGCATCGAGTCGCGCGCCACGTTGCGGGCATCGATGGCACCGAGCGATCGAAAAGCGGCAGCCGTCCTCATCGGCTTCGCAGCTGGCGCAGGGCGCGGCGGCTCCAGAACGACGCCGGAACAATCCAGAGCAGCGGATAGCCAAGCGCATACGCCAGACCGCCAGGCGTGGACGGTGTCTGTAGTCGCATCAACTCGAGTGGCCCCTGGATTGGGTGCGGCAGGTACCACTCTCGCGCGCCGACCCCGAAATATCCCAGCACCGGCAGCGAGAGAACGGCCGTGTACAGCACCGAGGGCATGATGAATTCGTTGATCGACTCGTAGTGGACGATCAGAGCGACGCCTGACAGGCAGAACAGCACGGCGGCAAGCGTGATCCCGATGGACATCACGACGAGCCGCCCGTCAAGCCCCGCCACGGCGGCGGCAATCAGCAGGCTCTCGACGAGCGACAGTGCCGTGAGCGTCAGAACTTTCGAAGCCAGATACTCGTCCGCGCGGAGTGGTGTGACGCTCTGGGCGGCAAACGTGCCTTCGCCGCGCTCCAGCAACAGCAACGCGCTGACGAAATAGAACGTGTTGACGACGATGTTCTCCAGCAGCACCACGGGCAGGAGTAGCGCCGCGCTCTCCGGCGGCAGCCAACGCAAGAGCACGACCGAGCATGCCACCACGAACGCGGTGGCGAGATAGAACCCGTTGCGGAACTGGACCCGCACGTCGGCCCCGACCGTCGCCGCGAGTCGCGTCATGTCAATGCCTGCCCTGTGACGCGGATGAACACCTCCGCCAACGCCGCCTCGCGCGTGTGGATCGTGTGCACGTCGCACTCGCGGAGCACCTGCTGGAAGGCGGGGTTGTCGGCAAGGCCGTCGAGCGGAAAGTCTGCGTGAACCGTGCGGTCGCCGGAACGGTACTCGATTCGCACGGCCCGTTCACCGTGCTGTAGCTTCAGCGCACGGGGCGAATCGATACAGGCGATGCGGCCGTCGACTATGAATGCGACGCGATCGCACAACTCGTCGGCCGCAGCCATGTCGTGCGTGGTGAGAAAGACGGTTGCCCCGCCGTCCCGCTCGGCCCGAATGATGTCTTTCACGCGCTGCATGTTGACGGGGTCGAGTCCGCCCGTTGGCTCGTCCAGAAATATCAGATCCGGCGTGTTCAACAGGCAACGCGCGATGCTCAGGCGGCACTTCATGCCCTTCGAGTACTCGCCCACGCGCCGGTTGGCGTCGCTCTGGAGCCCGACGGATTCGAGCAGCGCCGCGGGGACGCGTGTCGGTTCGTGATACAGCGCCGCGAAATAGCGCAGGTTCTCCAGGCCGGTGAGCTTGAGGAAGTGATTCGGCGCCTCGAAGGAAACGCCGATGCGCTCGTAGTCATCCGCAGTCCAGGCCGCGACCTCCCGGCCGCGCACGCGTACGGATCCGCTGTAGCCTTCCAGGAGGCCGATCAGAACTTTCTGGGTCGTGGACTTGCCCGCGCCGCTCGGCCCGAGAAAACCGAAGATCTCGCCGCGCTCGACGGCAAACGCCAGCCCGCGTACGGCCACCTTGTCCGAGTGGGCGTAGCTGAAATGGAGCTCGCGGACGTCGATCACGCTTTCGCGAACCTTTCAGGAATGGCCGGCACCGGCCGGCGGTCGGCAGCAAACCGTATCACACGACTTGAGCTGGTGACTGCCAGCCACCGCGCGGGTTCCGGGCGTAGCCGGCGAAGCCGGTAGGGGCCGGTTGATACGCCGCGCAAGGAAGACGTATCCGCCCTCCGGCGCCCCTCGTCCGCCGATTGCGCGTTCGCCTCCCGCTCTCCGCATATAGAAGCAACACCGGTCCCGGACCCTACGCTCCGGATCGCCACCGGCGTCTAGGAGTCGTGTGATGGAAAACACCGTGTTCAGACGATGTGTGGAATCCGCATGCATGGCGCTTGCGGTCGGGACTCTGGTGGGCTGTGGTGGCGACTCTGTCCCCACCACCCCGACGTCGCCTTCGCCGTCGCCGGAGGCATTTACGGTATCGGTCGTCCCGCGCACGACCCCCGGAAACGTGCTGTTCTTCCCGATGTTTGGAAGCCTGGTTGGAGTCCCTGGGGTTCCCACGAGCATGGTCATCGACGTGCAACGGTCGCCGGCGGGAAGTCTCACTGGCGGATGGAGCAGCACGCCCACGTCCGGAGTCGTCGGGCTTTCGCAGGGCGGATTGAACGCGCTGGTAACGGCCACCGGGGCGGGCGACGCGACGATTACGTTCCGCGACAACCAGGGGCCGAGCGCGAGTTTCGTTCTGCGTTCAGCCCCGAGGTTCGACGGTGATATCACGATCACGGGCAACACGAACACGGCCAGCGCAGACTGCCTCGACACAACCCCGCCCGGCACCACGTCGATCTGCACCGACAATGGCGACATTGGTCTGGGACAGCGGGCTTACAACTTCGCCCTGACGTCAACGGCAACCGGCACGCCTCCGGTGGTCAGTGTGTCCGGGTCGTTCTCCGACGGCGCCTTCGGCCTCGGCGGACTGTTCAGGATCTCGAACGCCCCGACGATCGATGCCGGCGGCAACTTCGCTCCTAGCGGGCAGACCAGTGCCAACTACACGAGGCCCGGCGTATTCGCGCCACCCCGTGTGTCAATCCCGGTCACAATCAGAGAGGACTGGACCATCACGCGGCAACCAGGGACAGCTTTACTGGAACGGTGACCGTGCTCGTGACCCCCAGCGGCAATCGCTGCGGTCAGAACCAGACAACCGTGTGCACGGGGAACGTCACGATCCGGCGCACGATTCTGACAGCGCAACGAAGGTGAGATCGACGATTCAAAGCTGCGGTCATCGAAGCGCGGTCTCGCACCGCGCGAGCGCGCGTTCGGCCTCGGTGCGAGTGTGATCGCCGGGCGGCAGGGCCTCGCGATAGATGTCGACCGCTTCGCGCAGGAGCGGCTCCGCGAGCCGGGGATCGCCGCGATCGATCAGCAGCATGCCTAGGCTCGCCAGCGACGCGGCGACGTCCGCGTCGCGAGCCGACAGATGCGTGCGGCGAATCTCGAGCGCCTGCCGGTGCAGCTTCTCTCCCTCCTCGAGACCGCCGCGCGCGGCGACCGCCGACGCGAGCTCCCACACGTACCTCGCGTAGTCCGGGTGACGCACCCCACGCGTCTTGGCCCACAGCGCCTCGGCTCGTCTGAGCATCGGTTCGGCCTCGGCGATTCGGCCCTGTCGTTGGATGGCTGATCCAAGATTCATGGTTGCCTCGGCTGCCCAACTGCTCTCCGGCCCGTAGATCTTCGTCGCCAGCGCGAGACCCCGGCGAAACACCTGCTCCGCTTCCGCGTACTCGCGCGCGCGGAGCTTGAGCAGCCCCAGCCCTTGAAGGTCGGAGGAGACCCAGGGGCTCTCCTCGCCGACGAGGCGGCGGTGCAGATCGAGCGCGGTCTCGAGGAGCGGCTCGGCTTCCTGCACTTTGCCCTGTTTGATCAACAACCAGGCAAGCCCGGTGGACGCGTGCGCGACGTCCGGGTGCTCGGGGCCGTTCAGGGTCTTGTTGATGTCCAGCGCCTTGCGGAGCGCCTCCTCCGCGGTCGCGAACTGGCCGCTGTCCCGGAGAATCTGACCGAGCGTGTGCCATCTGACCGACACCACCGGATGGATCTCGCCAAGTAGACGCCGATCGAGATCGAGGGCGCGGCGCAGGAGCTCCTGCGCGCCCGCCAGGTCCCCGTTACGCCAGAGGGTGGCTCCAAGCTCGTGCATGCCCTCGGCCACCTCGTGATGCTCCGGGCCGAACAGCCTGAGGCGCATGGCGAGATTCTCGCGGATGAACGGTTCGGCCTCGGCCCCGCGATCGGTATTCCTCAGCACGAAACCAAGGTTGGTCATCGTTTCCGCGATCGACCGGTGATCCGGGCCCTGTGTCCGCCGCTTGATTGCCAGGGCCTCCCGGAAGAGCGGCTCGGCGCCGGCGTAGTCGCCGCGTTTCCGCAGGAGCAGCGCCAGCTGATCGAGGCTCTCCCCAACCGCCGCGTGCTCCATCCCGAACACCTCCCGCCGGCGCTCGAGGGCCCGCTGCAGCAGGGGCTGGGCCACGGTGTACAGCCCGAGGCTCTGGTAGACGCGGCCCATGGTGCCGAGCAGTGTCGCCTGCACTTGCGGCGTCTCGCGCAGGTCCGATTCAATCCGTTGCGCGCCGCGGTCGAGGATCTCGCGCGCGGTGATGGTGTTCCCTCGCGCTTCGGAGGGATCCGACGTCTGGAACAGATCCACGAGGAAGCCCACGACCGACTCCGCGGTGGCAACCTGCTCGCGGGCAAGCTGCTCGGCCGATCGGGCGCGATCGCGCTCGGCCGCGAGACGCGCCGCCTGAACCGCAAACGTCACGCCCGCCCCGACGATGAGAACGGCGAGCGTCGCGGCCACTGCGACCGCCGCCGTGTGGCGTCCCACGAACTTGGCCGTGCGATATGGCCAGGTCGCCTCGCGCGCGAGCACCGGCTCCCCCTCGAGGTGCCGGCGGATGTCGTCGGCGAACTGCTCCACAGAGGCGTAGCGGTCCGCGGGCTGCCGCGCCAGCGCCCTGGCGACGATGTTGTCGAGATCGCCGGAGAGTTGCCGCCGGCGGTCGGGGGCGGCGGCGCTGGGCGCGCGTGGCTCAGGGCCGCGCAGGACACGCGCGATCTCTCCGGGCGTGTACATCGAGAACGTGTACGGGCGGCGGGCCGTCAGAATCTCGAAGAGCAGGACCCCCAGCGAGTACACGTCGGTGCGCGTGTCCACGCCGCCGGGAATCACGCCCGCCTGCTCGGGGCTCATGTAGTCCGGCGTGCCGGCCGTCCCGCCGATGCGAGTGGCTGGCTCGAGGCCCGTGTCGCCCCCCGTCGCGTCGATCGCCTTGGCGATGCCGAAGTCGATAATCTTCGGCGCTGCCACGCCGTCCGTCTCGCGCACCAGCACGTTCGACGGCTTCAGGTCGCGGTGGACGATCCCCTTCTGGTGCGCATGGCGCACGCCCTGGCACACGGCCAGGAAGAGCTGAAGCGTCTGTCGGACTCCGAGTTGCCGGTCGCGACAGTACTGCGTGATCGGCACGCCTGCCACCAGCTCCATCACGAAGTACGGACGCCCGTCGTCGCTCGCGCCCGCGTCGAGCACGCGCGCGATCGCCGGGTGGTCCATCAGCGCGAGCGCCTGGCGCTCAGTCTTGAAGCGCGCGATGACTGCGTCGGTGTCGAGGCCGCGCCGGATCAGTTTCAGCGCCACCAGACGGCGAATCGGCTTGACCTGCTCGGCCTCGTAGACAGTCCCCATTCCGCCCTGGCCCAGGACGCCGCGAATTTGATAAGGACCGACCGTAGCCGGCTGCGCTCCCTCGTCCGCTTCGCGCTCCAGGGCGGCCAGCGCGTCCAGCCCGACGAACCGGACCGCTGCGGCGGCCGAGAGCACCGGCACCGCGTCCTCCGCGTGGGCGAGCAGGGACTCCGCGTCGCGGCGAAGCCCCTCATCGGCGCCGCAGGCCTCGGCCAGGAACGCGGCGCGCGCCGCCCCGTCGAGCGCGCGCGCTTCGAGAACGAGGGACTTGAGACGGTCGAAGTGATCGGACATGGGGCACATTTTACGCAACCATGTCCCAGCGCTCCAGGCGGTTCTCGCCGGGATCGTGGGTGCGCCGGCACCGCCGCGGTACACGTTCACCTCGGTCGCCCCCCAAGTACGTGTCGTCCTGCGGCGGGACGACAGCACGGTAGACTAAGGGCTCGGGCGAGAATAGCGTTGCCACCTTGGCCGCCGATGCATCCCGCCGGGCGGCGTTGCTCGTCGCTGACATACGCCCGGTATGCGCGCTCCTCGCGCCTGGCCGGGCGGGCGCCTCGACGCCCAAGGTGGCAACGCTATTCTCGCCCGAGCCCTAAGGCCAAAGCAGAGCGGGACCGAGTGCCAGGACGAGGGCGAGTCCGATGGGGTTATCGCAGTCTCCTACAGTCGCATGTCAGACACCGACGATCGGACGCGAATCACGCAGATCCTCGTGGACGCTCGCGAAGCGGGCGGCGGCGACGCCACCGCGCGGCTGGCGGAGGCGCTCTACCTGGAACTGCGGCGGCTCGCGGCCGCGCTCATGCGCCGCGAACGGCGGGACCACACCCTCCAGCCCACAGCCCTCGTGGGGGAGGCACTCCTCCGCCTCGTGGACCAATCGAGAATCGACTGGAAGGACCGGACCCACTTCCTCGGCATCGCCGCGCGCGTGATGCGCCAAATCCTCGTCGACCACGCCCGGCGCCACGGCGCGGCCAAGCGCGGGGCGGGCGTTCAGTTGATCACGCTCAGCGACAACCTCTCCGGCAGCGCGGGGCCGGTCGAACTCCTGCTCGTCAACGACGCGCTCGACCGCTTCGCCCTCCTCGACGTACGCGGCGCGCGCGTGGTGGAGATGCGCGTGTTCGGCGGCCTCACCATGGACGAGATCGCCGACGCGCTGGGTGTGTCGAAGCGGACCGTCGACAACGACTGGGCCGTGGCCCGGATGTGGCTCGCCCGTGAGTTGTCCGGATCAGGCTCGCCCTTGCCGTGACGTGCCGGCAACCCGTGGGATCGATGCGCCGCCACACAGAACGCGTGAGCGGTGCGGTACGCGAGATGGAACCAGGTTCGTCCCCGGTTGCCCGAGCGGTTCCCGCGCCGGGCAAGCCCATGCACATACTGACCACTGCCGAGGATAGCGACAGAACGGGGTGGTATCTCGGACCCGGGGGCTCAGTGCAGGCCTCGGATCCCGGCTCACCGGGCGAATGCTGGACTTTGTGTCCGGCCGGTATACCCTATTGGGCGCACTGAAACTGTCATCCCTTCTGGAGAGCTGTTATGAATGCACGTCGCGCGATTCGTTTCCTTGTAGTGTCCGCGTTCGTTCCCCTGGCCTGGGTGGCCGTGCACGGGCAGGCGGCGCAGACGACCAAGCCGTTCGAGCCGAGCGTCGGCCAGCCCGGCAAGGACGTCGTCTGGGTCCCCACGCCTCAGCCGCTCGTGGACAAGATGCTCGACCTGGCCAAGGTCACGCCGCAGGACTTCCTGATGGACCTCGGCTCGGGTGACGGCCGCACGGTGATCACCGCGGCCAAGCGGGGCCTGCGCGCGCAGGGCATCGAGTACAACCCGGACATGGTGGACCTGTCGAAGAGGAACGCATCGGCGGCGGGCGTCGGCGACCGCGCGCAGTTCACGAAGGCCGACCTGTTCGAAACCGACTTCTCGAAGGCGCAGGTCGTCACGATGTTCCTGCTGCCGTCGATCAACCTGCGGCTGCGGCCGACGATTCTCAACATGAAGCCGGGCACGCGCATCGTGTCGAACACCTTCACGATGGAAGACTGGCAGCCGGATCAGAGCGAGACCATCAGTGGCGACTGCGTGAGCTGGTGCACCGCGCACCTGTGGATCGTGCCGTCGAAGGTCGACGGTACGTGGCAGCTCGGCCAGAGCCCGCTGACGCTGACGCAGAAGTTCCAGATGGTGACCGGGAAGCTTGGCACGACCGATGTCACCGGCCGGCTGCGCGGTGACGAGATCACGTTGACCGCGGGCACCGCCAAGTACACGGGCCGCGTGGACGGCAACTCCATGCGCGGGGCAGGCGGCACGAACGGCGGCAGCTGGTCAGCGACCCGCAAGTAGGCGCGCGTCAACCCGCGAGACGCGCCGTGCATCGCTGGCTACTCGTACTCCTCGGTGCGGTTCTGGTGCCGTCGATGCTCTGGTCACAGACCAGAGCCGACGTACCTCCCGACACCACGTTCCACGCCGTGTCGTACGTCGAGTCTGCCGCGTCGGCCGCGACGACGGCCGCCTCGGCACTCGAGCGATACCGCGACGCCAACCGTACGCTCGATGGCGTCGTGCGCGTCGAGGTCTTCGAACAGATCGGGCGGCCCGGCCACTTCTCGGTCATCGAGACGTGGCGCGATCAGAAGGCCTTCGACGCACGCGACCCCGCCGTTCAGAAGCAGCTCCTGGGCGCGCTGCACACCATCCGCGTCAGCGACTACGACCAGCGGCCGTACAAGACGCTGACCGTCGGCCCAGCGACCGGCACTGGCGATCGTGGGGGCCGCCTTCAGGCGGCCCGACAAGCGGTCTACGTCATCGCGCACGTGGACGTCACGCCCAACCCGCAGGTGCCGGTCATGCTGGCACGCCTCGCCGAGGCGAGCCGGAAGGAGCCGGGGAACCTCCGATTCGACGTCATGCAGCACATGATGCGAGCCAATCACTTCACCGTGGTCGAAGCGTGGCGCAACCAGCAGGCCTTCGACGCGCACGTCGAGGCCGCACACACGAAGCAGTACCGCGACGCCCTGCAGCCGATGACCGGCAGCCCGCTCGACGAGCGGGTGTACAAGGCGGTCGATTGACCGTACGTAGTGCGGCTTTAGCCGGACCGCGCACCAATCACCATTCGGAGGCGTTTCATGACTGACACCAACGTGGCCGCGTTCAAGGCCGGCCTGCGCGGCGAGCTGATCGAGCCGGGCACCGCCCGCTACGACGACGCCCGCAAGGTCTACAACGCGATGATCGACCGCCGGCCGCGCCTCATCGCTCGCTGCGCGGACGTCGCCGACGTCATATCCGCGGTGAACTTCGCCCGCGACAACAACATGCTGGTCTCGATTCGCGGTGGCGGCCACAACGCCGGGGGCCTCGGCGTCTGCGACGACGGCCTGGTCATCGATCTGTCGCTGATGCGATACGTGCACGTCGATCCGAAGAAGAAGACGATCCTCGCTGGCGGCGGCGCGCTCTGGGGCGACGTGGACCATGCCGGACACCCGTTCGGCCTGTCGGTGCCGGCCGGCATCATCTCGACGACCGGCGTTGGCGGCCTGACTCTTGGCGGAGGCATCGGCCACCTGACGCGCAGCTACGGCCTGGCGATCGACAACCTCCTCGAGGTGGAGATGGTGCTGGCGAGCGGCAAAGTCGTGACCGCGAGCGCCAAGGAGAACGCCGACCTGTTCTGGGCCATCCGCGGCGGCGGCGGCAACTTCGGCGTCGTCACCTCCTTCCTGTTCAAGGCCCAGCCCATCCACACGCACTACGCCGGCCCGATGCTCTGGCCCATCGAGGACACCGTCGAGGTGATGCAGTGGTGGCAGCGCTTCATCAGGAAAGCGCCTCGTGAGATGAACGGATTCTTCGCGTTCGTCACCGTGCCACCGGGGCCGCCCTTCCCGGAACATCTGCACCTCAAGAAGATGTGCGGCGTCATCTGGTGCTACACCGGGCCGCTCAAGAGCGGGCCGAAGGCGTTCAAGCCGATCCGGGCGTTCAAGACACCGGCCCTCGATCTGGTCGGTCCGATTCCCCATCCGGTCATGCAGAGCATGTTCGACGCGCTCTACCCGACCGGCCATCAGTGGTATTGGAAGGCCGACTTCGTCCACGAGCTCAACGACGAAGCCATCGCCCTGCACATGGAGCACGGCTCGCGCATGCCGACGATGCAGTCGTCCATGCATATGTATCCGATCGACGGCGCGGCGGCGCGGGTGAAGAACAACGCGACGGCGTGGGCGTACCGCGACGCGAAGTGGGCGTCGGTGATCGTCGGCGTCGATCCGGATCCGGCGAGCAAGGAGAAGATCAGCACCTGGGCGAAGAACTACTGGAACGCCCTGCATCCGTATTCGGCGCCCGGGGCCTACGTGAACTTCATGATGGACGAGGGCGAGGACCGGGTGAAGGCGAGCTACGGGAAGAACTACGCCCGCCTCACGAAGATCAAGAAGAAGTACGACAAGGGGAACCTGTTCCGGGTGAATCAGAACATCAAGCCCGCGAAGTAGCCGTCGCGCGCCTCGCACGTGGCTGGCGGAGCGTCTGATAGACGACGCAGTGCCGCTCTGTCAGCCGCGCCGACGCTCGAGATACGACAGGTAGCGCAGCAACCCGACATTCAGCATCAGACCGAGGAGACTGGCAATCGCCGCCGGCACGATCACCGACTGATCGCCCCCGAGATACGCGTTCATCGTCGCCGTGAGCAGCCAGAGCTGCAGGATCACCACGATCAGCACGAACCCGAGCATCCCGTAGACGATGGTCGTCCGTTGTTCGCGTGTGAAGGGCCGGCGGAGCATGTCAGGTGGTCCTGATCTCGACACCAGCCGCGTAGACGTCGCGGCCGCGAATCTGGAGCAGAATTCGCGGAAGGGGCCGCTGCGGCGGGCCGGCGGTCGGACGTCCGGACCGCAGATCGAAATAGCCGTCGTGGCAGGGGCAGTGCAGGACGCCTTGCTCGGGCCTCGGGATCACCGCGCACGAAAGGTGCGTGCACTTCTGGCTGTAGGCCACCAGGTCGGTCTCGCTCAGCCGCACCAGGACACACGCGTCCTCATTTCCCGGATACGCGAAGACCACGGTGCTCCCGATCGGCATCTCGTCGAGCGACGCGATCCGCGTGAGCGGCGGACGGCCCCGACGCGTGCGCAGCCAGCTCCGCGTCGCGATCCAGCACTGACCGAGCGTGAACGCCGCGCTCGTGAGCACCATGAACTTCATGAAGTCACGGCGCTCGACGTACTGATCCTGCGGCCAGTCGATCGGAAAATCCTGACGCCAGGCCGGCCGCGCCTCGGGAGGCGCGAAGTCCGGAGGGACGGTGATCTCTTCCCGATCGACGAGGCGCATATACACGCTGGCGGGCGCCGTGCCGGTCAGACCTTCGCGGCCGGGCGAATCGATCTGAACGTCGATGACCGCCCGCGGATCGGGTTGTCCGTCGCTCATCACTACACCTCCACACCCGCAAACGGATCCATGTCGGGTCCGGCCGCCGCGTGCACGCTGTCCGGGCCGGCCGCCACGACCCTCAGCGACACCGCCCGGCTGCGCGGATGCTCGTCCATCGCCGCGGTCACATCCACATAGGGCGCCGTCGTCGCGACCGCCCGCGGCGTCATGACGAAGACTCTGGTCGTAATCGTCTGCCCGCCGAACTGAAACTGGTTGACCGGCGCCGACATCGGCCGCAGCTGATCGATCTGCTCACGGGTGCCGAAAAAGAGCGCCTGGCTCGGACACACGGTGGCGCACATGGGCTTCTTGCCGACACTCGTGCGGTCGTAGCACATGTCGCACTTCATCATGATCTGGCGTTCGATGTAGACCTCCGGCACGCCGAACGGACACGCCACGACGCAGTTGCCGCACGCGATGCAGCGCGGCTTGCGTGCCGACTGGACGACGCCGTCGCCGGTGCGCTTGATGGCGTCGGCCGGGCACACTTCCGCGCACGTCGGCTGCTCGCAGTGCATGCAGACGACCGGCACGGTCTGCACGCTCTCAGCCCGGTTGACGTACTCGAGATGGATCATCGAGTCACCGCGGTGGGTGTCACACTCGGTGCAGGCCTGGACGCACGCCTGGCAGCCGATGCAGCGATGCGGGTCGATGAAGAAGTGCAGGTAGTCGGGCTTGGCCATGGTCTACTGTTGCGGCTCGAGGGTCGCGGCATAGTCGGGAGGACCGTCCGCCTTGCGCACGCGGCACCCGCACACTTTGTACTGCGGGATCTTGCTGATGGGATCCTGTGCCGCCACGGTCAGCTGGTTGGGACTCTTGCGGCCCGGCCAGTGATACGGGATGAAGATTGTGTCCGGCCTGATGCTCGTGACCACGGAGGCGCGCAGGGTGATCGACCCCCGCCGGGTCTCGGCGACCGCCCAGTCGCCGTCGGCGATTCCCAGCTTTGCCGCCAGGCGTGAATGCATCTCGATTCGCGGCTCAGGGCATTGACTCACCAGCGGGCCGATGCGCCGGGTCTGTGTGCCTGAGAGGAACTGGCTGACCACGCGGCCGGTGGTCAGGAAGAGCGGAAACTCCGCCGTCGCATCGTCAACTGGCGGCCGATAGTCGGCGACGTTGAAGCGGGCCCGCCCGTCAGGGAAATAGAACGGGCCGCTCCCCTTCGCGACGGGGTTGTAGCTCCCGGGCTCGAACAGACGCGGCGTTCCCGGGTGATCGGGTGTCGGCTCTCCCGTCTGTGGATCGTGGCTGTAGCAGGGCCAGAACACCCCCATCTGCCGCTCGACCTTGTCGTAGGTCACACCCGAATAGTCGGCCACGCCTCCCTTGCTGGCCACGCGCAGCTCCTCGAAGATCTCGCGGGGACTGGCAAACGTGAAACCCGTGGGCCGGCCGAGCGCTCGAGCGATGTCCTGCACGATCCGCCAGTCCTCGTGCGCCTCGCCCGGACAGTCCACGGCCTTGTTGATCTTGATCACGCGGCCTTCGACCTGCGTCACGGTGCCTTCATCCTCTTCGTGCAAGCTGCCGGGCAGCACGATGTCGGCATGGTGGGCCGTGTCGTTCAGGAAGAAGTCGATCGCGACGTAGAGCTCGAGCTTGTCGAGACACCGTGTGACGAACGTGTTGTCGGGAAGGGAGACCTTGGGGTTGAAGCAGATCGAGAGGAGTCCCTTGATCTCGCCGGCGTCGATCTTGCGGAACATCTCGTAGGCATCGACACCGGGGCCCGGCATTG
This sequence comes from Vicinamibacterales bacterium, assembly GCA_035293405.1. Lineage (GTDB taxonomy): Bacteria > Acidobacteriota > Vicinamibacteria > Vicinamibacterales > UBA2999 > Gp6-AA40. The sequence goes on along the minus strand of DATDOE010000115.1, from coordinate 18,043 downwards.
CGCGCTCGTCGATGCCCCAGACCTTCGCGATGTACTGGCGATGCTCCGGGTTGCTGATATCGCGCAGACCCGGAAGCTGATCGCATTTCTGTCCGTGCTCGCGCCCGCCCTGGCCGTTGGCCTGGCCAACGATGGTGCCGTAGCCGCTTTTCGGCCTGCCGATGCGTCCGGAGGCGAGCACCAGGTTGATGGTGCCGAGTACGTTCTGGACGCCGTTCGAATGGTGCTCGATCCCGCGCGCGTGGAACAGGAAGCTGGTCTTCGCGGTCCCCCACCATTCAGCGGCCTGCATCAGGGATCGTGGCGGCACTCCGGTGACGTCGGCGGTCCGTTCGAGCGTCCACTGACGGCAGTACTCGGCGACCTGGTCGAATCCGGTGGTGTGCGCCTCGATGAAGGCGTGATCGAGCCAGTCGCGCTCGATCAAGATCTGCAGGACGCCGGCAAAGAGCGCCGCGTCGCGCCCCGGCTTGACGGGAAGATACAGGTCGCAGGTTCTCCCGACCGGTGTGATGCGCGGATCCTGCACGATCACCCGCGCGCCCTGCTCGCGCGCCTGCCAGATGTAGTTCGTCGTAATCGGCGAGCACTCGGCGACGTTCGACCCGGCGACCCAGATCACCTCGGTGCCGACCATGTCCGACCAGGGATTCGTGGTGCGGTCGATCCCGAACGCCTTCTTGTTCGCGGCCCCGGCGCTCACCATGCACAAGCGGCCGTTGTAATCGATAAACGGCGTCTTCAGGCAGACGCGGGCGAACTTGCCGAGCAGGTAGGTCTTCTCGGTGGTCAGGCTCGCCCCGCCAAGGACGCCGACGGCGCCGGCGCCGTGATCGCGCTGCAGCCGATCGATCTCCGAGGCGACTGCTGCGATCGCCTGCTCGTACGGCATCGGGCTGAAACCCGCCGGCGAGGACGGATCCCGTCTGAGCGCGGTGAGGAGCCGATCGGGGTGCGAGCCCTGCAGGTATCGCTTGACGCCTTTCGGGCAGAGCATCCCGCGGTTGAAGGGGAAGTCTTCCCACGGCTCGAAGCCGATGACCTCATTGTCGAGGACCTTCAACTGGATGCCGCACTGCTGCCCACAAAAACAGCAGTGTGTCTTCACGAGCCGGTCCGGCTCGACGCTCGGCGACCGGCGGATGCCGGTCACCGGCGAGAGGTGCGGTCCGAACCGCTCGATGATGCCCAGCTCGTCGACAGGTATCGTGGCCATGGTTTGGTCCTGTTACTCGCTCGGCTGTCGCCACATCGCACCCTGCGCGAGACCGAAGAGCGCACGCCGGCACTTCGGACAGATCTCCTGATAGTGACCGCCCCGACCCAGGTCGTACGCGAAGCCGAGCTCGCGCTCAACCGTCATCAGGTCGCGCACCATCATGGCCGGCGCATAGGCCTGGCCGCAGCGGCGGCAGCGCGCCTGCTCGCCGCGCTCACCAGCGTCCTTGTAGAAAGCGACGCCGAGCTGGGCCGGCCGCTGGAAGACGTGGAACAGCTTGCCGAACGGCAGCCACAACAGCGTGATGATCACCACCGAGGCATGAAGGATGGCGAGAAACTCGTAGGCGTATCCCTTCATCCACGTGTAGCTGGCGGTGAGCATCAGTCCGGTGACGCTGATCGCAAACAGCAGCAGCAGGGGCAGGATGTCCTGACCGAACTGCTGCACGGCCACGGCGCCGCGATCGATCATGCGGCGCCGGAAGGCCAGCATGACGCCGGCGATGACCAGGAACGACGACCACACCAGGCCGTGGAACACGATGAACGCGATCGGCGACTCCACCGGGAAGTCCTGCGTCGCGAAGCCAAAGACGAAGGCGCGGTAGGTGTGGAGATCGCCGGGGACGGTCTCGAAGTGGATCCATCCCCACACCAGCGGGAAGGTGATCGCGGCCGCCACCAGACAGCCCCACATGATCAACCAGTGCGCGGTGCCGCGCAGCCGCCCGCGCCTGAAGATGAACCGGTTGGCGGCGAAATCGCCGGTCGCGCGCCGCACGAGGGCGGCGAGGTTGTGTCCGATGAGACGCGGCGCGAAGAACACTTGCCATCCGCGCCGCCAGTACATACGGGTCGGCGGGCGATTGAGCCACATCGCATAGCGATACGCGATACCGAACGCCGCAAAGATCGTCGCGAAGGTGTAGCCGACGAGCGCGGCGTCGAAGTGCTCGAGGTTGCGCGAGCCGACGACGATCGCCGCGCACAACGTGAGCGCCACGAGTCCGGCCCAGGCCGCGGCCTGAACCCGCTCGACCGCGCGGCGCGCCGCCATCGGCAGCGCGTCCCGCCAGGCCACGTCGGCCGGACGGAAGGCGCGTTGATTGGCCCGGCGCAGGATCCAGGCAGTGGCCGCCAGCAGTAGAAAGCCCGGCCACACCACGCCCAGCCGGTCGCGAAACACGCCGAGCAGCAGCGGCGGAAAGAATCCGCCCAGGCCGCCAAGCGCTCCAACCAGGCCGGTGACTATTCCGGTCGTTGTGGGGAAACGCTCGGGCACGAGCTTGAAGACCGCGCCATTGCCGAGACCGAGCAGCGCCGCACACGCAAGCGCGCCAACCGTGAACGGGACGATCGACGGTGACGCCAGGAACAGCGCGAAGATCGTGATGCCGCCAAACGCCCAGGAGAGGACCTGGGCGCCGCCGATGCGGTCGGACAGCCACCCACCCAGAGGCCGCATGGCCGTGGCCAGCAGCACGAAGCCAGCGGCCCGAAAGCCGGCATCGGCCGGCGTCATCCCGAACTGAATGCGCAGCAGTGTGGGCAGGTAGATCGAGAAGGCGACGAAGCCGCCGAACGTCAGGAAATAGAACGCGCCGAGCAACCACGCCGCCGGCTCCGTCCTGAGCACCTTCACCATCGCGCGGAAGCCGGCGGCCGTGGATCGCTCTGGCGGGTTGCGCGCGAGCAGCGCGAACACGACGGCCCACACCAGCAGCAGCACGCTGGTGACACGGAACACGCTCGGCCAGCCGAGCCAGCCGGCGAGCACGGGTCCACCAAAAACGGCGAGCGACTGGCCCGCCGTGCCCAGCCCATAGACGCCGAGCGCGGTACCTTGACGGCCCGCAGGTGTCCAGCGGGAGACGAACGCGGCGCCGACCGCGAACGACGAGCCGGCGAGGCCGAGGAAGAACGCCGATGCGATCAGGCTTCCGTAGCTGTGAGTCTCGGGCACCAGCCACGCCGCGACCGCCGCCAGGGCGAGGAGCAGGGTGAACACGAGGCGGCCGCCAAACCGATCGGTCAGCATCCCCATGGGCAAGCGTGCGATCGAGCCGAGCAGCACGGGGACGGCGACGAGGAGCGCGGTTGCTGACGCGGTCAGCGAATAGATCTCAGCGAACACCGACGCGAGACCGCCCACCAGTCCCCACGCCGCAAACGACAGCGCGAACGAGATCGTCGCCAGTACGAGCGCCCGACGACTGGAGCCTGTGGCGGTGTCCATGCTGAGAACGCGATCCGATCCCCGCGTGAATGCCGGGGCGTCTACTGTGATCCTCTGGAGCCAGTGGATGTCAAGGATTTCACGTGGTGAGGCGATGGCCACTGCGGTGTTCCAAACGAACTTGCGTCGCACCGGATCAATGAAGAAGGATCGAGGGATGCAACTTGGCATGATCGGGCTCGGACGCATGGGCGGGAACATGGTGCGGCGCCTCATGCACGGCGGTCACACCTGCGTCGTCTACGACCGATCGGTCGATTCGGTGCGCGCCCTCGCCGGAGAAGGCGCTTCGGGCGTGACCTCGCTGGATGACTTCATCGCGACGCTGACCACACCGCGCGTCGTGTGGCTGATGGTGCCGGCAGCCGCCGTCGACGCCGCGCTCGCCGACCTCGAGACGCGGCTCTCCTCGGGCGACATCATCATCGACGGCGGAAACTCCTTCTACCGCGACGACATCGACCGTGCGAAGCGCCTCGCGGCGAAGGGCCTTCACTACGTCGACTGCGGAACAAGTGGCGGCGTGTGGGGACTCGAGCGCGGGTATTGCCTGATGATCGGCGGCGAGACCGCGATCGTCAGCCGTCTCGATCCGATCTTCGCGACGCTGGCGCCGGGAAGCGGATCGGCGCCGGGGGCAGCCGCCCCGTCGCGCACCGGCACGGCGGCGCGCGGCTACCTGCACTGTGGCCCGAATGGCGCCGGCCACTTCGTGAAGATGGTGCACAACGGCATCGAGTACGGGCTGATGGCGGCCTACGCCGAAGGGTTCAACGTCCTGAAGCACGCCAACGTCGGCCAGCAGGGACACAGCGTCGACGCCGAGACGACCCCGCTCCGGCACCCTGAGTACTACCAGTTCGACTTCAACCTGGCGGAGATCGCCGAGGTATGGCGGCACGGCAGCGTCGTCTCCTCGTGGCTGCTCGACCTGACGGCCTCCGCGCTGCAGAAGAGCCCGGACCTCAAGTCGTTCAGCGGCCGCGTGTCCGATTCGGGCGAAGGCCGCTGGACGGTCGAAGCCGCCATCGACGAAGGCGTCCCGGCCGACGTCCTGGCCGCCTCGCTCTTCGCCCGCTTCAACTCACGCGGCGAGGCCGACTTCCAGAATCGCCTGCTGTCGGCGATGCGGTTCGAGTTCGGCGGCCACGTCGAGAAGGCCTGATCGATGACCGGTCCGCGATCCGACGCGTTCGTCTTCCTGGGCGCCACCGGCGATCTGGCCTTCAAGAAGATCTTCCCGGCGCTGCAGTCGATGATCAAACGGGGCCGTCTCCACCTCCCGATCATCGGCATGGCCCGCTCGAGCAGCGTCGAGAAGCTGCGTGCCCGCGCGCACGACAGCCTCGAGCAGCATGGGGGCGGCGCCGACCCGGCGGCGTTCGCCAAGCTCGTCGAGCTGCTGCGCTACGTCGACGGGGACTACTCGAATCCCGCCACGTTCGACAATCTGCGACGCGAGCTCGGAAACGCGCAGCATCCCCTGCACTACCTGGCCATTCCTCCGAGCCTCTTTCCGGCGATCGTGAAGGCGCTCGGCGCCAGTGGCTGCGCCAGCGGGGCCCGCGTGATGCTCGAAAAGCCCTTCGGTCGCGACCTCGCGTCCGCACGGGCCCTCAACGCGACGCTGCACAGCGCCTTCCACGAATCGGACATCTTCCGGATCGACCACTATCTCGGCAAGGAGCCGGTTCAGAACCTGCTGTTCTTCCGCTTCGCGAACACGTTCCTCGAGCCGATCTGGAATCGCCACTACGTCGAGAGCGTGCAGATCACCATGGCCGAGCGGTTCGGCGTGGAGGGACGTGGCCGCTTCTACGAGGAGACCGGCGCGATCCGCGACGTGATTCAGAACCACATGCTGCAGGTGATGGCGTTCCTGGCCATGGAACCGCCGGTGATGTCGTACTCGGAATCGATCCACGACGAGCAGGTGAAGGTGTTCCGGATGACCCGGCCGCTCGACCCGGCGAACCTCGTGCGGGGCCAGTTCCGCGGCTACAAGAACGAGGAAGGCGTGGCGCCTGATTCGGACGTGGAAACGTTCGCCGCCGTGCGGCTGCAGATCGACTCATGGCGGTGGGAGGGTGTGCCCTTCTTCATCCGGGCCGGCAAGTGTTTGCCGGTCACGACCACTGAAGTGATCGTGGACTTGAAGCGGCCGCCTCTGGTGCAGTTGGCGCCTGGTCACGGGAACTACGTTCGCTTCCGGCTCAGCCCGGAGGTGACGATCGCCGTGGGTGCCCAGGTGAAGCGCCCCGGTGAAGAGCTGGTGGGGGAGGAAACGGAGCTGTCCTTCCTGCACCATCCAGCCGGCGACGAAATGGATGCCTACGAACGTCTCATCGGCGACGCCATGGAAGGTGACTTGACACTCTTCGCGCGCCAGGACGCGGTTGAAGCATCCTGGGCAATTGTCGATCCGATCCTTCACAATCGCACGCCCGTCTATGAGTACGAACCCGGGACCTGGGGGCCGCCTGAAGCCGACCGGATGACCGACGCCATCGGAGGGTGGCAGTCCCCATCGCAGTCTCCCCGTGTGTCGGGTGAGGAGCGTCGGGTTCTCGTGTAGTGTCCTAGGCCGTCTTGGCGGTCAGCTCTTCGTAGGTGCCCTTGAAGTCGACAATCCGGCCGTGCTCGAAATGCCACACGCGGGTGCCGACTTCTTCCAGCAAGTCCTCGTCGTGGGTCACGAGCAGCACGGTGCCCTCGTACTTCTGGAGCGCGATATTCAGCGCGTTGATCGCCTCGAGGTCCAGGTGATTGGTCGGCTCGTCCAGCACGAGCACGTTCGGCTTCAGGAGCATCAGCCGGCAGAACAGCAGGCGCGCGGTCTCACCGCCTGACAGCGCTTCGGTGGGCTTGAGCCCTTCCTCGCCGCTGAACAGCATCTGACCGAGCAAGCCGTGGATATCCTGCCGCGAGGCGTCAGGGTCGTAGCGGTGCAGCCACTCGACCGCCGTCATCCCCTTTTCGATCGCGCCCGTCTGATCCTGCGGGAAATACCCCACCGAGACTTCGTGACCCCAGCGGAGCTTGCCGCTGTCGATGTCGCCGGGCGAGGCCGCCTGGTCGGGCGCATCCGCCAGCAGGGCCCTGAGGAGCGTCGTCTTGCCGACGCCGTTGCGGCCAACCAGCACGATCTTCTCGCCGCGGTTCACGATCGCGCTGAAGGGCGGGACGATGGGCACGCCGCCGTGGGCCTTGGCCACGCCCTCGAACTCGAGCGGCACCTTGCCGGACGGCCGCCGGGTCGTGAACTTGATGTACGGGCGCTGAATGTTCGACCGCGCGAGCTCAGTGGTCTGCAGCCGCTCCACTTCCTTGCGGCGGGACGTCGTCTGGCTCGCGCGCGTGCCGGCGCCGAATCGCGCGATGAAGTCGTTGAGCTGCGCAATCTTCTTCTCGCGCTGCTCGTTGTCGGCTTCGATCTTGGTCCGAATCTGCGTCTTGGCGACCACCATGTCGTCGTAGCCGCCGGTGTAGGTGATGATCGTCTGGTAGTCGATGTCGGCGATGTGAGTACAGACCCGGTTGAGGAAGTGCCGGTCGTGAGAGATGACGATCAGCGTGCCGTCGTAGCGGCCGAGAAACTCTTCCAGCCAGTGAATCGAGTCGAGGTCCAGGTGGTTGGTCGGCTCGTCGAGGAGCAGCGCCTCGGGATGGCCGAAGAGCGCCTGCGCCACCAGCACGCGGACCTTCTGCCCGCCTTGCAGTTCGGCCATCGTGCGGTCGTGCAGCGCGTCCGCGATGTCGAGGCCCTGCAGCAGCACGGCGGCGTCGCTCTCCGCGGAGTAGCCGTCCTCTTCGCCGACGATGCCCTCGAGCTCGCCGAGGCGCATGCCGTCCTCGTTCGACATCTCGGGGCGCGCATACAGAGCGTCACGCTCCGTGAGCGCGTCCCAGAGCCGCTTGTTCCCCATGATCACGGTGTCGATCACGCGATAGCTGTCGAAGGCGTACTGATCCTGGCGCAGGACACCGAGCTTCCGGGGACGAACCACGGTCCCGCGCTGGGGGTCTGACTCGCCGGTCAGTAACTTCATGAACGTGGACTTGCCCGACCCGTTCGGGCCGGTCAGCCCGTACCGACGTCCCGAGGAAAACGTCGTCGAGACGTCCTCGAACAGGACCTTGGAGCCGAACCGCATCGACACACTGCTGACTGAGATCATGAATCTTCCATTCTAGCGCGAGACCTCAACGGGTCACAAAATCGGCCACGGAGATTACGGAAATTGGCCACGGAGACACGGAGAGCACGGATTCTTCGTGTTCTTCGTGGTTAAATCGCGCGAGTGTTGACACTCTCACGGCGTGCGGTGTTGCAGGCGCTCGCGGCCCAGGCGATGGCGGTTGGCTCCGCGTTCGGACAGACCAGGCTGCTCCGCAAGCCGAAGCCGCTGTCGAAGGACGCCGTCACCCACGACTGGGCCACATTCCTCGGCCCCTCGCACAACGGCGTATCGACGGAGACGAGGCTCAGCCGGTCGCTGCCGCCGCCGCTCGTCTGGGAGTTTCCGCGGGGCACTGGCTACGCGTCGCCGGCCATCGTGGGCGATCGCCTGGTGTACATCCATCGACGGGCCAATGAAGAGGTCGTCGATTGCCTGCACCCCGAAACCGGCGCCGCCCGCTGGACCTTCACGTATCCAACGGTCTTCGAGGACCGCTACGGATACAACAACGGTCCGCGATCGAGCCCGGTCATCGACGAAGGACGCGTGTTCACGACCGGAGCCGAAGGCAAGCTGCATTGCCTGGATCTGGCCTCGGGAAAACTGATCTGGAAGCGGGACTTCGCGACTGAGTACCGGGTTCGTCAGGACTTCTTCGGAACGGGATCGACTCCACTCGTGTCCGGCCGCCTGCTGATCGTCAACGTGGGCGGGCAGGGCGGTCCATCTGTCGTCGGGCTGGACAAGACAACCGGACGCGAGGTCTGGCGCGCCGGCAAGGAGTGGGGGCCGAGCTACGCCTCTCCGGTGCCGGCGACGATCCACGGCAAGGCCCGCGTGTTTGTGTTTGCTGGTGGCGAATCCGACCCACCGAGCGGCGGGCTGATGTCGATCGATCCGGAGACCGGGCGCGTGGACTTCGTCTTTCCGTGGCGAAGCCGGACCCGGGAGTCGGTCAACGCCTCGTGCCCGGTCGTCTTCGACAACAAGGTGTTCATCTCCGCGAGCTATCGTACCGGCGGCGCGCTCGTGGAGGTGCGGCCGGATTTCACGCACCGTGTGCTGTGGACGACGCAGGAGTTCGGGCTGCACTTCAACACCCCGATTCACCGCAACGGGTATCTGTACGGCTTCGACGGGCGCAACGAGCCGGATGCGTCGCTCGCCTGCATCGATGTGGCCAGCGGGAAAGCCGTGTGGCGCGAAACGCCCGAGTGGATGGAAACGCTCGAGGCCGGAGGACGGTCGCAGGTCCTCGGCACCTACCGGGGATCGCTCCTCGCGGCCGACGGCCAGTATCTGTGCTTAGGGGAGCTCGGACATCTGCTCTGGATGGACCTGACGCCAAAGGGCTACAAGGAAGTGTCTCGCGCGTGGCTGTTCGCGGCACGGGAATCGTGGGGACTCCCGGTGCTCAGTCATGGCCTGCTCTACGTCGCGCAGAACACACGCGACACCTTGCACGGCACGGCGGCCCGGTTGCTGTGTTACGACCTGAGGGCCTGAATGACGGTCCCCCTGCCGCCTTCGCGCGCGTCGCGCTTCGGCGGGCCAGGGAAGCCGGACACTACGTACGACTACGAACGGCCCTTCTTCGATTCGACGTGCGTGGTCATCACGACCAACAGCAGGCCGATTCGCAATCCAGTGAGCTTCATGTGAGGTACTCCAGACGGCGGATGGTACCACTGGTGCCAACTCCCAACTCGATTCCCGAGCCAACCCCCAAGTCCGCCGGGTCCAAAGAGCAGGACCCGGCCTACGAACCGTAGGGCGGGTCTGATTGGGAGTTGGAAGTTGGATCGGATTGGGAGTTGGGAGTTGTCTATGTCCACTCCGGCACAGCCGGCACGCGCAGCGCTTCGGCCTCGGGCATGTCGAACCCGAAATCAGTGGCGAGCAGCTCGCGGAGTGCCGATCGATCTGCGAGCTCGCGCGTCTCGGCCCGTCCGCCGCTCCGCAGCGTCACCGTGCGATTCAAGACCGAGGTGCGGCCACGCGGCGTCAGCGCCCGCAGCATCAGCCGATTGACGAACGGCGACGCCGGCGACGAGGACACGTACTGATTGCCGGCGAGGAAGTCGTCGGGCTGCTGGGGTTCGAGCGTCGATATCCACAGCGGCATCATCGTCCCGTCGATGCGCGCTTCGAGCACCCACTCGTCACCGCGTCGAACCAGGCGATGAAGATCCGCGCCGTCGCTCGCCTCGAGACCCTCCGCCAGCGGCACCGGGACGATGGGACCGTGGCCGCCGAAGCCGGGATCGACCACGACATGAGCATCGCCGACGTGCAGGCTGAGGAACATGTGTGTCCGCAACGCTTCGGGCCGGGGCGGCGTCAGGACGAGGGCCGCGTGCGCCACGGGCTGGAAGCCCACTGCCTCGAGCGCCGCCTGCAGCAGCGTGGCGTGCTCGTAGCAGTAGCCGCCTCGCCCGGCGGCGACGAGCTTGGCGTGCACGCTCGCAACGTCGATGCGGATGCCGCGGCCCAGGAGCACGTCGAGGTTTTCGAACGGGATGCGCGTCATGTGCGCGCGTGTGAGCGCCGCGAGCGTCTCGATCGTCGGCTCGAGCGGGCCCTGCCAGCCGATGCGCGCGAGGTAGGCGTCGAGGCTGAACGCCGTCATCGGCTCGCGCTACTTGAGAATGTCGAACTGCCGGACGTACTTGACGATGAACGCCCGATTGATCGGCCCGAGACCTTCGAGGCTTTCGGTGTCGTTGTAGACGACGAACAAGCCGGTGCCAGCGGTTTCGAGCACGTGAAACCTGAGGTTGGTGGACCACCGATCGGTCCGATCGTTGTACTGAATCAGGCTCTGCACGAACACCGACGGCGTGAAGTTGTAGGTGACGCGCATGTTCGCGAGGTTGGTGTGGAACGCGCCCTCTGGCAGGGTGATTCCCCGGTAAGCCCAGTTGGTGTCGATCGTGAACCGGCCGCTGTGCTGCCACACGAGCTGAAGCGTCGGACTGTTCTGATTACCGGTGAGAAACCGGCCGCCATCCCACTGAAGACGAGCGAACACCGGCTTTCTGCGATCGGTGTTGGAGTTCAGCTTGAACCGCAGGCCCCCATGCTCTCCCACCGGTACGATCACGCCAGGATAGATCTCGAACGGCACACGGAATCCTTCCCAGCTTCCGTTCAGCGCGGTGTCAATGCGGTTGCCGTTCTCCCAATCCCAGTGGTTGTCGATGTGGAGCTCGGCGTTGTTCAGGCCGCCATCCAGATAGTCATATCGTGTGTAGGTCGCGTGCGGATTCCACTCGCGAAACCCCAAGCCTCGAATCCAGTCCTGCCGCATCGTCTCGAAGAAGCGCGCCGAGACGCGACGGTACCCGTCCTCGTTTTCCAGGAAGCCGACTTCGGGATTGAAATCCTCGCCGGTGCGTCCGTACTCGAACGTCGCGCGATGGCGGCCGTCGTTGTATTCGGAGTCCACGTTGTAGGCGTAGTCACGCCCTGTGAGGCCCGGCGTCTCCGTGCGCGCCCCAAAGCCCGCCAGCGTGAAGTGCTCGCCGACCCCGAGCCGGCCATCCGCGCCCCACGTGCGGTTCCAATCGCGCGAGCCGGCGAGGTCCCCCGTCGCGGTTCGGTTGACGAACATGGCGCCGATCCCCGAGCGGTTCGGCAGTTCCCGGCTGACGCGCAGCGCCGAAAAATTGTTGGCCGGCTCGAGACCTGCCTCTGCCGTCTGCATGTTCAAGACGCCGACGTTGAGTCCGTTGACCTTGCCGCTCAGACGCCCGCCACCCTTGAGCGGGACGAGCAGTCCGTTTTCATCAAGGCCGATGCGGCGGCTGAAGAACAGGTCCAGCTCGTCGTCCTTCCCGATGGTGAAGAGGCCGGAGTTCTCCAGGAAGAACGGTCGCTTCTCGGGAAAGCGTAGGTTGAATCGCGACAGGTTGATCTGCTGCGTGTCCACCTCGACCTGCGCAAAGTCGGTGTTGTAGGTCGCGTCCAGGTTCAGGCCGGGGGTGATGCCGAACTTCGCATCGAAGCCGATGTCTCCATCGAGGTCGGTTGTCGTGCCGGGTGTGAAGCTCCGGTTGGCCGAGCTGACGACGTAGGGCAGGAGCTTGAAGTTGCGGGGCGTCTGGAGGTTGAGGCCCTGCAGCTCGCCGGCCGATGACAGTCGTTCCAGGTCGTAGATGCGCGCCAACGGCGCCCAATAGGTCCGCTCGCGGGTGCGCTGAATGTTTCGAAAGAAGTTGACGCCCCAGGTCTGTGGCGCAGGACCGTAGCGCAGCGTGCGCAGGGGAATGCGGAACTCGGCGCTCCATCCTGTCGCGGTGCTGCTCGTTCTGACTTCCCAGCTCCCGTCCCAACTCGCCGCCGGATCGCCCTGGTCGCGGACCTGCGCGTCGTACTGAATGCCCGCGGCATTGGTGCCAAACACGAACCCGTTCTGCTGGTCGCGGAACGTGTCGAAGATCATCTGAAACGAGTCCATCCCGCCGAGGCTGGCGTCGCGCCGGGTGTCGGTCGTGACGATCTGTGATGGATCCCGGTCGTGCAGCAGCACGCCGACGTAGATCGCGTCATCGTCGTAGAGGATGCGCACGTCGGTGCTCTCCGACCCGGGCTGGCCTTCGAACGGCTCGGCCTGTACGAAGCCGGCGAACGGCGTCGCGTCCCGCCACATGCGATCGTCGAGCGCGCCGTCGATGACCGGCGCTTCGGTGACGTGCAGGGCTGACGCCACCGGGCGGGACGCCGGCGAGGCGACCGCAACCGGCGACGACTCTCGTACCTGGGCCGCCGCGGGCGACAGACTCGCGCCCGCTCCGAGCAGACCAACCACCAACACAAATACCGAGGAAACAAATACCGAGGAATATGCCATCCGGGATGAGTCACCCATTATGCCCCACCAGCTTGCCGAGCTCTGCTCGTGGGTAGTGGGCCACGCCCACTACGTGTCCGTATCCCTTGTCGCTGGCCGGCCGCCGCGCGATACTGAGGGCCGTTCTCGGGCGAGTCTAAAGACTCGCCCCTACCGCGAGGTAGAGGAGGATCGCCATGATTGGATTTCGGGCCTCATGCGGTTGTGCCCTCGTTCTCGCGCTGACCGCCGCCGCGGCCCACGCGCAGACCTACACCGCGCCCAAGACGCCGTGGGGCGATCCCGACCTGCAGAACATCTGGTCCGGTGATTCGGCGTTCGGCATCCCCATGCAGCGTCCGGAGGCGCTCGGCGCGCAGGCCGAGCTCACCGACAAGGCGTTTGCCGACAAGGTCGCGCGCGACGAGCGCACGCGCAAGAACGCCCTCACTGCCGTTGGCTCGTTCCGCAACGACAACGGGTGGGTCACCAAGTCGTTTCGCCAGACGTCGCTGATCATCGATCCGCCAAATGGACGCACGCCGCCGCTCGTGGCCGGGGCCGAGAAGCGGCGAACGCCGACCGGCACCTACGGCAACGGCCCGTTCAACGGACCCGAAGACTTCACCGCGTACGATCGCTGCCTCACGCTTGGTGTCGTCGGATCGATGACGCCGAAGATCTACGGCAACGGCTACCGGATCGTGCAGGCGCCGGGGTACGTCGTCATCATGGCCGAGATGATCCACGAGGCGCGCGTGATTCCGCTCGACGGCCGTCGCCACGTCGGCAACGGCATCCGCTCCTATATGGGCGACTCACGCGGTCATTGGGAAGCCAACACGCTGGTGATCGAGACGACGAACTTCAACGGGAAGCTCGGATCGACAGGCAGCCCGGTGTACGCCAGCACCGAGCTCACGATCGTCGAGCGCATCACCCGCGTCGAGGCCGATGTCCTGCGCTGGGACGCGACCATCAGCGATCCAAAGACCTACACGAAGCCATTCACGATCTCGATTCCCTACACGTCGCCCGCCGGATACCAGGTGCTTCCCTACGAATGTCACGAGGGCAACCTCGCGATTCTTCAGGGACTGGGCGGCGAGCGCGCCGAAGACAAGGCGGTCGAAGAGGACGCCAAGCGGGGGATCATCCGTGCGCGCCGGCCGATCCAAGGTGGGCTGACGGTCGGTGGCCAGCCCATTCCGGAGAGCGGCCCAGAGGGTCGGTAGGTGGTTCGTGGTTCGTGGTTCTTGGGTCGTGGTTCTTGGTGAATCACGACCCAGCGCGATGAACCCATGCGATACGCAGCGTTACTCGTCGCCCTCGTCTCCATAGCGATCGGTGTTGCCGGCCTCGTGTCGCCCGATGGCGTGATGTCCGTTCGACAGCAGTACGTCGGTACGCCCGCCGGTCTCCATGCGGCCGCAGCCGTCCGTCTGGCCATGGGACTCGTGCTGATATCCTGGCCGCCCCGGCTTCTCGCACCCCCAGACTCCTGCGCGTGCTGGGAGCGATGATGTGCCTGCAAGGACTCGCGGCGACGATTCTGGGGGTCGAGCGCGCGAGAGAGGTCATCGACTGGGAGTGGGGGATGCCCACCGCGCTCCTCCGGGCCGGCGCCGCGATAGCTCTCGCCACCGGAGGCTTCATCGCATTTGCCGTGCTGGCTGGCCGCCATCCTCGGAGAGTCGCGGCGTCGCAGTAGGGCGGGTCTTGCTCTTCAGACCCGCCTTCCGCCGGGTCCACAAGGCAGGACCCGGCCTACGCCACCGAGCGCCAACTCCCAAGAACCACGAACCAAGAACCGCGAACCAGCTACCGGCTACAGTCCGCGGAGACCCTCGGTCAATTCGATCGACACGCCCCACGGATCGACCATCGACGCGGTCATGATGTCGTTCATCGCGCCGTTCTTGCCGTACTTCTTGGTCAGCGTGATGCCCTTGGCTTCGAGCTGCTTGCAGAACTCCTCGAGGTTCTTCACCTCGAAGCCGACGTGGTCGTACACACGGCCGGCGGTCGGCTTGTGCGCGATCGCCTGATCCCCTTCCCACCGGAAGAAGTTCAACATGTAGCCGACGCCAGGAAGATCGGCGCCGATGAAGAAGTCGGTCTGCCCCGGCCGCAGCGTGGCGTTGAACGCCTTCATGTACCACTGCTGCATCTCCACGTACTGCTTGTTGATGAAGTGCACGTGGTGGTGCGCGATCGGCGGAGCGTTGGGCTCCATGTTGGTCACCAGCTCCACCTTCGCGCCGTCGGGGCCGAGGATGTACGAAAACCTGCCGTAGTTGCCGGCCGTCGGCAACGCGACCTTCTGGCCCGGCGCGGGCTCGCGGCCCGTCGTCAGCTCGTAGCCGTTGGCCACGATCTTGGTGGTCATCGCCGGCACGTCCGGCACAGCGAAGCCAATGTGATCGAAGGCGGTGCCGTAAGCCGGTCCGGCCGGCTTCTGCACGTGCAGGAAGAGGAAGACGTTCGGGAACTTGATCACGTCCTCCTGGCCGAACTTCATCGCCGTGCCGCCGAGCGTGTCGACCCAGAACTTCTTGTGCGCGTCGATGCTGGTGACGTTGAGGTGATAGTGGCCGACGATGACAGGCGCTTCCTTGTTGAGGAGCTGCGCGGACGTCCGCGCGGCCAGCGCGACGATCAGCACCGCCAGTACGATCCCGCCGAACACTCGATTCATGATGCCCTCATCATAAGGCAGGACGGCGCCGAGACGGATCAACGCAGAGATCGCGGAGGAGCAGAGATGCGCAGAGAAGAGCGCCACGGGTGGGCCCGCGCTTCGCGCGGCATGGAGCCGGCCCGAAGGGCCGGCGGCCCACCCGCGGCGCCTCTGCGTACCTCCGCTCCTCCGCGATCTCCGCGTTTATCTCTGTGTCTTCACACGCGTGGTGAATGAAGCGATCCGGAATAGTGCGAGATGTCGTTGAAGAGGATCAGCCGGGCGTGGAGTGTGTCGTCGACGTCGAGCACGTTCAGGCAGGCGGGTGCCTGGTCCAGCCGATCGCGATAGCCTCGGGCGTCCAGGCCCAGCAGATTCGCGACGACCAGCCGGATGGTTCCCTTGTGGGACACGACCAGCACCTGCTGACCGGCGTACTGGTGCACGAGCTCCGCGACGGCGGCGAGCGCTCGAGCCATCACTTGCTGTCCCGACTCACCGCCGGTCGGGCCGACGGTCAACGGATCGTGCACCCACGCGGCGTACTCCTCTGGGTACAGCGCCTCGACCTCCGAGCGGCGGAGACCTTCCCATCGCCCGTGATCGATCTCGCGCAGACCATCAAGTGTTTGTGGCGTCAGCGCGTGTGGAGTGGCCAGGACCGTCGCCGTTTCGACGGTCCGTCGCATGGGGCTGCAGTAGACGGCGGCCATCGTCTCGGTCGCCAGCCGCGTGCCAAGCCGCTCAGCCTGATCGCGCCCTTCAGGCCCGAGCAGCACGTCGGTGGATCCCGCAAAGCGATCGTCGGCGAGCATCGTCGCGGCGTGCCTGACGAGCAGCAGTCTCGTCACGCCGGGATCTTCGGGAGCCGGCCGGCCGCCGCGGAATCGAGCAGCCACACCAGGCGTCCATCCACCGGTTGTACGAGCGCCGCCGGCACCGCGGGCTCGGACGATCCAGGCTGAAGCGCACGCCACACCGCCTCGGCTTTCTGCTCGCCAGCCACGAGGAACATCACCAGACGCGCGGCGTTCAGCAGCGGCAGGGTCATCGTGATCCGCGTGCCCATCTCCCCGACCCGGTTCGCAACCACGAGCCTCGCCCGCTCCGACAACGCAGACGTGTCTGGAAACAGCGAGGCCGTGTGCCCGTCCGCGCCAACGCCGAGCAGAATCAGATCGAAGCGCGGAACTCCGCTCGTGGCAGGAACGGATGTCCGAACATCAGCTTCATACTCTCCGGAGACGAGGGCCGCGTCGGCATGCTCGGCTTTGATGCGATGCACGTACTCCACGCGCACGGGAACCTTGGAAAGCATGGCCTCGTACGCCATCCGGTAGTTGCTCTCCGGATGATCTGGCGGCACGTGCCGCTCATCGCTCCAGAAGAAATGAATGCGGTCCCAGGGCACGGCCGTTCGCAGATGCGGGTTGTCGGCCAGAAGCCTGTACAGCCCGCGGGGAGTCGAGCCGCCGGCAAGGGCCACGTTGAACACGCCGCCCGCTCGCACGGCGGCAGCCGACTCGTGTTCGAAGAGGACCGCGGCGGCCTGATACAGCGCTGGCGCATCAGCGACGCGGCGGATCTCCGGCGTCATGAGGCGCGCCAGAGCCGGTAGCCGCCGAGAAATGCGTGGCCGTTGTTCCCGAGCCGGACTCCATCCGGGAGCGCGCGGAGAAGCTTCGCGTTCCCTCCGCCGATCACCACATCGTCGGCCTCGAGCGCCGAGCGGAAGCGCATCGTCACGTCGGCGACGTGACGCCGCCACCGCCGCTTTCCGGAACGCTCGAGCCCGGCCTTCCCCAGGTAGTCCTCATACGTTCGCCCGTGCTTGTACGGCAGATGGGCCAGCTCCATCGGCGCGACGACGCCCTCGATGATCAGCGTGGTACCAAGTCCGGTCCCCAAGCCGAGGAAGAGCATACGTCCACCGTTGTAGCCGCCGAGCGCCTGCATCGCGGCGTCGTTGATCACTTTGACGGGACACCCGAATGCCTTCTGGAAATCGAACCGGACCCATCCGCGTCCCAGGTTCTTCGGGTCGGTCACCGGCTTGCCGTTCTTGACCGGCCCCGGGTAGCCGATCGAGATCACCGCATAGTCCCATCCGGCGACCGCGGCGCGCACAAGTGTCACCATCTTCTTCGGCGTCATTGCCGCGCCCGACGGAATCTTCACGGGCACACGCCGGCCCGTCGCCATGAGCTTGATGGACGTGCCGCCGATGTCGATCACGAGAATCTTCATAACCCCGGATTCACGTCCACAGAGTAGCAGGGTCAGAGTGGGGTCAGACCCCACTCTGACCCCACCACGATAGAATCAGGCGATGGCGAAATGGATCTCGTGCCTCGCGCTGGGACTCGCGCTCTCAGGCATCGCCCTTCAGGCCCATCACGCGATTTCGGCGATCTACGACAGCAGCAAACAGGTCACCGTGGACGGCGTCGTCCGCGATTTCCAGTTCGTCAACCCTCACCCGTTCCTGATGATCGACGTGGCCGATGGCGGCAGAACGCTCGAGTGGCGGCTCGAGATGGACAACCGCTTCGAGCTCGTCGGCATTGGGGTGAAGGCCGACACGTTGAAGGCCGGCGATCGCATCGTCGCCACGGGCAGCCTGTCCCGCGAGCGGCCGCAGGGGCTTTACCTCATGCGGCTCGATCGTCCGGCCGACGGCTTCCGCTACGAGCAGATCGGCAGCAGCCCGCGCGTGCGCTTCGGGCGCTGACTCAGCCTGCCTCCGAAACCTCGGAGCCTGTCCGAGTAATGGCATGGGTCGCGCGCATGGGGCTTGCGAGGTGAGATCGAGGCGCGAGGAGGAGGCGATGCGGACATCGGCGACGACGAGCAACGACGAGCTCGCCCGCAACCCCCATGCACCCGGCGGGTTC
>DATDOE010000114.1:0-35342 GCA_035293405.1 Vicinamibacterales bacterium | reverse complement strand
GGGTCTTTAGACCCGCCGGGGAGCCGGGGAGACGAGATGGACAAAGCGACGTTCGAGAAGGGGCGGGAGATTCGGAGCGCGGTGCTGGGCAAGGAGTTCGTCGATGCCGCGTTCAAGGCGGCCGATGACTTCAGCATGCCGATGCAGGAGCTGGTCACCGAGTACTGCTGGGGCGCCGTGTGGGGGCGCGAGGGGCTCGACCGGCGAACGCGCAGCCTGCTGAACCTGGCGATGATCAGCTGCCTGAACCGGCCGCACGAGCTGCGCCTGCACATCGCTGGCGCGCTGAAGAACGGCGTGACGCGCGACGAGATTCGCGAGGTCTTCATGCAGGTCGCGATCTACGCCGGGGTCCCCGCTGGTGTGGACTCGTTCCGCGCCGCCAAGGAAGTGTTCGCGCAGATCGACAAGTAGGTAGCTCGGGACTCGGGACTCGGCATCGGCGTGGAGGTAAGGATGACGCG
This sequence comes from Vicinamibacterales bacterium, assembly GCA_035293405.1. Classification (GTDB taxonomy): domain Bacteria; phylum Acidobacteriota; class Vicinamibacteria; order Vicinamibacterales; family UBA2999; genus Gp6-AA40. Next base: position 34,878 of record DATDOE010000114.1, on the reverse strand, counting down.
CGGCAACACACGGATGCTCGCAGTGGCGGGCGGGATCGTCGTGGCCGTTGTAGGGGCGGCGACGATCGCGCGAGGACAGTCGGACCGGTGGTATCCGTCGCGCTGGGGCGCGGCCGATCAACGCGGCGCCGCGAACCGGATCACGCCGGCGAAGGTCCTCGAGGCGAGGGACGTCATCAAGCAAGGCACCCTCTACCAACTGGGCCACGTCTACGAGCCCGGCATGCCGATGTTCGGGACGCGCCACTACAGCCTCCGCATCCCCCAGGCGTTTTCAATGCCCGGGAAGAATCAGGCCGTCTATCACGATGAGATCATCAGCGGAGAGCTCGGGCAGATCGGCACGCAGTTCGACGGCCTTGGCCATCTCGGCATCGGCGACCTGTTCTACAACGGCAACAAGCGCTCAGAGTTCGCCCAGGCCGAAGGCCTGACCAGGCTCGGCATCGAGAACGTCGGCGCGATCGTCACGCGTGGTGTCCTGATTGATGTCGCGACGTTCAAAGGCGTCGAGCAATTGCAGGGCGGGTACGAGATCACCGCGGCGGACCTCAAAGGCGCGTTGCAGCGGGAGGGCGTGCAGATCCGATCCGGCGACATGGTGCTGATTCACACCGGGTGGGGCTCGCTGTGGATGAAGGACAACGCCCGCTTCATCGCCAACGAGCCAGGCATCGGCCTCGCCGCGGCGCAGTTTCTCGTCGACGCGGAAGTCGTCGTGGTCGGCGCCGACACCTGGGGCGTGGAGGTCATGCCCAACCCCGACAGCTCGCTCTCCGCCCCCGTGCATCAACTCCTGCTCGCCCGCAACGGCATCTACCTGCACGAGAACCTGATCACCGCCGACCTCGCGCGCGACAACGCGTACGAGTTCATGTACTCGTATGCACCGCTGCGCCTGAAAGGGGCCACGGGGTCACCGGGCAATCCGATCGCGATTCGCTAGCCGGTCGACCAGAGCCATCTCGCGCGTCGGCCGGTGCCGGGCATCCCACTCCGCGAAGCTCTCGGCACGCCGAAAAGCACTCGGACGGCTACCCAGGACCGCTGGACGCTCGGGTCGCGTGCGCTCTCGCGCACGCTCAACCTCGCTGAGGCCCGGAGCCGCCTCGCGCTTTTCCCCCTGACGCTTGTCGGCATGCCTCGAACACTTCGCTCCGTGAGATGCCCGGCGCCGGCCGATCCGGGTCGAGACGCCTGCAGAACGCGTGCACTCAGCAGTCGGCGACAGGGAGGATGCGTCCTGGAGCGCGGCGTGTCGCAAGCCCGCGCGACGCGACAGATGGCCAACGCCGGGGCCCCCGCCGCGCACGCCTGCGCGGTGGGGTGGAGCGGCCTCGCAGGCGCTGCGAGCCGCGGGGGAGAAGCGATGGCGTGAGGCCCTCGCGACGGAGGAGCGGCGACGGACCGGAAGACGAGCGCCGGAGAGGTCGTTGGCCGGGCGCAGCGACCCGCCGCGCTCCAGGACGCATCGTCGCTGTCGCCGCGTCGGGTGCATCGCGATTTGGCGGGTCTACAGAGCAAGACCCGCCCTACGTCTTTCGCAGTTCTTTTCTCACCACGAGCTTCAGGCCCGACCACGTTTTGTCAACGGCGCACACCTTGACGTCAACCAGGCCCAGGGGCAGGGCGATCTCGCGGATCGTGTCCTCGGTGATGTCGGTCGGAACCTTGGACGCCTTCTTCGGCCACGACACCCAGATCACGGCGTCGGGTTTGAGCGTGGCTCGTGCGGCGCGAAGCGTCTTCTCGAGTGCACGCCGCTCGCGCACGAAGACGTGCGCCAGGTCGGTGTGGCCCGACGCCCGCGACGCGAACGTGACGCCGTCGGGCAGAGGGGCTACGAGCGACGCGTATCGCGGCGGCGCGTTCACCAGCCACACGCGACTGCCGGCCGCGATGCCGAGCTTGTTCGCCAGCGGCGTGCCCGAGTAGCCGGCCCCGTGCGTCCGTGCGGCGGCCTTCACTCCTGCTCGAAAAACTTCAGCGCCATCGTGCCATGCATCGTGGCGGCTCCGGCGCGGATCGCCGAGGCGACGAGCGTGGCCTCGACCACTTCTTCGCGCGTTGCGCCTGCCGCCTTGGCCGCCTTCGAATGGGCTTCGATGCAGAAGGGGCATTGAATCGCGCACGCCACCGCGACTGCGATAATCTCGCGGTACTTCCGTGGAATCGCTCCGTCGGTCCGCGCGACGATTTTGTTGAGGCCGACCCACGCCTCGTAGTCAGCAGGGGCGAGGGTCTTCATGTCCCTCAGGCGTCGAACATCGGCGGGATCGTGATAGTGGTCGCTCATCGCCCGAGCTTACGATAGTCCGGCAGCCTCCGGACACTACCTTTCGAGGAGCCCATGAGCAGAACTCTTGAACGCGGTCGATTGAGCCGGGCGGCCACTTGCCTGAGCCGCCTAAAGGCGGCCCCTACGATTCTCACCGTGATGCTCGCGGTCCTGTCAGCGTCGGCCGCCGCTCAGTGGCTGCGCTATCCCACCGCCGGCGTTCCACGCACCCGCGATGGCCGGCCGGACCTGGCCGCGCGCGCGCCGCGAGCGGCCGACGGCAGGCCGGACCTCTCCGGAGTGTGGGCGAACGATGGCTACGATCCCAACGGCGTCGAAGGTCTCGGCCCGATGCCGAAAACCGTCTTCTTCGATCTGTCCTTTGGGCTGAAGGACACCCGGCCGCCGTATCAGCCGTGGGCCGCCGAGTTGTACGCGAGCCGACGAGAGCAGAACAGCAAGGACAACCCGGACGCCCGATGCCTGCCGATCGGGCCGTTGCAGATGCTCGCCCACCCGCTTCCCAAGAAGATCCTCCAGCATCCCGGCCTGCTGGTGATCCTCCACGAGCGCAACATGGAATTCCGGCAGATCTTCACCGACGGCCGGCGCCTGCCCGCCGATCCGCAGCCCTCCTGGTACGGCTACTCGTCAGGCAGATGGGACGGCGACACACTGGTGGTGGAAACCGTCGGCTTTCGTGATGGCCTGTGGGCGGACTTCAACGGCAGCCCGCTGACCGATCAGGCGAAGATGACCGAGCGCTTCCGTCGTCCGAACTTCGGAAGGTTGGAGATCCAGGTGACCGTCGACGATCCACGGGCCTACACGAAGCCCTGGACCGTCAACGTTCATCAACACATTGCGCTCGACACGGACCTTCTGGAGTACGCCTGCCTCGAGAACGAAAAGGACGTGCCGCGTTTGGTCGGAAAGTAGCGAGGGGCCTGCCGACGGCCCCTCGTGAGGAGGTCAACGAGTCCGGCGGCGCTCGCGGTCGATCGGGATCTGCACGCGCCGGCGATCGGGCTTGACGCGCAGCGTACAGGGCCCCATGAGGCCGGGGGGCATCGGGGCCTTGTCACGGGTCGTCTCGGCCAATCCGTCCCTGGCCGACGCGTATTCTCTGCGACTATCTGGGGAGCGACTATCCGAAGCCGAAGGTGACTTGCCCATAATCCACGCCTTGAACGGTATACGGTCGAGCGTGCCGGCTGGGATTAAGCCGACGAGAGCATTCGATGTGTTTTCCATGGACACCTCCCCGAGGAAAACGGTGCTGGGATGGATGGAAATCTACGCTCGATGGGCGCCCAACACTATCGGGAAGAGGGCGGATCGCGCTCGGGGAAAACCCTTAGGTGGTTACAAAAGTGACGCCTGAAAAAACGAATGTTACAGCTCAGTCATCCTTGAGCCACCCTTGGAGGATCGCGTACTTGACGATGTCGATGCGGCCGTTCAAGCCGAGCTTCCGCATCGCATTGGCCTTATGGGCCTCCACGGTCTTCACGCTCAGCGCCAGGCGTGCCGCGATTTCCTTGTTGCTGTAGCCGGCGGCAATCAGCCGCAGCACTTCGGACTCACGGTCACTGGGCGTCACTCCGGGCTGGTTCACCTTCTTGCCCTCACGCCCGAGAAATCCAGCCGTCACGCGTGCCGTCAGCGACGAATCCAGATACTGGCCCCCGGCGGCCGAGGCCCGAATGGCCTGGATCAACTCCGCAGGGGCACTCTGCTTCAGCACGTAGGCCGATACGCCTGCCCGCAGCAGCTCCTGCAGATAGGCATCGTCGCTGTGACGCGTCAGCGTGACGATGACGGCGTCGGGCTGCATCCGCTTCAATGTGCGCGTGGCCACCAGCCCGTTCATGCCGGGCATCGAGATGTCCATGATGATGACGTCCGGCTTCAGCTCCTGGGCCTGCTGAATGGCGCTGGCGCCGTCGCTGGCCTCGGACACGACCGTCATGTCTGGCTGGCTCTCGATGAGGAGCTTCAGTCCCTGGCGCACGACCACGTGGTCGTCGGCGAGGAGGATGCGTAACCGGTTGGTCATCTCACGCGTGGTCGATGGTGGCGCCGGCGATCGTCGGCATGCGCACCAGTATCGTGGTGCCCTCCCCGAGTGTGGATTCGATGTGAAGCGTCGCCCCGACCAGCGACGCGCGCTCCTGCATGCCCAGCAGCCCAAACCCTCGGCCCGCGGTGTCTCCACCGCTCGCATCGAACCCCACGCCGTCATCCTCGACGATCAGCGACACATGGTCGGAGCGTCGCTCGAGAATGATCTCCACGTGTTCGGCCTTGGCGTGCTTGGCGATGTTGTTGAGCGCTTCCTGCGCGATGCGATACAGGGTCGTCTCGACCTCGGATGCCAGCCGATCGTCGGCGAGACCGGCGGTGTGAAGCTCGGCCGACACGCTGACCCGCGTCGACCAGTCCTGGATGTAATTGGCCAGCGCCGCCCGCAGGCCCAGGTCGTCGAGGGCCGTGGGCCTGAGCTCCCAGACGAGATGATCGACGTCGCGGTCGAGTCGCTGCGCCACGGTCTCGAGTGCCTCGATCGGTCCGGCAAGTTCAGGACGGCCGCGGCTGGCCTCCTTCAGCGTCCTGATTCTCAGCCCGAGCGCCGTCAGCTGTTCGCCGAACTGATCGTGCATCTCGCGCGCAATACGACGCCGCTCGTCCTCCTGGGCGAAGACGAGGCGGCCGAGCAGCTCCGTCCGCGCCCGTTCGCTCCGTTCCCGCTCGCGCATCTCGGCTCGCAGCGACTCGTTGGCCTGCGCCAGTTCCGCGGTGCGCTCGCGGACGCGCTGCTCGAGCTCATCGTGGGCTCGCCGGAGCGCCTCTTCGGCCTGCTTGCGTTCCGTCAGATCGAAGTGTGTGCCGACGATGCGGATGACCGGTCCGCCTGGCTCGCGGCGCACTGGAAATCCTCGCGACAGCACGTGGATGTAGCGGCCGTCCTTGTGGCGCAGGCGGAATTCGACCTCGTACGGGCGATCGCCGCTGGCCACACCTTCGTTCACGCGAATGGCGCGGGCCTTGTCGTCGGGATGCAGCAGGCGCTCGAAGGCGCTGACGTGAGGCTCGATCTCGTCCTCGGCGTAGCCGAGCATCCGCTTCCAGTGCGAGGAATACACCACGGCGCCGGTCTCGAGGTTCCAATCGTAGATGCCCTCTTGTGCGCCGGCGAACGCGAGCGTCAGGCGCTCCTCGCTTTCTCGCAAGGCCGCTTCCGTACGCTTCCGCTCCGTCAGATCGAAGTGGGTGCCGACGATGCGCACCACCGGTCCGCCAGGCTCGCGCCGGACGGGATACCCTCGTGACAACACGTCGACATAGTGGCCATCCTTGTGGAGGAGGCGGAACTCCGCTTCGTAGGTCCGCTCTCCCCGGGCCACCGCCTCATTGAGCGCGCGGGCGCGCTCGTGGTCATGTGGATGGAGCAGGCGTTCCCATGCGCTGACGTGCGGTTCGACTTCGTCCTCGCCGTAGCCGAGCATCTGCGTCCAGCGTGCGGAGTACACCACGGACCCGGATTCCAGATTCCAGTCCCAGACACCCTCCTGCGCTCCCGCGAACGCGAGCGTGAGCCGCTCCTCGCTCTCGCGCAGCGCCGCCTCGGTTCGCTTGCGCTCGGTGACGTCACGCATGACCGACTGAATGGCCCGGCCCTGGGGATTCTCGAACAGCGTGCAGGCGACCTCCACGTCGGTGACGGTCCCGTCGAGTCCGATCGCGCGCTCTTCGGCGACCGGCACGCTGCGGCCTGCCAGGAGGTGTGAGATGCGGTCGCGGAGGTGCGTGTGTTGATCGAGCTGAAAGAACTCGTACGGCGATCGGCCCAGCACCTCGGCAGGCGAGGATGCTCCGAACATCCGTACCGCTGCCGGGTTCACGAACACGATGCGGGCATCCCGGGTGATGAAGATGCCGTCGGGCGACAGCTCCACCACGCGTCGATACTGTTCTTCCGTTTCGTGCACTCCCGTCTCCTGCCCCCGCAGTCGACTACGAGCTACCGCCTACCGCCTACCGCCTACCGCCTACTGCCTACCGCCTACCGCCTACCGCCTACTGCCTACTGCCTACTGCCTACTGCCTACTGCCTACTGCCTACTGCCTACTGCCTACCAACCAGGGATCCGTCGGTTGCCGGCCTGCGTCAGGACGCCGGCAAGTCTACCTCGTTCGCCCTCATGGGCGACCGCACGGTAGACTGCCGGCGGTGCCCAAACTCGTCCTTTCTACCGCCGCCGTCATCATCGCCAGCGTTCTTCTCATTCCCGTCGTCGCCCAGGCCGGACAGTCTCGGGGGTCAGACCCCGGGTCTGACCCCACTCTGACCCCATTGCCGTTTGCGTTCGACGGCCCGCCGGCGCCCGTAGCCCCGGACGTGATCTCGCGGGACGGGACCGGTCGCGCGACTCTCAGGGCCGTCCGCCTGACCACGCCGCTGAAACTGGACGGACAGCTCGATGAAGCCATCTACTCGAGCACGCTGCCCATTTCGGACTTTCATCAGCAGGAGCCGGTCGAGGATGCGGCAGCGACGGAAAAGACCGAAGCATGGGTGTTCTTTGACGAGGAGTCCCTGTACATCACGTTCCGGCTGTGGGAGAGCCGGCCCGACGCACTGGTCGCCAACGAGATGCGGCGCGACAGCAACAACATTTTTCAGAACGACCACATCGCGTTCCTGATCGACCCCTTCTACGACAGGCGCAACGGCAACGAGTTCGCCATCAACGCGCTCGGCGGCCGGTGGGACGGGCAGATCTCCAACGAGAGGACCTTCAACGCCGACTGGAATCCGATCTGGGATCTCAAGGTCGGCAGGTTCGACAAGGGGTGGACGGTCGAGGTCGTCATCCCCTTCAAGTCTCTCCGGTATCGACCTGGCCGCGCGCAGATCTGGGGTTTCAACGCGCGCCGGGTGAATCGGGCCAAGAACGAAACCTCCTTCCTCACCCGTGTCCCCAGATCGATGGGGCAGATGGGGCTCTTTCGGGCGTCACTCGCCGCGACGATGGTCGGGCTCGAGGTGCCACAGGGATCCAAGAACCTCGAGGTCAAGCCCTACGCGGTCTCGAGCCTGACGAGCGATGTGACCGCTACACCCAGGCTGTCGAACGACGTGTCGAAGGACGTCGGCGTGGACGTCAAGTACGGCATCACGCAGAACCTCACCGCCGACTTCACCTACAACACCGATTTCGCACAGGTCGAAGCCGACGAGCAGCAGGTCAACCTCACCAGGTTCAGCCTGTTCTTTCCGGAGAAGCGCGAGTTCTTCCTCGAGAATCAGGGACTGTTCGGCTTTGGCGGGGTCGGCACCAACGCCGGCGGCGACACGCCCACGCTCTTTCACAGCCGGCGCATCGGCTTCGAACGGGGACACGCCGTGCCAATCGAGGTGGGCGGCCGCCTCACCGGACGAGTGGGGCGCTACAGCCTCGGTGTCCTCAACATCGAGTCCGATGATGAGCGACCGGAGGGATCGGTCAGGACGAACTTCTCCGTCGTCCGCGCCAAGCGCGACATCCTGCGTCGCAGCAGCGTGGGCCTCATCTTCACGGGACGGTCTCTCGTCGAGGGAGGCGTCGGCGACAATCAGGCGTACGGCGTGGACGGGACGTTTGCGTTTTTCAACGACCTCGCCATCAACACCTACTGGGCGAGAACCCACACGGACGAGGTGTCGGGCGATGACACCAGCTACCGGGCGCAGCTCGACTACGCCGGTGATCGTTACGGCCTGGTGCTCGAGCAGTTGGCCGTCGGTGACAACTTCATGCCCGACGTGGGATTCGTGCGTCGTGACGACATGCGGAAGTCGTTCGGCCAGTTCCGGTTCAGTCCTCGCCCGAAGGCCAGCAAGATCGTGCGGCGCTTCTCGTGGACCGGGTCCGGCACCTACGTCGAGAACGGCTCGGGGCAGGTGGAGACGCGCGACTGGGGCGGCGAGCTCGCCGTCGAATTCCAGAACAGCGATCGCCTCGGGGTCGGCTACAACGACACCTTCGAGTTCCTCCCGGAGCCGGTGCCCATCGTCGGCCTGATCGTGCCGATCGGTGGCTACGACTACGCGAGCGGGTTCGTCACCGCCACGTTCGGGCGGCAGCGCAAACTGTCGGGGAATGTCTCGATCGAGCACGGCACGTTCTACAGCGGCCACAAGACCACGCTGACGATCAGTCAGGGGCGGTTGAACGTGACGCCGCAGCTCTCACTCGAGCCGACGTATCTCGGCAACTGGATCGACCTGCTGGAAGGGTCGTCCACGAGGCATCTGGTCGGTTCGCGCGTGACCTACACGGTGACGCCGACGATGTTCGTGAGCGCGCTGCTGCAGTACAACACCGGCATCAACGCCGTGTCGGCCAACGTGCGTCTACGCTGGGAGTATCGGCCCGGCAGCGAGCTCTTCGTGGTGTTGAACGAACAGCGCGACACGCTCTCGGCACGGTTTCCCGATCTGGTGAACCGCGCGGTGATCATCAAGGTGAACCGGTTGTTGAGGTTCTAAGGCAACCGCGGGCTCGGTGGCTCGAGTGGAGCAGGGTCGATCCGGCGATGCTCCATCGTCTTCTCGTGCGCGTCGCACGAGCCCTCAATCAGCTCTGAATCCGCGATCAGCTTGAACGGCACGCGTACCGTCCACGGCTTCACGAACGCCTTCGGGTCGTCGATCGTGATCGTCATCTCGATGCGTCCGATGTTCAGCCGCCGGATGCGTTCCGTCACCCGCAGCGCGTCGCTGTGCGGGCGCGCCTTCTGCGTATCGATCCACCCGCCATCTCGAAAGCCCGCGGTCCTGATGACGAAGGTGTCGCCTTCCCACTGCCCGACTGAGTATCCGAGCCACGCCGGCTCGACGCCTTCGGGGAGCGGCCGGCCGTCGGTGAGCACCTGCCGGAATACCGAGCCGGTGTCGAGCTCATAGAGCAAGGCCATCGCGGTCGGTGTGTGCAGAATCTTGAAGACGGACATCATGTTGATGCGAGGCACTCCTGGCGGCGCTGCACAGTAGCCCCATGGATCGTCGATGTGGTTCCGTCGCTCCCGTTGGGTGGCGATCGCTTCCGCCCACGGCGTCATGACGACCTCGCCAGGGCTCAGGTCCTTGGCGAGGTCATAGAAATAGTCGAGGAGGCCGGGAGCATCCTTCGTCCAGATCCCCGACAGGTCCGGCTTGCCGTCCGCGGTCCGCAGCGGCGGCGCGGAGAGATCTGGTGTCCCGTCCTGGAGGCGTGGCATCCCAGGTGCGGGATACTTCGGCCACTGCGCTCGAGCAGAAGACGACAGGAGAGCGAGAGCCGCCACGGCGGCCGTGGCGGCCCGACACAACTCAACGCCCAACTCCCAACCCGATTCTCGAGCCACGATCTTCAGTTCGTTCCGCGAGCCGTTCCCTGCCCGATGAACGCCTTGAGGTCGGCCATCGTCGTCAGGCGCGGCCCGTGAAGCGCGGCGATCTGCTTCACGTCCAGCTTCAGCCGCTCGATGTTGTCGTTGAGGTTCACGGAATACGGATTCGGCACGGCTGGAGCCGGCGCGTTCGCGGCCAGCGGCGTGAACGCGTCGCCCTCAATCAGGATCTTCTCCTTCGGCAGGTAGATCATCGCGAACGCGTCGTTGTGGCCGCCGCCGGCGATCTGATGGATCTCGATCGATCGGCTGCCGTCGGTCAGCACCTTCTTGTCGGTGAAGGTCTCGAACGTTGCCGTCTTCTTCGACTGCGCGAGGCGATCGGGGTTGATCGTGTGCGGCGCCGCCCAGGCCTGCTCGTAGTAGGGCTTGTTCGCCTCGTGCGTCACGATCGCCGCGCCTTCGTCCACGTAGGTGCGCACGCCGCCGGAATGGTCGAAGTGGACGTGCGTGTTGATCAGGTACTTGATCGGCTTGTTCGGAATGGTCTCCTTGACCTTGGCGATCACCGCCAGCGAACGTGCCTCGGTCTGCGGGCCTTCCACCAGGACGATGTGATCTTTCTGATCGATGGCGACGCTGTGGTGGCTGCCGCCTTTTATGTAGTACACGCCGCTCGCGAGCTTCTCGGCGGTGACCATCACCGGCGGCACCGCGGCGTTCGCTTCAGCCGGCACCGGCATGTCCGCGGCCGGATTGGCTTTCACGCCGGATACCGTCAGGTCGAGCACGGGATGGCCGCCCTGCACGCGCAGAATGCGCGCGGGGAATCTGACGCCGCCGAAGTCCTGGTAATCGGAGTAGGTGAACTCGACCTCGGTGTCGCCGAGCACGGGATTGTCGATCCACGTGCGAACCGTGGCCACTTCGTTCTGCCCGTTGATGATGCCGACGTACTTGTTCCTGCCGCCGACGGTGAAGGTCACCTCAGTCCCGCCGGTCGCCGGCGCCGAGGTCGCGTTGTTGGCCGCCGCCGCCTTGAGGAACCCGTGCGGGGTCGTCCAGATTTCCATCACGCGCTCTTCGACGGCGGCAGGCTGGGGTTGCGCCACCGGCGGTGTGTTTGCCGGAGCGCCGCCAGGCACGGCGAGGTTCCACGCGGTGGTGCCGCTCACGTACTGGTCCGGCCTCTGTTCGACGGGAGCCGGCCGCACTCGTCCCTGCTCGACGGTCTGGATGCGGCTCATCTGAACGCGGGCCGCCGGGGCCGCGTAGTTCACGGTCGCGGTGTAATTGCTCACGTCGAACTGGGGCCAGGGCAGGTTTGGCGCCGGAGCCTGGCCGAATTGATACCAGCGTCCTTTCCCGGAGAACTCGATCGAATTGACTTGCGCCACGCCGAGCGCGCTTTCGGCGGCCGGGAGGGTGCCGGCCTGTGGGCCGCAGGCGACGGTGAGCACGGAGACGAGGGCCAGAATCGTGAGTGTGCGCATAGACACCTCGATAGGAGAGAAGAACCGAGAAATGGAGTAGAGCGATCGGGGAGTATAGACGACTCGCTGCCCCAAATGGCGTTAGGATTGGGGCGGCGGAAACCCTGATGCACAGCTCCACATACTCGAGGTCGACCCCTGCCAGAACCGGCGCGTGGGGAGTCGCGATCGGCGCCCTGATTGCGGTCTGGCTCGCGGCCGTGTCGGCCCAGCAGGGCAAGCCGGCCGAGGGCAAGCGCACCATCTGGGACGGCGTCTTCACCGAGGGGCAGGCCACGCGCGGCGAGCAAAGCTACCGCCAGTCCTGCATGGCCTGCCACAAGGAGGATCTGCTGGGCGACGGCTCGGCCCCCGCACTCGCCGGCGCGGCCTTCTCGGCCCGATGGGTCGGATCGAGCGTCGACGACATGGTCCAGATCATCCGGGCGTCGATGCCGCAGGATGCGCCGGACAGTCTCGGCATGCCGCGCTACGTCGACATCGTCGCCTATCTGATCAAGGTCAACGGGGGCCCGGCGGGAACGAGCGAGTTGCCGACTGACTCGGCGGCGTTGAAGCAGATTCAGGTGACGAATCCACGTTGAGACAACACACATGACCCACACTTTCAGGATTGCTTCAGGCGTCGTGCTCGTGGCGATGGTGGCCGCCGGCTCGCTCATTGCTCAACAGAACACCGGCGCGCCGCTGGTCAGCGAGGTGCCGACGGTTCCTCCGCCGAAGCTCCCGGAGGTGACCTATCAGGATCTGCTCGACGGGTTGAAGAACCCGTCGCGATGGCTTTCCTATTCCGGCGACTACACCGGTCGCCGTCACAGTCCGCTGAAGCAGGTCACCCCAGAGAACGTCGGTCGCCTGGCCGCGCAATGGACGTTTCAGGCAGAGGGCATGGTAATCGGCAGGGGATTCGAGTCCACGCCGCTGATGATGGACGGCGTGCTCTACGTCTCCGGGAACAACAACTACGCCTGGGCGATCGATGCGCGCACCGGACGTCAGCTCTGGCGGTACCGTCGTGCGCTGCCAGGGGGCCTGACGTACGGCGGCGCCAACCCGTCCAATCGCGGGCTTGCGGCGCTCGGCAACCTGCTCTACATGGGCACGCTCGACGCCCACCTCCTCGCCCTCGACCGAGACACCGGCAAGATCGTCTGGGACACCGTGCTGGACGACTTCAAAGTCGGACACGCCGCCCTCGCGGCGCCGCTCATCGTGAAGGACAAAGTGATCACCGGCAATTCCGGTGGCGACATTCCGACGCGCGGATTCATCGATGCCTACAACGCCAAGACCGGCGCGCGCGTGTGGCGCTTCTATACGATCCCGGCCAAGGGCGAGCCGGGCAGCGAGACGTGGTCGTCCGAGGAAGCGCTGCCTCGCGGCGGTGGGGCGACCTGGGTGACCGGCACCTACGATCCCGAGCTGAACTTGATCTACTGGGGCGTCGGCAATCCGAATCCCGATTACTACGGTCTGGATCGACTGGGGAACAACCTCTACACCGCGTCGCTCGTCGCGCTCGACGCCGACACCGGGAAGCTGCGGTGGCACTACCAGTTCACGCCGCACGATCTCCACGACTGGGACTCGAACCACATACCCGTGCTCGGGGATCTGACGATCAACGGCCAGTCCCGCAAGGTCGTGATGGTGGCCAACCGGAACGGCTTCTACTACACGCTCGATCGAACGAACGGACAGCTCATCGTCGGCAAGCCCTACACCGCCACGAAGTGGGCGCGCGAGATCGGCCCGAACGGCCCGATCGTCCTCAACAACGGCGTCATTCCGCCGGGCGGAAGCGAGGCGACCACGCCGTGCGTGCCCGATCTTCGAGGCGGGACCGTCTACAACCCACCTTCATTCGATCCGGCGCTGCAACTGTTCTACGTGATGGCGCGCGAGACGTGCGCGTACTACACGCCCACGAAGCAGGAATGGCAGCCGGGGCGGTCGTTCATGGGCGGCGGCATGCGCAAGCTGGCCGAGCCCGACTACAGCGCGCTGCGCGCGATCGATCCGAAGACCGGCACGCTGAAGTGGGAATACACGTTTCCAACGGCGACGCTCGCGGGTGTGATGTCAACGGCATCGGGGCTCGTGTTCGCCGGCGACCACGAAGGCAATTTCAACGCCTTCGACTCGCGCAGCGGGAAGCGCCTCTGGTACTACCGAACCGGATCGCCGATCTGGGGAGGCACCGGCATGACCTACGTGCTCGATGGCCGCCAGTACGTCCTCATCCCCTCCGGCAACACGATCGTTGCCTTCGCGCTGCCCGAGAAATGAGACGCCAGGGGCTCTCGATCATCGGTCTCGGCCTGTCGCTCCAGCTGATGGCGGCGAGCGTCGATGCTCAGGCACCGCGCTCGTCACCGCCGCCTCCGCCGCTGCCACAGACGTTCTTCACCGGTGAGCTGCAAGTGCGCGTTGTCCCTGTGGCGACCGGGCTCTCACACCCATGGAGCCTCGCGTTCCTGCCCGACGACAGCATCCTCGTGACGGAGCGCGACGGCCGGCTGCGCATCGTTCGCAACGGCGTGCTCGATCCCAAGCCGATTGCCGGCGTGCCCGCGGTCTATGCGCGCGTGCTCGGCGGCTTGCTCGACGTCGCGCTGCACCCGCGCTTCGCAGAGAACCGCCTGGTCTATCTGAGCTACGCGAAGGGCGGCGACAACAATCTCTCGACCACCGCGTTGGCGCGAGGCCGCTTCGACGGCACGAGCCTGACGGAGGTCAAAGAGATCTTCGTGGCCAATACCTGGAGCAAGTCCAACACCAACTACGGCGGACGCATGGCCTTCGATCGCGCCGGCCTGTTGTATCTGACGGTTGGTGAGCGGCAGGAGCCGGAGCGCGCGCAGAACGGCAACGACCACGGCGGCAAGGTGCTGCGGCTCCGGGACGACGGCCGCGTGCCCTCCGACAATCCGTTCGCTGGAAAACAGGGATATCAGCCGGAGATCTACTCGCTCGGTCATCGCAGTCCGCAGGGCCTCGCCATGAATCCCGCGACCGGCGCGATCTGGGAGAACGAGCACGGCCCACTCGGCGGCGACGAGCTCAACCTGCTCCTGCCCGGTCGTAACTACGGATGGCCGCTCGTGACGTTCGGCACCGACTACGACGGCACCAGGATCAGCGACTCGTCGTCGCGCGCCGATCTGGAAGCGCCGTTCCTGTACTGGATACCGTCGATTGCCGTGTCCGGCCTGACCTTCTACACCGGCGACCGGTTCCCGCAGTGGAAGGGGAACATCTTCGTCGGCGCGATGTTCGCAGGGCGGAGCCGCGGCACCGGCCACGTGCAGCGCATTGTCGTCAACGCCGCCGGCCGTCCGATCAATCGCGAGCCGCTCCTCGCGGAGTTGAGGCAGCGCATTCGCGATGTGCGCCAGGGACCCGACGGGCTGCTGTATCTGCTGACCGATGAAGACGAGGGCATGCTGCTCCGCATCGAGCCCGCGTTCCCGCCGAAGCTCGCGTCGCCAAACGCCACAGGGGTCGCGATGGGCCACCTCCATTACCGCGTCCGCGACGTTGATGCGAACAAGCGGTTCTGGATCGCCCTCGGCGGCGAAGAAGTACGTGACGTACGTGGGGGCCGCCTTCAGGCGGCCCAAGACGTTGTCGTGAAATTCCAGGACGTGCTGGTGTTCCTCAGCCAGGGCCCATCGAGCGGAGGCACCGAGGGGTCGGTGGTCAATCATGTCGCCTTCCGCGTGCCCTCTCTCACCGCGGTCGAGGCTGCGGGCTTGACGGTGACGCGCCTCCAGCAGTTCCCCGGTGTCGCCTCGACGATGACGCCCGAGGGCGAGCGCATCGAGCTCTTCGAGAACACGGCGACCAACCTGACCTTCACGCAAGACGCGGGACACGACGATGTGGTGGCGCGGCGGCACAACCAGCTGCTGACGTTACCGATCGCGTTTCATCATGTGCACCTGTACGTGCCCGAGGGTCAGGTGGCTGCGGCCAAGGCCTGGTACGTGCGCATGTTTGGTGGAGTCCCGGGCAAGCGATCGCAGTACGAGGCGGCCGATCTGCCGGGCATCAACTTGAATTTTTCCGTCGCTCCGCGCCCGGCCGTTGCTCTCAAGGGCCGGATGCTCGAGCACGTCGGGTTCGAGATTCGGAACCTGGAAGCCTTCTGCAAAAGACTGCAGGGCATGGGTGTGACCCTTGATGTCCCGTATACGAAGGGACCCGGCGGAGTCGCCACGGCGTCCCTGACCGACCCGTGGGGAACGTCCATCGAGTTGACCGAAGGCCTCGCCGGTTTGTAACTCACGCGGAGGAGAGTGACCGTGAGATCTCGCACGCATCTATTCGTCACTTCGGCTGCGCTGATCCTGGCGGTCTCCGTCGTGCCCTCCTTGATCGCGCAACGCGGGCAGGGAGCCGGACGGGGCGCCGCGGCGCCGCAGGCCCCAGCCGGACCCGTGCCGCGCCTGTCGAACGGCAAGCCGGATCTGAGCGGGCTGTGGGCCAACCCCTATACGCCCAACATGGCAGGTCGAGGCCTGATGAACCCCGCGACGCGGCAGCCGCTGACCTTCCCTCGCCAAGGCGAGGCGTTGCCCGATGCGGCGGCGGGAAGCGGGACGCGCGCATTCGACCTGCCGTACGCCGAATGGGGACTGAATCAGTGGAAGACCTACGACCCGGTGAACAACGGTGACGCCGCCGGGAACTGCATGCCATTCGGCATGTCACGGAACATGAACTCGCCGAACGGCTTGCTGATCATTCACCACACCGATGCGCTCGCGTTTCTGTTCGAGCAGGACACATGGTTCCATTGGGTGCCGCTCACGGCGGGGTTCAAGTGGCCCGCCGATCTGCCGGAGACGTGGAACGGCGTGTCCACCGGCCGCTGGGACGGCGATACGCTGGTCATCGAGACGACAGGCTTCAACGGCTACACCAAACTGGATACCACCGGCCATCCACACAGCAAACAGTTGACGCTGACAAACACGTTCACGCGCACCGATGCGAACACGATGACGCACACGGTGACGGTCCACGATCCGAGGACCTACAGCCAGGACTGGATGAACGTGCGGACGTGGAGGACCAGGTCCGCTCCCGACGTCATCATGGAATACTCGTGCGACGAGAACAACCTCCATAGCCTGCTCGACGGCTCGATCAAGGTGTGGAAGGTACCGGAGGATTGATGGCACGTAAGGCGTTCCTGTGGTCTGTGGCTGGAATCGTTCTGCTGTTCACGGCAACGCTCGCCGCGCACCATTCCGTCTCGGCCGAGTTCGACGCGAACAGGCCCGTCACCTTCACGGGCACGGTGACCATCGTCCAGTGGATGAACCCGCACATCTACACGCACGTCGAGACGAAGGATGCCGGCGGCAAGACGGTCGTGTACAAGATCGAGGGCGGCAATCCGAACTCTCTGTTTCGGCAGGGCTGGCGGCGCGACTCGGTCAAGAAGGGTGACGTGGTGACGGTGAGCGGGGTCCGCGCAAAGATTCCCTCGTCACTGAACATCGGCATGGCGACGATCACGACGTCGGACGGCAAGAAGATCTACGGCACCGGAGCCGGCGGTGGACCCAACCCGGACCGAGTTCAGAAGTAGGGAGGAGAGACATCATGCGCAGCCGGCTCCTCTGGTCAATCCTTGGCGTTGCGGTCACGGGTCTGCTCGTGTGGACCTCCGTCGTTCCCGTCGCGGGTCAGACGGCGAACGCGCCGTCGCGCGCTGGAGCCGCGTCCGGGACGGCGCCGCGGACGCCGTGGGGGGACCCCGACCTGCAGGGTACCTACACCAACACCTATGAGAACGGGACGCCGCTCGAGCGCCCGGACGAATTTGCCGGGCGGAAGCTCGAGGACGTCAAGGGCGAGGAGCTCGCCAATCTCAAGCGGGCGATTCAGAAGCGCACGATCGCCCAATTCCTCGGACCCGAGCATGCGCCGGACAACTGGTGGCAGGACAACCTCAATCTCGATCGCGGCAGCCAGGCGTGGTTCGTCGTCGATCCCGCCGACGGCAAGATTCCGCCGCTGACGGCCGAGGCCCGGCAGCGCGTGTCGGCGCGCGCTGAGGCGCGCAAGAAGAGCGGGCGCGGCCCGGCTGATTCGTACGAGGATCGCAGCCTCTACGATCGCTGCATCACGCGCGGGCTGCCCGGCTCGATGATGCCGGCCATCTACGGCAACCAGTATCAGATCGTCCAGGCGCCCGGCTACGTCGCGATTCTCTACGAGATGATCCACGAGACGCGCGTGATCCCGCTCGACCCTTCGACAAGCTCAGGGTCGCCCCGAGCCGAGTCGAGGGGCGATGGCCGTCCGCGCATCGGGCAGGACATGGGCGATGCGCGCGGCCGGTGGGAGGGCGACACGCTCGTCGTCGAGACGACGAACTTCAAGGAGCGCAGCGTCTACCGCAACGCGAATCCCGAGACCTTGCAGCTCACCGAACGGTTCACGCGTACCGCGCCCGGCAAGGTTCGATGGGCCGTCACCGTGGATGATTCGACGACGTGGACCAGGCCGTGGACGTTGGCGATGCCGCTCACTGCGGACCCGAACCCGCTGCCGCTGTACGAGTGCCACGAGGGCAACTACGGCCTGAAGAACATCCTCAGCGCGGCCCGCGCCGAAGAGCGACAAAGATAGCCCGCGCCGAAGAGCGACAAAAATAGATGGAAACCAAAACTCTCGCGTCGTACGTCGTTGCCAACCGGTGGGCCGACATCCCGGACGATATCCGCCACGAAGCCAGACGCGCCCTCATCAACTACGTCGGCTGCGCGATCGGCGGCAGCCCGCACCCGGCGATGGACCTCGCCATACGCGCCCTCGGTCCGTTCTCCGGCGAGCGAACCGCCAGCGTGCTCGGACGGTCGGAGCGTCTCGACCCGCTGCACGCCTCGCTGATGAACGGCATCAGCTCGCACGTCGAGGACTACGACGACACCACGCCGAAAAACTACAGCCACACGACGTCACCAGTCGCCTCCGCGCTCTTCGCCTATGCGAGCGCCAACCCGGTTCGCGGCCGGGAGTTCGTCGAAGCATTTGTTCTTGGGTTCGAGTCCGCCTCGCGCGTCGGGAACACCGTCTACCCGTCGCACTACGACGTCGGCTGGCACATGACCGGCACCATCGGCGTGTTCGGTGCGGCGGCGGCGATCGGGAAGCTGATGGGACTCGACGTGCAGCAGATGGTGTGGGCGCTCGGACTTGCCGCCACCCAGTCGGCCGGGCTGCGTGAAATGTTCGGATCGATGGGCAAGGCGTTTCATCCCGGACGGTCGGCGCAGAACGGCTATGCGGCGGCGCTGCTGGCCAAGGCCGGCTTCACGGCGGGTGAGCGCGGCATCGAAGGGCCCCGCGGCTTCGCGCACGTGATGGCCGCCTCGCGCGACCTGACGAAGATCACCACCCGCCTCGGCGTCGACTTCGATCTGCGCGAGAACACCTACAAGCCTTTCCCCTGCGGCATCGTCAATCACCCGACGATCGATGGCGCGATCCAGATCCACGACGAGCATCACCCCGATCCGGCGTCCATCGTCGCCGTGCGCTTGCGCGTGGCCCCGCTCGTGCTGGACCTCTGTAACCAGCAGAACATCACGCGCGGCCTGCAGGGAAAGTTCTCCGTGTATCACGGCGCGGCCGTGGGCCTCGTGCGAGGCAAGGGCGGGTTGCGCGAGTACACCGACGAGGCCGTGAACGATCCGCAGGTCAAGCGGGTGCGCGAGGCCGCGACCGCCGTCGGCGATCCGAAGATCACCGAGGACCAGGCGCACATCGAGGTCGAGCTGAAGGATGGCCGGCGCCTGACGAAGTTCGTCGAGCAGTCGCTCGGCAACATCCATCGCCCTCTGACGGATCGTCAACTCGAGGATAAGTTCCGCGATCAGGCCGTGCTGGTGCTTCCGGCGTCCGACGTCGAGGCGCTGATTCAACTGTGCTGGCGAATCGATCAACTCGACGAGGTCGGTGAGCTCGTGACGGCGGCGCTCCCGGCCGCGGCCCGCGCGGCAACTGTCACGTAGTCTCGGACCTACCCACGTAGTGTCCGCCTTCCTTGGCCGCCGAAGCGCAAAGCGCGAAGGTGGCAGGCGGACCGTTGCGTAGCAGACCTTAGGTTCGCTTCCAATTCCAGAGCGCATACACTGGTCGGCCTAGATCAGGAACCAGCGGGATTGACGGGAGGAACGGTGATGGGACGCATGGTCGCCCACGCAATGGGCGTGGTCTTGGTGGTGGCTGCTTCAATCCTGTCGGCCCAAGCGCCCACACCAACGCCTCCCGATATGGGCACTCCCAGGTTCATGGCTGAACTTCTCTATACAGCGTGCATGTCGTCTGAGCCCACGAAGGATCTGACAAGTCGGCAGCTGATTTGTAGCGTCATGCGAGGGGCATGCGGAGACGAACCCACGAGCGCTGGGTGTCAGAAGTCCATGAACGAATTTGCAGTAGTCAAGCGTAGTGCTGACCCATCCTTCGTGCTTTTCACCGCCGCTTCCATAGACAACGTCGAGGTTCTCGAGGCGATGATCGCGAAAGGTGGTAATCCCAACGTATCCATTCAGGGATTGGGTGGCTGGACGCCGGTAACCATGGCGGCGGCACAGGGTGCCTCCTCAGCGGTGTCGGCATTGCTTCGGCACGGAGCCGATCCGAATCGCCCGAACGATTTGGGGCGCACCGCGCTGATGTTCGCAGCGAACTACGGGCAGACCGAGATCATTCGATTATTGGTGAAGGCAGGGGCCAACGTAAGGGCGAGACCGAATAGCGAGCCGCGCTTCAGCGCGTTGCTCGCAGCGGCCAGCAATGGGCATGTCGATGCAGTAAGGGTACTCCTGGAGCTGGGCGCCGACATCAACGATAGCGACGACGACGGACAGACCGCATTGATGCTGGCATCCGCAAAGGGCCACTCGAGTGTTGTCCGAGAACTTGTGACCAGGGGCGTGGATGTCAACACGACGGGCAGAGGCGGGATCAACGCCATTGCTGTCGCCGTAGTGGAGGGACAAGCGGAAGTTGTCGATCTGCTCCTGGATGATCGCGTGAAACTGAATGTGCGGGCTGGTCAATTCGGGAATACTCCATTAGCCCTCGCCATATCCTTGGGTCGTACGCAGATTGCGCAGAAGCTGCTGGCTGCAGGCGCTGATCCGAATCTCAGCGCCTCCAGGGGGTTGACCCCATTGATGATCGCCACAATGCGGAGCAATCTTGAACTCGTCCAGACGTTGATCGACAAAGGGGCAGACATCAACGCAAGAAACGTTGACGGTGCCACGGCGATCCAATTGGCTGCCCAGCAAACTGACAAGAGAATAGTAGAAAAGCTGCGGCAGGCTGGAGCCCGAGAGGAGTAGAGTCGTGCCCGCAGTGCCACGCTTCCTGGAACAGTACGGACCGTGGGCCTTGGTCACCGGTGCGTCATCAGGTATCGGCCTCGAATTCAGCCGCGCGCTGGCGGCCCGTGGGCTGAACCTGGTGCTCGTGGCTCGCCGCCTTCCCCGCCTCGAGGAGCTGGCCCGTACGCTCACCGCGGAGCATCGCGTCGAAGTCCGGTCAGTTCAGTGTGATCTCAGTCAGCAGGATTTCATGTCGGCTCTGTCGCCCGCGCTGGCCGGCATCGAGGTTGGCCTCTTGATCAACAACGCGGGCTTCTCGAACACAGGAGCGCTCGTCGAGAACACGTTGTCTCGAGAGCTGGATCTCCTGCACGTGAACTGCCGGGCGCCTCTGATGCTCTCGCATACGCTGGGCGGTGCGATGACGGGTCGGGGCCGTGGCGGCATCGTGTTCGTCTCATCGCTCGCCGGTTTTGCGGCCATGCCGTTGTGGGCGAACTACTCCGCGTCGAAGGCCTACGCGTTGTTCCTGGGTGAGGCGTTGCACGAAGAGCTGCGCCCGCATGGCGTCGATGTCGTCACCGTCTGTCCCGGACCGACGACGACGGAGTTCGAGAAGGTGGCGCACATCGACTTCGGCCGTCTGGCGCAGAGCGCTGGCGTGCTGACTGCAGGCGAGGTGGTCGAGGCGGCCATGAGCAGTCTCGGCCATCGAGCGACCATCGTTGTGGGCACGGGCAACAAGATGACGGCCCTGTTCACCAGACTGATGCCGCGACGCATTGCGACGCGTATGTTTGGCCGATTTGTCCAGAAGACAGGCTGAGTACAATCGTCGCGCGAAGCGCCGACGTTGTTCAGTTCCGTCGAACCGACTGACCAACCGACGTAGTGTCCACGTAGTCTCAGTCTAACAACGGCTGGACCGGTCGCGATCGCAACTGCGGGCAAACAGACATCTGGTCCGAGACGAATCGCTTCCGGGGGTGCCGAAGACTCGCGAGCTCGCGAATGAGTGAGCAGAGCGGTAAGCGCTTGCGCAGCGATGAAGGAAAGCCATGGCCATCAGCGAGGATCTGCTCGGGTTCGTCAGAGACGCGCTCGCCCGCGGGATTCCCCGCGCGCAGATCGAGGCCGCCCTTCTCAAAGCCGGCTGGACGACCGAACAGACACGAGGCGCGCTCGCGGCGTTCGCAGAGGGTGACTTTCCCATCCCGGTTCCGCGCGCCAGGCCGTACCTCTCGGCGCGTGAAGCGTTCATGTATCTCGTGCTGTTCGGCACGCTGTATATCAGCGCCTACCATCTGGGCAGCCTGGTGTTCGACTTCATCAACAGAGCGTTTCCCGATGCAGCCGATCGGACATTCGACGGCTACGACGACTACGTTCGTCGGTCGATCCGGTGGGCCGTCTCGGCCCTCGTCGTGGCGTTTCCCGTGTTCTTGTACACGTCGTGGCTGACGAACAGAGCCATTCGTGCGGACCCGACCAAGCGTGCGTCCAAGGTTCGGCGGTGGCTGACGTACTTGACGCTCTTCGTCGCCGCGAGCACCCTGCTCGGCGACGTCACGACGCTCGTCTACAACCTGCTCGGCGGTGAGCTGACAGTACGGTTCGTGCTGAAGATCGTGACCGTCGGCCTCATTGCCGGGACCGTCTTCACGTACTACTTGCGCGACCTCCGGCTCGACGAAGCCGAGACCAAGGCATGAAGGCGCCGACGGGCACGCAGATCCTCGTCGCCGTGACGATCGTTGTGGTCGTTGCCGCGGTGGTCGTCGGAATCGTGATGCTCGGGCCTCCGGCCGAGGCGCGCGCGCGTCGGATCGACGACCAGCGGGTGCGGGACCTGCAGAGCATGGGAGCCGGCATCATTTCCTACTGGATGGTGAAACGACGTCTTCCCACGTCGCTGGAGGAAGTGACGATGGAGACTGGCAATGTCAGCATCTCCACGTCACGCGACCCTGTGACCGGAACGCCGTATCGTTACCGCGTCCTCGACGACAAGACGTACGAGTTGTGCGCGACATTCGACCGCGCGTCCATCTCACCCACCCCAGCAGATATCTGGGCGCACGGCTCTGGCATGCGCTGTTTTACACGCAGGGCAGGAGACCTAAGAGAGTAGACGCGTAGAGAGGCCGGGCTGGTGCTCGCCGTCGGACCTCCGTTGACTTCGGCTGGCGCGCGAGTTATACACAGCCTCGCGAAATTTTCCGTTCATTTTCGAAACGACCCAGGAGGGCACGCTCATGCCGGTTCGACGGTCGGCAATCCTTGGCTTCCTCGCTCTCACACTGCTCGCGCTCGGCGGCCCACGCCTGTTCGCGCAGGGACAGTCCGGCTCGATTGCCGGAGTCGCGCGAGACTCCTCTGGCGCGGTCCTGCCTGGCGTGACGGTTGAGGCCTCCAGCCCCGCGCTCATCGAGAAGATCCGAACGGTCGTGACCGATGGTCAGGGACAGTACAAGATCGTGGACCTGCGTCCCGGCACCTACAGCGTGGCCTTCACGCTTCCGGGCTTCAGTACCGTCAGGCGAGAAGGGATCGTGCTGACGGCGGGTTTCACGGCCAACGTCAACGGCGACCTGCGCGTCGGATCCATCGAGGAGACGGTGACCGTCACCGGCGAGTCACCGATCGTTGACACGCAGAGCACGGTCCGTGTCGCCACGGCGTCCCGCGAGGTGATGGACGTGCTGCCGACGGATCGAAACTTCGTCAGCTTCGCGGCGCTCACGCCGTCGGTGCTCGTGACCGGCGTGCGTCAGAACGTCGGCGGCTCGATTCCGGAAACGGGCATGAACCTGGTCGTGCACGGGAGCCGTGCGAGCGACAGCCTGGTCACGGTCGAGGGGATGCCGATCATCAACGGCGGCGGCACGGGCGGCCTGATGTACGGCAACTATCTGAACAACGCGCTGGCGCAGGAGATCACGTTCCAGACCGATTCGCACAACGCCGAGTTCGAGCGCGCGACCGTTTACTCGAACTTCATCCCCAAGGACGGTTCCAACACGTTCCGTGGATCGTTCCTGACCCGATGGGCCGGGGAGTCCTGGCAGTCCGACAATCTCGACGCCGACCAGATTGCAAAGGGACTGAGAAGCGGCAACCGCATCCAGCGGATCTGGGACGTCAACCCGGCGGCGGGTGGACCGATCGTCAAGGACCGCCTCTGGGTCTACGCCTCGTATCGGCACTGGGGCACCTACAACTCCGTGGCCGGGTCGTTCAAGGACAAGGACTTTACCGAGATCTTCTACGAGCCGACGACCGAACAGAACCTGTTCCCCGTGTGGCATCAGAGCGCCGTGGCGCGCTTCACGACGCAGCTCAATCAGAAGAACAAGGTCAACGTCTACACCGACTGGCAGTACACCTACTTCGGCAACTGCTTCGTCCCGACGTATCTCACGGCCCTCAGCGCGTGCCCGGAGTACAAGAACGTTCCGCAGTACATCGTCCAGGGGAGCTGGAGCTCGCCAGTCACCAACAAGCTTCTGCTAGAAGCCGGCGGCACGATCACGCCCCAGGACTTCCACGGCTACCGCCGCCCTGGTGTGTCGGCCACGCAGTTTGCGATCAACGATCCGACTGCGCCCGCCGGGATGCCCACCAACTGGGGATCCGCGGCACTCGGCTACGGCTACAACCGAAGCGATCAGATGAACTACCGGGGCTCGGTGGCGTACGTGACCGGCTCGCACGCCGTCAAGGCGGGGTTCACGCTGATGCACTCCTGGCGGTACAACACGCAGGAGCCCAACAACTCCGTGAGCCTGCAGATCCGCAATCGCGTGCCGTTCTCTCTCACCCAGTACGCATCGCCAATCCATTACCACGAGACGCTGAGGTACAACGCCGGCATCTTCGCCCAGGATCAATGGCGGCTCAACCGTTTCACGGTGAACTACGGCGTGCGTCTCGACTTCCTCAACGCGCGCGTGGACCAGCAGGACATCGGGGCCGGCCCGTTCACGCCGGCTCGCAGCTTTGGTGCCGTCGAGAACGTGCCGAACTGGAAGGACGTCGATCCCAGACTTGGCGTGGTGTGGGATCTGTTCGGAAACGGCAAGACGGCGGTGAAGGCCAGCGTCGGGCGCTACGTGGTCGGCGAGTCCTACACGATCGCACGCCTCGTGAACCCGGTGCAGTCCAGCGTGAACAACGTCACCCGCACATGGGCGCCACCGGCGGGCGTGATCTACAACGGCAACTACAACCCGTACGACGACTGCGACCTCTTCAACCCGAACGCCAACACCAAGCGTCCGGGCCAGATCGCCTGCGGCGCCATCAACAACCCGCTGTTCGGGCAAGTGGCGACGCGAACGACCAACTACGATCCCGCGATCGTCAACGGCTGGCACGTGCGTCCGAACAACTGGGAGCTGCAGGCGAGCATTCAGCGCGAGCTCGTGCCGCGCGTGTCCGTGTACGCCGGCTACTCGCGGCGCTGGTACGGCAACCTCACCGCCACCCGAAACCTGAACGTGACCAACGCCGACTTCACCCAGTACTGCGTGCCAGTGCCGGCTGACTCGCGCCTGTCGAATGGCGGCGGCCAGCAGTGCGGTCTCTATGACGTGAACCGGGTCATCGCGCCCAACAACTTGATCTTCAACGCCGCCGATGTCGGCGGCATCCACGATGTCTATGACGGCTTCGACTTCGACGTGAACGCCCGGCTGGCCAGGAACATCATCCTGTCGGGAGGCGTGAGCGTGGGTCGCGAGCGCATCAACTATTGCAACCTGCGCACCGATCTCAGCCTGACGACAACGGGACCGGGATTTGGCAGCAACACGCCGCGGACCGATGAGTACTGCGACATCACGCCGCCGTTCCTGCCGCAGGTGAAGGGGCAGGTCGCCTACCCGCTTCCGTGGGGCGTGAACGTCTCAGCCACGTTCCAGAGCTTGTCGGGACCGCAGCTCAACGCCAACTATCCGCTGACCAACGCCATCGTGCAGCCGTCGCTCGGCCGTCCGTTTACCAATGTTCCGCCGACGGTGGACCTGCTGCCGAACGGCACGACGTATGGTGACCGTATCTACCAGACCGACCTGCGCATCAGCAAAGCCTGGCGAGCGGGCCGGACTTCAGTACGGCCGACGCTGTCGATCTACAACCTGTTCAACGCCAACCCGGTGCAGACCTACAACACCACGTACGGTGCGGCGTGGTTGTCGCCAACAGTAATCCTGCAGTCGCGCTTCGTTGATCTCGGAGTGCAAGTAGACTTCTGATCGTTGTTCAAGTCCCGACTCCACAACTCCCGACTCCTAACGAGGTTCGCCTCGTTGGGACTGGGAGTTGGACTCTGCCTTCTCATCGCCTGTCAGCGCGCGCCCGCGCCGGACGCGAGTGCCTCGAATCCCGAATCCCGAGTCCCGAATCCCGGATCCCGAGTCCCGAGTCCCGTCACCTTCAACATCGACGTCGCGCCCATCCTGTTCGAGCAGTGCGCGAGCTGCCATCGCCCGATCTCTGTGACGGATCCGTTGTGCGTGGCCGGCGCACCCTTCAGCCTGCTGGACTACGCGAGCGCGCAGCCGCGCGCGCGCGCGATCGCCAAAGCCACGCTGACTCGCGCGATGCCGCCCTGGCCGCCCGAGCAGGGGCACGGCGACTTCCTCAACCCGCGCCGGCTGAGCGACCAGCAGATTGCGATCATCCAGCGATGGGCAGAGCAGGGTGCAGCAGAAGGGGATCCAGCACGGAAGCCGACTCCGCCCGCCTTTCCGGAGGGCTGGCAGCTGGGCACGCCGGATCTCGTGCTTCGAAGTGCGGAGACGTACACACTGCAGTCCGGGAAGGGAGATGTCTTTCGGAACTTCGTGATTCCGCTGCCACGGTCGTCCACGCGCTACGTCAGGGCGATCGAGTTCCGGGCCGACAACCCCAAGGTCCTGCATCACGCCAACATCGCGGTCGATCCGGCTCGCGTCTCGCGCGTGCTCGATCGCGCGGACCCCGGGCCGGGCTTTGCGACGATGCCGGAGGACGAAGTGCAGAACGTGTTTGGCTGGTCGCCGGGCAAAGTGCCAATCCTCGAGCCGGAGGACACCGCCTGGATGCTTGAAGAGGGCAGCGACCTGATCGTCCAGCTTCACATGGTGCCTGGCGCCAGCCCCGAGGCTGTCCGGCCGTCCATCGGGCTCTTCTTTTCCTCAACCCCGCCCACACGCGTACCCATCGTCATCAAGCTCGAGTCGAAGGCGATCGATATCCCCGCCGGCGTGGCAGGTTACCTCGTCGAGGACAGCTATGTGCTGCCCGCGGAGGTGTCCGTGGTCAGTGTGTATCCGCACGCGCACGGCCTGGCCAGCGAGATGCGAGGCACGGCGACGCTTCCGGATGGAACCGAGAAGCCGCTGGTCTGGATCAAGCAGTGGGATATCAGGTGGCAGGACCAGTACCGCTATCGAGAGCCGCTGGTGCTGCCGAAGGGGACCACCCTGCGCATGCGCTTCACCTACGACAACTCCGCGGCGAATCCACGGAGCCCGCGTCCGCCGCGGCGCGTGATGTGGGGACAGAACGCCAGCGATGAGATGGGCGCGCTGTGGGTCGAGGTCATCCCCCGCCGGGGTGAGGATGCCGCCGTGCTGACGCGCGACTACGATCGGCGCGCGCTGCAGGCCGACATCGCGAACGCCGAGCTGCAGGTGCGGGCGAGACCGGCGGATCCGGCGGCACACAATCTGCTCGCGTTGAAATACATCCAGGCGGGTCGCATGCAGGACGCGCAGGCCCGGCTCGACGAGGCACTGCGCCTGGCGCCAGATGATGCGGAGGCGCACAGCAACCTGGGGACGCTGCTGCAACTGCAGGGACGACTGGCCGAGGCCACGCCGCACCTGGATCGCGCCGCCGCACTGAAGCCGGATGACGACCGCGTCCGCTTCAACCGTGCCAACGGACTGACGGCAGCGGGCCAGCTGAATGCCGCCGCGCAGGAGCTGCGCCGTGCGATTGCCCTCAACCCTGAGAACGCGGACGCGCATTTCAATCTCGCGATGCTGCTCGGCCCGCAGAACCGGCTCGATGAGGCGATCGCGCACCTGCGCCGCGTGATCGAGATCAACCCGCGAAACGCCGAAGCGCATCGCAATCTGGGCGTCGCGTTCGGATTGCAGGGCAGAGTCAACGAGGCGATCGAGGCAGACCGCGCAGCGCTGAGAATCCAGCCGGACTCCGTTGCCGCGCGCCAGCATCTCGACCGTCTGCTCGCGGCCCGCGGACCGGCGAAGTCGCCGTGAGCGAATCCGCGCCGCGCTTCGATGGCGCCGCGTTCGTGGCCTCACAGGGGTAGAATCGTGCCCGGTGTGACGGAAACCGGCACGACTACAGCCGACGCGGAGGCAGAACGCCGCGTCTTCGCCAAGATCGGGTGGCGGCTGATGCCGATCCTGATCCTCAGCTACGTCTTCAACTATCTCGATCGCAACAACGTCGGCTTTGCCGGGTTGACGATGAACCAGGCGATCGGGCTGACCGCGACCGAGTTCGGCTTCGGGGCCGGCGTGTTCTTCATCGGCTATTGTCTGCTGGAGATCCCCAGCAACCTGTTGCTCTACCGGGTCGGTGCGCGCCTGTGGCTGTCCCGGATCATGATTTCCTGGGGTGTGGCATCGGCGGCGACCGCCCTGGCGGTTGGACCGAACAGCTTCTACGCGCTGCGCCTGATGCTTGGCATCGCCGAGGCCGGGTTCTTTCCCGGCGTCGCGTTCTATCTGGGCACCTGGTTTCCCGCCAAGTACCGCACGCGCATGATTGCGTGGTTCATGGTCGCCATCCCGGTGTCCTCGGTCATCGGTGGGCCGATATCCGGATGGCTGCTGGGCCTGGACGGCGTGTGGGGTCTGGCGGGCTGGCAGTGGATGTTCCTCCTCGAGGGTCTGCCGGTCGTGTTCATCGGACTCAGCCTGCTCTGGCTGCTCGCCGATCGACCCGAGGACGTATCGTGGCTGACCGACGAGGAGCGTCGTCTCGTGCGCGAGCGGCTCCTCGCCGAGCGGCGGCCGCGCGAAGTGCGTCACTTCAGCGTCGCGGTCCGCGACATCCGCGTGATCATCCTGGCCCTCGTGCAGTTCGGGTTTCTGGTCGGGTCGTACGGCATCGGCATTTTCCTGCCGCTCATTCTGAGGGAAGGCAATCTCTCGGACGTCCAGATCGGCTTCGTCAGTAGCGCCTGCTATCTCGTCGCCGTCGTCGGGATGATTCTGTGGGCGGGCCATGTCGATCGCGGCGGCAGCAAAGTCGTCAACCTCTCACTCGCGTGCCTGGTGTCGGCCTGCGGGTTTCTCGGCGCCATTCTGTTCTCGGGCACGTTCTGGGTGTCGGTCCTGTGGATGGCGGTGGCGGTGACCGGCGTGAACGGCGCGCGCGCGATCTTCTGGACGATTCCGCCACGATTCCTCACCGGCATGGCCGCGGCGGGAGGCCTGGCGTTCATCAACTCGATCGGCACCACCGGTGGCTTTGTCGGACCCTACGTGTTCGGGTGGCTGACGGATGAGACCGGATCGTTTTCAGCCGGTCTGCTGGCGATGAGCGGGTTTCTCGTGCTGGCTGCGGTGCTCGCGTGGTCGCTTCGCCGTTTCGCGCCGGGGGAGTAATTGTGGCGCTCGCGAGTCAGGTTGCCCAGTGGGTCTCTCAGGTCCGGTTCGAGGATCTCCCATCCGATGTCGTCGAGGCGACGAAGCTTCGCATTCTCGATGTGATCGGGCTGGCCTTTGCTGGTGCGGAGACGCCGTTCGGGCGCTCCACAACCGCGGCGGCCGTGGCCATGTCGCCTCCGGGCTCCTGCCGGATTTTCGGAACCGGCGCCCACGTTGGTGTAACCACCGCGGCGTTTGCCAATGCCGCCTTGCCGCAGGCGCTCGAGTTCGACGATACGCACAACGAGTCGATCGTCCACATGAGCAGCCCCGCCGTGGCGGCGTCGCTCGCGCTCGCGGAGACGCGCAGTGTGTCAGGCCGCGAGCTGATTCTCGCCATCGCGATCGCCAACGAGATCTCCTGCCGGGTGGGGAGCGTCGCGTCCGGCCAGTTTCATCGACGCGGGTTTCATCCGACGGGACTGTTCGCGCCGTTCGGCATCGCGTTCGCGGCGGGGAAGCTCCTGGCGCTCGACGCCGAGAAGCTGTCGCACGCCGCGGGCACGTGCGGAAGCTTCGCCGCAGGTCTCCTCGAATGCTGGGTTGACGGCACGCAGACCAAGTTCCTGCACTCGGGATGGGCGGCGCAGAGCGGCATCGCCGCGGCGCTGCTGGCAGACGCTGGTGTGACCGGCCCGCCGAAAGTCTTCGAGGGACGCTTCGGACTCTTTGCCTCGCACATTCAGGATCCCGCCGTGCCGAAGAATTTCGATCGCATCGTCGATGGACTGGGGTCGCACTGGGAGAGCCGGAAGTCGTCGTTCAAACCGTTCCCGACGGCGCACGTCCTTCACCCGTACGTCTCGGCACTCCTTCGCCTGCGACAGCAGCATGCGATCGCCCCGGCGGACGTGGCTCGCATCGTGTGCCCGGTCGCCGAGTTCAATGTGTCGATCGTGTGCGAGCCGGCGGCCGAGAAATGCGCCCCGGCGTCGCAGGCGCACTGCCGTGTCTGCCTGCAGTACACGCTGGCGGAAGCACTTGCGACGGGGTCGCTGGGAAAGAACGCGTATGGCGACGCGACGAGGCTCGACCCGCACGTCCTCGCCCTGGCCCGCAAGGTGGAGTACGTCGTGGACCCCGCGTTTCCCGGCCCCGGCCGATTCAAGGGCGCCGTGGAGGTGACGCTGACCGATGGCCGCGTGCTCACCGAAGTCGAGGAATACAACCGCGGGTCGGCGGAGAATCCGATGAGCGAAGCCGAGCTGCGGGCCAAGTTCGACGATAACGCAGGGGGGTTCCTGTCGGCAGCCCAGCGCGATCGGCTTGCGCGGGAGATTGCGCGGACGGAGAATCTTCCTGACGCTCGTATGTTGATGGATCTGACGGTTGGGTCGCCGGGTCCATAGAGCAGGACCCGGCCTGCGTCGGTGGTTCGTGGTTCGTGGTTCTTGGTTGGGAGTTGGGAGTGAGCGTAGGGCGGGTCTTGCTCTGTAGACCCGCCGGGAAGGGAGCGTTCGATGTTCAGTCGAGTCATCGCGTCATGTGGAATCCTGGTCGCGCTCTTTGTTGTGCTCGCACACGCCGCGCCCTATTCGGCGCCGCGCACGCCGTGGGGCGATCCGGATCTGCAGGGCTCATTTACCAACAGCGATGAAAGCCTGATTCCGATGGAGCGGCCCGACTCGCTGGCCGGCCGCGCGCTGACCGATATCACCCCTGAGGAGCTCGCGCGCCTGACCCAGCAGCGCAACGACGACCGCATCGAGGCGGACAAGCAACGCTGGGAGCTCCGGAGTCCCCTGCACTGGTTCGAGAACCACAACCCGAAGAACAGCCGCGCCTGGCTGGTGACCGATCCCCCTGACGGCAGGATTCCCCCACAGACCGCCGAGGCGCGAGCGCGGGCGGCGGCCCGTGCCAAAGCCAGGCAGGGCCGCGGCGAGGCCGATTCCTACGAGGATCGAAGTCTGTACGACCGGTGCATCACGCGCGGCCTGCCCGGA
Source organism: Vicinamibacterales bacterium (assembly GCA_035293405.1). Lineage (GTDB taxonomy): Bacteria > Acidobacteriota > Vicinamibacteria > Vicinamibacterales > UBA2999 > Gp6-AA40. The sequence continues at coordinate 3,756 of DATDOE010000114.1, read as the reverse complement.
TCGATGATGCCGGCCATCTATGGCAGCTCGTACGAGATCGTGCAGGGACCTGGCTACGTGGCGATCGGCTACGAGATGGTCAACGAGCTGCGCGTGATCCCGCTCGACCGGCGCCCCCACATCGGGTCCACGATCCGCTCGTACATGGGTGATGCGCGCGGACACTTCGAGGGGGACACGCTCGTCGTGGAGACGACGAACTTCACCGACAAGGTCCCGTATCGCGGCTCCAGCGAGAACCTGCGTCTCGTGGAGCGCTTCACGCCCACCGCGCCGAACATCGTCGAGTGGTCGGTGACCTTCGACGACCCGGCCACGTGGACCAGACCGTGGACGTTCGCGATGAACCTGACGAAGACCAGCGAGCCCCCATTCGAGTACGCCTGCCACGAAGGCAACTACGCGATGCGCAACATCCTGAGCATCGCGCGGGCTGAGGAGCGCGGCAAGTAAGCTCTGGGCTCTCGGCTCTCGGCTTTGGGCTTGGGCTTGGGAGTTGGGAGTTGGGAGTTGGCTCGAGAATCAGGTTGGGAGTTGGCGGTTGGGAGTTGGGAGTTGGCTCGAGCCCGATCGAGGGCTGCAAAGCCTGCGACATTGACGAAGCGCGCGCATTGCAGATTCTGCGCGCTGGTCGGTGCGGTCATCGATGGAGAGTCGGAAAAGACGCCGTCGATTGGGCCGGCACGACGCGTGCTTCGGGGTACGGCATGACGATGGTAGGCTAGCCGTGGCAGCAGGGATGACTGGAAACCTCGAGCAGTTGCCGGAGAGGGTTGGTGTCCTCGAGAGGAAGCTCGACTCGCTGTCGGCGTCTGTAGACCGGCGCTTCGACGAAGTAGACAAGCGCTTCGATGAAGTGACGCAGCACTTCGTTGAGCAGCGTCAGTACACGGAGTTCGCCTTCGAAACCCTGGAGCGCCGGATGGTTGCCGGCTTCGAGCGCCTGGAGGGCCGGATGGTGGCCGGATTCCGAACCCACTCAGACCGTCTCGAACGCATCGAGCGGAAACTGGATCAGTTCATCGACCGCGTTCACAGCGTGAGCCACACGCCACGCACGCGCAAGAAACGCTAGCGGCCGCGGTCGCGCCCACCGCCGGCGCCAATCGGCGCGACGACGTCAAACGGCCCGAGTCCCGAGTCCCGAGTCCCGAGTCCCGAGTCCCGGATCCCGAATCCCGAGTCCGAAGGGGCGTGCTATGCTGCCGCGCCGTGCCGGTCATGGAAGGGCCATCCTCCGCTGCCAATCCTCACCACGGGCCCGCACGCGCGCGCGTCCTCTCCCTGAACGTCCTCCTCCCGCTCGCGCTCGGCGTGGCCATTCTCCTCGTCCCGGTACCGGAGGGGCTATCGCCGCGCTCGTGGCGATACTTCGCGCTCTTTGCCACCGTGATTGCCGCCATCATCACCGAGCCGATCCGGCCCGCGATCATCGGCCTGGCCGGCGTGATCGTCGCGGCGATGCTCGGGCTCGTCCGCGACACGCCTGCGCAATCCGCGCAATGGGCGCTCAGCGGCTTCGGCAACGCTACGGTGTGGCTGATCTTCGCCGGCTACGTATTCGCCCTCGGATATGCGGAGACCGGACTCGGCAAGCGCCTGTCGCTGCATCTGGTCCGCCTGCTCGGCCATCGCACCCTTGGCCTCGGGTACGCCGTCACGCTCGCCGATCTGCTGCTCGCGCCATTCACGGCGTCGGCGACCGCGCGCAGTGCCGGCACGATCTACCCGATCATTCGTCAGATTCCCGAATTGTACGACTCGAGACCCGGTGATGGGACCTCGCGGCGAATCGGGGCATACGTGCTATACACGGCGCTCTCCGCGAGCTTTGTGACGAGCAGTATGTTCATCACCGCGCTCGCCCCCAACACGCTGGCAATCTCGATCATCCGGCAGACCGCCGGCGTGACCGTCTCCTGGACGGACTGGTTCGTCGGCTTCGCACCGGTCGGGATCACGCTCCTCGTGCTGACGCCGCTCCTGCTCTACAAGATCTATCCACCGGGGATTCGACGCGCGCCTGAAGCGCCGCGCTGGGCGGCAGAGCAGCTGCGTCTGATGGGCGCCATGACGCGCAAGGAGACGACGTTGCTGGCGCTGGTGTGCCTGGCGCTCGGCTTGTGGATTGGTGCGTCCAGCTATGTCGATCCCGCGATCACCGCCATCCTCGTCGTGCTGTTGATGGTCGCCTTCGGTGTCGTCAACTGGGATGCGGTGATTGGCCACTCGCAGGCCTGGGGCGTGCTGATCTGGTTCGCGACGCTCGTCACGCTGGCGGGAGGCCTCGCCGACACCAAGTTCGTCGAGTGGGTGGCCAGGTCGCTCGCGCCGATGATCGAAGGATTCGGATTGTATGCCGCGATTGTGTCGCTGGTGGGCACCTACTTCCTGCTCCACTACTTCTTTGCCAGCATCACGGCACATGCCGCCAGTCTGCTGCCAGTGTTCCTCGCGATCGCGCTGGTGATTCCCGGAGCGTCACCGACGAAGTGGGCCCTGCTGCTGTCGTATCCACTCGGCCTGATGGGCGTCCTGACCACCTACACCGCCGGTCACAATCCGATCTACTACGGCAGCGGCTACATCAGCCGTCAGGCCTTCTGGGTACTCGGGCTCACACTCGGGGCGTTCTACTTTCTCGTCTACATTCTCATCGCCGTGCCCTGGCTCTCGTACCTGGGCGTCTAGTGTCGCGGCCGGGACACTAAGATGCGACGCTTCTCTCTGGCGATCACGGGGCTCGCCGTGGCCTGGGCGCTGGTGATTACCGTGAGCGGCGGCTTCGTCGTCCGGCTCGGCGCGATGAGAGTCTCCTCGCGGAGTCCGGTGAATCCGCTGCTGATCGCGCTCGCTGCCGGCGCGCTCGCGTGGATGTTGTCGCCCCGCGGCCGGCGCGGCCGCGTGCTCGCCTCGGATCTTCGTCTTGCCGCGACAGGCGTTGGTAGGCTCGTCACCGCGCGATGGTTCGCAGGGCTAATGGCGGCGGCCATCTCAGTGGGCATCGTCATGGTCGGGCTGGTCCAGGGCGCGAGGGTCGCGGGCGGCTCGGACGCCTACGGCTATGTGAGCCAGGCGGAGTGGTGGGCGTCTGGGACCTTCCGCTTCGACGAGCCGCTCATTCGCGAGTTCGCTGGACGCATCTCCCGCGAGGCGCTGGTGCCGCTGGCCTACCTGCCGATCGGCACCGACGGAGCGATCGTGCCGATGTATGCGCCCGGACTGCCGCTCACCATGGCCGCGGTCCAGCGGGTCGGCGGACGTGAGGCGGTGTTCTACGTGGTGCCGCTGCTCGGCGGCCTGGCCATCTTCGCGACGTACTTGATGGGTGCGCGCCTGGCAGGACGCGCCGTGGGTCTCTCCGCCGCCGTGCTGCTCGCGACGAGCCCATCGTTTCTCTTCCAACTCACCGCTGCGCCCATGAGCGATGTGCCGGTGACGGCGTGGTGGGCGCTGGCACTGGCGCTCGTGCTGTTCGAGTCTCGCGGCGCGGCGTTCGCGTCTGGTCTGGCGGCGGGTGCCGCGATCCTCACGCGACCGAACCTGGTCCCGCTCGCGCTGATTCCTGCCGCGCTGCTGCTCTGGACCTGGCTCGCCGGAGGGCCGGCCTCACGTTTAGCAGATGGGATGAGAAGGCTGGTCTCCTGAACGGGATGCATTTACGCTCCCAGTGAATAGACGCACTCGAGGTGCATTCAAGGAGACCAGCCATGAAGAAGAATATCAGCACGACGACCGTGATGAATACCGGAACCT
>DATDOE010000113.1:0-120639 GCA_035293405.1 Vicinamibacterales bacterium | reverse complement strand
AGGTTCCGGTATTCATCACGGTCGTCGTGCTGATATTCTTCTTCATGGCTGGTCTCCTTGAATGCACCTCGAGTGCGTCTATTCACTGGGAGCGTAAATGCATCCCGTTCAGGAGACCAGCCTTCTCATCCCATCTGCTAGCGGCCCGTCACGGGCGGGTGGCTCCGCCCGCGGTCGTGGCGGTCTTCTCCAAGAGGCCGCGGATGTCCGCGCTGGTCGCAGCATCGGGCCCTGCGGCCAACGCGCGCTGGAGGGCCGCCCGGCCCTTCGCTACATCCCCGGCCTGGAGATACGACAGGCCAAGGTGGTGCTGGTACCCGGCGTTGTTCGGCGCCTTGGCGGCGGAACGTTCGAAGAGCGGAATCGCGAGGTGCGGAAGGTTCTTCTTGTAGTAGACCCACCCGAGCGTGTCCATCAGCTCCGGTACCTCCGGAGCCACTGCCGTGGCTGTCTGCGCCAGCTGCAGGGCCACGTCGAGGTTCTCGCCAGTTTCGGCGTAGATCCACGCCAAGTTGTTGGCCGCCACGGCGGCACGCGAGTCCAGCGCGAGCACTTCCTCGAACCGCTTCCTCGCGAGGGGCGTGTGACCTTGCGCCTGGTGGATCATGCCCACCATCGTCAGCGCGCCGATCGGCTTCGCCTGGCGTGCCGCGACCGCTTCGAACTCGGTTCGGGCCTGATCGAGCTTCTTCTGGGCCATGTACAGTTGGCCCAGCATCGCGTACGGCTGCAGGTTCGACGGGTCGCTGTCGATGGCCGCGCGCAGCGCGCGTTCGGCGGCGGGCTGATCGTTGGTGGTCCAGTAGGTCCGGGCCGCGATCAGCAGAAGCGCAGGTGTGGCGCCTTCGGACAGTCGCTTTTCGATCCGGGCCTTGGCGCCTGCAGCGTCGTTGGCCTTGAGATCGGCCGCAATGAAGCCTGACAACACGTCGAGCGATTTCGGATTGATCGCCGCCGCTCGGTCGAAGGCCCTGCGAGCGGCAGGCACGTCATTCTTCAGGATCGCGAGGAAGCCGGCCTGCACCTGGACGTCGGCCACCTTCGGTTGTTCCGACTGCAGGTCGGCGATCTCCCGCTCGGCGCGCACGAGGTTCTTTGAGGCCAGAAGGCTTCGCACCAGCGCCAGGCGGGCCGCGATGCTTCCTGGCTGGTTCTTCGTCGCTTCCTCCGCGGTGCGAACCGACTCCTCGGTCTTGCCGGAGTTGAGCTGAAGCCTCGAGATCTCGAGCTGAGCCGCGCCCGCGCGCGGATTGATCCGGAGCACTTCGCGGAACGCGGTTTCGGCGGCCGACACGTCGCCGCGCGACGCGTACATCCGTCCCAGAGCAAACTGTGCTTCGGCGGATGAGGGATTCGCCGTGGCCGCCGATCGCACGGTGGCGAATGCGTCGTCCCGCTTTCCGGCGCTCAGGAGAAGCTGTCCTTTGAGGAGCTGTGCCTCAACGGCGGTCGGGTTGCTGGCGAGAACCTGCTCGACGAGCGCGCTGGCCTTGGTGGTGTCACCCGCTGCCGCATAGGCTCGAGCGAGGCGCTGGCCAAGGACGGGCGAATCCCCGGTCTTGCGCATGGTCTCCAGCCGTTCGATGGCCTCCTTCGCGCGGCCGGACGCCAGGTAGTAGTCGATGAGGCCAAACATCACATTGGGATCGGTCGATGAGTCCGCCATCCGCCGCAGATAGGGCTCCGCATCCCGATACCTGCCAGTGGCGACGGCCAGCGCGGCCATCGCGCGATTGGCGGGGCCGCTGTCTGGCTGCGCCCGCAACGCACCACTGAATGCCCGCTCGGTCTCGTCGGGCTTGCCGACTGACCAATAGAAGTTGCCCAGAGCCAGGTGCGCCTCTACCGATCCTGGCGACAGATCAACAGCCTTCTTGAACGCCGCCTCGGCCTCGACTCTCCGACCGCGCGCCAGTTGCACGAGCCCGAGATTGGTGAACGTGTTGCCTTGCGTCGGGTTCAGTCGAATGGCCTCTTCGATGGCCTTGAGCGCCTCGTCGAAGGAGCTCAACCCTGCCAGCGCATTCCCCCGAAGCACATGGGCCTGTGTGTTCTCGGGCTGCAGCTTGAGCGCGGCGTCGGCTCGTGCGAGGGCATCCTCCGACTTCCCGCCCATCAGGAGGAGGGCCCCCGCTGCCAGCTGGACGTCGATGTCGTTCGGGAGCAGGTCCGCGGCGCGGACGTATTCCTCGAATGCGTGCGGTCCGTCGCCGGCGGCCGCATAGGCCTGGGCGAGTTTCTTTCGAGCCTCCCCGAACGTCGCGTCGAGTTGAACGGCGTTGCGATACTGGATGATGGCTTCTGCGACCTTCTTCGCGCGGATGTACTGGTCGCCGCTTTCGACGAATTTGCGTTTTCGAACTGACGGGTCGCCGCCGCAGCCCGATAACAGAGCGGCCGCAAGACAGAGGGCCGCTGCGCTACGTCGACCAAAGTGTAGAGACGAGGCAAGGTCCATCGAAGGTCGAAGAAGCAAAAGGTTCTCCCGAGGGGGACAGCACTACTGAGTCCTCCTAAAACACTGAGGACAGTGACCCTTAGCCCAGTCGTCCAGGTTCAAGCTCGGACGACATGCTTCTGAAGTCTGCCTCTTTCCCGAATATTCTCCAGACGCGTCAGGTCTTACTAACTGCCCGACTGCTCGGGCTTCTAGTCTCCTAGTCTCCGCAACGTTCCATTATCCAGCCTTTTGTCTTCGCACAGGCGGACTACTGACCAGGACGGCCTCCGCTCACCTCCGTCGATGCGGCCTCCTAACACACGGACTACAAAGGCATAAGTGAACGTAACGACAGGCGTGAATGTCTTCGATCCTGCTGGCTATGTAATTGCTGATGGTCGAGCTATGCGAACGAACGCTCTTCGTGTGGCTGTGACTCTGGCGCTCGGCATCTTTGGAGCAGCCTGCGAAGCGCAGGCGGCTACCATTGACTTTACGAGCCTGATTTGGTCGGGTGCGAGTGGAAAATCGAGCTTCTCCGCTTCCACCCTCTTCGATGGCATCAAAGTGACCGTGTCTTCCACAAGCGGTCTCCTGACGTTCAACAGCGGCGGCGACGTAAACTCCGGATGCGTGGCGGGGACGGGCGGCCTCGCCTGCAAGGGTGATGGACTTGGTGTTGGCGATGACGAGGTGACGAGTGGGAGCGAGCGTCTGAACGTGTACTTCAGCGCGCCCGTCTCGATAACCGGGCTGGGGTTCCTGGATCTGTTTGGTCCTCCAAGCAACAAGAGTGGCGACGCGGCTGCTGAGACAGCACGCTGGTACGTCTACTCCCCCTCGCAGTCGAGTTCTCAGTCGGTGACGGGCACCGATCAGACCAGCACTTTGGGATACAAGGCCGTGTCCACGAGCTACACGAACGTGACGCAGTTGCGCTTCTACGCGACCACGCCGACGAATTCGGATTTCGCCCTGGCGTCCATCAAGATTGCCCCTTCAAAGGTTGCGGAGCCGGCAACGCTTCTGCTGAGTGGCATCGGATTCGTGTTTCTCTCATCGTTCAGGTCCCGCCGCCGGAGCTCGTAGTCACAAGGCCTGCCTGAACCTCTCGCTTGTCCACGAGGGCGCTCCGTTCGACGGAGCGCCCTCGTGCTGTTTCTGCCAGGCGCTCAAGGTCTGGGTTGCACCGCCAGGATCGCCACTCCGCCCTGATCGGTGCGAACCGCCACGTACCAGACGTTGTCGTATGCGTGAGCGACGCTGAGAGGCACACCTTGGTTCAGCACCAACTCTTCGAGAGCCAGTTGCCCCTCTGGCGTCGGCGTTGCGAGGAACAGCGCGGCGTCAGTGACGAGCATCGCAAGCGACGCCGGCCCCATTGGTACAAACGCCAAGACAGGGCCGCTCGTCTGGTCTCGGCTCTTGAACGACGGCGTGGCGACAGCAGCAGAACGGAGCGTCCACCGATCGGTTCCACGAGGCAGGACGCTAAGGCTCGTCACCAGCGAGCCGGCGTCGAACTGGCCTCCGAGCCAGACGCGGCCGTTGACCACGTCGAACGCCAGCGTGCTCGGCTGCGCGTACCCATTCGAGATGATCGGCGATGTTCGTGGATTCGCGGGCGGCGTCAATCCGTCTCGGTCCACGCGCAGCACAACACCCCCGAACGGCGCTTGATCCCGGCGGTCGGGAGCGGTCTCTTCGCCTGCAGGTAACGCGACATACAGGAGACCGTCGCCATCTACCGCAAGTGGGGCCCGCGCACCGGCGGGAATCGGCACGCCGCTGACAATCGTGGCCCCCTCGCCGAGCGCGCCCTGGAGCTCTCGATAGCGCGTGACGTTGAGCAACGAGCCACCGCGCGCAGACTCAGTCCACGCGACGAAGACCGCGTGCGTGCTCGGGATCCGCCGGTCAACGGCGAGGCCCACGATGCGCGACTCGGGATCGGGAAGCGTGAGCGCCGGGCTCGGCGCGTCGTGTGCGATGACGTGGACGCTCGCTCCACCGTCAGCGAACAACACGCGACCGTCGAGTGTGGAGGTCAACATCGTCACATCGTTGAGGCCGCTTGCGACGAGACGAACGTCGTAGCACTTGTCGCCAGACGATCTGACGACGCACGCCACGCTGGCGCCGACGGCAGGCCCGACCGCGTCGACTGGCACTGCTGCCGAGACGCCGAACTGCGCCGAAGCACTGAGCATCACGGTGAGTGGCGCGGAGTGTGCGCTCTCAACGCCGTTCAACACGGATGTCAATTCGAGGGTGTGGCGACCGGGGGACATGCCAGGCAGGCGACCGGAGCATTCGTATCCGTTTGGCGTCGAAGCCTGGCCACACGACACGTCAGCCATCGTGGCCTGACTACCATCGACATAGAGCCGATAGGACAGCGACTGCAGCTCCTGCAGTGAAGCGGCGGCCTGATTCCAGGCCATGCGTGCGCCGCTCGAAATCGGGACGGGACCAGATCCGCCGCCGCCACCGTCGTTCGCGTCATCGCCGCCGCAGGCAGTGAGGCACGTCGCCAGGGCGATCACGAGCGCGAGCGCCGACACGCGGCTTGGAATTGACGAGCCACAGCAAGGAGCATTCATGAGGGTTGCTAGCTCCCTCATATTAGCCCCGTTTGGCCGATCAGGCGGGAGTCGTCTCAGGACTCAGCGGCAGCTGAGCCATGGGGTCGATAAACCACACGATGGCGCAGGCGATCGGATCAGCGGGCGCCAAATCCTCCCAGAATCCCCTTGAGGCGTCGTTGCACTTCATTGCGCAGGCCGCGTGTGGCGGCGGCGGCCGCATCGATCGTGATCCGCGGGTTCTCAATCGTGCCGCCGATCCGGGCAGGCAGGACGACGCGGTTGCCTTCGCGCGTAAAACGAATCAGGTCGGTACCGGCTTGCTTCGACAGCTCCTCGGACAGTGACAGGTCGAGCATGCCATCGAGCGCAAGGGTCTCGATCTCGAATGTGCCGGATCCGACAACATCCGCGTCGGACGAGTGCAGCGCGAAGGCGTCGGCACGGAATACTTTCCTCGCAAGAGAGAAGCTCGCGTCGATGCGATCGAAGTGATCGCTCGCCGCGCCGGCATCTGGCGCTGGCCGTCCGAAAAACAGCACGACGGTGCGCACCAGGTTGAGGCGGCGAATGTTGCCGTTGACGATGGCGGCCGTACCCGCGCCGCGTGCGGTACTCAAGACGCTGGCAACATCGGCGCCTTCGCCGCTGAAGGTGCCGGCGCCGGTCAGTGTGCCGCTAACGCTGTCGGGCGAGCCGCCAAACGCCGCAAGCTTCGCGACGTCGAGGTCCTGCAGCCGCGATCGCAGCGTCAGCGACAACACCTTGCCGAGCTGCGCGGTGAGCGACCCCTGATAGCGTCCGCCAAAGAGTTGAAACGTGAGAGGCGACAGCGCAACACGGTCGCCCTTGACCTCGAGGTCGGTTGCGAACTGACGCACCTCGATTCCGCCGGCCGTCGCGGTTTCGGCGCTCACGCGTGCGGCAATCGTCGCCGGCGCTGACCGCCGCCGTGGATCGTTGTTGGCCGATGGCGGAGGCGAGAACGCGTCGGCGAGCGCGAGCAGTTCATCGACGTCGAGCTTGTTGGCGTTGACCTTGAGGTTCGCCGTCACGCTCGGCGCGAGATCGACTTCGCCCTCCGCCTCGAGGGCCGTGGTGCCGGACTGCGCGGTGAACCGTCGCAGCGTCAGGCGGTTCCCCTCGAGCGCGGAATCCGCCGAGACGCGCACCTCGCGCCCGCGGCTCACCAGCTGAAGGTCGTCCAGGGAAATCGTCCGGATCGACACGATGTTCATCGCGCTCTGTGCAGACGAGCTCGTGGACGGTTCTTCGGCGCTGCCGGTCGGCAGTGCGAACGGCAAGGGCATCTCGATCCGGCTGTTCGCGACGGTGACGGTCGCGTTTTCGATCCGGCGGGACAGGAGCGCACGCACGTCTGTCGCGACTCGTACGTCGCCGAGGGTGAGACGCACGGGTTCTCCAACGCGCACGTCGCCAAGCTGGATGGCCGCTCGCGGAAAGAGGTGTGCGCTCGCGCGGCCCACCCTCACCGGCTGTCCCAGCCACGAGGTGGCCTGTTGCTCGATCGCCAGGCGCAGGCCGCTGCCGGCGAAGAGCCAATAGGCGAGGGCTGTCGCCGCGAGCACGAGCACGACGATGGTGCCGACGATGACGATGATGAGGCGGCGGATCACGACGCGTCCCTCCCGTTACACTTCTACTGAACGATGCCCGAGTTACCCGACATTCTGCTCTACCTGCACGCGCTTCGGCCACGGGTCGTTGGCCGGCAGGTGCGGGCCGTGCGTCTGGCGTCGCCGTTTCTCCTGCGTTCGATCGACCCGCCTCTCGACGCGGTCCAAGGCCGGACCATCACCGATCTCCATCGTCTCGGCAAGCGGGTTGCCCTCGAGGCGGAGCGCGAGCTGTTCCTCGTGTTTCATCTCATGATCGCTGGACGGTTTCGATGGAAGCCTGCAGGCACACGCATTCCCGGCAAGGTCGGGCTGTTTGCGCTCGACTTCGAGCATGGATCGCTGATCCTGACGGAGGCGGGCACCAAGCGACAGGCGTCACTCAACGTCGTGCAGGGGCGGCAGGAGCTCGCCCGCCATGATCCCGGCGGTCTCGAGGTGCTGGACGCCGAGCTGTCCACCTTCGCCGCGGCTCTTCGCCGCGACAACCACACGTTGAAGCGATCGCTCACCGATCCGCACGTGTTCAGCGGAATCGGCAACGCCTACTCGGATGAGATCCTGCACGCGGCGCGGTTGTCTCCCTTCAAGCAGACCGCGAGTGTGAGCGACGAGGAGCTGCGACGCCTGTACGAGGCGACGCGCGCGACGCTCGTGCGGTGGACGGAGCGTCTGCAAGCCGAAGCCGGCGATGAGTTCCCCGAAAAGGTCACGGCTTTCCGCCCGGAGATGGCGGTGCACGGACGCTACGGGCAGCCGTGCCCCGTTTGCGGTTCGCCCATTCAGCGGATCGTCTATGCGGCGAACGAAGCGAACTACTGCGTCACGTGCCAGACCGGTGGGCGTCTACTCGCCGATCGGTCGCTGTCGCGGCTCTTGCGCGAGGATTGGCCACGAACCCTGGACGAGCTCGAACGCCGCCGCAAGGGCTCTTAGGGCGCTTAGTGTCGGTCTGAAGTCCAAGGTTCCAAGAAGGTGACGCCTGCGGTGACCTTTTGTCCTCGCGAGCCGGTTCCTGGCGGTGCCAGTGCGGTGGCCCGCTCGCGGACGTTGGCCCATCTTGCGGGCCCTTTCTGGCCGGAACAGGCGTTTGTCGAACGGTCAGCGCTGCCGCCGTATCACTGGGCCCGTTCTTGCTGGAACGACCGCGGAGCGGAACATCAAAAGGGGGAGCCGGATGGAAGGCCCATTCAGCAGTCTGGAGAGCGCCTACCAATACGTCAAGCTGCTGGGACAGCAGGTGCAGGAGGTCAAGACCTCCATCGTCGACGACATCGCGGAAGCCTCCGCTGGCGGTGGGCGACGCCTTGATGCCCTCCGCATCGTCGATCTCAAGCTGACACAGCTCGATCAGCATCTCGTGGCCAGCGGTCGGATTCTCAACGACCTGAAAGTCCTTCGCCGGTTGTTGCTCCAGGAGCGCACCGGGGTCACGATCGCCGAGGTCGAAGCGCCGACGCCTCGTGAAGCGCAATACGAACAGGTCTGAAACCCTCTCAGAGCTTCGGGCCGCAGGCGCATAAACGTCTCGCTCAGGGCTAACTTGTGGAGCCCCGTGCTGATTGAACGTCGCAGGAGTCGTTTGAATCTACACGAACTGCCGAAGGTCAGGTTCTTGCTACGGAGCCAAGGCTGAAGTCTGTCTCCGCCCGATGGCGATGCGGGCTCGATTGGGACTGTGATTCGGAGTGAGCATGAAAAAGTGTGTGTGCGGGTTTGGATTGGCGGCGATTCTGCTGTTCGCTTCGAATGCGAGCGCAATTCCACTAGCGACTGTTGGGGGGGTAGATACGCTCGTGGCATGGGATACCCTCGCTGACAGCGGTGAAGCGACCGAGGAGAGCTTTATCGAGGCTTTCCTTGGTGGAGACGTCGTTTACGAGCAGTTCGACCTCAGCGGCGGCGAGGATGTTGGTGCCTGGCAGGCCGTTGATGGGAACGCAGGCCTGTTCGCGTTCGATTTTCAGGGCTTTGGCGCCACGAATCCCGAGTACTTCCTGGTGAAAACTGGAAACGGGGTTGGGTTTTCCCCGTCGGCGTTCACGCACTACCTGTACCAGAACACGTCTCAGCTGCGGTACGGAGTGATTGACCTCGGTATCTTCGACCAAATCGGCAATGGGAAGATCACGATCGGCAAAGTCAGCCATGTTGGGGTAGCGGGTGTCACGGCCGTTCCCGAGCCGGCCTCGCTGTCTTTGATGGTCTTCGGGCTCGCTGGAATCGGCGCCGCCTCCCGGAAGTTCAAGACCGTCCGATAGACCACAAAGCGAGTTCCTGCCTTCGCTCGAGCGGTGTCGGTCCTCACCGGCACCGCGTTCTTGCTTTCCACACCCAAGGCAATCCACCTGAGCGAATCTCATGCAGAATACGAACGCTCGAACGTATGAACTCGAGGCAGCCCTTTCTGAACCGAAGGACCTACTTACTGTGTGCGTGGCTCGCCATCTGCGGGGTGGAAACACTCGCCCAGACGCAGCCAGAGTTGCGATGGGCAGGTGACGCCGAAGGCGGTGCGCCGTTTGTCGAAGCTGATCCCAGCGATCCCACGCGCGTGGTCGGCTTCGAGGTCGACATCGCGCAGCTGCTGGCAGACGGCCTCGGCCGGGCACCGCGGTTCATGCAAGTGGGCTTCACGAGCCTGGATGCCGCTGCGGCGCGCGGAGATTTCGACATCGCGCTGAGCGGCATCGAGGACAGCACCGCGCGCCGTGCGCGCCTCGCCGTCACGATTCCGTACTATCAGTTCCGGGAGCTCCTCACCGTACGCGAGGCGGACGCCGCACGCTTTCGCACGCTTGCCGATCTGCGTGGCCGCCGGGTCGCGACGCTCGGCGCTACTCTCGCCTACGATCTGCTGACTGCCGCACAGGTCGAACATGGCCTCGTCCCCGTGACCTACGAGGACGACGTGCATCCGTACAATGACCTGGCCATTGGCCGAGTGGACGCCGTGCTCCTCGACGAGGTCCTGGCCGAGCGAGGTGTCCGCCGCAATCCTGGCCTCACGAATCAGGCGACCGACGTCGGAGTCGGCCACTACGTCGGCGTTCTGGCGCTCGGGAACACGGACCTTCGCGATCGCGTGAACGGCATCCTGCAGCAGGCCATGCGGGACGGCCGCCTCGAGGCGATTTTCCGGCGATGGCGGATGTGGAATGACGACCAGCCGCGGCTGTACGCGCGACTCACTGCCACTGGGGCCAGCGCGGCGCCGCAGGTCGAAAGCGCGGCGCCCGTTTCGTCCACCTCAGAGGCGGTGCGGCGGTACCTGCCGGCGCTGCTCAACGCGACGGCCGTCACCCTGGCGTTGTCGTGTCTCTCGATGGCGCTCGCGATTGTCGTTGGCGTGCTCATCGCGAGCGGGAGGGTCTACGGCCCCGCCCCCGTGCGCATCGCATTGACAGCGTGGGTGGAGATCATCCGCGGCACGCCGCTTCTACTGCAGCTGTTCGTCCTCTATTTCGGCCTGGCCACCATCGTCCAGCTGCCCGCATTTCTCGCCGCGCTCATCGGGCTCGGCCTGAACTACGCCGCGTATGAAAGCGAGATCTATCGCGGTGCTCTCCAGGCCATACCAGCGGGGCAGCTCGACGCGGCCCGCACTCTGGGTTTCAGCGACCGTCAGACGCTGAGGCTCGTGCGAGGACCGCAGGCATTTCGATTGGCGCTCGCGCCGATGACCAACGACTTCGTGGCTCTGCTGAAGGACAGTTCGCTGGTGTCAGTGATCACCGTCGTCGAGCTCACCAAGCAGACGTCTATCTTCGCGGCCAACATCGGAAGCTGGGTCGTCCCCGGGATCGTGTGCGGTGCGCTGTATCTGACGTTGTCGCTGCCGATCGCGCATCTGGCGCGGCGCATCGAGAAGGGGTGGCGTCGCGCGTGAGCGTCCTCGAGGTGCGGGACCTCGACATCCGTCGTGGATCCAGGGCCGTCGTGCGCGGCGTCTCGTTCGACGTCGCACGCGGTGAGGTGCTCGCCGTCATGGGCGCGTCAGGCGCGGGCAAATCGACCGTGCTCCGGGCGATAGCCGGCCTCGATCCCTTTGCCGATGGGAGCATCGCCATCGACGGCCTTCGTCTCGAGCCCGGCCGGCTGGCTCGGGGTGAGACGCGGCGCGAGCTGCACCGCCGCGTCGGAATGGTGTTCCAGTTTCATCATCTGTTCGAGCACCTGACCGCGCTCCACAACGTCTGGCTGGCGCCGGTGCACGTTCAGCAGCAGCCGCGGGCCGAGGCCGAACGCCGGGCACGCGAGCTGCTCGAGGAGCTGGGTGTCGGAAGCCGAGCAGATGCCTTTCCACGCGAGCTGTCCGGAGGTGAGGCCCAGCGCGTGGCCATCGCTCGGGCACTGGCCATAGGGCCTCCGGTCCTCCTGATGGACGAGCCCACGGCCTCGCTCGATCCCGCCCGCCGCGGCGATCTGGCAGTGGCCCTCCGGCGGCTCGCCGCTGATGGCCGGACGCTGGTGATTGCCACGCACGACGCCGAGTTCGCGGACGCCTGTGCCCAGCGCGTGCTGATCATGGAAGAAGGACGGGTGGTGCGCTGATAAGATTCTGCCGTTGATGGCTCCTGATTCCCAGCTCGCAACCGATGCGCTCTACGTCGAGCGCGACTCCGAACGAAAGATCCGCCACCGGAACAAGCTTCACTACCGGTTCAATCACTGGCCGATCTGGATCTTCGTCTTCTTCATCGCGCCCGGGCCGCTGACCTTCGACCTCTTCGAGCGAGGATTCGACGCGCGGCTGTCGACCTGGCTGCTCGTGGTGCTGGCCGGCACGGCGATCGCCGGTCTGCTCGGCCGTCTCCCGGGCTGCGAGCCGCGGCCCTACATCATCCGCTTCACCGAAGACCGGCCGAACCCGCTCTATCGGCGTATCTGCTACACGACCGCGTGGGGAGAGGTGGTGGCCTTCGCCGTGCTCAACACCGCAGGCCTGGCCTACGCGCTGCTGACCGGCGAGTGGCGGCTGAAGCAGATGTACGAGGTCGCCTACTTTCCGATCGCCGGGACGATGTGGCTGCTCGGCGCGTTCGGCTACCTGCCGCGCGTCAAGCGGTCGACAAAGGGGGAAGGGCACGAACGGCGCTACTTCTACGGTTCCGTGTGGGCGGTGGCGATTGCCCATCCCGTCCTGTGGCTGCTGTGGAAGACCGTTCCGCAGAACCGCATCGGCGATAGTCTGAAGCTGGTAGTCTTCGTCGGCATTCTGGTTGTGGTCGGCCAGCTCTCCCGGCGCGGGCGCCTGCCGCGGACCCGGCCAATCGTACCGGGTGAGTGGGCGGTCTCGGACTAAGTGCGAAGTGCGAAGTGCAAAGTAAATGGCTGGAACAATCGATACGCTGACGTCCGCCACACTCAAGCACCTCCGCGAGGCGTGGTGGGATGATGCATTCACGGAGTTCCTGACCGAAACGCTGCGCCCGAAGCCCGGCAACCGCATTCTCGATGTCGGCTGCGGTGAAGGCCTCGCCGAAGTGGCGATCGGCCAGCACCACATTTCGCAGCTGCGTCTCGTCGGCATCGATCTGGTCGTCTCGAAGGTCGTCGCTGCGCGGCAGGAAACCCGCTCCCACAATCAGCGAGTCTCCTTTGCCGCGGCCGACGCCAGGCATCTGCCGTTCCGCGACGCTGCGTTCGACTCGATTTACTGCGTCGCCGTTCTTCAGCACATCGAGGATGTCGAGACGACGGTGCGTGAGTTCGCGCGCGTGACGGCGCCGCGAGGGCGTGTCCTGGCCGTGGAACCCGACAACAGCGCGCGATACGGTTTCAGTTCCGCGCCGGCAGGCCGGCGCGCATTCGAGCTGTCGGCGCAGTTCTTCGTGGCCCTGGCCGGCGCGCGCGCAGACGTGTCGGCCGCCATCGGTCCAAACCTGCCGGGCATGTTTGCCCGGCATGGCATCGAGCCCTTGGACGTGCGGCTGTTCCCTGCGTCGCAGACGCTGTTGGGCCCGCCGCCCGCCTCCGTCTGGCAGGCGCGCCGGCGTGCGGTCGAAGAGGCCCTGGCCGTAGCCACGTCAGACGCCGCGAGCTGGCTGGGTCGAGAATACCTCGACGTGCTCGGGACCTACGAGAGGGAAGCGAAGGAATCCGGCCCCGCTTTCGTCGAGATTCAGAACACGATGCTGTTCGCGACGGTGGGTCAAAAAAGCGCGTAATGCAAAATGCAAAAATTCAAGATGCAAACAGATTGCTTCCAGTTGTCCGAGACAGGTTCTGTTTGAGTTTTGCGTTTTGAGTTTTGAATTACATGGAAGGATTTGAAGGCTGGGACGACTACGCGCCGTTCTATGACTGGGAGAACGCGCGCACGCTCGGGCGGCGCGACGTGCCGTTCTGGCGGAATCTCGCGGTGCAGGCCGGCGGCCCGGTCCTCGAGCTCGGGTGCGGCACCGGCCGCATCTCGCTGCCGCTCGGGCGAGCCGGTGTGTCTCTCGTCGGCATCGATCGTTCGGAGCCGATGCTGGCGCGGGCGCGCGTGCGGGCGCGCCGGGCCCGGCTCTCCGGCAACGTGCAGCTCGTGCGCGGCGACGTCAGATTTCTTCCGTTTGAGCGCGGGTCGAAGTCGCGCCATCGCCGGCCTCGAGGAGACGCGAAGGCAGGCGACGGCGGATTCTCGATGGTCATGGCGCCCTACGGAATCCTGCAGTCGCTCCTGCGCGAGCGTGATCTTGCGGCCGCGCTCGACGAGGTGCGCCGCGTGCTCCGGCCTGGCGGCACCTTCGGGCTGGAGCTCGTCGCCGACCTTCCGTCCTGGGAGGAGTATCAGAAGCGCCCGAGCCTGAAGGGTTGGCGCACCCGGCGTGGCGGCGCCCATGTCACGCTCGTCGAAACGGTGCGTCAGGACCGCGCACGCCGCTTGACGATCTTCGACCAGGAGTTCACCGAACGGAAGGGCACGAAGCGCCGCGTGCATCGTTTTGCGCTCACCTTCCGCACGCTCTCGATCCCGCAGATGGTCCGCCGTCTCGAGAAGGCAGGGTTCGAGATCACGGCGCTGCTCGGCGACTATCGTGGCAAGCCGTGGGATCCTCGCGCGGAAGTCTGGGTGATACTGGCAAGGAACCCTTAGATCGTTCGGATCGTTCGGATCGTTCTTGTGAACGACCCGAACGGCTCGAACGTGTCGAACGACCCGAACGAACAGTGGTAGAATGGCCGGTCCTCTAATCCCTGTATTTGCTGGAGTTTCCGCATGTCTGGCCATTCCAAGTGGCACACAATCAAACATAAGAAGGGTGCCGCAGATGCCAAGCGCGGTAAGGCCTTCACGCGCATCATCAAGGAACTGACGGTCGCCGCCCGTAACGGCGGTGGCGATCCGACGATGAACCCTCGCCTGCGCACGATCATCGCCGACGCCAAGGCGAACAACATGCCGCGCGAGAACATCGAGCGCGCCATTCGCCGTGGCACGGGCGAGGAGCCGGGCGTCTCGTATGAAGAAATCACCTACGAAGGCTACGGTCCGGGCGGCGTGGCGATCATGATTGAGTCGCTGACCGATAACAAGAACCGGACGGTCGCCGAGATTCGCCAGATGCTCGCGAAATACAACGGCAATCTCGCGGCTGAGAACAGCGTCGCCTGGATGTTCCATCGCAAGGGCCAGGTCCTCGTCGAAAAGGAGAAGGCCGACGAGGAGAAGTTGCTCGAAGTCGCGCTGGAGGCGGGCGCCGACGATATGAGTGACGAGGGCGGGGTCTGGGAGATCGTGTGTCCGCCGGAGAGCTTCGAGGTCGTGCGCGATGCGGTGAAGGGCCTTGGCCTCGAGCCGGCCAGCGCCGAAGTCGCGATGATTCCGCAGAACTACGTCAAGCTGCAGGGCAAGGATGCCCAGGTGATGTTGAAGCTGATGGAAGCCCTCGACGATCACGACGACGTGCAGCACGTCTGGGCCAACTTCGACATCGAAGAGAAGGAGATCGAGGCGTCCCTCGCGTGAGGATTCTCGGCATCGATCCCGGCTCCCAGCGCACCGGCTACGGCTGCGTGGAGACGGATGGACGCCGACATCGCCTCGTGGTCTGCGGAGCCATTACGGCCGCCGCCGGAGACTCGTTTCCCCATCGTCTTGCGCGAATTCACCGGGAGCTCACGGCCGTGCTCTTGAAGACGCGTCCTGAGTGCGTCGCCGTGGAGAGTGTGTTTCACGCCGTGAACGCGCGCAGCGCGCTCAAGCTGGGACATGCCCGCGGGGTTGCGATTCTGGCCGCGATCGAAGCCGGCTGCATCGTCGCGGAGTACACACCCGCCGAAGTGAAGCGAGCCGTTGTCGGCTACGGCCGCGCGGACAAGCGTCAGGTGCAGCAGATGATCAAGCTGCTGCTCGGCCTCGACACGCCGCCTTCGCCGCACGACGCGGCGGACGCGCTGGCGGTCGCGATCTGCCATTTGCATTCGGGATCCGGGATCCGGGACTCGGGACTCGGAACTCGAGCCGGCGCGTCCAGCCTCAAGTCGTGGAGACAGTACCGGCCTGCATGATCGCGTTCCTTCGCGGCCGCGTTCACGACAAGCAGCCGAACCGGGTCATCCTCGACGTGGAAGGTGTCGGCTATGAGGTCCATGTGCCGCTCTCGACGTTCTACGAAGTGGGTGAGCCGGGCACCGAGGTGGCGTTGCGCACCTATCTGCACGTGCGGGAAGACGCGCTGCAGCTCTACGGCTTTCTCACCGAACTGGAGCGACAGCTGTTCGAGCGGCTGATTGCCGTCAGTGGCATTGGCCCGAAGCTCGCCATCGTGGCGCTCTCCGGCATGGAGACTCGAGATCTCGTGGCCGCCGTCCAGCGCGCCGATGTCGCCAGGCTCATCGGCATCCCCGGCATCGGCAAGAAAACCGCCGAACGCATCGTGCTCGAGCTGAAGGATCGCCTCGCACAGATCGCCATTCCCACCGTTGCGGGCGCACCCTCGGGACGATCTCAGGCCGACCAGTTGCGGGCAGACCTGCTCTCGGCCCTGCTGAACCTCGGCTATCATCGGCAGCAGGCCGACAAAGCCATAGACGTCACCTTGACCTCCACACCCGACGCCACCTTCGAGACCGCGGTGAGAGCCGCGTTGCGCGAGCTGATGCGGTGACCGATCGCTTCGTCACCGCAGGACCGTCGGACGAGGAGGCTCAGTACGAAGCGGGACTGCGCCCGCGCTCCCTCGACGAATACATCGGTCAGGACCGCCTCCGCGACAATCTCCACGTCTCGATCGCCGCGGCGCGGGGGCGCAGTGAAGCGCTCGATCACGTGCTGCTGTATGGCCCGCCAGGACTCGGCAAGACCACGCTGGCGTACGTCATCGGGAACGAGATGGGCGTGTCCGTGCGAGCGACCGCAGGACCGGTCATCGAGCGGCCCGGCGATCTTGCGGCGATGCTGACCAACCTGCAGGCGCACGAGGTCCTGTTCATCGACGAGATCCATCGCCTGGCGCCGGCCATCGAGGAGATCCTCTATCCAGCGATGGAAGACTACGAGCTCGACATCGTGATCGGGCAAGGCCCCAGCGCCCGCTCGGTGAAGGTGCCGCTTCAGAGGTTCACGCTGATCGGGGCCACGACACGCGCCGGCCTGTTGACCGCCCCCCTGCGCGCGCGCTTTGGCATCGTCCATCGCCTGGATTTCTACAACGAGTCGGATATCGAGGAGATCGTGCGCCGGTCCGCACGCATTCTGAGTGTCGCGGTCGATGCGGATGCGTCCGCGGAGATCGCGCGGCGATCGCGCGGCACGCCGCGCATCGCCAACCGGCTCCTGCGGCGCGTGCGCGACTATGCCCAGGTGCGGGCCGATGGCCGCATTACGGGAGACGTCGCGCGGGCGGCGTTGGAGTTGCTCGAGGTCGACGATCACGGGTTCGACGAGGTCGATCGGAAGCTGCTCCGCACCATTATCGACAAGTTCAGCGGCGGCCCGGTCGGCGTCAACAGCATCGCCGCCGCGATCAACGAAGAGAAAGACGCGATTGAAGACATCTACGAGCCGTTCCTGATTCAGGCCGGCTTTCTCGACCGCACGCCGCGTGGCCGCGTCGCCACCCCGCGTGCCTACGAGTATTTCGGGCTCACTGCCCCTGGGAGGGACACTCGCCTGTGGTAAACCCTTCGCCGCGCACCCTGTGCCGTGCGCGTATCGCCAGTCTGGCCACCTACGTCCCCCCAAAGGTCCTGACCAACGCCGATCTCGAGAAGATGGTTGACACGAGCGACGAGTGGATTCTGCAGCGGACGGGTATCCGCGAGCGCCACATCGTGGATCCAGGCGTCGCCACGTCGGACCTGGCGACCGAAGCGGCCAGGACGGCCATCGAGCGCGCCGGGCTCACGCCGCCAGACATCGACTTCATCATCGTCGGGACGACAACGCCAGACATGTTGTTTCCGAGCACCGCGTGCCTCGTGCAGCACAAGATCGGCGCCACGCGTGCGTGGGGATACGATCTGTTCGCCGCCTGCTCGGGCTTTACCTACGGCCTGACGACAGCCGCGCAGATGGTGTCGACCGGTGCCAGCAGGCACGCGCTGGTCATCGGCGCCGACGTCATGTCGAGCATCATCGACTACACCGACCGTGCGACGTGCGTGATCTTCGGTGATGGCGCCGGCGCCGCGGTCATCGAGGCCACGAGCGATCCGGACATCGGGATCCTCGATTTCGAGAACTATGTGGACGGCAGCGGTGGCGGCGCGCTGTGCATGCCAGCCGGCGGAAGCCTTCGCCCGGCGTCGGTGGAAACGGTGCAGCAGCGACAGCACTACGTCAAACAGGACGGCGCAGCGGTGTTCAAGTTCGCTGTTCGCAACACCGAGGAAGCGTGCCGACGGATTTTGCAGCGGAACCACCTGGATGCCGGCAATATCGATCTGCTCGTGTCGCATCAGGCGAACCGACGCATCATCCTCTCCGCGGCGGAGAAGCTCGGCCTGCCGGAGGAGAAGGTCGTCATCAACATCGAGAAGTTCGGCAACACAACCGCGGCCACGATTCCGCTGGCGCTCAGCGATGCTGTCGACGCCGGGCGGCTCAAGCGTGGCGACCTCGTCCTGATGGTTTCCGTCGGCGCAGGCTTCACCGTGGGCGCCTTGCTGCTCAAGTGGGGTTTGAAGACCTAGAATCGAAAGGGTGCCTGAGCGCGTCATCCGCCTCCGTCCGCTTACGCCAGGACAACTGCGGCGGCTCGACGCGCTCAGGCGGGTTTCGCGTCTGCTCGATTCGGCCTTTGTCGTGCCCGGCACCACGCACCGCATAGGCCTCGATCCGATTCTCGGCCTGGTGCCTGGACTCGGCGATCTGGCGTCCCCACTGTTTGCGGTGGTCCTGCTGTGGCAAAGCCGTTACTTCGGCGTGCCCCGCCTCGTTCAATTGCGGATGATCTTCAACGTGGCCATCGACGCGTTGGTGGGGCTGCTGCCCGTCGTCGGAGACATCTTCGACTTTGCCTGGAAGTCCAACGACAAGAACCTCGCGCTGCTCGAGCGACATGCCTACGAGGAGCGGCGTCCGACCGCTGGAGACTGGCTGTTCGTTGTCGGTTTGATCGCGCTTCTCCTGGTCATCGCCGCGATCCCGTTCCTTCTGGCGGGCTGGCTGAATAATGGGGTCGGGGGTCATTTGTTGAGGACACTCTCGGCCGCGGGCTAGAGTGTCCTCAATAAATGACCCCCGACCCCATTATTCCGACCAACGTCGACAACGTGATCCTCACGTTGGCGGGTCGGGACGTCCGGTTGACGAACCTCCGGAAGCTGTTCTGGCCCGAGCGGAAGATTACCAAGGGCGATCTGATCCAGTACTACGCCGACGTCGCGCCCGTGCTCCTGCCGCACATACGCGATCGGGCGATGGTCATGCGGCGCTACCCGAACGGTGCGGCTGGCGCCTCGTTCTTCATGAAGGAAGCGCCCACGCCGCGGCCGGCCTGGATCCGCACCTGCGCCATCAGCCACGGAGACAAGAAAGTCGTCAACTTTCCGGTGATCGATGACCTGCCCTCCCTGTTGTGGATCATCAACCTCGGATGCATCGATCTCAATCAGTGGTACACCCGCTGCGACGACCCCGATCGTCCGGACTTCCTGCACTTCGATCTGGATCCGAGCGAGGGAGCGACCTTCGATCAGGTGCGCGAATGCGGCGCCATCATGCACGAGGCGTTGACGACGCTCGGGATGAAGGCCTACGTCAAGACCAGTGGGTCTCGCGGCCTGCACGTCTACGTGCCCATCGTCAGAGACCCGACGCAGGATGTGGTGCTGACGTTCGCCAAGACGCTGGCTTTCGAGTTGACATCGAGGAACCCGAAGCTGATGACGCTCGAGTACCGTGTGGCGTCGCGCCCCCGAGGTCGCGTGCTCGTCGACTACAAGCAGAACGCGTGGGGCCAGACGCTTGCCAGTATCTATTCGGTCCGGCCGCGTCCGCTGGCCACGGTGTCGACGCCGCTGACGTGGGCCGAGGTGTCCAAGGGCGCGCGCATCGAGGACTTCAGGCTGGACAACGTGCGTGAGCGCATCGCGAAAGTGGGCGATCTGTGGAAGCCGCTGCTTGCCGCGCGCGGCCGCACCAATCTGAAGAAGTTCTTTCCCAGGTGATGCGCGGTTTGCTGTCGTGAACGTCAGCGACTTCGACTTCGACCTGCCCGACGATCTCATCGCCCAGCATCCCCCGGCCGAGCGAGGGCAGTCCCGTCTGCTCCGCGTCGAACGAGAAACCGGTGCGATGGAGCACACCGCCTTCGATCGGTTGCCCGATCACCTGCGGGCCGGTGATCTGCTCGTTCTGAACGACACGCGGGTGTTTCCGGCGCGCCTGCTCGGCCACCGCGTGCCAAGTGGCGGGGCTGTGGAGTGTCTGCTCATCCGGGATTCGGGACTCGGGATTCGGGATTCGGGAGTTCGGAGTTCCGCAGAATGGGAAGCCCTCATGCATCCTGGCCAGAAGCTCAAGCCGGGCGCAGCGGTGGTCTTCGAGCGGGACGGGTGCCGGCTTCATGGAGAAGTGCTGGAGCGCCACTATTACGGCCGCAGGACCATTCGGCTGTGGACCGACGATGAGCAGGATGTGCAGGCGGCCATCGAGCGCGTCGGTCACATGCCGCTGCCGCCCTACATCAAGCGAGCCGATCAGGAGTCCGATCGCGAGCGGTATCAAACCGTGTACGCCCGCGACCCGGGATCGGTGGCCGCGCCTACCGCGGGCTTGCATTTCACCTCCACGTTGTTGGACCGTCTCGCGGCGCACGGAGTCGAGCGCACCACCATCACCCTGCACGTGGGGTACGGCACATTCAAACCCGTGCGGGTGGCTCAGGTGGAGGAGCACGAGGTGGATCCCGAGCGCTACACGGTGTCGCAGCCTGCAGCCGACGCGTTGACGCGCGCGCTCCGCGAGGGCCGGCGCATCATCGCCGTCGGGACGACAACCACGCGCGCACTGGAATCACTGGCAGTGGACGACCAGGCGATCGCGCCCGCCGTGGGCGAGACGCGCCTCTTCATTCACCCTGGACATCGGTTTCGTGTCGTCTCCGGCCTCGTCACCAACTTCCATCTGCCGAGATCGTCCTTGTTGATGCTCGTAGCCGCGTTCGCGGGCCGCGAGCGGGTGCTCACCGTCTATCGTGAGGCGGTCGCCCGGCGCTACCGCTTTTACAGCTATGGCGACGCGATGCTCGTGCTGTAGGCGGGCGCGGCGTCGCGTCCGATCGATATGGCGCGGAACCGGGGCGACGTGCTCGAGGGTCACGCGCCCCGCTGCCGGTACCGGCGGCTCCGGCGATTCCGCATAGAAGACGTACGCGCCTCCTTCGTTCCAGAACATTCCCACGAGTCCCATAGGCGTCAAGTCTCGGATCATTGGTGTTGCACGGCTCGGAATCGTTACAGGCTGAGCCATGGACCCCTCGCTCAGCGAGGCCGGGGACGGCCGTGAAACGGTCGATGAAACGGATCCAGGTCCTGATGCACTACCCAGTCGAACGCGGCTTTACGAGCGATTCGAGCGGAGGCAGGTAATGGAGAAGTCAACCGTCATGTTGGGCACCAGCGCCGCCATGCGAGGCGTCGAACGGGAAATCGCCGTTGCCGCCGGCTGCGGCGCCAAGGTGCTCATCACCGGAGAGAGCGGCGTCGGGAAGGAACTGGTCGCGCGCCTGATTCATGAGGGCAGCGACCGGCGGTCAACGAAGTTCGTCGCGATCAACTGCGCCGGCCTTCCCGATGCGCTCCTCGAGTCCGAGTTGTTCGGTCACGTCCGGGGCAGTTTTACCGGCGCGTATCGCGACAAGAAGGGATGGCTCGAGGCGGCGAACGGTGGAACCATCTTTCTGGACGAGGTCGGCGAGATGAGCCTTCGCATGCAGGCGATGCTGCTGCGATTCCTCGAGACCGGAGAGATTCAGCGCGTCGGTTCCGAGCGACCCCTGCCTCCGCTCGACGTGCGGGTGATCGCCGCGACCCACCGGAACCTGTCCAACTGTGTGACGGAGAGGACGTTTCGAGAAGACTTGTA
Source organism: Vicinamibacterales bacterium (assembly GCA_035293405.1). Classification (GTDB taxonomy): domain Bacteria; phylum Acidobacteriota; class Vicinamibacteria; order Vicinamibacterales; family UBA2999; genus Gp6-AA40. Next base: position 99,456 of record DATDOE010000113.1, on the reverse strand, counting down.
CTACCGTCTGAACGTGATCCACCTCGACGTGCCTCCGCTCCGGGAGCGGCGCGGGGACATCCCGGTGCTGCTGAATCACTTCTTGTCGGTGTTTTCGACCGCGCATCGTGTGCCGGCGCCGGAGATCGCGTCCGAGGCGCTCCAGCGGCTCACGACCTACGACTGGCCTGGCAACGTCCGCGAGCTGAAGAACGTGGCAGAGCGGCTCGTCGTCGGCTCTCGAACGGGACGGATCGACTCCGGATCGCTGCCGGCTGAGATGTCGGGAAGTCAGCCGATGCGAACGCGGGGATCGTCCGCCGCAAGCTCGGCCGTGTTGAACAATCAACGACTCGAGCGGTTGATGAAGGAGCGGGTGTCGTTCTGGGCCGAGGTCCACGAACCGTTCATGAACCATGACATCACCCGAGAAGATGTCCGCCAATTGGTGAGGGAGGGCCTCGCGCACACTCGGGGCAACTACAAGATGCTGGTCCGGGCCTTCAATATGCCCCCAAACGACTACAAACGGTTCCTGGGCTTCCTGCGGACCTACGAGTGCCACGTCTCGTTCCGCCCGTTCCGAATGATGGCCGAGTGTGCCGAGGAAGCGCATGCGTCGCCGTTGGCGTGTGCGTAGCGCCTTGCGCCTGGACAGACGCCGAGCGTACGATTTGCTCGCGTGTTACGCGAGCCGCGATTCGAGTTCGACCGTGCGTACCTCGATCGACTTGCGTCCGGGGACGCGGAGACCGAGCGACACTTCACCCGATACTTCAGCGATCTGCTCGCGATCAAGCTCAGGTCGCGCCTGCGTTCACCGGCGCAGGTCGAGGACGCGAAGCAGGAGACCTTTCTTCGCGTGATGCACGCGCTGCGACAGCCTGGCGGCATTCAGTCGCCCGGCGCGTTCGGCTCGTTCGTCAACTCCGTCTGCAACAACGTTCTGTTCGAGCTGTATCGCGCACATTCCCGGACGACCCCCCTGGAGGACGAGACCGGCGCCGCGCTCCCCGATCCCGCTGTGGATGTCGAAACGACGATCGCCATCGACGAGGACAGGGCGCACGTGCGCGCCGTGATGGAGACGCTTCCGCCCAAGGAGAAACAGCTCCTCCAGTGGTTGTTTTTCGAGGAATGCGACAAAGACGAAGTCTGCCGCCGGCTGGGCATCGACCGGAACTATCTGCGTGTGCTCCTCCACCGTGCCAAGCTTCGGTTCAAGGCCGAATTCGTCGGATCATGATGAAACGTCTGACGTCGATCCGCCACTACTGTCCAGTGAGCCATGACACATCAACAGGCCATTGACGGACTCGCATCGGAGCGGTACCTCCTCGACGAGATGAGCGAGATGGAGCGCTACGACTTCGAAGCGCACTATTTCGACTGCGTGACGTGCGCCGAGGACGTGAGACTTGGCGAGTTGATTCGCCAGGAGGCTCACCGTGCCGGCGCGGTCGCGCCGGCTGCGACTGAGCCCGTTCGCGGGAAGGTCATCAAGCCGGCACAGTGGTGGCAGCGGCCGATGGTGGTCGCCCCCTGGGCGGCCGCGGCCGCGGTCGCCGTGCTGGCCAGTTACCAGTCCCTGGTGACCGTTCCCTCGCTAAGAGGGGCAATGGAGCCTCAGGCCCTGGCACCCGTCGCCCTTCGAGGGGCCACACGCGGAACCGACGTCGCGGTGGTGAAGATGACCCCCGGACAGCGGTTCGTGGCGCTCACAGCGGATGTCATGGCGGAGCCCCAGGTCCGCTCGCTGAACTACGAACTACTCGATGCCACCCGCTCCGTCGTCCTATCGGGGCAGGCTCCCGTCCCTTCCTCCACCGCACCGCTGATGCTCCTCCTCCCTGTGGATGAGCTTCAGCGTGCCGGCCGCTACACGTTGGTCGTTCGCGCCGCCGATCAGCCGAATGCCGTCATCGGCGAGTACGAGTTCGACGTATCCTACTAGCGCTTCCCCGGTCGTTTTCTCGCAAGAGACGCTAGAGAGATCGTATGCAACTGACGCGACGGTTCGTGTTCCGTGGCAATGCGTCCGCGCTTGCCGGCCAGATCTACAGACCCAAGACCATCATCGTCGACCTCGACGGTGCGAGCTCGCTCGGCGTGTCCGGTGGTCGATCGCAGTCGCAGATCAAGGGGCGATCGTTCGGCGACATCATCAAGTTCGGTTCGGCCTTCACCTTGGCGCAAGGACTCTTCGACGATGAGAAGAAGGCCTATGACGTCTCCAATCGCAAGGATCGAAGCCAGATCGATCTGGACGCGACGACCACCGTCACGTCCGAATTGCGCGAGCTCGCTGTCGGCCGTAAACCGGTGTTCACGGCGAGGCGGATTCGCGGCACGCTCGTCAGCCGGAAGCCGGATGGCAGCGGAGAACCGTCGATCGCACCGGAGCGCGACACCGTCATTCAGGACGTCGCGATTGGCGGCTTCGGCCTGACCGTCTCGTTGAACGTCTCCCTGTTCCAGAAGTACGACACGCGATCGAAGATCGTCGCCGCGGCCGATGACCCCAAGTTCGTGAAGAGCTACAGCAACCACCTTGTCACCGGGGCGACCATCGACGGGCAGCCCATGAGCCGTCCGGGACTCGTCGCACGCTACGGCGTGATCTACACGACGATCGTCAAAGAGATCCAGTGGGACGGCAAGCCGTATCCCGGCGCGAGAATCGATGGCCACAGCGTCGTGGTCCCGGACCTCGGGACGATCTTCTTCGGGGAGCTCTTCGTCGCCAGCTCAGAGCGTCGCCTCACCATGGTGCGGTTCGATCTCGGCTCTCCTGACGGCGGCTGGGTCGACGGCGGCGGCGTCGACACGAATGGCAGCTTCTATCCATAGAAGCCATGTGCTGGCCACGGCGCTGTTGTTGGCGCTGTGTGCCTGCGGTCCTCGAACCGATCGCCAACTCCAGACACTGTATGACTCCGCGACGGGCGAGATCCTGCAGGGCGAGATGGCGCGCGCCCGCCGGCTTTGCGATCAGGGGCTGACGTCCGCTGGGAACGAGCCGGACTCTCCCTGGCTCTGGAAGTTCCGGCTCCTCCAGGACGAGATTCGACTCATCAGCCGCGAGCTGGGCGAGCCGTTCCCGAATCTGGATGCGACCCTTCCTGAGCGCACCGACTTCGGTTGGGTACGCGCAAAGCAGCAGCAGCTCAAAGGCCAGTTTGCGTTGGTTCGCAACCGCTTCCCCGAGGCGGTTGAGACGCTGACTGAGGCAGGCCGCCTCGCCACAGCCGCCTCTGCGAATGACGTCCTGCTCGATGCCGAGACGTTGAAGGGCGTGGCGCTGTTGCGTCTCGGCCGATCTGAGGAAGCCGACGAGGTTCTCGCCGCCACCGCCGGTCGCGCGCAGCAGGCGCGCGACCGCTATCGAGAGGCGAGTGCGGTGGTGAACCGGGGCATGGGCTACCTGCTTCGGAACCGGGCCGACGAGGCGCTGCCGTATTTCGAGCGGGTCGTGGCGATGAGCGACACGTCATCGCTCATGGTCTACGCGGTCGCGCTCCGCAACGCGGGCGTCAGCTACGCGCGGCTCGGGGACATCGAGCGGGCGATCGCGATTCAACGTCGCAGTGTGGAAGTCAACGAGAAGCGCGGCCCGCCGGTGTACCTCGAGCAGGCGCTGGGTGTGCTGGGCGCGACCTTCGTGTTGAAAGGCTCGCACCGCGAAGCCGTCGAGTATCTCCGGCGCGCGTATCAGGTGGCCGCGGACGGGAAGCTCTATGAGGATGCCGCCCGGTGGGCGGACAACCTCACATCGTCCTATTCCACGCTCGGCGCCTGGGACGACGCCGAGCGTATGAACGCCGAGGCGAGACGTCTGAACGAGCTCGCCGGCACACGTACGTTCGTCTACAACACCTACCATCGCGCGGTCATCGCGGCAGGGCGCGGCCAGCGTCTGGAGGCCGCGCGCCTCTACGAAAACGTGTTGAGCGATACGACGACCCCGCCGTCGTTGAAGTGGGAGGTCCGGGCACAGCTCGGTGGACTCAGCGCCGATAGTGGGCGGCTGATCGGTGCGTCTCGCCATTTCAGAGCCGCGCTGGACGTCATCGAGGGCACGCGTTCCGAGCTGCTCGCCACCGACTACAAGCTGTCGTTTCTGAATCGCCTCATTCAGTTCTACGAGCTCTATGTCAATGTGCTGGTGGATCAACGGGAGCTCGACGCCGCATTGACGATCGCCGACTCGAGCCGTGCGCGCGTGCTCGCAGAGCGTCACGGGATTGCGGCGCCGACGCGGCCGACGGTGGCTTCCTTTCGGCGCGCCGCTGCCGATCTCCAGAGCGTGTTGCTCTTCTACTGGATTGGATCGGCCAAGTCCTATGCCTGGGTGATTACGCGAGACCAGGTTCGCTTCGTGCCGCTATCGACGAGCGCCGCCGAGATCGGGCCGCTCGTTCGCGACTACCAGAAAGTGATTGTCGAGTCGCTGGGTGATCCTGTCGCGGGCAGAGCGGGAGCGGGCGACCAGCTATACGAGAAGCTCATCGCGCCAGTGGCTCCGTTTATTCCGTCCGGCACGCGCGTGGTCATCGTTCCCGACGGCGAGCTGAACACCCTCAACTTCGAGACGCTCCCGGTTCCTGGTCCGCAGCGTCACTACTGGATCGAGGACGTCGAGGTGGCGATCGCGCCGTCGCTCGGCACGCTGAGCACGGCGGCGCGCCCGGCGGCGTCGCGGCAGGATCGGTCGGTGCTCTTGATCGGTGATCCCGTATCCACCGATCCCGCGTTTCCTCAGCTCAAGTTCGCGTCCGCCGAGATGACCGCCGTGTCGAATGCGTTTGTCGGCCGCACGTCCGTGTATCGCGCGGACCAGGCCACACCCGGTCGCTACCGCGAGTCGAAACCGAGCGAGTTCGGCATCGTGCACTTCACCGCGCATGCGTCGGCAAACGCCGAGAGCCCACTCGACTCCGCCGTGATCCTCTCGAGGGACGGCTCGGGGTACAAGCTCTACGCGCGCGATGTCGCCGAACAGATGCTGTCAGCGGACCTGGTCACGATCTCGGCGTGTCGCAGCGCCGGTGAACGGACGTACGCGGGCGAAGGACTGGTCGGGTTCGCGTGGGCGTTTCTTCGCGCCGGCGCGCAACGCGTCATTGCCGGACTCTGGGACGTCGACGATCGATCGACCGCCGAGCTCATGGGACGTGTGTACACCCAGATCGCTGAAGGACGTTCACCCGCCGCCGCCCTTCGTGCCGCCAAGCTCGAGATGATCGCGCGCGGCGGCGCCGCATCCAAGCCGTACTACTGGGGCCCGTTCCAGGTCTTCATCGGCACGCGCGTCGTGCCGTGAGGTTTGCAGTGTTTGAGTTTTGAGCTTTGATTTTTGAGTTACTTTACGGCCATGCCCTTTCCCTACGAAGAGTTCGACCTGTCCGGCGTACGCACGTATCCGCTCGCGTCGAGGAATTCCAAGGCGAGGGCCGAGGACTTTGCCCGGCCGGTGGAGCGTGGCGCGACGTTCACCGCCTGGTACGACTCGCTGCCGGCGATCCTCGGCGCGAAGGACGTTCGTCGCGTCGTGCAGGCGATCGTCCGCGCCCACACACGCGGCGCGGGCGTCGTTTGGGGAATCGGCGCGCACGTAATCAAGACCGGCGTGTCGCCGGTGCTGATCGATCTGATGCGGCGCGGCTATGTATCGGCACTCGCCATGAATGGCGCCGGGATCATCCACGACTTCGAGATCGCGCTGTCCGGCGCGACCTCTGAAGACGTGGACGAAGCGCTCGGGCCAGGCCGCTTCGGCATGGCCGAAGAGACCGGACGGCTGCTGAACGAGATCATTGGGCGAGCCGCGGCCGCAAAACACGGCCTCGGTCAGGCCGTGGGTGCGTATCTGTCCGAGAGCAACCCTTCCCACGCCGACCGCAGCCTCGTTGTCGCGGCGCACCGGTTGGGCATTCCCGTAACCGCGCACGTCGCCATCGGCACCGACATCATCCACATGCACCCCGATGCCTCTGGCGCCGCGATTGGCGACACGAGCCTCCGCGACTTCCGCTATTTCACCTCCTCGGTTGCCCGTTTGACGGGTGGCGTGTACCTCAATTGCGGATCGGCAGTCGTCCTGCCCGAGGTCTTTCTCAAGGCGGTTGCCCTGGCGCGCAACCAGGGCATCTCGCTCGCCGGCCTGACCACGGTGAACATCGATTTCCTGCGGATGTATCGCCCTCAGACCAACGTCGTCAGCCGTCCGATCGCCGGCACCAACGGAGAGGGAATCACCCTGGTCGGGCACCACGAGATCCTGATTCCCCTCATCGCCGCCGCGCTCGTGCACGCCGGGTAGGGGCGACCGTAGGCCTGCCCAAAGCCAGGGGCCTGATTCCTCGGGCCTGCTGAGCCTGCTAGAATGAGCGTTTGTGCCGGAGTAGCTCAGCCGGTTAGAGCACGCGTCTCATAAGCGCGGGGTCGGCAGTTCGAGTCTGCCCTCCGGCACCAGCCTTCGCTCGCCGTCGGCGAGCTTCGGCTAGGCAGGCCACGTAGTGCGCCGTCGGCGAGCTACGGCTGGCAAGCCGGCGAGTCGGTTCGTCGCGAAGGCTGTCCACCGAAGCAGCGAAGCTGCGAAGGTGGACTCTCTTGATTTGAACAGCCTCCATCAACAGGTTCGCCGCACCATCCGCCGGCACGCGCTGTGCCCGCCGGGGAGTCGTCTGCTGGTTGGCATCTCCGGCGGGTCTGATTCCGTGGCGCTGGCAGTGGTGCTCCGCGAGCTCTCCGAGCATGGCGGGTTCAGCGTCGTCTCCCTCGCGCACGTCAATCATCGGCTTCGCCCCACGGCCGCTCGCGACGAGGACTTCTGCCGGGCATTTGCTGAGAGGCTTGGCCTTCCGATCCTGGTCGAGGCGATGGACGTCCAGGCGTACGCCATCTCGCAACGGCTGTCTATCGAGGATGCCGCCCGTCGCCTGCGTTACGACAGCCTTCGCCGCGGCGCGATCGAGGTCTCCGCGGACCGGGTCGCGGTGGGTCATACCCGCGACGATCAGGCCGAGACGTTCCTCCTCAAGCTGATTCGCGGCGCTGGGTTGACCGGGCTCGGTGGGATCTATCCGCAGCGCGGCGACGTGATCCGGCCGCTCCTCGACGTGTCGCGATCCGCGCTTCGGGACTACCTCGTCTCGCTCGGTCAGCGTTGGGTTGAGGACGAGACCAACGACGATCTGAAGAATCCTCGCAACCGGATCCGTCACCGCGTTTTGCCTGAGCTGAACCTGGCCGCTGGTGCCGATACGAGTTCTGCCATTGCCCGCGCGGCCGGGCTTGTGCGCGAGGACGGTCAGTGGCTGGACGAGTTGAGCAAGAGCCGGTTCGAGGCGCTGGTGCGGCCGTGTGCACATGGGCTCGAGATCGATGCCGCGGCTCTCGACGACGAGCCGGCGCCCATTCAGCGCCGCATTCTGTTGAAAGCCCTCCGGATGCTGGCCACTGACCGGGAAATCGGCCTCGACCATGTGGAGGCCGCGCTCGGGGTAGCAGCGGGGCTGTCGGGGGGTGCCGACCTCCCCGGAGGACGCGCGGAACTTCGGCGCGGAAAACTGGTCTTACTAGAGCAGGGACCGTCGACGAAGTGATACTCTTGTAAAGCAGGCCCGGTTTTTTCCCGGAAACGACTGGGTTGGAGGGTGGTTTGAATTCAACACTGCGAAGCTTGGTGTTCTGGATGGTGATGGCCGTGATCGCGGTCCTCGTCTGGAATTTTTCCGCCCAGTTCAAAGCTAACGCGAAGACCCTCAGTTTCACCGACTTCATGACCGCGGTTGATGCCGGCCAGGTCTCCTCGGTGACGATTACCGGCAACGAGATAGCGGGTGTCCGGAAGGACGGCGAACCCTTCCGCAGCTACGCCCCACCGCAGTACGAGGGGCTGGCCAACCGGCTGCTCGAACGATCTGTCGCCGTCACTGCCCGGGAACCGACCACGAGCCCGTGGGCGGCACTTCTCTACAACTGGGCTCCAATCCTGCTGATGATCGGCTTCTGGGTCTTCATCATGCGGCAGATGCAGAGCGGCGGTAATAAGGCGCTCTCGTTCGGCAAGAGCAAGGCGAAGCTCTCGTCGAGCGCCCAGAAAAAGGTGACGTTCAAGGACGTCGCCGGCGTAGACGAGGCGAAAGAGGAGCTGCAGGAGATCATCGACTTCCTCCGCGAGCCGCAGAAGTTCCAGAAGCTTGGCGGCCGCATTCCGAAGGGCGTCCTGCTGATGGGACCCCCGGGAACGGGTAAGACCCTTCTGGCCCGCGCGGTGGCCGGTGAAGCCAACGTGCCCTTCTTCTCGATCAGCGGTTCTGACTTCGTCGAGATGTTCGTCGGCGTCGGCGCCTCGCGCGTCCGCGACCTGTTCGAGCAGGGCAAGAAGAACGCGCCGTGCATCGTGTTCATCGACGAGATCGATGCCGTCGGCCGTCACCGTGGCGCCGGCCTGGGCGGCGGTCACGACGAACGCGAGCAGACGCTCAACCAGCTCCTCGTGGAGATGGACGGTTTCGAGTCGAACGAAGGCGTCATCCTGGTGGCGGCCACCAACCGCCCGGACGTGCTCGATCCGGCGTTGCTTCGTCCCGGCCGCTTCGACCGCCGGATCGTCGTCAATCGCCCCGACGTGAAGGGTCGCGAAGGCATCCTGGTCGTCCACACGAAGAAGATTCCGCTCTCCGACGATGTGGATGTCGCGGTGCTGGCGAGAGGCACCTCGGGCTTCTCTGGTGCGGATCTGGCCAACCTGGTGAACGAGGCCGCGCTCAACGCGGCGCGCTACAACCAGAAGGTCGTTCGCATGCAGGACTTCGAGTTTGCGAAGGACAAGGTCCTGATGGGCGCCGAGCGCCGCTCGATGATCATCAGCGAGGAAGAGAAGCGCGTTACGGCGATCCACGAGGCCGGCCACGCGTTGCTCACGGTGATGCTGCCGCACGCGGACCCGATCCACAAGGTCACGATCATCCCGCGCGGGATGGCGCTCGGTCTCACGCAACAGCTCCCGATGGACGAGAAGCACAACTACTCGCGTGAGTACCTCGAGGATCAGATTGCGATTCTCTGCGGTGGGCGCATCGCGGAAGAAGTGACCATCGGCAGCATCACGACCGGGGCCGGCAACGACCTCGAGCGGGCGACGGATCTTGCCCGGCGCATGGTGTGCGAGTGGGGCATGAGCAACACCATGGGGCCGCTGACCTTCGGCAAGAAGGAAGAGCAGATCTTCCTTGGCCGTGAGATTGCGCAGCACCAGGACTACAGCGAAGACACCGCGCTTCGCATCGACCAGGAAGTGAAGCGGTTCGTCACCGACAACTACGCGCGCGCCCAGACGATCATCACGGAGCACAAGCAGAAGATCCTCGACATGGCCGAGGCGCTGCTCGCGCGTGAGACACTCGACGCGGATCAGGTGAGGCGTATCTCCGCTGGCCTGCCGCTCGACGAGCTGACGTCCGCGCCCGGAACATCGCCGCAGACCCGCGACGCCAAGCCGGCCAAGGAACAGCGGCCGGCGCCGGCGTCCGGAATCGTGCCCGGCTTACCCCCCAGACCTGTGACTCAGGAATAAGTTTGAAGTACGAAGTGTGAAGTGCGAAGTAAGTGAGAAGTACTCACTTGCTTCGCACTTTTGACTTTTCACGGACTTTGCACTTTCCACTTTGCACTTTGCACTTGGTGTAGTGTTCCTTCGTGTTCCCCCGTCGTCGCTTTGTCCTGTCGCTCCCTGGCGGCCGGTCGCTCGCGTTGGGAGATCGCACGTTGGTGATGGGGATCATCAACGTCACGCCCGACTCGTTCTCCGACGGCGGCGAGCTGCTCGATGCGCGGCAGGCGATCGATGCCGGGGTGAGGATGGTGGACGAGGGCGCCGATCTGCTCGACATCGGCGGCGAGTCAACCAGGCCCGGAGCGCAGCCGACCCCCGCGGCTGAAGAGCTCCGCCGTGTGCTGCCGGTGATTGAAGCACTGGCCGCGCGTGTGCAGGTGCCAATATCCATCGACACCTACAAAGCCTCCACGGCCGACGCCGCGCTCAAGTCTGGCGCGTCGCTCGTCAACGACGTCAGCGGCCTCAGATACGAGCCGGACCTCGCGGCGGTCGTCGCCAGGCACGGCGTCCCGATCGTGCTGATGCACACCCGTGGACGCTCGCGCGACATGTATCGGCAGGCGGTCTACTCGGAGGTGGTGGATGAAGTGCTCGACGAGCTCCGCGAGAGCATGGCATTTGCCGGCGGCGCCGGTATCGCCAAGGAGCTCATGCTCGTCGACCCTGGGCTCGGGTTCGCCAAGGAGGCGCCCCACAGCTTCGAGGTCCTCGCGCGCCTTCAGCAGTTCAGCGAGCTTGGACGCCCTGTGGTCGTCGGGCCGTCGCGAAAAACTTTCCTGACCCGCCCTCTCGCGCGCCGCGACGTACAGGCTGCCGCGCGAGACTGGCCGACCACGGCTGCCGTCACGGCGGCGGTCCTGTCCGGCGCTCATATCGTCCGCGTGCACGCCGTCCGGGAGATGGCGGAGGTCGTGCGCGTCGCCGATGAGATTCGGAAGTATCATCGCGCATCGGTCGAGTGAGCCCGCTGCATGGAATACCTCTCGGAACTGCTGCGTCGGCCCGCGGTGTCGTGGTGGGACCTGCTCGACATCGCGCTCGTCTCGATTCTCGTCTACGAGCTGCTGCTCCTCATCCGCGGCACACGCGCGATGCAGATGGCGCTCAGCGGCGGCTTCCTGATCGGACTCTTCTTCGTCTCGCAGTGGCTCGGGTTGGAGACGGTCAACTGGGTGATCCGCAACCTCGCGACCTACGTCGTGTTTGCGATCATCGTGCTGTTTCAGGCTGACATCCGCCGCGCCCTGGCGCACTTCGGCCGCGCACAGTTCTTCAAGTACTTCGAGCGGGCGTCGAGCGACGATGAGACCCTCGAGGAGCTGGTCATCGCCGCCACCACGCTGTCCGCGCGCCGCATCGGCGCGATCATCGCGATCGAGCGGCAGATCGGGCTTCGCAACTATATCGAGGGTGGGATACCGCTCGATGCGATGGTGACCTACGACCTGCTGGCCAGCATTTTTCACACCGGCTCGCCTCTCCATGACGGCGCCGTCATCGTGCAGGGTGACCGCATCGCCGCCGCGGCCTGCTTTCTTCCCTTGTCCGTGAGCCCGCGCGTGAGCCGCGATCTGGGTACGCGGCATCGTGCCGCGCTCGGACTGACGGAAGAGAACGACGCGGTGGCGATCGTCGTGTCAGAGGAGACCGGATCGATCTCGCTGGCGATTGGGGGCGACCTGGAGCGGGGGCTCGACGCCAGCGCGCTCCAGGTGCGGCTGCAAGCGCTGCTCGGCGTACGAGGACGGGCACAGACGCGGCGACCCGAGGCGCGGAGCTCGGTTGCCTGATGGCCGTCCGGCTCCTTCGTCATCCCGGCCTCAAGATCGTGTCGGTGATATTGGCGGCGCTGCTCTGGCTGATCGTGTCCGGTGAGCAGACGGTGGAACGGGCGCTTCGTATCCCGCTGGAGTTCACCAACATCCCGACCCAGCTCGAACTGGTGGGCGAGCCGCCCACCGTTGTTGATGTGCGCGTGAGAGGCTCCTCCGGCGCGCTCAGTCGCATTGCCGCCGGCGAGCTGGTCGCCGTGCTGGATGTCCGGCAAGCCCGCACCGGGACGCGACTGTTTCACCTGACCGGAACGGAAGTGCGTGCACCATTTGGCGTCGAGGTCGTACAAGTGACGCCGACGTCGTTGTCCCTGCTGTTCGAGTTGTCGTCGGCGAAGTCCGTGCCGGTGGAGCCGGAGGTGGAAGGTCGGCCCGCGGACGGCTTCGTCGTGGGGAAAGTGACGGCCGATCCGGCCCGCGTGGAGATTGCCGGTCCGGCCAGCGCGCTCAAGGGGCTCACCAAGGCCGTGACCGAGGCGGTGTCGGTGGCGGGGGCCACCAGCACCGTCACCGAGACGGTCACCGTCGGCGTCGCCGACCCGACAGTCCGACTTCGTGGCCAGCAGACCGTGCGGGTCAGCGTCGCCATCGTCCGCGCCCAGTAGAATCGAGAGATGGCGCGGTTGTTCGGCACGGACGGAGTGCGCGGCAGGGCGGGAGACCCTCCGCTGGATGTTCCAACCATCCGGCGGCTTGGCGCCGCGCTCGTGCGCGTGCTGCGGCATGACGAGGTGCCTTCAGGAGACGGTGCACGTCCCGTCATCAGGCTTCTGGCCGGCCGTGACACGCGCGAGTCCGGCACGTGGATCGAGCGCGAGTTGGCCGTTGGAATCCGGAGCCAGGGCGGAACGCTCACGAGCGCCGGGATCATTCCGACGCCCGCCGTCGCCTACCTCACACCGCGCATGGGCTATACGGCTGGCGTGGTCCTCTCGGCGTCACACAATCCGTTCGAGGACAACGGCATCAAAGTGTTCTCGGGCGCCGGCGAAAAGTTCACCGAAACCCTCGAGCAGCGTGTCGAAGCGATCGTCGCTGACGGGTCGTGGAGCGTTGCCGCCGGCGACGCGGATGCGGTCGAGCAAGTCGATCTGCGGTCCGAGTACATCGGACACTTGCGCGAGATCCTGCCCCAGGGCGCACGGACCGCCAGCATGCGCATCGCCGTGGACTGCGCCAACGGCGCCACCACCACGGTGGCGCCGCGACTGTTCCAGGATCTCGGGTTCGACGTGCATCACATCGGGAGTCAGCCGGACGGCCGGAACATCAACCTGGGCTGTGGCTCGACCGATCCCACGCTGCTCTCGAAAGTTGTCGTCGAGGGTCGGTACCCGCTCGGCGTGGCGTTCGACGGAGATGGCGATCGCGCGATCTTCATCGACGCGAACGGCGCGGTCGTGGACGGCGATGCCGTGATGCTCATGTGCGCCTTGCGCATGAAGGCCGAGGGACGACTGAAGGGCAACGCCATCGTGGCCACGGTCATGAGCAACATCGGCCTGGAGCTCGCGCTGCACAAGGCCGGTATCGCAATGCTTCGTACGTCCGTCGGCGACAAGTACGTGATGGAAGAAATGATGCGCCGCGATCTCTCGCTCGGCGGCGAGCAATCGGGACACATCATCTTCTCGGACTACCTGTTCACCGGCGACGGTCTGGCCACCTCTCTGAACGTCCTGAGGACCATGGCTGCGACCGGCCGCGAGCTCGCCGACCTGGCGTCGGACCTCACGACCTACCCGCAGGTACTGATGAACCTGCGCGTGCCGCAGAAGGTCGATCTCCAGACCATCCCCAGAGTCGCCGCCGTGATGTCATCGGTCGAGGCGCGGCTGGCGGGGAGCGGACGACTGCTGGTTCGCTACTCCGGCACCGAGCCTCTGCTCCGGGTGATGCTCGAAGGCCAGGACGAAGGCGAGATTCGACGATGGGGCCAGGAGATTATCGACGCGGTCAAAGAGACCATGGGGTAATTCAAAATGCAAAATTCAAAATTCAAACAGAAAGTCATTCGCAGCATTTGTGTGACAAGCGATCCGCTTGTGCCTCGTTGCTGCCGACGACGTGATGTTTGCATTTTGCATTTTGCATTTTGAATTTCAGAGGTTCATGGTCCGCCTCTCCGTCAACGTCAACAAGATCGCGACCGTTCGCAACTCGCGAGGCGGCAGGATTCCGTCGGTGCTCGACGCCGTGCGGGTGTGTGTCGCCGCCGGCGCGCCAGGGATCACCGTGCATCCTCGCGCTGATGAGCGCCACATTACGGCCGCTGACGTACGGGATGTCGCGGTGTGGCTGCGAACGCTGGGCAGCCGCGTCGAGTTCAACATCGAGGGCGATCCGCGACCGGACCTGCTCGCGCTCGTTCGTGAGGTGAAACCCACCCAATGCACGCTCGTCCCGGTGCGGGTGGGAGAGATTACCAGCCAGGCCGGCTGGTCTCCCTATGTCCCGCACGACGGGCTCGAGCATGCGGTCCACGGCCTGCGCGCCGGTGGTATCCGCGTCAGCCTGTTCGTGGACCCCGAAGACGACGCGATTCGCTGGGCCGCCGCGATCGGCGCCGACAGAGTGGAGCTCTACACGGAGCCGTTCGCCCGAGCCTTCGAACGCGGCGAGACCCGGGCCCGCGACTCCTTTGCCAACTACGGGCGCTCGGCGACGCTGGCGAAATCGCTTGGCCTCGGTGTCAACGCGGGCCACGACCTCGACCTCGAGAATCTCGTCATGTTCCGTGACCTTCCCTACCTGGACGAGGTGTCGATCGGTCATGCGCTGGTCAGCCACGCGCTGTTTGTGGGCCTCGATCGCAGCGTCCGTGACTACCTGGATGTCCTGGGGGTGAACTAAGATCGGGTTTTCAGGGATGAAATCAGACTCCATCGCGTACGTCATCGCCGGTATGTGTTTCGGCGTGATCCTGGGCTGGGTGATCGGCACCCAGCAGGCTCGCCGCCAGGCCCCGGCACCCGCTGCGCAGGCCGCTGCGACCGACGGACAGGCCGCCGGTGCCGGTAACACCGCACGACAGGCGCCCGCGCTCGACCAGGGCCGCGTGCAGGCGCTGACGACGATCCTCAAGAGCGACCCGAAGAACCTCGACGCCGTCATTCAGCTCGGCAACACCTACTTCGATGCCGAGCAGTGGGATGACGCGATTCAGTGGTACACGCGGGCGGTTCAGATCGACCCGAAGAACGCCGACGCCAGTACCGATCTTGGGGTGAGCCTGTACTACAGCAACAAAGCCGACGAGGCGCTCAAGCAGTTCGAGCACTCGCTGGCGATCAGCCCGAATCACACGAAGACGCTGCTGAACAAAGGGATCGTCCTCGCCTTCGGGAAGCAGGACCTGCGTGCCGCCGCGGCTGAGTGGGAGAAGGTGGTGACGCTCGCGCCTGACAGTCCCGAAGGCCAGGCGGCGCGACGCGCGCTTGAAGGGATCGCGGCGGCTCACGCCGGTGGTGGCGCCGCGACGAGCAATCAGTGACACGGCTCGTCCTCATTGCGCTGCTGCTGCTCATGGTCGCATGGGCGTTCTGGCGACTCGTTGACGGGATCATCGAATCGTTTGGCGGGCTGCCGAGCAAGCGGTCGAAAGCGGCCGTGAAGCTCGTGCGCGATCCGGTCTGTGGCACCTGGGTGTCCCCGCACGAATCCCTCGGACTGCGCGCCGGCAGCGTTACCCACTATTTCTGTTCGGATCGGTGCCGGGATCAGTTTCGAAAGAACCGTTGATGAGCACACGCCTCGAAGAGCAGACGCGTGCCGAGATCGTCGAAGCCGGGCGGCGCATGTACGCGCGCGGGTTCGTCGCCTCCAATGACGGCAACATCAGCGCGCGGCTCGACGACACGCGGATCCTGACCACGCCGAAGAGCGTGTCCAAGGGGTTCATGACGCCCGACATGATGGTCGTCGTGGACTACCAGGGGAAGAAGGTGTCGGGCGATCGGGATCCGTCCTCCGAACTGCCGATGCACCTCGAGATCTACAGCAATCGGCCGGACGTCAACGCCGTCGTCCATGCGCATCCGCCGAACGCCACCGGGTTCGCGGTGGCCGGGATTCCGCTCACGAGAGCCGTGCTCGCCGAGGTTGTCACCACGCTCGGCAGCATCCCGATCGCGGAATACGGCACGCCGTCCACGGCCGAACTGCCCGCCGCCGTCCGCAAGTACATCAAGGCGCATGACGGTCTGCTGCTCGCCAACCATGGCGCGGTGACCTGCTGCCGAACGGTCATGTCGGCGTACTACAAGATGGAAACGATCGAGCACTTCGCCAAAATCAGTCTCGTGGCCCGGCTGCTCGGAGGCGAGAACCTGATTTCGCGTGAGGAAGTGGGGCGATTGCAGGGGCTTCGCGGCATGTACGGCATCGCGTCGCCGGCGCCGCTCTGTGCCGATCCCTCTGATCCGGCGTCCGACGATCAGGTGCTGTGCCAGGTGCTCGAAGCGCCGGAGTCGAGCACCGCGCGGCTGGTGCCCGACGTCTCGAGTGCGCTGCGACAGGCGAGCAGAGACGGGGAAATTCGGCTAACATACGGCGAGCTCACGGCGCTCATCACCGACGCCGTGAAGAACCTTCGGGATTGAGGACCCGCCGGGTCTGAAGAACAAGACCCGGCCTACGAACGCAAGTTACGTAGGGCGGGTCCTGGTTTGTGGACCCGCCGTGTTAGTGGAGACAGCGAATGGGAGAGGCGCTCGGAATGGTGGAGACCAAGGGCCTGGTCGCGATGATCGAAGCGGCCGACGCCATGGTCAAAGCCGCGAAGGTCACGCTGGTCGGCTGGGAGAAGATCGGCGCCGGGTACGTGACGGCGATCGTCCGTGGCGACGTGGCCGCGGTCAAGGCCGCCACTGATGCTGGCGCGGCGGCGGCTCGCCGCGTGGGCGAGCTGGTGTCCGTGCACGTCATCCCACGGCCTCATGCCAACCTCGAGGACGCGCTCCCGATTGGCAAGTCTACCGCCGGCATAAAGGCATAACCTGTCGTACCCCGCATGATCCTGGCCCGCATCGTCGGGACGGTTGTCGCTACGCGGAAGGACCCGCGTCTGGTCAGCAGCAAGCTGCTCGTCGCCCGCCCCATGGATCCCCACGGCAAGGCCGAAGGCAACTATCTCGTGGCCATCGACACCGTCGACGCCGGCGTTGGCGAGACCGTGTTGATTGTGAGTGGCAGCTCGGCGCGCATGGCGTCGGGTCTGAAAGATTGTCCGGTCGATGCCGCCATTGTCGGGATCGTCGACCACGTGGAGGTCGCCGCGGGCGACTGATCTCGTGCAACTGGCCAGGGTCATCGGCGACGTCGTCGTCACCATCAAGGACGACAATCTGCACGGCCTCAAGCTGATGGTGCTGCAGCCGCTGGCGCCTGACGGCCGCGCCGTCGGCCGAACGCTGGTCGCCGTCGACGCGGTTGGAGCGGGTGTGGGTGAAACGGTGTTTTTCGTGCGCGGCAAGGAAGCCTCGTTTCCGTTCTACCCGACGGAAGTGCCAACCGACGCCGGCATCGTCGGCATCGTCGACGAGATCGATGTCGCGTAGGAGCCGCCTTCAGTCGTCACGTAGGGGCCGCCTTTAGGCGGCCCAGAGGACCATGCAACTCGCACGCGTTGTCGGCACCGTCGTCTCGACACAGAAGCACGCCAAGTTCGAAGGCGCGAAGCTGCTGCTCGTCCAGCCGATCGGCCTGGACGACGCCCCGAGGGGCACCGTGCTGCTGGCAGTTGACTCCGTCGGCGCCGGAATCGACGAGAAGGTGCTGGTCGTCATCGAAGGCCGCGCCGCCGGCGAGGCGCTCGGGCGGAAAGCGGCGCCGGTGGATGCCGCCATCATCGGCATCGTCGATCAGGTGGACACAGTCGAATGACGGAACAGGAACTGCGCGCGCTCGTGCGAGATGTCATCGCCCGGCAGGGCGCGGGGCGGTTCAGCGAGCCCTCCACGACCCCCGTCGCGTCCGCGCGCATGCATGCGAGCCACTCGACGTTCTCAGTGCCCGCTGGCGCCGAGGGCGAGGGCCTGTGCATCATCGAGCCCGCCGTGACGTGCAATCACTGCGGATACTGCAAATCGCTTGGACACTAGAACAAGTGCAAAGTGCGAAGTGTAAAGTAGAAAGTTGGTGTGTCTAAACCCCTAGTCCTGGTCACCCGCCGAATCCCTTCGTCCGCGCTCACTCGCCTCGAGGCTGCCTGCGACGTCGAGCTCTACGATCGCGGCGATCTCCCGCATGACGAGCTGTTGAAACGCATCGTGGGAAAACAGGGGCTCGTGTCCGTGGTCACCGACGCGATTGATCGTGCCGTCCTCGACGCCGGGACCGATCTCAGGGTGATCTCCACGATCGCCGTTGGCTACAACAACATCGACGTTCCCGCGGCTCGCGAGCGCGGAGTCGTCGTCACCAACACGCCGGACGTGTTGACAGAGTCGACGGCCGACCTCACGTGGGCGCTGATCCTGGGCATCACGCGTCGCATCGTCGAGGGCGATCGCCTCGTGCGCCGAGGTCAGTGGAAGGGATTTACCCTCGACTTCATGCTGGGGAGCGATCTCCGCGGCAAGCAGCTCGGGATCGTCGGGCTTGGGCGGATCGGCAAGGCCGTCGCGGCTCGGGCGCCAGCCTTCGGGATGCGGCTGGCCTATACCGGGCGCAGCGCGCAATCGGGTGTCGCCGGCGAGTTCATGCCGCTCGATCGGCTGCTGTCGACATCGGACGTCGTGTCACTCCACTGTCCGCTGACACCCGAGACGAAACATCTCATCAACCAGACGACGCTCATGAGGATGAAGCGGAGCGCGTATTTGATCAGCGCCGCCCGCGGTCCAATCGTCGACGAGGCCGCCCTCGTCTGGGCGCTCGAGAACCGCATCCTCGCCGGCGCCGCGCTCGACGTGTACGAACGTGAGCCGGAGATTCAGAAGGGTTTGCTCTCGCTGGAGAACGTCGTGCTCTCGCCGCATCTCGGCAGCTCCGCGATCGAGACGCGAACAACGATGATTCAACTCGCGGTGCAGAACGTCGTGGCCGTACTGTCGGGCGAGCCCCCGCTCACGCCCATCGCCTGAAACTCCCAACTCCCAACCAGATCTCCTAGCCAACTCCCCCGCCTTCGCGCATGAGTCCAGCGCGCTTCGGCGCGGCTTCGCCAACTCCCCAAGGCCCAAAGCCGAGAGCCTAAATCAGTCCGGCCGTGAAGAGCGTCTTGTCGTCGACGAAACAGATCTTGTTGCCGAACGGATCGGCGCAGTAGAAGCTGCGCTCGCCCCAGGGTTGAGTTTCGATGGGCTTCGAAATCTCTGCTCCAGCGGTCTCGGCGCGCCGCAGCGCGCCTTCGAGATCGGGCACCGCGAAGTAGACGTGGCCCGGATTGGGCTTGGCGTCCCACGGGTCGCCATCGGCACGCGGATCGAAGCAGGCGAGGATGACGCCTCCGCACCCGAAATAGTGGCGTCCCGGCGACACCTGCACTCCCTTTGCCTCGAGCAGGGCGCCGTAGAAGTCCCTGGCGCGCTCGATGTTGCCGACCGGTAGAATCACTCGAAACAATTGAGCCATTGCCGCACTGTAGTCGGCCGCCATGGCGCCGGCAAGACGGCACTTCGAAGTACCCTGCCCGCCGAGGGTCAGATCATGCGCAAGCCACGAGACAGCTACGACGAGCGCGCCGGGTGCCCGCTGTACACCGCAATCGCGGTCATCGACGGGCGATGGAAGCCGATGATCTATCAGCGCCTCGCGAGCCGCCCGCACGGTTTTGGTGACCTGCGCCGCGCCATGCCGAGCGTGACGACGAAAGTCCTGCGCGAGCAGCTTCGTCAGATGATTGCGGATGACTTGATCGCCCGCCGGGAGCTGACGCCAGCCCACCTGGGCGTGCGGTATCAGCTCACGCCGTACGGCCGCACCCTCAGCAATGTGTTCGAGTCGTTGTGGCGCTGGGGCCGGATGCACCTGTCACGGGGCCACGCGGCCGGCACGATCGTCGCGGCACCGCGTCGCGCTGGAGTGCACTGATCAACTCCCAACTCGATCTCCGAGCCAACTCCCAACTCCCAACTCCCGACTTTTCAACCACGAACCACGAACCAGGAACCAGAAGAATGCCCCGACTTATTCAAACTCCGACCATTGTTCAGGCTGCGGGTACGCCTCCGAAGCGCATCGAGGAATACGCAGGTCGCCGGTCAGGCAGTAGTTGACCGCGGCTGGAGAATGGGTGCGCTACAGCACGCCTCTGGGCGGCGCAGAATACATCGCGGTGTGTCTACCGGCGTTTTCGATGGAGACGGTGCACCGGGATCCGGAGTGACCGTTACGGTAAGAGCTTGACCTCGGGATCACGCCGCACGGCCACGACGTATGCGCTGACGAGGCTTTCGTGACCGTCGGGCCCCACGGTGGCCACACCGAACACGAAGTCGTCGATGGACACGCCGGCGAGAACGAACTGAGTCACGTCGCCGACCAGCTGCGTGTGCTCCCAGTCGTTGGTCCAGGCTGTTCGCCAGTAGATGCGATAGGCGACGGCACCGGCCGCGCGTGTCCATCTGAGATTGGCGTCGTAGCCGGACGGCTGCCTGCCGATCGTGGCCAGGGCACGCTCGCCGGCCACCACCACTGGCGCCGCCGGCGCGAGGGCGAGCGAGGCGACGCCGGCTGCATTCACGCGCGTGTTCTGCGCCAGATACCGGAAGTCCACGCCATCCACCGTATCGGTGGCTTCGTGCTGCTTGCTGAAGTTCTCGTTGGACTCACGGAATGCGACGGCAGGGAAGCCATGCTGCGTGAACCCGCTGTGGTCGCTGCCGCGGCTGAATCGATCCGGCCGTGCCAGGAGCCGGACGTGATGCGAAGGCACATAGAGCGCTGCCACACGCGCGGTGTATCGCGCCAGCGAGCGCGACAGCGAATCCTCGGGCCCTTCGGAGTAGAGCCGTACGGACTCGGCGTCCACGACGCCGTTGCCTCCGCGTGAGTTGCCGACGATGTCGTTGTTGAAGTCCGCATCGACCGGGGTCTTGTTCTTGACGAGCGCGGCAGCGTGCGCGCGCGACCCGACCAGCCCTTGTTCTTCTCCTGCCCACAGCGCGAAGACGATCGTGGCGTCGAAATCCAGGCCGCTGGCCGCAAACACCCGGGCCAGCTCGATCGTCAGTGCCGAGCCGCTGCCGTTGTCGTTGGCGCCTGGAGCATCCACGTTGTAGTCCTGGTCCGCACGGAGCTGCACGTCGGGCGGCGTCGTCGTGCCTGGCGCCCGTGTATTCGCTCCGATCTGGCCACCCGATCCGATGTTCACCGTGTCGTAGTGAGCCGTGATGTAGATCCGGCGCGGGCTCCGGCCCGGAAGCACGGCGATGACGTTGCGCAGCTCGACGGGGCGCGTGATGCGGCCCTGTTGCGCCAGATGGAACGTCTCGAAGCTGACCTGAAGCTTCGGGCTCGACGCCGAGAGCTCGTTGAAGATCCATTGGCGCGCGGCGCCGATGCCGCGCGTGGGCGAGGTCGTGTCCGACAGCGTGTTCCGGGTGCGAAACCCTGCCAGCGTTTCCACGATCTTCGCCAGTCGCTCCTCGGAGACGCTCGCCACGAGCGCCTCGACCCGAGGGTCCGCATCGGGTCGGACCGTCGACTGCGCCCGGGCGCCGAGCGGACACGTGACGACTGCAAGGAGCAGTAAGGCGGATGCCTTTTTCATGTTTCGCTCTGGCGAATCCCGAATCCCGAATCCCGGAATGCTAGCATCAGGCTGCGGATAGCACTATGAGGCAGCCCGGTCACCAGAAGGTCGAGAAGGTCATGCGCCAGCTGGCGCAGGCCATTACCGGCATGGAGCTTCCCGCGGTCGAGAAGATCTCGGAATCGCAAGCAGAAGACCCGTTCCAGATCCTCATTGCTACGCTGCTGTCGGCCCGGACTCAGGATGCCACCACGCACGCGGCCTCGACCCGGCTGTTCAAGCGCGCCCGGACGCCGCGCACGATGGCCCGCCTGTCGGTCCGGGAGATCGAAAAGCTGATCTATCCGGTCAGCTTCTATCGCAACAAGGCCGAGCACGTCCAAGCCTGCTGCCAGATGCTCGTTGAGCGCTTCAGAGGACGGGTGCCATCGACGATGGAGGAGTTGGTGACGCTGCCGGGCGTGGGGCGCAAGACGGCCAATCTCGTGCTGATCCTCGCGTTCAAGAGCCTTCAGAACATCTGCGTGGACACGCATGTGCACCGGATTTCGAACCGGCTCGGATGGGTCCGGACCAGAGAGCCGGACGAGACCGAGCAGGCGCTGTACCAGTCAACCGATCGGCGCTGGTGGCCATACATCAATCTGTACCTCGTCACGTGGGGACAGAACGTGTGCCGACCGGTCTATCCGCGCTGCGGGGATTGCGTCATCGCCGATGATTGTCGAAGAATTGGAGTTCCCGGGAGGGCGCGATGAGGGTTCAGTGGGCTCTGGTGACGACGTTCGTGATGGCGCTCGAGATGGCGACTGTGGCTTCGGGGGCATCGGCCGGGCAAACCGGGACGGGCCAGCGTGCAAGAGGAACCGTGCCGCCGAAGCCGGCTCCGGCGGCTCCTGCCGCCACGGCACCGAGGCGGTCTCCCGGCGCGGGCCCGGTCATCGTGTTCGAGACCGTCAAGGGTACGTTCGAGATCGAAACGTATCCGAACGAAGCGCCGAAGACCGTGGCGCAGATCCTCGCGCTCGTGAAGAGAAACTTCTATAACGGCCTTCGCGTTCATCGCTTCGAACCGGGGTTCGTTGTGCAGTTTGGCGATCCGCAGACGCGCGACATGACGAAGAAGGCGGATTGGGGAACAGGCGGCAGTGGCCGCGTGATCGGCGTGTCCGAAGTCAATCCGAAGCGTCCGCACAAGACCGGCGCTGTGGCCGCGGCCTGGGCCAACGATCCCAAGACCGCAGACAGTCAGATCTACGTGGTGCTCTCACCGCAGCCGCAGCTCAATAGCCGCTACACCGTCCTCGGCCAGGTGATCTCCGGGATGGACGTGGTCGAGAAGCTGCGCATCAACGACGTCATTCGACGGGCAACCGTGAAGGAGACCGCGGCGAAGTAGTCACGAGGTCGGCGATATCCGGATAGCGTTCGACGAGCTCGGGCGGATACTCCCCTTCAATCGGTTCTCCGAGCTGCGCTTTGATCATCACGGCGTTCACCACTGACTTCGCGGCGAAGTGGTTGTTCGTGTAGAGATACGATTTCTTCACGAGCGCCTTCGCGGCCCCGGCAATGTCGGAGAACTCCTTCAACTCCCGTCCCGAATAGAGATAGTTGTAGCGGTCTTCACTCGCGTCGTGCCGCCACCACTGCGCTGCGTTCCGGCCGTGGAGGCGCATGTAGTAGAAGCCGGTCACGTTGGGCAGATAGTTCTGCCGAATCGAGAAACGAAACTTCGGCTCGTCGATCTGGACCCAGGCCGTGCCGAAGGCGTTCAGCATCGCCAGCGTGTCGCCGATGGCATCGCTCCAGCTCTTGTGCCGCAGCTCCACGGCGGTCGGGTAGTCGCCGAACGCGCGCAGGAGTTGCGCGAGGTAATCGCGGGACGCCGGGCTGTCCTTGAAGCTGGCGGGAAACTGCGCGAGCAGCGCGCCGAGCCGGCCCGACGATGCCAGCGGCTCGATGCCGGCGCGGAACTCGTCGATATCGCTCTGTGTGACCTCGGCGAGCAGGTCGAGCAGGGGTCCCTCCGATCCTGGCGCCCGCTTCAGCGCGGTCTCCCGGAACATCTTCGGGTGGGAGAATTTCTGATAGAGCTTCAGCGAGAGCTCGAATCCCGGAGGCGTGCGTTCGACCCACGTGCGCGACACCTCAGGCCGTGGCTGACCGTAGAAAGTCGAGTTCACTTCCACTGTGCGGAAGTGCTCGGCGTAGAAGCGCAATTCGTCGAAGTCGGCGGTCCCAGCCCGCTTGGAGCGGGTGGCCGGGTAGAAGAGGCCGTTCCATGTGCCCTTGCCGGACGGGTAGTTCCACCCGGACGTGCCGATGTGAAGGCCCACGCCGGTACAATAGCCGGGACTCGGGATTCGGGATTCGGGATTCGAAATGTGAACGACCGAATCCGCCGGATCCCGAGTCCCGGATCCCGAATCCCGGAAATGATCACCATCAACGAGATCTTCTACTCAGTGCAGGGAGAGTCGACCTACGCGGGCCGGCCGTGCGTGTTCGTGCGGTTGACCGCCTGCGATCTGCGCTGCACCTGGTGTGATACCCCGTACGCGTTTCACGAGGGCAGCAAGCGGTCGCTCGAGGAGGTGCTCGGTGAGGTCGATCGGTTCGGCTGTCCCCTGGTCGAGGTCACGGGCGGTGAACCGCTCCTGCAGGAGGACGTCTATCCGCTGATGCACGGGCTGCTCGAGCGCGGCAAGACCGTGCTGCTCGAAACCGGAGGGCATCGCAGCACCGCGCGCGTGCCCGCGGACGTGGTGACCATCCTCGACGTCAAGTGTCCAGGCAGCGGAGAGGTCGCACACAACGACTGGGACAACCTGAGCCGGCTCCGGCCGCACGACGAGGTCAAGTTCGTCATCGCGGATCGCACCGACTACGACTTCGCCCGCGACGTGATCACCCGACACGAGCTGCCTGGCCGGGCAGCCGCCATCCACTTCTCTCCGGTGCACGGCGTACTCGATCCGAAGACCCTGTCCGAGTGGGTCCTGGCCGACAGCCTTCCCGTGCGCGTGCAGCTCCAACTCCACAAGTACATCTGGAGTCCCACCGCACGCGGTGTCTGACCCAGCAACCGCCGATCACACGTCAGCAATCGCCAACCAATCGATAGTCCATAATCTCTAGTCACCAATCCGTATGTCTGACGCAGTGGTCCTATTGAGCGGAGGGCTCGATTCCTACACGGCCGCGGCCATCGTGCGCGAGGAGGGATTCCGTCTCTTCGCCCTGACCATCCGCTATGGGCAACGGCATGCGGCTGAAATCGAGGCCGCCCGTGTCCTTGCGAAGCGGCTGGGCACCGCGCGGCACATCGAGCTCGACGTCGACCTGTCGGCGTTTGGCGGCTCTTCTCTGACGACGGACGCGCCGGTGCCGAAGGACCGGCCCATGGCTCGGGACTCGGGACTCGGGACTCGGGACTCGGAGATCCCGTCGACGTACGTTCCTGCCAGAAACACCATCTTCCTGGCGCTGGCACTCGGCTGGGCCGAGGTGCTCGGCGCTCACGACATCGTCATCGGCGTGAACGCGCTGGATTACTCGGGATACCCGGACTGCCGGCCGGAGTTCATTCGGGCCTTCGAGGAGCTGGCCTCACTGGCGACGGCTAGAGGCGTGCAGGGCGAACGGTTTCGGATTCACGCGCCGCTGCAGATGATGACCAAGGCCGACATCATCAAGCGCGGCATCGATCTCGGTCTCGACTACGGCCTGACACACAGTTGCTACGATCCAGGGCCCGGCGGAGCGGCATGTGGCCGCTGCGACAGCTGCGTCCTGCGCGCGGCTGGCTTCGCCGAAGTCGGCATCGTCGATCCCGCGCGACATCCATGACCGATCGCATCTACTACCTCGAGCCGGCCTGCCGCGCCTTTGACGCAGTGGTGACCCGCCTCGTCCAGGACGAGGGCCGGCCAGCCGTGCTGCTCGATCGCACGGCGTTTTACCCGACGTCGGGTGGGCAGCCCTTCGACACCGGACGCCTCGGTCCGTACGACGTCCTCGAGACCATCGATCGGGACGATGAGATCTGGCACGTCGTGAGCGCGCCGATTCCAGAGGGCTCCCGGCTGCACGGAGAGGTCGATTGGACAAGACGATTCGATCACATGCAGCAGCACACCGGGCAGCACATATTGTCGGCAGCCTTTGATCGTCTGCTCGACAACCGCACGATGAGCTTTCACATGGGGGCCGAAACCGCGACGATCGATCTCGCACGCGATGTGTCACCGGCCGATCTCGAGCGGTGCGTCGATGAGGCGAACCGAGTTGTGTGGGAGGACCGGCCGGTGACGATTCGCTTTGCGTCGCCGGAGGAAGCCGCGCAGCTGCCGTTGCGGAAAGAACCGGTTCGTCAGGGACCGCTGCGGTTGATCGAGGTCAGCGATTTCGACCTGTCCGCGTGCGGCGGCACGCACGTCGCGAGAACCGGCGAGATCGGCACGATTGTCGTGATCGGAGCCGAGCGTTTCAAAGGCGGCTCGCGGCTGACATTCGTCTGTGGTGGCCGGGCCATTCGCGCCTTCCGCACTTACCGCGATGCGGTGGCGGGCAGCGTGCGATCGCTGTCGGTACTGCCGCACGAACTACCGGCCGCCGTTGACCGTCTGCAGGCCGACTTCAAGCAGGCCCGCAAGACGATCAGCCGGATGCAGGCGTCACTCGCGGTGCACGAGGCCTCGCGCCTGCTCTCTGAAGCGCCAGAGGTCGAAGGGATTCGTCTGGTGGCGCACGTGCTCGACGGGTGGGATGCGCCGGGGTTGAAGGCGGTTGCCACCGCGATGACTGCTCAGGAGAAGGTCGCCGCGGCGCTCTTCTCGTCGGCTCCGCCGATGGCGGTGGTCATTGCTCGTTCGGCTGACGCCGCGATCAATGCGAACGCCGTGCTGCAACAGCTCCTCTCGCGCTACGGCGGACGCGGAGGAGGGAAAGCCGATCTGGCGCAGGGTGCAGGACTGACAGGCGATTCGAACGAGATTCTCGCGGCCGCGCGCTCGTACATCGAGCGCAGTCTCAGTACGTAGTGTCCGGCTTCCCGCCTACGCCAAAGGCTACGGCGAGGCTCGCCGTAGCGCGCTTCGCGCGCGAAGGCGGCAGCCGGACCAGACGAGTACGTCGCTCCGGCTTCGGCCGGACCAGAGGGAGCCAACGTGGTTCGTACGATCACCACCGACGAAGAGATTCTGGCGACGCGAGACGTCATGCGCCAGCTGCGCCCCGGCATCCCGGCCGACGCGTATCTGGACACCGTGCGACGGATGATGCGCACCGACGGCTATCATCTGGCGGCCGCCTTCGAGGGGGAGACGGTTCGGGCGGTTGCCGGCTATCGGTTCATGGAGACGCTCTACGCTGGCCGGACCCTCTACGTCGACGATCTCAATACAGACGAGGCCTTCCGTTCACAGGGTCATGGAAAGGCCGTGTTGGACTGGTTGAAGCGCGCAGCGAAGGCCAGGGACTGTCGGGAGCTCCATCTCGATTCAGGCGTGCAACGCGAGCAGACGCATCGTTTCTACTTTCGCGAGGGTCTGACCATCAACGCCTACCATTTTCGGACGCCACTCTAGTCCTCGCCGGAGCCTTCGGCGTAGGCGGGCCGGACACTCCGTACGCCTTGGCCGATCGTCTCCGTGGCTACTCTCGACTAAATGAGGCAAGGCGCACGGCGATCGCATCGATTGCGGTGTTGGCGCTGGGCCCGGTCCCCTCGAAATTGTTCACCATGATCACGAACGCCAGCCGCTCCCCGTCGCGTGTTGTCGCGTAGCCGGCGAGGGAGCGGATATTGGACATGGTGCCGGTTTTCGCGCGGACGTTGGCGTCCGCGGGCGTGCCGTTCATCCGCCCGCTGAGCGAACCGTCAACGCCGGCGATCGGCAGGCCGGTCATGAAAGGCGACTTGCCGGTGGGATCGTGCATCCGCCGAAGCACCAGCAGAAGCGCGTCCGGAGAGATCGCATCGCGGCGGGACAGGCCGGACCCATCGACGAGTTGGATGCTGTCGGTTGGAATGCCCCACGATTCCAGCCGTTTCCCCAGGCCCTCGAGCGCGGCATCGTTGGTCGCGAGCGTGTCGCGTGGGGCATTGAGCCGCATGACAGCCTCGCCGTACAGGTTGATGCTGTCCTTGAGCAGGGCTCGCACGATCTCCGACAGCGGGCGTGAGCGGTGCGTGAAGAGCACCGTCGCGCTCGCACGATCCGGTGTTGGCGCGACATCATCGATGTCAAAGGCGTCGCCCGTGACCACGATGCCATCGCGGACGAGCCGGTCCCGCAACACGCTCGCAAACCAGAGTGTGGGATTGCCGACCGAGATATCGATCTGAGCCGGCGGGGCGCCAGTCGGGATCGAGCCCGCCAGTGTGAGGGCCGGCTCGCCGGGCCGCTGTTCCGGCCACAGGAGTTGCGTCGAGCCTCGCGGGCCGGTCAGCACGCGACTCGTCAATCCGCGATAGGCCGCCCGCGCCTCCGCGAGGAGTGTCGCCGGCGTGCCCTCGGACGCGCCGGGTGCAATCGTAGCCACCGTGCGGTTCTCGGCAACGTTCAGCGCCCCGAACAGCACCCCAGTCGTGTACCCCAGGTCGTCCCATGCCCACGAGAGCTGCGGTCGTGGCTCCTCGAGCGCATCGTCGTCGCCGATGATGCGGCCCTCGATCCTCTGGATGCCCGCCGACCTGAGCGCCTCAACCCAACTGGAGAGATCGTCACCGCCCCGTCCACCGATCGACGGATCGCCAGAGCCGACGGCAATGAGATCTCCATGAAGGACACCGTCTGTGACCGGGCCCGCGGCCAGGAGTGTCGTCACGTAGCGGTAGTCCCATCCGACCGCCTCGGCCGCGGTTGCCACGCCCACGAGCTTGGCCGACGACGCCGGCACCAGCAGCGTTCGTGGATTCAACTCGAAGAGCCGCTCGTTCCGATCGAGCGACTGCACCACGATGCCCCACGCGGCGCGGGTCACGCCCGCCATTCGCGTTGCGCTCAGGATGTGTCGCTGAAGTTGCGTGACAGGATCCGCGCGTGCTTCTGAAGGCCCGCGCGCCGAGGGAGAGGGAACGCGCGGAGGTCCCTTAGCGCAACTCAGTAATGCGAAATGCAAAATGCAAAATGCAAACACGGCATGCCATCGCGGCGACGCGACGCCTGCACGTTGACGTTTTGCATTTTGCATTTTGAATCTTGCATTACTTTACGGCATCGAGTGCCTTCATCGCCTCGTCGAGCCCGGGTCCTTCGATCGTCGCCGATCCGGTTTCGTCCGCGCGGCTGGCGAACGCATCGGTTCCCGCACGGCCGAAGGTCACCGTCTCCATCCGGTTGTCGTTGAACCGCAGAGTGACGACGAGCGCGGGCATCTTGAGCGATGCGTGCGGCTGGTCTTCGAATGACGAGGCGCGAAGGCCGGTCAGCTTCGTCAGCAGGTCGTCGGCCTTCATGGCCTCGACATCCTTGCCGGCCCCGTTGCGCCAGACGTCTTTCCCGTCCTTGCCCTTGCTCTTGTCCAGCACGATCGTTTCACTGCCGCGCCGGAGCTCGACGCGATTGGCCGTAAACGAACGCCCGTCGAACAGATCCTTGCGGCGGAACTCCGAGCCCAGCTTGAAGACGTCCTCTCGCAGCGTCGGCGCGACGGTGAACACCATCGGTCGCGACGAGTCCTTCGCGAATACCAGCGCATTGTCGGTCTTGCCGAGCGTCAACGACGCGCGCGAGCTGCCCGTCGCCACAGTCATCGTCACGGCAGGCTTGTCCAGCCCGTACTTCGCGAGGTCGGTGGCTTCTGGCTCGACGATCCCGACCATCTGCGCGGAGCCGAGTCGCTCGAGCGAGCCTTCGACGGCCGCATACTCCGCGCGTGCGGCAAACGGTTTGACGATCGTCCAGTCCTGCCCGCGCTTGGCCAGCTGAATGACCGTCGACCCGGCAGCGAGCTCGAGGCCATCGACCTTCTCGCGATCGAATTTCAGGATCGTCTTGTCGCGCAGCGCGAACGGCGTCTTGTTGAGGGTCGTATCGAGGAAGGACGAGACCAGGAACACACGTTGCTGATCGGGAATGCGCGCGTACATGTCTCCGCTGGTCGGCGTCTTCGTGCCGAGTGCGATTCGTCGCAGCTCTTTCTGCCCTTTGCTCCTGAAGGACACGTCGACGCGGGGCGGGTCGAGACCGTACTGCTTCATGTCGCTCGCGTTCTCGGCGACCACGCGCTGCATCTCGAGGGACGCGAGCCCGCTCGTGATCGACGTCAACTCGCTCTCGTCGGCGGGCGCCGGAGAGGGCGCCACGAGTCGCCAGGTGCCGTCGATCTTCTGGAGACGGCTGTTCTCGCCGCTCGCCAGCGTGATCTGCACCTCTTCGATGTCGGTCGTCGAGAGAGTGCCGCCGAAAACCTTCTCCTTGGCCTCGGGCGTACCTGGTTCGCCTTTCGAATCGACGAAGTAGATGTAGCCGACCAGGCCGGCCAGCACGACGACCATGCCGAGAGTGGACCACAGCCCGCGCATGGCTATCGCCTCCGCCACCAGGTGTAGGCGCCGGCACTGAGGACGGCCGCCGGGATGATGAAGATGGACATCCAGAAGATGGCGGCAGTCTTGTTCGCAGTGAGCGTGAGCCGCCGGTCGGAGGCGTCGCGTGGCCGGATGGCGATCAGGTTTTCCTGCTGCGCCAGCCAGTTCATCGTGTTCATGAACAGATCGCGGTTGCCCTGGACGCCGAGGTAGTTGTTGGCGGCGAAGTCGGAGTCGCCGATGGCCGCGACACGTGTTTCGGGCTTCGGCGCCTCGTCCGCCGGCTTCTGCGTGCTGGCCGCGGGCTCCGGTGTGGGCGCCGGCACCGCCGTGGCGACGCCAATCGACACCGGTCCAGGGACGTCGCCCTTCTCCGGTTCAGGCGTGGCCTGGCTCTTCGCGAGTGCGTCGAGCGACATCTCCCCCCAGCTACGCTGCGCCGTCTGCAGGAACGTCTGACCGGACCGCTTCTGAGGGGCCGTTTCCGCGGTTATGGCACGCGCCATCGGGAACATCGTGAAGAGCGCG
The DNA here is from genome assembly GCA_035293405.1 of Vicinamibacterales bacterium. Classification (GTDB taxonomy): domain Bacteria; phylum Acidobacteriota; class Vicinamibacteria; order Vicinamibacterales; family UBA2999; genus Gp6-AA40. The sequence goes on along the minus strand of DATDOE010000113.1, from coordinate 69,256 downwards.
AAGTTCCTGGTGATCGCGTGCTCCGGGTACGGTGGACCCGCCACGGGCACCGTGGCCACCTGTGTGAGGCCGCTCAGATCGACGACCACCGACTCGGTCGCTTTGATGCCCCATTCGTTCAGCAGTCCCATAATGCGCGGCATGGGCACGGGCTTGAAGTCTTCGGTCGGGTCCAGCAGTACGAGGAGCTTGCCCGTGCGCGACGTCAGGTACTCCGTGAGGATCGGCACCTCCGATTCGAGCAGATCGGTTTTCGGCCCGGCGATCACGAGCACGCTCGCGTCCTTGGGAATCTCGTTGGTCTGCGCCAGCACCAGCTTGTCGAACTGGTAGTTGTCCTGCTTCAGCGCGTCTGCGATCCCGCTGTAGCCGGTGCGCTCCGAGTTGGCCGGATCCTTCTCGCCATGCCCGCTGAGGAAGTAGATCTTCCGTTCCTGGGGATTGATCAGTTTGATGAGCGCGTTCGTCAGATCCTGCTCGGTGTCCGTGTTCGAGCGCTGCGTCCGGCCCATGTACTCGATCACGATCGTGGGGATCGCCTCGATCTTGTACGGGCCGGCCTTCGAGGGATCCTTCTCCGGGTCGATGTACTCGATCGCGACTCTGTCCGAGCCGTATTGATAGGCGCCGAGCCGCGATCTGAAGCGGTCGAAGTTCACATCCTGATCGAAGACGATGAACTTCACCGGCGACTGGAGGCCCTGCAACAGCTTCGTGGACTGATCCGAAAGGCTGTATTGCCTGTTCTCCGTCAGGTCCCACCGCTTGTTGCGGCGCACGGACAGATAGTTCGCGGCAACCACGATGCCGAGCACGACGATCACGCTGACGCTGGCGATCGTGCCGTAGCGGGTGTTCCGCCGCTGGAAGTGGGCGACGATCTCACGCCACTGTCCGATGGTGTAGAGCAGGACGAGCGCGAGCCCTGCCCAGGCGGCATAGATCGCGTACTGATCCCACTCCGGCTTGACGAACCTCACCCCGAGCGCCCCGAAGACCAGGGCGACGCCGACCCAACTGAGGATGCCGAGAATCCGCTGCACCATACTCAGCCCCTCCACCTTTCGGTATCCACCGACCGGGCCGTGAGGAACAGGCCGAAGGCGATGAAGCTGAAGTAGTAGACGAGGTGCTTGGTGTCGATGACGCCCCTGGTGAAGTCGTCGAGGTGATCGGTGATCGACAGGTAGTTCAGCACCGCCTGTGCCGTCGGGCCCATGAACGAGGCGATCCAGTTGATCACCCACAGCATCAGGAACACGGTGAACGTCCCCATGACGGCCACGATCTGGTTTTTCGTGAGACTCGAGATGAGCAGGCCGACCGAGATGAAGCAGCCGCCCATCAACAGGAGGCCGAGATAGGTGGTGACGATCGGAATCCACTCCGGGTTGCCCACCCAGAAGAGCAGGCCGACGTGCACGAGCGTGACGGCCAGCATCGCGGTGTACAGACCCATCGCGCCCAGGAACTTGCCCATGATGATCTGGAAGTCCGTGAGCGGGGAGGTCAGCAGCAGCTCGATCGTGCCCGAGCGCTTTTCCTCCGAGTAGGTCCGCATGGTGATCATCGGCAGCACGAACAGGAAAATGACCATGACGTTCAAGAATGCCGGACGAATGAGCTGCTCGTTGATGTTGACCGGTGGCACGCCCGCGCCCATGCTCGCCATCTGCATGCTCTGTCGATCGAAGTAGGAGACGATCGAATAGAACATCAAGCCGAACGGCAAGACATACAGGCCGATCACCACGTAGGCGATCGGCGACGCGAAGTACCCTTTCAACTCTTTCTGCGCGATGGCGAGGATGTTATTCATGGGCGGCCTCCCCCGCGGCGTCAGAGGCCGCAGCGTCTTCGGTGGTCAAGGTCAGGAAGATCTCTTCCAGACTCATACGCACGGGCCGCAGCTCGAGCAGGCCCCAGCCGCGGCCGACCACGGTGGACGCGAGCTCGCGGCGCACGTCGCGGCCCGCCTCAGCGGCCACCTCGTACCCTGAGATGGTGCCGCGGGCCTGCGACACAGCGACGCTGGTGACACCCGGAATGGCACCGAGAACCGTGCCGGCATCGGCGCCCATGCTGTCGACCTCGATATAGAGCGCTCCCGATCCTCCAAGTCGCGCCGTGAGATTCTCGGGAGTATCGACCGCCACGACGTGTCCTTTGTTGATGATGACCACACGATGGCAGGTCTGGCTGACTTCGGGCAGGATGTGCGTGCTCAGGATGACCGTGTGGTCGCCGCCGAGCTCCTTGATCAGGCGTCGGGTCTCGATGATCTGTTTCGGGTCGAGCCCCGCCGTCGGCTCGTCGAGAATGAGGACGTCGGGGTTGTGCAGAAGGGCCTGCGCCAGCCCGACTCGTTGACGGTACCCCTTGGACAGCTTTCCGCAGTGGCGCCTGGCCATATCGGCAATACGCGTCCGCTCCATCGTGGCTTTCACCCGCGCCGTCCGCTCCGCGCGCGGCACGCCCTTGATGCGGGCGCAGAAGCTCAGGTAGTCGATCACGGTCATGTCGGGATAGAGCGGAGGCGTCTCGGGCAGATAGCCGGTGCGGCGCTTGGCCTCGATCGGCTGTTCGAGCACGTCGTAGCCGGCGACGATGGCCTTGCCGTCGGTCGGCGGCATGTAGCCGGTCAGCACCCGCATCGTGGTGGTCTTGCCGGCGCCGTTGGGCCCGAGGAACCCGAGAATCTCCCCGCGCTCAGCCTTGAAGCTGACGTCGTCGACGGCGGTCACCGGACCGTATCGCTTGGTGAGATGCTGGACTTCAATCACCGCGGTTCCTCCATCATTAACGGGTCATTAATAGAGCGGGCACGTCTTCTGGGTGCACAACCGGCGATAGTACGTGAAGGCTGCCGGGATCGGCAAGTCATTGTGTTAACATATGAACAGTTGTTCATATGTCACAACTTGACGCCCACGTCGTCGACGGCCTGACCGAAATCTTCCGGGTGCTCGGTGACCCGACGCGCGTCCGCATTCTCGACGCCCTGTCGCGGTCCGAGCTCTGTGTCGGTGATCTGGCGAGTCAGCTCTCGGTCACCGAATCCGCGGTTTCGCATCAACTCCGCCTGCTGCGCAACACCCGCATCGTCCGCGCCCGGCGAGAGGGGCGCATGATCTTCTACGCCCTCGACGACAAGCACGTGCTGGCATTGTTTCGCCAGGGCCTGAGGCACGTCCAGGAGGCCGGCCGGTAAGCCGCCCGTCATGGCCACTCCAGCCAAGGTCGCGTGCCCGACGTGCGAGCTCCATGCGGAAGCCGTCTTCCGCGTGGAAGGCATGGATTGCCACGAGGAAGTGGTCATCCTGGAGCGTCGGTTGAAGCCTTTGACCGGCATGGAAGCTGTGGCCGCCGACGTCATCGGGCAGCGGCTGCACGTGAAATATGACGCGGCAAAGCTGACCACGGCCGCCATGGTCGACGCGGTTGGGCAGACCGGCATGCGCATGTGGCTCGAGCATGAGGAACCCCGCGCGTCCGGCCCCGACGTGCGCGCCCGGCTCTGGCTGACCGTGGCCTCGGGTGCCGCCCTGACGGCGGGTCTTGTCTCCAGTGCCCTCGCGCACCCCCTGACCGCGGCCCTGTCCTTCGTGGCCGGTGCCCTCGTCGGCGGCGTCTTTCCCGCCCGCCGCGCGGTTACCGCCCTCCGGACGGGGACCGTCGACATCAACGTGCTGATGGTCATCGCCGTCGCCGGTGCCCTCGCCCTCGGCGAATGGCTCGAGGCCGCGAGTGTCGTCTTTCTATTTGCGCTGGCGCAGTGGCTCGAGGCGCGGACCCTCGAGCGTGCGCGACAGGCGATTCGGGCGCTTGTCGATCTCACCCCTCGTGATGCCATCGTCAAGCGAGACGGCCGGGAAGTCCGGTTGCCGGTCGAGGCGATTGCCGTGGGGGACATCGTCATCGTCCGGCCAGGGGACAAAGTGCCGCTGGATGGGCGCATCGTGGCTGGGCACAGCGACGTGAACGAAGCGCCGATGACCGGCGAATCGCTGCCCGTCGACAAAGAGCCTGGCGACGAGGTCTACGCCGGCACGATCAACGGGCGGGGAGCACTCGAGCTCCAGGTGTCGCGCATTGGCCCGGACACGCGCCTGGCGCGCATCATTCACCTGGTCGAGGCGGCACAATCCAAACGTGCGCCGGTGCAGTCATTCGTCGATCGCTTCGCGCGCATCTACACGCCGGCCGTGATCGGATTGGCAGCACTGGTTGCCATCGTCCCGCCGCTCGTTGCCGGTGGCGATGTGCCGACCTGGCTGTACCGGTCCCTCGTACTGCTGGTCATCTCGTGCCCGTGCGCGCTGGTCATCTCGACGCCGGTGTCCATCGTGGCGGCGCTGTCGGCCGCCGCCCGCAACGGTGTGCTCATCAAAGGCGGCGCCCATCTGGAGCGTCTGGCGGCGGTGCGTGTGGTGGTGTTCGACAAGACCGGAACGTTGACGCGGGGTGAGCCTCGTGTCAGCGAAGTGATTCCCGTCGGCACGGCGTCTTCGGCGGACGTACTGCGCTATGCCGCCGCCGCGGAGACGCGCTCCGAGCATCCCATAGCCCGAGCGATCACCGACCACGCCCGTCGAGCGAGCCTCGACATTCCGGCGGTCACCTCGTTCATCTCGGCGCCGGGAATGGGTGCCGAGGCGATCGTGGATGGTCGATCCGTCGTGATCGGCAACGAGGCGCTTCTCGCCTCGCGCAGTGTCGTGATTCCTCAGGAGCTCGATCGGGCCGCTCTTCGGCGCGCGGGTCATTCGCTCGTGTTCGTGGCTGTCGATCGCGTGCTGCTCGGCGCAATCGCCGTGGCCGATCCGCTTCGCGAGACCGCGGCCGAAACGATCGAGCTGCTGCGTTCGCACGGCGTCCGGCATGTCGCCATGCTCACCGGTGATCACGCCGAGAGCGCGAGTGCGGTTGCGGCCGCGCTCTCTCTGGACGAGCACCATTCCGGGTTGCTGCCGGAGCAGAAGCACGCGCGCGTCCTGGCGATGCGTGGGCCGAACGGTGCCGTGATGATGGTCGGGGACGGCGTCAACGACGCGCCGGCGCTTGCGGCGGCCGACGTGGGCGTGGCGATGGGCGCCGCCGGATCGGACGCGGCGCTCGAGACTGCCGACGTCGCGCTCATGTCCGACGAGCTCTTGAAGATCCCGTACGCGCTGCGCCTGTCGCGTGCCACCGTCCGCAACGTCAAGACGAACGTCGTCGTCTCACTCCTGCTCAAGGCGGCGTTTCTGGTGCTGGCCATCACCGGCTCGGCCACGCTGTGGATGGCTGTCCTCGCCGATACGGGCGCGTCGGTCATCGTCGTGGCGAATGCGCTGCGCCTGCTCCGCGCCCGTTAGAAATCAGAGAGCGTAGGCCGGGTCCTGTTCTGTGGACCCGGCTGGCCAGGCGGGTCTGACGAGCAAGACCCGCCCTACGGCCCGCGGACGGGCCTACGCTTTCCGGTTCGAGAAGAAGTGGCCCTGGATGTAGTCGTCGATCGTGGCCTGATCAGGCGCGGCCAGCTTGGTGAACTGGAGTCCCATGCCCACGCGGCGATCGGTCCAGGCGATCAGCGCCTCGGTATCGATCTCTCTCTTGCCGGTAGGCAGACGAAAGCGGACCTTGACCGCCGTGCCGACTGCCAGAGGACTGGTCGTCCGAATGGCGAGGCCGCCGCGGCTGATGTTGAGCGTGAGCGCGGCGGCGATGGTGTTGCCGAAGCGATAGGCCACCGGAATCCCCAGCACCACGCGCGGGCTCGACCGCCGGTTGGAGTTGTCGGGAAAGAGATGCGGCACGAGTGACGGGACGATGTGCTGGACCGACATGTACTCGTTCACGTAGCCGCGGACGCCAAGAGTGCCCAGCGCACGAACCTCATCCGCGCTGGCGATCGTTCCGCTGAAGACCATGATCGGCGGATGCTCCTGGTCGATCTTGCGGATCGCACGCAGCAGAGCCACGCCGTTTCCTTGCGGCAGGCGAAGGTCCAGTACGATGAGGTCGATCGCGGCCCTGGTCAACCGGACCTGGACGAGCAGTTCTGGGCCGTTCTGGACGGTCACGGCCTTGTGACCCGCACCCTCGATCGCCACCTTGAAGCGGTCTCGCACGAACGCGGTGTCGTCAGCGACGAGCACCGTCTTCGCGGCAACCCTGGGAGTGGCGGTCATCGAAATCTGTATCGGAACTGGCGGATAGTGGCGGTAGGGTTCATTGCCCAAATCCGGGGGGGCTCGATATAATTCGAATCTTGGCCCGGGAAGTGCCAGGTCCGCTGGCGGGGCGGCTCGGTTCCCGGAACGTTCGAGCGCGGCCGATCCGCTGCATGGAGCCCGTATGGCGACCTGCCCTGAGTGCGAATTCGACGAGATTGATACCGAGGACTTCGAGGAGGGGGATACATTGAGCTGTCCGGAGTGCGGGAAAAGCCTGGTCATGATTAGCAACGACGAAGTCGAGGTCGCCGGCGACGACGATGATCTCGATGACGATGACCTCGAAGACGAAGAGGAAGAAGACGACGAGGACGACCTCGATGACGAGGATGAGGTCGAGGACGAGGAGGACCTCGACGATTGATTGAGACGACGCCTCCGCCTGGCGGCGTGGAGGCGGGTCTGCAGGAAAAAGCGCGACGGCTGCAGGGCGTGCTCGGCGGTTACGACTCGCTGCTGGTGGCGTTCAGCGGCGGCGCCGACAGCGCGTACCTCGCATGGGCCGCGACGTCAGTGCTCGGTCCCGCCGTTCTCTGCGTGACGGCGGACAGCCCGAGCTACCCGGATCATCATCGTCAGCTCGCGCTTCGCATCGCCCGCGAGTTTGGCCTCCGACACGAAATCATTCACACGTCGGAGCTCGATCGCACCGAGTATCGAGCCAACCCGACGAACCGCTGTTACTACTGCAAGCACGAGCTCTATACCGTTCTCACGAAGCTGGGAGAGGAACGGGGCTTCGCGGTGATTGCTGATGGCAGCAATGCCGACGATCGAGGCGACTATCGCCCCGGCCGGCAGGCGGCGCGTGAGTTCGGCGTCCGCAGTCCGCTCGATGAGACCGGGCTGACGAAAGAGGAAATCCGCGAGCTGTCACGCATGGCCGGGCTGCCTACATGGGACGAGCCGGCGTCAGCGTGCCTGTCATCGCGCATTCCCTACCATTCGGAAGTGACACCGCAGAAGTTGCGAATCATCGAGCTGGCCGAAGATGCGGTTCGCTCTCTCGGATTCCGCGTGTGCCGTGTCAGGCACCACGATCTGGGAACATCTGGCTCGAACGGGCCGCTGACGGCGCTGGCCCGCCTCGAGATCGGCCGTGACGAGTTGCCGCGTGCGCTCGAACCGGAGATCCGCGAGCAGATCGTGCGCGAGTTGCGCGCGATCGGGTACCAGCACGTCACCATTGATTTACAGGGGTATCGGATGGGCAGCCTGAACGAAGGTGTTCCCCTCCGTGCGGTCTGAGCCCGGCATCCCGAGCCTGGTCCTCGGGATCGCCGCTGTGTATTGCGCGGCGCACCTCGCGTTTCTCGCCCCATCGCTCGAAGACATCGACTCGATCAATTTCGCGCTCGGTCTTCGCCACTTCGACGTCGCCAGCCATCAGCCGCACCCGCCGGGATATCCGATCTACATCGCGCTCGGACGCCTCTCAAAAGCCGTCGTCGGGGTACTCGCGCCGTCGCTCGGGATGATTCGCGTCGAAGCCGTCGCGCTGGCGATCTGGTCTGCGATCGGAGGCGGGATCGCGCTCCTCGCGGCCTTCTCTATTTTCTCCTCGCTCGATCGGGCAGGGCCCGCGTCGGACGCCGCGCAGATGACCGGCTTCCGTTCGACGGCGATGTGGGCCACGGTGCTCCTTGCAGCGGCCCCGTTGTTCTGGGTCGCAGGCGCGCGGCCCATGAGCGACATACCCGGGCTCGCGATCGCGATGGTGGCGCAGGCCCTGATCCTTCGGAGCTCGACGAAGCGGTCGTCGCTTGTCGCCGGAGCCCTCGTGGCTGGCCTGGCCGCTGGCGTTCGCGTGCAGACCGCCTGCCTGACCCTGCCCCTGCTCGTGCTGGCGTTGATCGAGGAACGGCGCGCCGGTGTGTGGTGGCTGGTGTCGCGCCCGTTGGCGGCTCTGGCTGTCGGCGGAGTCGCATGGGTGGTGCCCATGCTTGTCCTGTCAGGTGGCCTGGATGGATACCTGCGCGCGTTGGGTTCGCAGGCCGGCGAAGATTTCGCGTGGGCAGGAATGCTGTGGACCAGCCCGACCCCGCGCCGACTGGTGTTTGCGTTGTGGGACACCTTCGTCCTTCCCTGGGATGCGAGTGTGTTGGGTATTGTCGTGGGTGGGTTGGCAGTGGCCGGCGCGGTGGTGGCGCTCCTTCGGCATCGGCGCGCGGCGCTGCTGATCACGCTGGCGTTTGCACCGTACGTGGTGTTCCATCTTCTGTTTCAGGAAACGATTCACACGAGATACGCCGTGCCGACGCTGCCTGCGATGGTGTGGCTCGCGGTGTGTGCCACGTCACTCGCGGGCCGGTTGTCGCCGGTGATCAACGGTCTCGTGGTCCTCGTCACCCTCGTGCTCGCGGTGCCAGTGGGCATCGCCTACGGACGCGAACCACATCCCGCGTTTCGCGCGATCGATGCGATGCGGACCTCCGCGACGGCGGCTCCGCCCGCCGCTGTGTACTCTCATTACGCCGTGCGCCGGCCGCTGCAGGCTGCTGACCTCGGATCGCTACGGGTCGTCGAGCCGCGCCGGAACTACGAGTGGCTCGGGCTCGTGGACTACTGGCGGGGCGGAGGCCGTGCGCCGATCTGGTTTCTGGCTGATCCCCGCCGAACCGATCTTGCGCTGATCGATCCCCAAAGCCGCCGGGACGTGACGCACTTCCATTGGAGCGTCGTCGACCGCCCCGAGTTGAGCGGCACGCGGCCTGCGGACGTGGACTGGTACCGCTTCGACCGGCCAGGCTGGTTCGCGGGAGAGGGGTGGGCACTCACCCCGGAAACCGGCGGCATCGCCCACGCCTCAGGAACCGGCGTCGATCGCCGTCCCATCGAGGCCTGGGTGCGGCGCCGATCCGGTCCCCTGCACCTGCTGATCGGCGGACGCCATTTCAGCGCCGCCGGTGACCCTCCAGCCATCGTCGAGCTTGCGATCGACGGGACGGCGATCGAGACCTGGAAGGTTGACCCGGGGCCAGGGGGCGCGAGCTTCCTGCGCCTTGCCGATCTTGCGGCGGGTCTTCCACCAGGCAGCGAGGAGTACGCGCGACTGACGGTCACCGCGCGGGCCGAGCCGGCGGCTCGTCCCACGCCGCAGATCGCCATCCGTCAGTTCGACATACAGCCAGCCGGGACGCTCATTTTCGGCTTCGGAGAAGGGTGGCACGAGGAGGAATACGACAACGTGACCGGCGTCCGGTGGCGCTGGACCAGCGGGCGATCCGTGCTTCGGGTGTCCCCCCCGGAGGCGGTGATCGTGACTCTTCGTGGTGAATCGCCCCTGAAGTACTTCGACGTTCCGCCGATAGTACGGGTCAGCGCCGACAGCCGCGTCGTTGACGAGTTCCGCCCTGACGCCGATTTCGAGAGACGTGTCACCGTGCCCGCCGATGCGGTACGGAACGGGGGCGGAGCGATCGTGATCGAGACGGATCGGATCTACATGCCTGGACAGGCCGAGGGTACTGCGGATCGCCGTCGCCTTGGTCTCAGGCTGTTCGAGATCCGCGTGCATCCTGTCGCGCCTTGATTGACACGGGATCGATCGGACGCTAAGCTCGACCCGGTATCCGGAAGGCAAGTCTATGCAGGAGAATGTGCCGATGAATCTGCGCCGGTGCGTCTGGTTGATCGCGATCGTGTTACTGGTCGTGTTGACGGTGTCGGCGTGCGCCAAGAAGATCCCGCCGCCTCCACCGCCTCCGCCAGCGCCTCCAGCGGCGCCTGCTCCGCCGCCTCCACCTCCACCAGCGCCCGCTCCCGCGCCTGCTCCACCGGCGGCACCGAAGCCGCTGACGGAAGAGGAGACCTTCGCGCGCAAAACGCTCGACCAGCTGAACGCGGAAATGCCGCTGGGCGACGTGATGTTCGACTACGACCAGGCCGCCGTCCGTGAGGATCAGCGAGCCGGATTGCAGAAGAACGCGGACTGGCTCCGCCGCTGGTCATCGACGCGGGTCACCATCGAGGGACACGCGGACGCTCGCGGCACGAACGAATACAACCTGGCTCTGGGCGAGAAGCGCGGAAACGTGGTGAAGGACTACCTCGTGACGCTGGGCATCGCCGCCGATCGCATGTCGGTGATCAGCAAGGGCGAAGAAAGCCCTCTCTGCACCGAGATGACCGAGGCGTGCTACGCGAGAAACCGCCGCGGGCACTTCATCATCACCGCGAAGTAACACGTAGGGGCCGCCTTCAGGCGGCCCCCAATTCCTCGGCAATCGACGCGGCCGCCGCCTTCGGGTTGGCGGCCGCGATAATCGGCCTGCCGACGACGATGTAGGTCGCGCCGGCCAGGACGGCCTCAGCCGGTCCCATCGTCCGCGATTGGTCATTCTTGTCGGCGGCGGCGGATGCGCCGCGAATCCCGGGCGTCACGATCGCAAAGTCAGCTCCGCACGCCGCTCGGATTGCGGCGGTTTCCTGCGGCGACGCCACAACCCCGTCAAGTCCCGCGGTCTGCGCCATTCGGGCGAGTGTCGTGACCTGATCGAGCAGCGGCCGCTGCACACCCAGATCCTTCAGCGTGGGTTCGTCCATGCTCGTCAGCACGGTTACCGCGATCACGATCGGCCGCGGCCGGCCCAATCGATCGGCGGCCTCGGCGCCCGCGCGCGCCGCGGCCTGCATCATCGGCACGCCGCCCGATGCGTGAACGTTGACCATCCAGGCGCCGGTGCTCACGGCGGCGTCCACCGCCTGCGCCACCGTGTTCGGGATGTCGTGATACTTCAGATCCAGAAAGACGCTGACGCCCGCGTCGACGAGCCGTCTGACGAGCGCCGGCCCTTCGAGCGTGAACAGCCGGCTGCCGACCTTGAACCCGCCGGCGATGCCGCGGAGCTCGGTCGCCAGCTCCAGCGCCCGCGCGCCCGAGTCGACGTCGAGCGCGACTAGGAGCTTACCCACTGCTTGTCACGCGAAGTGGTGTCAATCGTACCAACCAGGTCGGCGAGCCGGGTGATGCGATGCCGTTCCATGTAGTCGTGGATGCCGTCCAGCAGCTTGGACCAGATAAACGGGTCAACGAAGTTGGCCGTGCCCACCTGCACGGCGGCGGCGCCGGCAATCATGAACTCCAGCGCATCGGTCGCACAGGCGATGCCACCCATGCCGATGACTGGAATCTTCACCGCGCGCCGGCACTCGTACACCATGCGCACCGCAATGGGCCGGATCGCCGGGCCGCTCAGGCCGCCGACGATGTTGGACAGCCTGGGCCGCCGCGTTTCGACGTCGATCGCCATGGCCAGGAACGTGTTGACGAGCGAGACCGCATCGGCGCCGGCCTCCTCGGCCGCCTTGGCGATGGCTGCCACATCGGTCACGTTCGGCGTCAGCTTGGGAATCACCGGCAGTCGAGTGACCTTCTTCACCGCACTGACCACGTCGAAGGTGCCGTGCAGACTGCAGCCGAACGTGATGCCACCCTCTTTGATGTTGGGGCACGAGATGTTCAGCTCGAGCGCGTGCACACCCTCCTCATCGGAGAGGATCCTGGCCAGCTCCACGTACTCGTCGAGCGTGCTGCCGCAGATGTTGATGATGTTGGTCGCGCCGAGGCGGCGCAGCTCGGGCAGCTTCTCGCTGATGTATCGCCGGACACCGATGCCTTGCAGGCCGATCGCATTGAGCATCCCCGACGGCGTTTCGACGATGCGCTCGGGCGGGTGGCCTTCGCGAGGCTCGAGGAACAGGCCCTTCGAGACGATCGCGCCCAGCGAGGACAGATCGACGGCCTCTGCGTATTCAACGCCGTATCCGTAGCAGCCGCTCGCCGCGATCAGCGGATTATTCAGCCGGAGGGATCCGATCTCTACCGAGAGATCCATGTCAATTCCCAACTCCCAACCCCATCTAACTCCCAACTCCCAACCCGAACCCGGGCCAACTCCCAATTCCCGATTCCCAATTGTCCTTCTTGCGTCTTTCTTGGGAGTTGGCTCGCGCGCGAAGCGGGATTGGGAGTTGGGAGTTTAGTCATGTTCCCATACCAGATCTGTACCGCTGAAGACCGGGCCAGCGATGCACGAACGGACGTAGTGATGGCCGCCCCCGGTGTCCTTCATCGGAATGACGCAGCTATAGCACCCGCCCATTCCGCATCCCATCACGCGCTCGACCGAGACCTGCGATCGCCGGCCGTACTTGCCTGAGATGTGCGCGACGGCTTCGAGCATCGGTTCAGGACCGCAGGCGTAGATCATGGCGCTGCCCTTTGTCTGCTGCAGGGCGCGCTCGAGCGGCACGGTGATACGCCCGCGTTCACCTGAGCTTCCATCCTCGGTGGCCAGTACCAGCCGGACACCGCGGGACGAAAACCAATCGAGGTAGAAGAGCTCGCGTCCCGACCGTGCACCATAGAACAAGGTGGTTGGTGTGCCGCGCTCGCGCAACGCCTCGGCGAGTGTCGCAAACGGAGCGAGCCCCACGCCTCCCGCCACTATCCACGCCTCCTCTGGCGGATCGACCGGCACGAACGGTCTTCCCAATGGGCCCAGGCAGGACACGATGTCGCCTTCGACGGCGTCAAGCAGCATGCGGGTCGTCACGCCGACGCGCTTGCTGAGCAGTGTCAGGCCCTCGACGCCGCCGTTGGTGCGCAGGATCTCGAACACGGAGAACGGGCGGCGCAGCAGCGGATCGTTGCCGCGGCCCGGCTTGACCATCACGAATTGGCCAGGAGCAACCGCGGCGGCAATCTCGGGAGCAGCGAGGGCGATGACGTTGTAGTCAGCGGAGAGGCGCGTGTTGCGAATGACCTTTGCCTCGACATCGACGGGCATTCTTGTGAGTATACCTGTTGGTTCGTGGTTCGTGGTTCATGGTTCGTAGAGGAAATACGCAAACCATCTTCCAGGAACCACCAACCAGGAACCAAGAACCAGCATGAGATACCTCCGCATGCTCAGCAACTCGGTGTTCGCGGGGCTGCTCGCTGCCGTGTACCTCACGCTTCTGCTGCTGCATCTGAATCCGTCGGTGGCGTTGACCACGCATGCCGCTGGTCCGGTGTTCACGGTGGCGATGCTGTCTTACGGCCTCCACATCGCCGTCGTGTCGTATGCGTTGTATGTGCTGCGTCAGATCGCGATCGTCGAGCCCTCGTCACCTGGCTGGATCAGCCTGCGCCTTCTGACGTGGAGCGCGGCCGTGCTGAGCGGCACAGCGGCCGTCGTCACCTGGCTCCACGCCTCGGGGTTGCGCACCGCACTCGATCCGCGCGCGATGCCAGCCATTACCTACGCGGCGACGGTGTTCGCGGCGGCGATGCTGGTCTTTCTGCTGCTCGGGTTCGCTCAGGTGGCCGCGCGCCGGCGGCACCGGGCGACGGTCGCGATCCTGTTCACCCTGGCGACAATCGGGTCGATCGTCGTGCCCGTGTGGTTGAGGGGGCCGGCTGCGCGCCCGCCGGCGAGAGCCCTGGCAGCGGCGCCGGCTGACGCCGATCCCGTTGACGGACCACGCGTGCTGCTCCTCTGCCTCGATGGTGCCTCGCTCGACGTGATCTCCCCGGCGGTCGCGGCCGGGCGCCTCCCAAACTTCGGCCGTTTGCTCGATCGCGGCGCATCGATGCACCTGGCCACGACGCGGCCGACGCAGCCTGAGCCGGTGTGGGCCTCGGTCATGACCGGCACGTGGCCGTCACGGCACGGCGTTCGGGGCGCCGCGCGGTACCGGCCCTTCAACGGCGATGTCGCGTTGGAGGTGCTGCCCGACTACCTGTTCTCACAGGCCTTGATCCGTGTCGGCCTCCTGATCGAGGAGCCCTATTCGTCCACGAGTCTCGCGTCCATGCCGTTGTGGCGTGTCGCCAGTCGGTACGGCGTCCGTACGGGTCTCATCGGCCTGCCGCTCACGCATCCCGCGGATTCGCCGGCAGGATTCATCGTCAGCGACCAGTTCCATCGCCGGACCGACGGCATGGCCGTCCTCGATGCGCTGCCGGCCGTGTCGCCGCCCAGGCTCGACGAGGTGGCACGTGCAGTACTGGCCGCGGAGCAGGTGCAGTCGCCTGGCCAGCGTCGCGCTCGTCTGGAGCTGCTGCCACGCACCGGTGAAAGCGGTTCGACGGTCGAGGCCGACCATCTCCATCATCTGCTCGCCCAGCAGCTCGGCCCGGCCGAGCACGTACGGCTGCTCGCCGTGCGGTATGCGGGGCTCGACGCGGTTGGCCACTACTACCTTCGCTATGCGATGCCCGATGCCTATGGTGATGTGTCCGACGAGGAGCGCCGACAGTTCGGGCGCGTGCTGGACGACTACTACGCGTACGTCGATTCGCTCGTCGGCGACGCGCTGGCGACGCTTGATGAAGACGACCTCCTGCTCGTCGTGTCTGGCTTCGGCATGGAGCCGCTGACCTTCGGCAAGCGACTGCTCGAGCGCGCGGTGGGCGATGAGCGGTTCACCGGCACCCATGAGCGCGCGCCCGACGGTTTCCTCATCGCCTACGGATCGGCCGTGGCGCCGGCGCGGCAGGCGCGCGGCGCGGTCGTCGACGTGGCGCCCACGCTCCTGTATTTCCTTGGCCTTCCCGTGGCCCGCGACATCGACGGCTTCGCACGCACCGATCTCTTCACACGTGCATTCAACGAACAACGCACGATCACCTTTATTCCCTCATATGGGGTTCCATAGGTTTCACAGTTCGAAAGGTTCGAAGAGTGCGTAACAACCCGCGCTGGCGCGTAACTCGATGCTGACCGCGTTGGTGATGAGTGAAGACGTACGACCGGCAGAACACCACGGATCGGGCTTCCCACGGAGGGCCCTACTCCGCGCGCAGCGCCTGCATCGAGTCGATGCGTGTCACGCGCCGGGCCGGCAGATAGGCTGCGAGCGCTGCCGTGATGACGAGGATCGCGGAGACGGTCACGTAGGTCGTTGCGTCGAGTGCGCCAACGCCGAACAACAGCGTTTCCATGAGCCGCGTCAGCAGCGCCGCTCCGGCGAGACCCAGAGTCACACCGATGACAGTGACCAGCAGTATCTGACTCAGCAACATTCGCTTCAACGCGGCGTTCCGCGCACCGAGCGCCATGCGGACGCCGATCTCGCGCGTGCGCTGGGTGAACATGTACCTTGAAGTGTACCTGGTGCCACCGCCCACCCGCCGCAGGAACCTGTGCGGCGAGAACCCTTTCGATAGCCGCGACTGGCTGGCGAAGGCGAAGATGCCACGCAACTCGGTGGCGAGTTGTGCCGCATCGATGATCGCCTCAAACAGGTATACCGTGTCTGGCGACGTCGGATCCTGAACATGGAACTCGTAGTCCATACGAAAGACCGCTTGTAACTCCGCCGTTCCGGCTGTGGACAGCGCCCCACAGCAGGTCGGCAGGACTCTCGAAATCAGACGAATCGATACAGGGTCGCGCGGTCGAGGTTCGGAATCGTGGCAGTTGTTGTCGGTGGATCTGTTTCCAGTCCGGCCTGGAGCGCGTCAGCGATCGGCCGCCCCAGTTCCGAGTCTGTCGAAAACGCTTCGTAGGTCACTCGATCGCCACGTTTCGTGAGACGCAGGACGAAATTCTCGATTGCGTCAGTCTCCGGCAGTTCGAGCTTCACAGTGTTGAGGCCGCCGCGAGCCCGCGCCCGCCGTAGCCCATGCCTACGGTTGTCATGTGCGCTGACGACCGACGCGACACCCGTGAAGAACGGTGTGCGAGTCAGTCGAATGGGAACCTGCACCTGCGTTCTACGCGCGGTCGCTGATGCTCGGCGAGGTCGCAGTAGCAAGACGGCAGCCTCGACGACTTGCACTTGCGGCCGCCTCGCGCCTGGGAGACGCGCACGACGAACCGTGCCGAATAGTCTGTTCCGCGGTCGCGCGTTTGCCGCCCGTGCGCGTGTTTGCGTTGCCCGGCGCGTCCTGATCTCGGCCTCGGAGATCACGTACCCAGATGCAACGAGTTCAGCGAGAAAGGCCGCGTCCAAACGTTTGACTCTCGGATCTTGCAAATCTCGCAGCCCTGCGAGGCAGCGAACGGCCTCTACGATGGCTGGTCCATCGACCGGTGACTCCAGTTCGAGTGCAGCTTCTACGTTGGTCGCCAGCCCACCGCCGGTGAGGTTACTGGAACCAACGATGAGTCTCGCTCGACCGCGTCCACTTAACAGGTAGATCTTGGGGTGAAACGTTTCCTCGGGCGCTTCATTATGGTAGATGAATGTTTCTGCAAAGCCATACCTCTCCAAGGCAAGAAGGCTTTCAAGGGCTTCGCGGGACGTGCCCAGCAATTCGATTCCAACCGTAATCTTGAACCGGCCCCCGGCCTGAAGGAATTGACTCAACACAGGAGTCATTGAGGCGACCGCGTTTTCCCTAGCCCACGCCACTGCGATCGCAAAGTCGGTCCACGGTCCCTGTTCGAGGCCAACGGACAGTACTTCGAAAAATCTGACCCGGTCAGGCTGGACGTGGAAGCTCACTGCATTCGCCGTCGATGCCTTTCAGCAACAGGCGGGATCACAGAGGTCATTAGGTCTGAATAGGACCGAACCTTCTTGCCAGAGATTCGTTTCTGTGGCGGCTTGGCTAAAATCAATACGTACTCATGCACGTTCTTGAACAAGAAGTTCGGCGGATAGGGGTAGCTTCCAAAAATCGGCCGCTGCGAACCCCACGATCCCCATTTCCCACCTGTCCCATCTTTCGACCAAATGATTTCGTTGATCAGAACGAACCCAAGTTCTCGGGCCTGCAGAAGAAAATCCGCGGCCAAAGGGAAAGTGAGCAGGCCGTGATCCGTATGCTGGTTCACGTTGGCGGTGACGATGCAGAGTTTCCGGCCAGGACTCAGCACTCGCAGGCATTCGGCGAACACTCGCTTCGTCATGCCCAGGAAATCTGAATAGTTCCCGATGCTGCCGAGGTTCGAGTGACTGTCGCCGTAGTCTGCCTTGTCCCAATACGGGGGACTTGTTACAACCAACCCGACGGAATTGTCTGCGAGAGCTGACAATGATCTGCTGTCGCCTCTCACCGCAGTCAGAAGCTCCGAGGCTGGCCTTCCGTTACTCAACGCGGCACACCGCGTCTTGATTGCGCTGATGTACTGCGGATTCTGGTCAACGCACACCACTCTCCTGCCGAGGGGAATGGCGGCGCGAGCTGTGGTACCCACGCCCGCAAACGGGTCCAAGACCACCTCACCATAAAAGCTAAAAAGCTTGATCAGTCTGTGCGGAATCTCAACCGGAAACACGGCTGGGTGATCAGGGTCTGAGACATTCGCGATATGCCAGACGGTCTTTGTGTACTCTCGCCATTCCTCTTTGGAGACGATGCTCTTCGCTTTGATCGCCTTGGGGATCGGGTCCGTCATCTCAGCCTTCATCCCCTTGGGTTTCTTCACAGCATTACTCGTGGCCGACAAGTTCGCGTCTCTTCTTTTCATCTGGATTCACAACGATTCTTTCTACCGCAGCGCGTCGCAGCAAAGCCGAGAAGTCTTCCGGCAGCTCAAGGTGCGTCGATACGATAGCGTCGATCTCAGTTAAGAGAGTTTGATATGGCAAAGGTGAAAACGCGACACTCCATGCACCCGCGTTTCGGCTGACGATCGGCGATCGGGACACAGCCGCCCATAGTTCCTTGCCTTTTCCGGCCAAGGTCGCCCGGGCGCTCGCGGGGAAATCGCCCCAGAAGGTCGAGATGTTTTCAACGAACCGTTTGGACACGTGGAATCCGTCTCCGCGAACATTCCACAGCCAGTACGAAACTCTACTGGAGAACAGCCCGAAAATGGCGTCCGCGGTCACGGAATCCGTCAATTCGCATCTCAAGAAATTCGAACTCGTCGGTGTACCCTCCGGACGAGGGACAAGCTCCAGGCGTCTGACGACGTTGATGAAGTTGTAAGCAACCGGACCCACGTAAATGCAATCCTCGCCCTGGTCACCAAGGCAAGACGTGAAGGGGGCCGCGGAGAACCTGAGGTCGCTGTTCCGGAACCGCCTGGTGATCAGCCGGTTGTATGCATCAACTTCAACGTCGCTTCCGAGTTTGGGTACGCCATCGCGAATGTCTTGATGTCCCAAGCTGACAGCCGGCAGGCATTCAAGAAGCGTGGCGCGCGATCGACTTGTGAGTCGTAGCAATGAAGTCGTTTGGACAACCGCGGGCCCAGCACCCGGCTCGATCTGACGGAACAGAATTGCCGATCGAGTCTTCACTTCCTCCCCGAATAGGCCGTGAGGCTCGCGGTCAAAAAAAGCGAAACGACAAGTGCCTGAAGCGTGAGTCAATGCCAGCCGGAGGTTTCTCGTCTCGTCGTCAGAAGAAAACGCGACAGAGAGCGGCAAAACGGCTCCGATGAAGCTGCGCGCGGGTCGCGCAAGCCTGATCATCTGCTCAACGAAGCGAATATACAGGTTGCCAGGTTCAGATGTGGTTCGAACGTAAGGAGGATTAGCGACGATCGCCTCGAATCCGCCCGCGGCTTCAGGAAACACGCTCCAGAGGTCCGTGGGATCAGATTCTCGCCAGAGCGATGCCCCAGTGTCGTTCTTTCCAACGAAGCCTGCCGGAGTTGAATTGTTTGCCGACAGAGCATTTCTGGCGCATTCTCTCTCCGTCCCATCGGGCGAATTGATCGATAACCGAATCCGTGTCGTGTCGGTCGCCCACAGATTCAGGCGGATCGTCTGCCACACTGCCCATGGGTCGACGTGCTCGATCTCGTCAAGGCATTCATGCGCAAGGACGAACGCGCATGACTCGACGGCAAGGTCCGAGACGTCGATCCCGTAGAGGCTGTTACCGCAGATCTGGAAGGGCGTGCGAGCATCGCCCCCCTTCCGTAACTCGCGCAAGAGCGCCAACAAGAAGACACCGGTTCCGCACGCGGGATCGATCGCCCGTCCGCCTGTCAGGACCGATCCGACCGCGTGCTGCGCGATGCTCGTGGCTACGTCGCCAGGCGTGTAGAAAGTACCTGACGAGCGCTTTTGTCTACGCTGCTTTCCTGATTCCGCGCACCGCATTGCGCTCATACGGTGCGCGAAGTCGAACGGCTCCAGGACGTACGGAAGAAGTCCCCGGAACTCGCGGTCGATCGTCACGACGGACAGCAACATCGCACAAGCGCGATCGGTTGGGACATCGACGCACTCTGCTAGTGACGGAAGATACTGCGCCCGAGATCCGAGGAACCACGCCTCGGCGGAGCGCAGTGAATCCGAGATCAGTGCTCCAGCATCAGCACCGAGCAAGTACATATTCACGAGTGCCCACGCTGCCCGTTCGGGAATGGAGTCTGGATTTGTGTCGGTGAATTGGTTCGGCGAGCGGACCGCGAAGATTGCAGCGAATGCTTCCGAACTTTCCGGGCTGCCCCGCAACGCATCCACCAGCAGTCCTCTGGCTTCAACAAGCGGCTGCTGTCGCGCCTGGACGGCCCCGGCGAGGGAGCGTCCAGGCCGGTGCGCAGTCAATGGCCTTGCAGAAGCCGACGGAAAAGGGACCTGGGTCAAGACAGCCATGAAAATCGATTGAGGGTAATCTGGTTGGACGCCTCGATACAAGATATTGCATTGGCTTGGGGAGACACCCCAAGACAATGTATCGACTCAGGAACAGAGAATAACGCAGCTCCGTGACAGAACAGGTCACTGTTCCTCTACGCGCAGGACATCGACCTGACGAGTTTTGAACGGTAGCGCGATAAACTCCGCGAGGAGCTGACGCTTGCGCAGATCGACCCATCACGCCGACTCGATCGAAGAACTCGGTGTGAGAGGGTATCGTTGGCGTTCGCTGAGAAGGTGTGACCTCGCGCCTCGGACTTGTGTGTGCAGGCGTCTCTAAATCAGAAGCAGCGGCCGCAGCAGCTGTTGTTCCCTGAGGGTGTCCCTGCGACGGAAATCGATTTAATCGGACCGCCGCAACCGCGCCATTTTCAAGTAATTGGCGCGAGGTGAGTGCTGATGAAAAGATGGTGAGCCGCAGAGGAATCGATCGACGGCGAGGCCGATACGTTCCCACCATCGGATTACTCTCGAGTTAGTCGCCAAGGGTTCGCCTACCCTTGGGAACCGATTGAACCTTTGGAAGCCGTTGAACCCATCGAACCTGTTGAACTGATATAATCGCTTCACTCTTTAACTGCGGTCCCGCGAGGCCGCGAAGAGGTGAACATGCCCACACGCGTTTTCCCACACAACATCCCCCTCGAGAGGTCCGCATGCCCGTAGTCATGGATGCGGATCGGATCGGCCGTACGCTGGCCCGCATCGCCCACGAAATCGTCGAGCGCAACAAGGGCGTCGACGACCTCGCGCTGGTCGGCGTGCGCACGCGCGGCGTTCCGATCGCCAAGCGTCTCGCCCGCGCGCTGCGCGAGATCACCGGTCAGGACGTGCCCACGGGCGCGCTCGACATCACGCTGTATCGCGACGATCTGATGCGCCACACCGTGGGCCTTCAGCCCCAGGTGCGCCGGACCGAGATTCAGTTTTCCATCGACAACCGCAAGATTCTGCTCGTGGATGACGTGCTCTACACGGGACGAACCACGAGGGCCGCGCTCGACGCGCTCATCGACTTCGGCCGCCCGAAGGGCATCCAGCTCATCGTGCTGGTGGATCGCGGGCATCGGGAGCTGCCGATCAAGGCCGACTACGTCGGCAAGAACCTGCCGACGTCTCCCGAGCAGAGCGTGCAGGTGCGTTTGCTGGAGATCGACGGCCAGGACGAAGTGATCGTGGAGCAGGGAGGGAGCGCATGACGACGGCCAGCACTGAGATCGATCGGCAGCCGGCTGTGACGGCCCTGCGCCACAAGGATCTGCTCGGCATCGCCGACCTGACGCCCGGCGAGATTGCCCTGATCCTCGACACGGCGGAGGCGATGAAGGAAGTCGGGACCCGGCCGATCAAGAAAGTGCCGGCCTTGCGCGGCAAGACGGTCGTCAACCTGTTCTACGAGCCGAGCACGCGCACGCGCACCTCGTTCGAGATTGCCGAGAAGCGGCTCAGCGCCGACACGCTCAACATCGCCATCGGCACCTCGAGCGTCGTCAAGGGCGAGACGCTGGCCGATACGGCCCTCAATCTGGAGGCGATGTCCCCGGACATGATCGTGTTGCGCCACTCATCCTCGGGTGCGTGTCACCTGCTCTCGCGCATCTGCCGATCAGCCATCATCAACGCCGGCGACGGGATGCACGAGCATCCGACGCAGGCGCTGCTCGACGCGTTCACGATCCGGGAGCGGAAGAAGCAGCTGGCCGGCCTGAAAGTGGCCATTGTCGGCGACCTGCTGCACAGCCGCGTGCTCCGGTCGAACATTCATTTGCTGACCAAGATGGGCGCCGATGTCTGGGTGTGTGGACCGCCGACGCTCTTCCCGACCGACATCCGTCGCTTCGGCGTCACGCCGACGAGCTCAGTGGATGAGGCGGTCGCCGGCGCGGACGTCGTGATGCTGTTGCGGATTCAGCTCGAGCGCATGGAAGGCGCGTACTTCCCGTCGCTCCGTGAGTATTTTCGTGTGTTCGGCATGACCGAGGCGCGGCTGCGTCTCGCGAAACCGGACGTGATGATCATGCACCCAGGTCCGATGAACCGCGGCGTGGAGATCGCATCAGAAGTGGCCGATGGTCCTTACTCGGTGATTCTCGACCAGGTGGCCAACGGCGTCGCCGTGCGGATGGCGGTCCTCTATCTCCTCGCGGGCGGAGCCGAACATGAAGAAGCTGCTTAAGGGCGGGCGAGTGGTCGATCCCGCCAACGGGATCGACGGCATCCACGATGTGCTGATCGAGGGCGATCGGATCGCTCGCGTCGGCCGTGACCTGCCGGTCAACGGCGCGACCGTCGTCGAGATTCCCGCCGGGTTCGTGATCTGTCCGGGCTTCATCGACATGCACGTGCACCTGCGCGAGCCTGGCCAGGAGCACAAGGAAACCGTGGCCACGGGGACCGCGTCGGCCGTGGCCGGTGGTTTCACGGCGGTGGCGTGCATGCCCAACACCTCTCCGGTCAACGACAACGCCAACGTCACGTTGCTGATTCTGGCCAAGGCCGCCGAGGCCGGCCTCGCGCGCGTGTATCCGATTGGTGCGGTGTCGAAGGGATCCAGAGGTGAGCTCCTCGCGGATATCGCCGAGTTGAAGGATGCCGGCTGCGTCGCGATTACCGACGACGGGCATCCGGTGGCGACGGCGATGCTGCTGCGCCGCGCGCTCGAATACGCGGGCATGTTCGGTATTCCCGTCATCGAGCATTGCGAGGATCAGTCGCTCAAGGCCGATGGTGTTGCCCATGAGGGTTTCCACGCCGCGTCGCTCGGGCTGCGCGGTATGCCCGGGGCCGCCGAAGCGCTGGGCGTGGAACGCGGCGTCCTGCTGTCCGAGCTGACCGGATCGGCCTTTCACGTGGCGCACATGAGCGCGCGCGCGTCGCTGCGCGCCGTGCGCAAGGGCAAGGAGAGCGGGGTGCGGGTGACCTGTGAGGTGGCGCCGCATCACTTCACGCTGACCGACGAGGCGCTGGGCGCGCCGATTCCCTACGACACCAACGTGAAGATGAATCCTCCCCTGCGCGAGGCGGCCGACCGTGACGCCATGCTGGCCGGCATCGCCGACGGCGCGGTCGATGCGATCGCCACCGATCACGCGCCGCACCACTACGACGAGAAGAAGGTCGAGTTCGACCGCGCGCCGTTCGGGATCGTCGGGCTGGAGACAGCCGTGTCGCTCTCGCTCGACCGGCTGGTCCACTCGGGCCTGATCCGTCTGCCCAGGCTGGTGGAGCTGATGTCTACGAACCCCGCGCGGATCTTGCGTGTGCCCGGAGGGACCCTGTCTGAGGGAGCACCGGCGGACATCACGGTCATTGCCCCGGACCTGCGCGTGCGTATCCAGGCGGCCTCCCTGCGTTCGCGTTCGAAGAACACGCCGTTCGACGGCTGGGAGCTGCGTGGCGGTGTGTCGGCGACCATCGTTGGTGGTCGCACGCTCTTCGTGAACCCTGACGCCCACATCGCGCTCTGAAATGACGCTGTCAACTACCAACTCCCAAAAAGCCAACTCCCAAAACATCGGCGCTACGAAGTTGGGTATTCCGAGTTGGGAGTTGGGAGTTGGGCATTTGGGAGTTGTTATGAGTGCACCCAAAGCATGAATCGACGAGACGAGATCCGCGAGAAGGCGCTGAGGGACCTGCAGCAGCACTCGGTCCTGATGCTCAATGGGCATTTCGACTTCGGCAATGGCTACCACGGGCGCGTCTATCTGAATCCGCATCAGCTGTTCAGGCATCCCTCGACCATCTGGCGATTCGCACAGGATCTGCTCGACGTGCTGCCGCGATCGATTCTCGACGCGACCGAGGTCGTGGCTGGACCCGTGACCGGCGGCGCTCTGCTCGCGCACACGATCGCCGGGCTGCTCGACAGCCAGCGCGAGATCACGCGTGAGCCGACGTTGTTTGCGCCGTTTGCCGTCGATCCCGGCAGCGGGCCCGTCCTGAGCCGCTTCTATCAGGCACAGGTCAAGGGACGCACCGTCCTCCTCGTTGACGATGTACGCAACACGGGTCAGACGCTGGTGCGATGCGCCGCGCTCGTCCGCGAGGGCGGCGGAACGGTGATCGCGACGGCGCAGATCTACGACCGCATGGAAGCGATCGTCGACGTCGGCGTGCCGAACATTCCGCTGGCGGAGTACAAGGCACCGGAGAACCATCCGGCGGATGCCTGCCCGTTGTGCCAGGCAGGGGTTCCCATCAACACCTTCTAGCAGGATCATGATCACGAACGTGTCTTCGTGCCTCCGTGGCTCGTGAGAGGGGAAAGTCGAATGGAGAGTGTGCGAATCGTTCCTGCGCACGCAGGCGATGTGGCGGTCATCCTTCAGATGATCCAGGGCCTGGCCGAGTACGAGCAGCTCTCGCACGAGGTGACCGCCACCGAGGAGGACCTTCGCGTCAGCCTGTTCGGTCCGCAGCCGGCGGCCGAGGTGGTGCTCGCCTACGCCGGCAAGGTGCCCGTCGGCTTCGCGCTTTTCTTCCACAACTTCTCGACGTTCCTCGGCCGCCCCGGTCTCTACCTCGAGGATCTGTTCGTCGTCCAGGACTGGCGCGGCAAAGGTGTCGGCCGGCAGTTGCTCGGTCACGTGGCCGCGATCGCGGTTCAGAGACACTGCGGCCGGATGGAATGGAGCGTCCTCGACTGGAACGAATCCGCCATCGTGTTCTACCGGCGGCTGGGTGCTCAGGTGATGGACGACTGGCGGATCTGCCGTCTCACGGGCGATGCGCTCCACCGCGCCGCCTCGTCACCCAGCGCATGACATGCGCGCCCGGTTGCTCCTCGCGCTCCTCGCATCGCTGACGGTCGTCCTCGGCGCCCCGTACGTCGGCCAGATCCGCGCCTCGATTCAGACCGCTCTTCCCGGCCAGTATCGCAACATCGTTGGCGGCATCGTGATCGCTGCCGTGGCCGCGGCGGTGGTGACGGCGCTGGCGCGAATCCGTGAGCGACGGCTGTTGCGGTACGGTGCGCTGGTTGCGGCTGTGGGGGGCGGAGTGATCTACGCCGGCCTGACCGCGACCGGCAATGCCGACGTGGATGTCGTGGAGCGGTTTCACTTCGTCGAGTACGGCGTGCTGACGTGGCTCTTCTATCGGGCGTGGCGCGCGCAAGGAGACGTCACCGCGCTCGTCTTCCCGATTCTCGCCGGCATCACCGTCGGCATACTCGATGAAGGCTTCCAGTGGCTCATTCCGGCCCGCGTGGGCGAGCTGCACGACGTGCTGCTGAACGGGGCCGCGATTGCGTGTGGCCTGACGTTCAGCCTTGGCCTCGACCCTCCGGCGCGTGCGACCGTGCTGCCGGATCGCAACGGGCGGCGCGCGCTTGCCGTGTTCGCCGCGATGACCATCGTCACCCTGGCGCTGTTCGTTCATGCCGTGCATCTCGGCCATGAAATACGGGACTCCGACCTCGGGACATTCCGCTCCCGCTATTCAGCGGACGATCTGACCGCCGCATCAGTCGATCGGGCCGTGAGGTGGCGAGCCGAGCCGCCGCGTGGGCTGCGGCGCGTGTCGATGGAGGATCACTACCTCGCGGAAGGGATCTGGCACATCCAGCGTCGCAACGAGGGCGACGCGTGGACCGCGTGGAAGGAGAATCTGATCCTCGAGCACTACTTCGACCCCGTGCTGGCGTTCCCGACCTACTCGACGCCGTCCGGTGCCCGCTGGCCGCCGGAACAGCGCGCCAATACGGCGGCCAGGGTAGGCGGCGACCCGCGTTCGTATGTCAGCACCGCGAACCCGTATCCCATCTATCTCTGGAGCGCGACCGCCTTCTGGGCCGGTGTGGGCGGCCTGCTCGCCCTCGTTGCGCTGGCCGGCGTCGTGCCCGGCAGATAATCATCGATGTGATGACCGCCGGCGAGCGACTCGAAGGTCTGTACAGGTCCTTCGACCACGTGACCTCCGCGACAGACCCCGTGCACATCGTTCGCCGGTACACCGCGCCGGACGATCGCGAGGTCGTCGGGTTCTGCGCCGCCGGCCTGGCGTTCGGCCGCGTGGCCAGCGTGCTGCAGTCGATCGAGGCGCTCCTGAAGGTGATGGGCCCGCATCCGGCGGCCTTTGTGCGCGGCTTCGATCCTGCACGTCACGGTGCCCGGCTCGCGCCGCTCGTCCATCGCTGGATTCGCGGCCGCGATCTCGTCGCCCTGCTGTTGGTGCTGCGCCGGATGCTGCGCGAATCCGGGTCGATCGAAGCGTTCTTCCTGGAGGGTGATGATCCGGGCGTGTCGCACGTCGGCCCGGCCCTCGATGCCTTCTCCACACGCGCGCTCGCCACCGATTTACGGCCGGCGTACGGACGCCACGTACCAAAGCAGCGTGGCGTGTCGTACTTCTTTCCCAGGCCCTCGGCCGGCAGCGCCTGCAAGCGGCTCAATTTGTTCCTGCGATGGATGGTCAGAAAGGATGAAATCGATCTCGGCGTCTGGACGCGCGTGTCTCCATCCAGGCTGATCGTCCCCCTGGACACACATGTGATTCGCCTGGGTCGCTGCCTTCGGCTGACCCGCTACACGAGCCCGGGATGGAAGATGGCCGCTGAGATTACGGCCGCGCTGCGGGACGTGGATGCGCGTGACCCCGTCCGCTACGACTTCGCCCTCTGCCACGTGGGCATGATGAACGCCTGTGGGTTCGGGAAGGCCCAGCGGGACACGCAGTGCCCGCTACGAGGAATGTGTTTCCCCAAAATCAAAGCCGACAAAATCAGAGCCAAAACGTGATGTCGATCTCGGGCCTCCCCGATCGACTATCCGCTGTTCAAGCAGTTTTCACCCCTGATTCGGAGGAGCCATGAAGTATCTGTGCCTGATTTATGACGACGAGAAGAAGGCGGCCACGATGTCCAAGGAGGAGGGCGACGCCTTCATGGGCGAGTATTTCGCCTTCACCGAAGGCGTCAAGAAGAGCGGCCACTACGTGGGCGGCGAAGCGTTCAAGCCCGTGAGTACGGCCACGACCGTGCGGATGCGCAACGGCAAGCTGTCCACGACCGACGGGCCCTTCGCGGAAACCAAGGAACAGCTGGGCGGGTACTACCTCATTGAGGCCCGGGACCTGAATGACGCCATTCAAGTGGCCTCGAAGATCCCGTCGGCCCGCACCGGCAGCGTCGAAGTGCGGCCAATCGAGGTGTTCGGTTAAGCCGGTACCGTGAGCCCATCACGGGACGGGGACGACACAGGCGACATCGCCCGAGAGACGGTTGACGCCGTCTACCGGGCGGAGTCGCGTCGCGTCCTCGCCACGCTGATCCGCCTGCTCGGCGACTTCGATCGCGCCGAGGAGGCGCTGCACGACGCCTTCATCGCGGCCGTCGAGCGGTGGCCACGGGACGGTGTACCCGAGAATCCCCGGGCCTGGCTCGTCTCGACCGGCCGCTTCAAAGCCATCGACGGCATGAGGCGGCGGGCCCGGTTCGACGCGGCCCTCGGGGAGCTCGCCGCGCAACTCGAGACGGCCACCAGCGACGCGACGCAATGGGACGACGATGGCGTGGAAGACGATCGATTGCGGCTGATCTTCACTTGCTGCCATCCGGCCCTGACACCCGACACGCAGATCGCGCTCACGCTGCGCGAAGTGTGCGGCCTCACGACCGAGGAGATCGCGCACGCGTTCCTCAGCGCGCCCCCCACCGTGGCCCAGCGGATTGTGCGTGCAAAGGCAAAGATCCGCGACGCGCGGATTCCCTATCAAGTGCCCTCGCGCTCCGACCTGCCCGGCCGGCTCGACTCGGTGCTTCAGGTCGTCTACCTGGTGTTCAACGAGGGGTACTCGGCCTCGTCTGGAGCGTCACTGACTCGACACGACCTCTCGGCCGAGGCGATCCGGCTGGGACGTTTACTGGCCGAGCTGTTGTCGGAGGCCGAAGTCATCGGCCTGCTGGCGCTGATGCTGCTCCACGAGTCGCGGCGTACCGCACGCGCGACGCACCAGGGCGAATTGATCCTGCTCGACGATCAGGATCGATCGTTGTGGAATCGCGATCAGATCGCCGAAGGCTGTGGACTGGTCGAGCGCGCCCTCACGACACACCGGTTCGGACCCTACACGCTGCAGGCCGCGATCGCGGCCGTCCACGCCGAAGCCCCAACCGCTGCCGCGACCGACTGGGCCCAGATCGTCGGTCTCTACGACGTGCTCGTGCGGGCGGATCCGTCGCCCGTGGTGGAGTTCAACCGGGCGGCGGCAGTGGCCATGCGTGATGGACCCGAGGCCGGCCTCGCGATGGTCGATGCGATCCTGGCGCGCGGAGACCTCGGAGACTACCAGCTGGCGCACTCGGCGCGGGCGGACCTGTGCCGGCGGCTCGGAAGAACGGCCGACGCGCGTGCGTCGTACGTCCGTGCGCTCGGACTCACCAGGCAGGATCCGCAGCGCCGGTTTCTCGAGCGGCGACTACGCGAGCTGCCTCCTGGCTGAGATCAGCGCCTCATACGTCACCGCCGTGCCCGCCACCATGCGCTCGACGGTGAACCGCGCCCGCGCGCGGCGCAGCGCGGCCTCACCCATCCGCGCACGCAGGGCATCGTCCTTGAGCAGGTCCACGATCCGTTCGGCCATTGCCTCGTGATTGCGGGCCGGCACCAGGAATCCTGTTTCGCCATCGACCATGACTTCGGGCACGCCGCCGACGTCGGTCGCGACGGCGGCTCGTGAAGCGGCCATCGCGTCCACCAGCGACGTGCACAAGCCTTCGTGCAGCGAGCTCAGCGCGAACAGATCGAATCCCTTGATCAGCTCGAGCGCGTCCGGGCGGAAGCCGGCCAGGAACACGTGACGTTCGAGATGCTTGCGGCGGATCTGCTCTTCGAGCTGCGGGCGCAGCTCGCCCTCACCGAGAATGACGAACCGCGCGTCGGGGATCCGCTTGACGACGATCGCGGCCGCGTCGATGAGGTGATGCTGGCCCTTCTGCGTGACGAGCGCGCCGACGTTGCCGACGACCGGTGCGTGCGTTGGCAGGAAGAAGGCCGCGTGCACGTTCGCCGGCGTGAGGTGAACGATGCGCTCGACGTCGACGCCTTCGTTGACGACGGTGGTCTTGGAGCGGGGAATGCCGTCGGCAACCAGCCGGTCACGAACCGCCTCGCTGATGGCGATGAAGCAGTCCACCTGCCCGTACTTCCATCGTGAAAACGAGTTCACGGCGATCCGGAACTCGATGCGGCGCGAGGCGACGAGCACCGGCATCGGCGAGGGGGACGTGATGGAGAGCGCCGTGGCGGCCATCGCGACGGCATGCGGATCGTGCGCGTGGAGGAGGTCGGGCTTCAGCCGTTTGAGGAGACGTGACAATCGCCAGGCCGCGGCGATGTCGATTTCGTTGCGAGGGGCGAGCGGGATGAGATCGGTGCCCTCCGACATGCGGCGGAAAAGCTCTCCCTCTGGATGCGCGACAAGGGCGGCCCGCTGCCTCAGCGCGCGCAGGCCCATGACGGTGTGCATCACCTGGTTCTGGCCTCCACGCCAGGTACGCGCGGTGTCGATGTGGAGGGAGAACATCCTTCAATTGGGAGTTTTGCGAAGCTCCCAAAGCTTCGCAAACTTCAGGAACACGGCGTACGAGTTCACGATCGAGAGCGTGAGCCCTGCGGTGCCGTCCAGAAAGCCGCGCCGCAGTACGTAGTTCCTCAGAAAGGCCGCGGGAGGGTGTAACAGCAGGTGGAGCGGCCCGGAGCGGCGGCCGTTCTCGTGCATCTGGCGCGCGGCGAGCGTCGTGTAGTGATTGATGCGGTCGAAGTGATCGCGCAGGTCGCGATAGGAATAGTGTTCGAGCTCGTTGGTGAGCCGGCCGGTCTCGCCGTCGACCGACACCGACTCGTGCACGTATTGCCCTTTCCACCGCCCCGCGCGCCGGTCGTACAGCCGCGTCTGGTAGTCCGGATAAAAGTCCGTTGTGCGAACCCATCGTCCGAAGTGGTGGGTGACGCGAGGCACACGGTAGCCACGGTACTGAGGTTCGGTGCCCAGGAGGGAGCGGACCTCCGCGGCCAGTAGTGGCGTGATGCGCTCGTCGGCGTCGAGGGACAGGATCCAGTCGTTCGAGGCGAGGCCGGCGGCGAAGTTCTTCTGATCGACGTAGCTGGTCCAGGCGCGCGTGTCGATCCGAACGCCTTTGCCGCGGGCAATGGCAACAGTATCGTCGCTGCTCCCGGAGTCGACGAGGACGATCTCGTCGGCCCAGGAAGCGCTGTCGATGGCGGCGGCGATGTGGTCCGCTTCGTTGAGCGTGATGATGGTGACCGTGACGCGCGGCACGGCCTGAATCTTACCCGAGCGGTTCCTTACTGTGTGGGGACGGTGGCGACGCCGCCGCCTCCGAGCGGAATCTCCTGCACGGTCTCGAAATCGACGACCGACTGGTTGTAATCGAGGATCGCCCTCAACTCGTTGTTGCGGGCCTGGGAGAGATCGCGCTGCGCCTGGAAGACCAGGAAGCTGGTGGACGTGCCGGCCTGGAACTTCCGCTGCTCGGCGTCCAGCCGCCGCTCAGCGAGCCCTCTCGAGGCGCGAGTGCTTTGCACACGTTGTTGGTTGGTGGTCACGTTGCGGGCTTGCAGACGGACTTGCGTCCCCACCTGCATCTGCTGATTCTTGAGCTGTGTCTGTGCCTGACTGTGCTGCAAGCGCGCACGCGCGAGGTTGGCGTCGGCCTGGCTGGCCCCAATCGGGTAGGTGATGTTCAGGGACGCCGTCCAGCTCGGGCTGTTGAGTCCCAGCAGGTCGCGGAGCACGCTCGGATAACCCTTCTCCAGGGGACCAGTCGGCAATGTCGGATCCACCGGGAGGCCCGGGAATCCGCCGGAGCTCGGAAGCCGCGTGCCGCCAAGCGCCGCCAGGCCGTAGTTGAGATTCGCGGTCACGTCGGGCAGCGTCTGGTTCCGGAAGAAGCGGATGTTCACGTCCGTTGCTTCCATGGATTTCACCGTCTGCTGAAGATCGGTCCTGCGCTCCAGCGCGTTTCGAACGGCGCCATCGACATCGACGATCGTCGGCTGAAACGGCGGTAACTCTGTCGGCTCGATGCGAATGGTCCAGAAGTCAGGCATCGCGGGGTCGAACACGAGTGCCCGGAGAGTGTCCTCCGCGGTGGCGATGCTGGCCTGGGCGACGATGACCGCTTCTTCACGAGCCGCCACTTCGGATTCGGCCTCGACGATATCGATTGGGGGAGTGGTGCCGATCTCGACGCGCGCGCGAGTGTTGCGTAACGATTCCTGCGCCAGATCGAGCGACTGCTGCTGCACGGCCAGCGAGGCCACGGCGTAGGCCAGGTTCCAATACGAGTTGCGTACTGTGCGCGTGGTGGACGCGAGCGTCTGCCGAAGCCCGACGTCCGCGATCTCGCGATTCTTGAGACTGACCTGGAGCTGCTGACGGATGTTGTCGATGCTCCAGCCACGCAGCAGCGGCTGCTGGTAGTTCAAGGACAACGATGAATTGAGCTGCGGCCGGAACGTGTTGCCGCCCTGGTTGCTGTCGGTTCGTGAGCTGTCCCACCCGAGATCGTACACACCGCCCCAGGGCAGCGTCTGCTGCAGGCCGAAATTGCTGGTGACTGACTCCTGTTTGAAATTGGTCTCCTGGCTTCCCGTGAAGATGTTGGCCGACGGCCGTTGGATGCTGTTGGTCTGCAACGTCGAGGTGAACGACGGCGACCAAAGCCCGCGGGCGCCCAGGACGTTCAAATCCTGGATCCGGGGATCAAAGCGCGAGATCTGAATGCCAAGGTTGTTTTCCACGGCGAGCTTGACCGCGTCGTCAGCGGTCAGACGCCTGACCTGGGGCGCGGCGGTTGCGGGCTGTTGAGCCGCGGCAGCCTGAGGACTTCTGGCGGCCTGTTGCTGGATACCACCGCCTGCCGGGAACAGGACCTGTGCGGAAACGAACACCTGCGTTCCAGAAGCGGCCGCGACGGCGGCGACGAGGCAGGCGGCCCGAATGACAATCGTACGCATCTCTCCGAACTCCAATATTTAAGGTCAGTTACGCCTTGTCTATGACGAATGGCCGAGGCCAGATGTTCGCAACCTGCAAAAGGTATACTCGGCCCAGATGCCTTCAGTTACTGCGGATTCTGTGCTCGATCGCTTCCGACGCGTCGGGGCCCTCCTCGAAGGGCACTTCCGGCTGACCTCCGGGCTGCACAGCCCGGGCTTCATGCAGTGTGCCCTCGTCCTGCAGCACCCGGCGGATGCGGAGGCGTGTGGCGCAGAGATCGCGGACCTCGTGCGCGCCCTTGGTGCCCAGGTCGTCCTGTCGCCGGCACTCGGTGGCATCGTCATCGGTCAGGAGGTCGGCCGGGCACTGGGTGTTCGCGCCATCTTCGCGGAGAGGCAGGACGGGACACTGATGCTGCGTCGCGGGTTCTCACTCGCGCCCGGCGAGAAGGTGCTGGTCGTCGAGGACGTGGTGACCACGGGCAAGTCGACGCGCGAGACCATCGAGGTTGCTCGTGCCGCGGGCGCGCAGGTGATTGGCGCGGCCTCGATTATCGATCGCAGTGGCGGGCAGCAGGCGCTCGACGTACCGTATCACTCGCTCGCGACGGTGACCCTGCCCACCTACCCGCCGGAGTCGTGCCCGCTGTGCGCCGCGGGCCAGCCCGTGGTGAAACCCGGTTCGCGCACGTGATCGCCGGCGGGTCCATGGAAGAGGACCCACCCTGCGCCCAGCAGGCTTCACGCGAGTCGTAGGGTCCGCCTTCAGGCGCCTTCAGGCGGACCGGTGGACGGGCCGGCTGAAGCCGGCCCCTACGGCGATATCAGCGTTGATCACGATGCGCACTCTCAAGATCACCCTCGCCTACGACGGGACGCGGTTTGTCGGCTGGCAGCGTCAGGCCGATGGCGAGTCCGTGCAGGGGCTGCTCGAAGAAGCCCTCGCGCGTTTCGAGGGCGGCACGGTGACGGTGCATGGCGCTGGTCGAACTGATGCGGGGGTTCACGCGCTTGGCCAGGTGGCGAGCGTCCAGCTGAATTGCGGTCACGACGTCGTGACGCTCGCTCGCGGGCTCAACGCGCAGTTGCCGGACGACATCCGCGTCCTCGCTGTGGACGAAGTGGCCGCGGACTTCCATGCGCGCTTCAGCGCGCGCTCCAAGACCTACCGGTACGAGCTGCGGCATGGAGTGATTGCCGACCCGTTCGAACGGGCGTTTGTCTGGCATATTTCGGAGCGGCTGAATGTGGACGCGATGAGGCAGGCCGCCGCCGTTCTGACCGGTGCACACGACTTCGCCGCGTTTCAAAGCGCGGGCAGCCACGTCAGCGGGACGGTCCGGACGATGACCCAGTCGGAGCTGCGCGATAGAGGCGGGCGTCTCGCGTATGAGATCACGGGGGACGGGTTCCTGCGTCACATGGTCCGGGCGGTCGTGGGCACACTCGTCGAGGTTGGGCGCGGCTTCCGCCAGGCAGACGGTATGGCCGCCCTGCTGCAGGGTTCGACGCGCGCGCAGGCGGGCAGGACGGCGCCTCCGCAGGGCCTGTTCCTGGTCCGTGTGGATTATCATTAACTGCTTGTCGAATGAGGGATTGAGTCGTGCCGCTTGAGGATCTCCTGGCGTGGATTCCGCCCGGGCACGCCGATGAAACGCTGGCCCGCGAGATTCACTTCGACCGGCTGCCGGCGCACGTCGCGATCATCATGGACGGCAACGGCCGCTGGGCGGCACAGCGCCACCTGCCCAGGGTCGAGGGACATCGGGCCGGCATCGATGCCGTGCGCGACTCGGTCGAGACGGCCGCGCGCCTCGGCATTGGCGTGCTGACGCTTTACGCCTTCTCCATCGAAAACTGGAAGCGGCCGGCCACCGAGGTCGGCACGCTGATGAGGCTGCTGAAGCGCTATCTGCGGTCCGAGTTGAACACCCTTCTGCGGAATGACATCCGGTTCCGCGTGATCGGCCGCATCGAGGAACTGCCGCCTGATATTCAGGACGAGTTGAACGTCGCCATCGAGCGCACCAGCGCGAGCCGCGGCATGCTCTTCAACATCGCGCTCAACTATGGCGGCCGCGCCGAGATCGTGGATGCGGCACGCCGCGCGATCGAGGCCGGCATCCGTCCCGAGGATCTCGACGAGCAGCGCTTCGCCAGCTTCCTCTACACGGCGGGCCAACCGGATCCGGATCTGCTCATTCGTACGAGCGGCGAGATGCGGGTCAGCAACTACCTGCTCTGGCAGATCGCGTACTCCGAGATCTACGTGACCGACACGCTGTGGCCGGACTTCCGCCGCCGGCACCTGATCGAAGCGGTGCTCGCCTATCAGAAGCGCGAGCGGCGGTACGGCGGCATCGGCGCACCGGCAGTCATCGGCGCGCAATGACCCCTCGATTGTCACTCGGGGTCATCCCGAGCGGAGTCGAGGGATGACGCGCGTGATCAGCGGGGTCGCCCTCGCTGTCGTGACGCTGGCGGCCATTCTCTTCCTTCCAGTCGTGGCGCTGCGCGTGCTGGCATGCGTCGTGGCGGCGCTGGCGGCGCGCGAGTACCTGGAGATCGCGGACTCGCCGATCCGCGCCGTGGTGCTCGTCGTCGCCCTCTGCTGGATGGCGTCCGGCGGCGTGATGCCGTCGAGTTATGTGCTGTTCGCGATGGGCCTGTTGTGGGTCGCGGTCGAGGTCTTGATCTCCAACCACACGATCCAGCAGGCTTCCACCGGCATCTTTGCCGCTGTCTACATTGGCATGCCGCTGGGTATGCTGGTCGCGGTGCACAGCCAGTGGCACTGGCCGGCGACGCTGCTCCTGATCGGCACGGTCGCCGTGAGCGACTCCATGCAGTACTACACCGGGCGACTCTTCGGCCGCCATCCGCTCGCTCCGGCAATCAGTCCAAAGAAGACGATCGAGGGTGCAGTTGGCGGTGTGATTTTCGGCACCGCGTTCATGACCGTTGTTGGCGCGCGAGTGTTGCCCTTTGCCGGATTCGGCCCGCTGATCACGCTCGGCGTGCTGGTCGTCGGGCTGGGCATCTGTGGCGATCTGTTCGAATCGCGACTCAAGCGAACCGCCGGAGTGAAAGACAGCTCGGCGCTCATCCCCGGACACGGCGGCGTGCTCGATCGGATCGATGCGCTCCTGTTCGCGGCCGCGCCCTTCTACCTCTACGTACGAAACCTGACGTGAAGCGCCTGGCCATCCTCGGCTCGACCGGATCGATCGGCCGCAGTGCGCTGGCCGTTGTCGAGGCGCATCCGACGCGGCTCGAGGTCGTCGCGCTCGCCGCCGGTGACAATGCGGCGCTGCTGGCGGAGCAGGTGCGGCGGTATCGGCCGGAGATCGTCGCCATGGCCACGAGCGAGGGCGTCGATCGCCTTCGCGCCGCGTGCGGCGCCGACAGCCGCGCCGAAATGACCGGCGGCGCGGAGGGGCTGATCGCCGTCGCTACCCACCCGTCGGTGGACATGGTGATCTGCGCGTCGGCCGGTACGGCCGGTCTCGAGGCGGTGCTCGCCGCGATTGAAGCCGGAAAGACGATCGCGCTCGCCAACAAGGAAGTGCTCGTGATGGCGGGGGCGCTCGTGACCGACGCCGCGCGCCGGCGTGGCGTCGCGATCCTCCCGGTCGATAGCGAGCACAATGCCGTGCACCAATGCCTGCACGGCCGGACGAGTGCGGAGATCCGGCGGCTGATTCTCACCGCATCTGGCGGCCCGTTTCGAGAATTCACAGCGGCAGCGCTCGAGCAGGTCGGTCCCGATCAGGCGCTCCGGCATCCGACCTGGCAGATGGGCCGCAAGATCACGGTGGACTCCGCGACGCTGATGAACAAGGGCCTCGAGGTCATCGAGGCACACTGGCTGTTCGGCGTCACGGCCGATCAGATTGAGGTCGTCATCCACCCGCAGTCGATCGTCCACTCGATGGTGGAGCTCGTCGACGGGTCGGTGATCGCACAGCTCGGGGTCACCGACATGCGGCTGCCGATTCAGTACGCCTGTTCCTATCCAGAGCGATGGGACGGTTCGCTTCCCTCCCTCGACCTGAACAGAGCCGGACGCCTCGAATTCCATCCTCCCGACCACGATCGCTTCCCCTGTCTTGGCCTGGCCTACCGCGCGCTGCGGACCGGAGGCTCGCTGGCCGTCGTGCTCAACGCCGCCAATGAAGTGGCCGTTGACGCTTTTCTCGACGGCAAACTGGGCTTTACATCGATTCCCGCCGTGATCGAGCGTTCGATGAACGCGCACACCGTTGAAGGCGTCTCAACGATAGACGTGGTCCGGCGAATCGATGCGTGGGGACGAGCCTACGCGCGCGCAATGGCCGGCGAGTTAGAATTGACAGTCTGAGGTTCTGGTATTGACGACCCTCCTCGCGTTCCTCTTCGTTCTTGGCGTCCTCATCTTCGTTCATGAGTTGGGGCACTTCCTGGCGGCTCGGCGTCACGGTGTACGTGTCCTCACGTTTTCGCTCGGATTCGGGCCGAAGATCCTGAAGGTCAAGCGCGGCGACACGGAGTACTGCATCAGCGCAATCCCGCTGGGCGGCTACGTCAAGATGGCCGGAGAGACGCCCGAGGATCCACGGTCGGGGCAGCCCGACGAGTTCCTCTCGAAAACCAAGTGGCAGCGGTTCCAGATTCTGTTCGCCGGCCCGGCGATGAATATCATCCTGGCCGTCGTCGTGCTGGCGTTCGTTCTCGCGCAAGGAGTGCAGAGGGCGGCGTACTGGGACGGGCCTCCGGTGATTGGAGCCATCGTGTCGGGCTCACCGGCAGAAAAAGTCGGGCTCGTGCCAGGCGACCGGGTGCTCACGGTGGCCGGACGCGAGGTGAACACGTGGCGGGATCTCCTGCTGGGCATCGGCATTCGCCGACCCGATCGGGACATCGAGCTCACGGTGCTCAGAGGCGGCAAGACCATCAGCACGACTGTGCGGCCGGTGGCGCAGGGTCAGTACGAGGGCAGTGAGATCGGCGTGTTGCCCGATTCCAATCCGTTTATCACCTCGGTCATTCCAGGCGATCACGCGGAACGTGCCGGGCTGATGGCCGGGGACATCGTCCTGGCCGTGAACGGCGAGCGCATGGCAACCCGGGCGCAGCTCATCGACGCGATTTCGCGCAACGGTGGCAAGTCGATTCAGTTGAAGATCAGTCGTGAGAAGCAGGAGCTGACCCTGACCGGTACGCCCGAACAGCGCGGCGCGCGGGGCATGATGGGCTTCTACATCTCGGAGCCGACCAAGTCGTTCAAGCCGGGTCCGCTCGAGGCTCTCAAGCTCAGTGTCGAGCAGAACATCGAGTCATCGGGGCTGATCTTCAGGACGCTCGGCGGGCTGTTCACCGGTGCGACCTCGGTGCGCCAGCTGCAGGGGCCGGTGGGCATCGCCCAGCTCTCAGGCGAGTCCGCGCAAGAAGGGTTCATCTCGCTTCTCTCCCTGATGGCCATGCTCAGCATCAACCTGGGCATCCTCAACCTGATGCCCGTGCCGGTGCTCGACGGCGGCCATATCCTCATCATGGCGCTCGAGGGCATCGCCCGGCGGGACTTCAGCATGCAGGTCAAGGAGAAGATGCTCCTGGCCGGCTTTGTCGTGTTGATGATGTTGATGGTGACGGTCATCTACAACGACCTCACCCGCGTCAATTGGATCGAGCGCTTCATGCCGTGGCGCAATTAGCAGTTCAGGCGAGGAGACAGTTATGAAAGTGATTCATCGCATCGTGCTGGCGGGCGTGGTCATCGCCGGTCTTGCCGCGCCTGTGGCGGCGCAGCAGAGCACGACCGTGACCCAGGCCGACGTTCAACGGCTCCAGGACAACGTCTACCTGGCGGATCGTGATGTGACGCAGCTCCGGAGCCGCGATGTGGCGCGCGCCAGTCAGCTCCAGGCCGAGCTCGATGATCTGCGCGACGAAGTGGTGTACCTGAAAGTGAAGCTGCGGAAGGAGCGGACCCTCGCTCGTAGTGAGTATGCCGACGTCCGCGACCGCATCGACGATGTGCGCTCCCGCGCGAGAGGCGAGTCGACGAGCTCGAACACGCCGGCTTCCGGAGTGTCGTCGTCTGCTGCCGCGTCGCGCCCACCCGCATCGACATCGACATCGACACCGGCACCATCACGGCCGGCGACCACGACGGCCGCGTCTGGAACCGTGGAGATCCCCACCGGTACCGAGCTCGACGCGCGCCTCCAGAACAGCATCAACTCGGGCACCGCGCAGGTCGAGGATCGCTTCGAGGCCACGACGCTCGTGGACGTCAGTGTCAGCAATCGCGTGGTCATCCCCGCTGGCGCAGTGCTCCGCGGCATCGTCACCGGCGTCGAGGCGGGCACCCGGACCAATCGCACCTCGAAGCTGACGATCAGCTTCGATCAGGTCACGGTGAACGGACGTGCGTATCCGATCCGCGCCACGGTGACGCAGGCGATCGAGGGCGAGGGCATCAAGGGAGAGGCCGGCCGCACCGCCACTGGAGCGGGCGTCGGCGCGATCATCGGCGGCATCCTCGGCGGCTTCAAGGGCGCCCTCGCCGGGATCCTGATCGGTGGCGGCGGCACCATCGCCGCGACGGAAGGCAAGGAAGTCGAGCTGCCGCAGGGTTCGGTGCTGCGCGTCCGCTTCGACTCGCCGGTACAGATTCAACCGCGGTAGACTCCCGATTCATTTGGGAGTTGGCTTTTTGGGAGTTGGGAGTTGACGCGCGTGGCTAGATTTCCTTGGCCACGTCCTTCATCGCCGCGC
The DNA here is from genome assembly GCA_035293405.1 of Vicinamibacterales bacterium. Classification (GTDB taxonomy): domain Bacteria; phylum Acidobacteriota; class Vicinamibacteria; order Vicinamibacterales; family UBA2999; genus Gp6-AA40. The sequence continues at coordinate 30,777 of DATDOE010000113.1, read as the reverse complement.
GCGCGGCAGCGATGGTCTTCTTGATGTGCGCATCGGTGTGCGCGGCCGAGAGAAACCAGGCCTCAAACTGTGACGGCGGGGGATAGACCCCCCGCTTCAGCATGCCTCTGAAGAACGTCGCGTAGGCCGTCGTATTGGCGGCCAGCGCCGATTGGTAGTCGCGCACCGGCGCGGCGGTGAAGAATGGCGTCAGGATCGATCCGAAGGCATTGACCTGTACGGCCACGCCGGCGTCGCGCGCCGCCGCCGCCAGACCGGCGGCCAGCAACGATCCGCGTGACGCCAGATCCTTATACAGCTTCGGGACCAGGCGCCTGAGCGCCCACAGGCCGGCGGTCATCGCCACCGGGTTGCCCGACAGCGTTCCGGCCTGATACACCGGCCCGACGGGCGCGATCATGTCCATGATCGCGGCGCGGCCCCCATACGCGCCCACCGGCAGGCCGCCGCCGATGATCTTCCCGAGGCAGGTCAGATCCGGCCGCACGTCGAAGACCGCCTGGGCGCCTCCCGCGGATGCGCGGAATCCTGAGATGACCTCGTCGAAGATCAGCAGGATGCCGTGGCGCGTACACCGCTCGCGCAGTCCGGCGAGGAATCCGTCGGCCGGCGGCACGACGCCGATGTTGCCCGCGATGGGCTCGACGATGATCGCGGCGATCGCCGCCGCCTGCTCGCCGATCAGCGCGTCGACAGAACGAAGGTCGTTGTATCGCGCGAGCAGCGTGCCCGCGGCGACGGCCGCCGGAACACCGGGGCTGGTGGGCACACCGAGCGTCATCGCGCCTGACCCTGCTTTCACCAGGAACGCATCCGCGTGTCCGTGGTAGCAGCCCTCGAACTTCACGATCAGGTCGCGGCGCGTGAACGCGCGGGCGACGCGGATCGCGCTCATCGCAGCTTCGGTGCCGGAGCTGACGAAGCGAAGGCGCTCCATCGATGGCACCAGCGCACGCACGCGCTCGGCGAGCTCGTGCTCGAGCGGCGATGGTGCACCGAAGCTGGTGCCGCGGCGGGCGGCTCCCGCGATGGCCTGGACCAGCGAGCGCGGCGCGTGCCCATGAATCAGCGGCCCCCACGACATCACATAGTCGATGAACCGGTTGCCGTCCACGTCGTCGATGACCGCGCCCGACGCGCGCTTGATGAACAGCGGCGAGCCGCCGACGGCCTGAAATGCGCGAACCGGGCTGTCGACGCCGCCGGGGAGCACCTGGCTCGCGCGGGCGAAGAGCTTCTGGGAGTTAACGGGTCTCTTCATGGACGGGAAGTCAATTCAAAATTCAAAATTCAAAATGCAAACAAACGGCAGGCGGACAAGTCAAAGGCCCTCGCGTCCTGCATTTTGCATTTCGCATTTTGAATTACACGCGCGAGAGGAGACGAGCAGCCTCTCGCGCATAGTAGGTGACGATCATGTCGGCGCCGGCGCGCTTGATGCCGATCAGCGACTCCATCATCACCCGCGGCTCGTCCAGCCAGCCGCGCTCGGCGGCGGCCTTGAGCATCGCGTATTCCCCGCTGACGTGATACGCGGCGGTTGGCTGACCGAAGCGCTCTTTGACCTTCGCCAGCACGTCGAGATAGGGGAGGGCCGGTTTCACCATCACGATGTCCGCGCCTTCCGCCAGGTCGATCTCCACCGCGCGCAGCGCTTCCTCGACGTTGGCCGGATCCATCTGGTGGCTGCGCCGATCGCCGAACTGTGGCGTCGAGTCGGCAGCCTCACGAAACGGACCGTAGAACCCCGAGCAGTACTTCGCCGCGTAGGACAGGATGCCGGTGTTCTCGAAGCCCTTGTCGTCGAGCGTCTTGCGGATCGCGGCGACGCGCCCGTCCATCATGTCGGACGGTGCCACGAAATCGGCGCCGGCGACCGCATGAGACAACGCCGCCTGCGCGAGCTGGGCGACCGTGGCATCGTTCACGATCTCGTCGCCGTCGACGATGCCGCAGTGGCCGTGGGAGGTGTACTCGCACAGGCAGACATCGGTCATCACGACGAGGTCCCGGACCTCACGCTTGAGCGCGCGGACCGCCGACTGCACGGGCGCATCGGGATCGGCGGCGCCGGAGCCTTCCAGGTCCTTCTCGTCGGGAAGGCCGAAGAGGATCACGGCCGGCACGCCGTCGGCCTGTGCCGCTGCCGCTTCCCTGACCGCCTCGTCCACCGACAGCTGATACACGCCAGGCATCGATCCGATAGCGCGTCGTACGCCCTGGCCTTCACAGACGAACAGCGGGTAGATGAAGCAGTCGGGTGTGAGTCGCGTCTCGCGCACGAGCGACCGAATGGCTTCGGTGCGGCGGAGCCGCCTCGGGCGCCGGGTGAGAGACAGCTTTGTGCGGGTGCTGACAGCCATACGCCGATCTTGCCACGAAGCCCTTCGGCCACGAAGTTCACAAAGTCTTGGCCACAAAGGCCACACAGATCACAAAGGGCTCGCCACCTTCTCCCTGGCCACGTGCGCGGCAATGGCGTCAACGAGTGCCGGAATCGTGGATGCGGTCGGCTGCACCGTGACGCGGATGCCGAGCTGCGTCGCCGCATCGGCGGTCACCGGGCCAATCGCCGCGACCACCGTGTTCTTGAGCAGATCGGTGGTCTGCTCCGCGCCGTAGATCGAGGAGAAATTGCGTACCGCCGACGGACTCGTAAACGTCACCACATCGATCCGCCCGTCGAGCAGCATTCGATAGATGTCCGGCGCTCCCTCTTGCTGGGCGTCCTCGAGCACAGTGCGGTAGGCGACGACGTCGGTGATGTCGGCGCCCGCGGCGCGCAGGCCATCGGCGATGACGTCACGGCCGATGTCGGCTCTGGGCACCAGGATGGACGCGCCCTCGACCGTCCCGGTGTGCGACATCGCGGCCACCACGGCATCGGCGCGGAACTCGTCCGGGATCAGATCGACCTTGATGCCGTAGCGTGCGAGCCGCTCGGCGGTGCCGCTGCCGACGGTGCAGAGGCGCGGTCCCTTCAGCGCGCGCACGTCGCGTTGGCCGTCGAGAAGCACAGTCATGAAGGCCTCGACCGCGTTCGCGCTCGTGAAGACGATCCAGGCGAACGTGTCGGCATTGGCAGCCGCGCGCCGCAGCGGTTCGATGTCGTGTGCGGGCACGATTCTGATCATCGGGGCTTCGATCGCCTCGGCGCCCATCGCCGTCAGGCGATCGACCATCTCGGCGGCCTGATCGCGCGGCCGCGTGACGAGGACGCGTGTGCCGAACAGCGGTCGCGCATCGAACCAGCGAAGATGCTCGCGAAAGCCGACCACGCGGCCGACGACGAGAATCGCCGGTCCGCGCCGCGGTTGCTCGCGAACGGTCTTGAGCAGCTCCGCGATCGTGCCTGACTCCGTTTCCTGGCTCGCCAGCGTGCCGTTGTGGACCATCACCGCCTGCTCGTCATTCGGCCAGCCGCTCGCCTGCATCGCTTCGAGCATCCGGGGAAGCTGCTGGCCGCCCGCGTAGCACACCACCGTGCCTTCGAGCTTGGCGAGGCTCGCCCAGTCGATGGCCGGCGGAGTACGGCTCTCGTCCTCGTACCCGCGCACGAGCGTGATGGTGTCACCGCCTCCCGGGTAGGTGATCGGGATGCCGGCGTACGCCGGAACACCGATGCCGAGCGGAATGCCCGGCACCACTTCAAACGGGATGCGGTGCTCGCTGAGAAAGAGGGCCTCCTCGCCGCCGCGATCGAAGACGAACGGATCGCCTCGCTTCAGCCGCGCCACGAGGCCGCCTTCCCGTGCCTTCTCGGCCAGCAGCAGGCAGATCGCCTCCTGCGCCATCGGCTGCCGCGCGGCGCTGCCGACGTTGATCACCTCGGCGCCCCGCCGCGCGTATTTCAGCAGTCTCGGCGAGACGAGCTGATCGTGGATGACGACGTCGGCGTTGCGGAGGCATTCGAGGCCGTGTACGGTAATGAGTCCAGGGTCACCCGGGCCGGTGCCGATCAGATAGACGGCAGGATTCTTCATGGTTGCTGGCCTTCCTCGGCCGACCGTCGTTGTGCGTCGGCGAGGATCTCGTCCGCGCCACGAGTCAGAAGCGCCTCCGCGACGCGTGTCCCCGCGGATTCAGGCTCCCGGATCGACCCCGTCGCGTCGGCCCGTGCCGTGCGCGCGCCGTCCAATGAAACCACAATGCCGGCTATGTGCACTTTATCCCCAGCAATCTCCGCGTAGGCGCCAATGGGCATCTGGCATCCGCCGCCGAGTCGCACGACGACCGCACGCTCGGCGGTGAACGCCGCATGTGCCTGCGCCTCGTCGATCTTCATCACGTGCTCTCGCGCCTGAACATCGGCGCCGCGGATTTCCACGGCAATGATGCCTTGCCCGGGGGCTGGCACGCAGGCGTCCACCGGCAGGACCATCGAAATCCGCTCAGCATGATCCAGACGCCGCAGGCCCGCGGCGGCAAGGACCAGCGCATCATAGTCGCCGGCGTCCAGCTTGCGCAGCCTCGTATCGAGATTCCCTCGAATTGGCAGGAATCCGGCCCCGGGGAAGAGCCCCGTGAGTTGTGCGATGCGGCGGACGCTGCTCGTCCCGATCCGCGGCGCCGGTCCAAGCACTCGGACGAGATCCTCGAGCGTGGATGCGACCCGGCCCGGCGGAAGAATGATCGCATCGCGTGGATCCTCGCGCGGCAGGACGGCGGCGATCTCGAGTCCGTCCGGCAGGATCGCCGGCAGGTCTTTGCTGCTGTGCACCGCGAGGTCGACGTCGCCGGCCAGCAGGGCGTCCTCGATTTCTTTCACGAAGAGGCGCTTGCCGCCAATCACCGACAGGGCGGCATCGGCCAGGCGGTCGCCCGAGGTCTTGATGACGACGATCTCGCAGTTCAGGCCGGCGTGTGTCTTCAGCAGAGCGGCCACCGTCGTGGCCTGAACGAGCGCAAGCTGGCTGCCGCGCGTGCCCAGCCTCAATGTAGACATCAACGATTACTTGTGCCGGTCGTACTTGGGCCGCTCGGCTGGTGTCGTCGACGCCGCCGCGTCCGTCGAATCAGGTGGGGACTCCCCGGTACGGAGACGAAAGAGTCGATTCACCGCTTCGGTGTAGGCCACTTGCGTCTCTTCATCGGGCAGGGCCTTGAGCTGTTCGGTGGGCTCGAGGAGGAGCTTCTCGACGATCAGGCGGGTCACCTCGTCCACACGCGCCCGGGCCTCTGGTGTCAGGCCGGCGAGCTTTCCATCCAGCCGTTGCAGCTCTGCCCGCCGGATGGCATCGAATCGCTGGCGGAGCGCGACGACCGTCGGTACTGCGCTGCGCGAGCGCTGCCAGGTGGCGAACTTGAGCAGCTCCTCCGCGACGATGGTCTCGGCGTGGGCGATCTCCGCGGCGCGGCGCGACAGATTCTCCTGAACGACTGACTGCAGATCGTCGATGTTGTAGAGGAACACCTGCTCGATGTCGCCGACCGAGGACTCCACGTCGCGCGGCACGGCCAGATCGATGATGAAGAGCGGGTCCGTCCGGCGTCTGCCGGTCGGTGGCTCGACGTGCGCCCGGGTGAGAATCGGCCGCTGCGATCCCGTAGCCGTGACCACGATATCGACGGTGCCGAGCACGGCCATGGCGTCGTCCCACGCCACCGCGCGGCCGGTGACGGCTGACGCGAGCGCCTCGGCGTGCCCAGGCGTACGGCTCGTGATCACGATCTCGCCCACGCCCTGGGCGCGAAAATGTTCCGCGGTGAGCGTGCTGATCTCGCCGGCGCCGATCAGCAGCACACGCCGGCCGTCGAGCCGCCCGAAGATCTTGCGCGCGAGGGCGACGGCGGCAAAGCTGATCGACACGGCGCCCTCGCCGAGCGCGGTTTCCGAGCGGACGCGCTTGCCGACGCCGAACGACCAGTGAAACAGCTTGCTCAGCATCGGGCCCGTGCAGCGTCGTTCCGCTGCGGCCTGAAACGCGTCCTTGACCTGTCCCAGGATCTGCGGCTCGCCAACCACCAGCGAATCGAGTCCCGCCGCAACCCGGAACAGGTGCTTTGCCGCGGCTTCGTCGCCGCATGAGAAGAGGTGTGGCGCGAACGTCTCGGTCGGAAGCGCGTGGTAGTCGCTGATGAATCCCGTGATGTCCTCGCGTGCGCGCTCGGGATCGCTGCTGGCGACGTAGATCTCGGATCGATTGCACGTGGACAACACGACCGACTCGGCGGCCGAGGCCCGCGTCGCCAGCGCTTCAACGGCGGCTCCCAGGTCACGGCTCGAGAAATCGAGCCGCTCCCGCAAGTCCACCGGCGCCGTCTTGTGACTCACCCCGAGCAGGAAGAGATGCATTACTGAAACGTGTGGCTCGTCGTGACGAAATAGCTCACCGGCAAGAAATTCAACAGCACGATCGCGAAGCCGAGCGCCGACAGCCACGCCGACCGCCGTCCCGTCCACCCCATCGTCGACCGCGCGAAAAGCTCGAACGAGTACACGGCCCAGGTGATCGAGGCGATGAAGATCTTCGGGTCGTCGAGAGACATCATCTGGATATTCAGGTTGCCCGGCGTGACGGCCCTGGCCTGCGCGGTCCACACGACGCCGACCGCGACACCGATGGTCAGAAACAGCCAGCCCACCATGACCGCGCGCGAGTTCATGGCGTCGAGAATATGCAGCGACGGCAGCCGTTTGTAGAAGTACCCCAGGTGCTTCTTCTTGATTTCCTTGAACTGCAGGACGTACGTGAGCCCGAGCATCGCCGCCAGCGCAAAGCTGGCGTAGGCGAACAACAGCGACGCGACATGCACCCAGAACCACGGGCTGTCGAGCACCGGGTCGGCGGTCTCGACGCCGGGCGAGAATGCGGGGATCGCCTGCAGGCCGACCGCGATCGGCAGGATGAAGACGCCCATCGCACGCTCGTCGCTGGCCAGCTCGAGGTAGAGATACGAGAGCGCCAGCATCCAGACGAAGGACGACACGGCACGCGAGGGGTTCGCAATCGGCAGGTGGCGGATTTCCATCGTCTGCATGCCGATGACGAAGGTATGCGACAGCGCCGCCAGGAGCAGCAGGGTGGTCGCGGCGCGGCCGGCGGTCGGCTGCCGCTTCGCGAAATGAATCGCGTAGACCACCGCGGCGGCGGCGTAGAGAACGAAGGGAATCAGATTCAACGGGACGTCGGGGCGTAATACCCCTTTTTGGCGCGCGGCGTGATACTCGGTCTCGATACCTGAACCACGACCCGGCGCCACGCGCCATCACGGCGCTGGTTTCCAGACGAGTATCCGATGGTGTACTGACTGGCGAGCTCGTCAGCGATCTGTGAGTACACCCCTGCCAGATCCTCGATCTTGGCTGGGAAGAATGCTCTGCCGCCGGTTTCCTGCGCGAGCGTGCGCATCACGAACTCTGCTTCCCTGAAGCCCTTGGCCTGGGTGTCGACGCCACGTAGTGCGATCGCATAGATGGCGGTTTCCGAACGCTTGGCCAGATCCAGCACTTCCTCGAAGGACACCAGGCTCGAGGTGTCCTCACCGTCGGAAAACACGATGAGCGCCTGACGGCGCACGTCCTCCTCGTTGACCGCGCGGACTTTCCTGAGCTCTTTCAGCGCGATGTAGATCGCATTGTGCAGCGACGTGGATCCGCCGGCGTTGGTCTGTTCGATCGCCGACTGGAGATCGGACTGGTTCCCGGTGAAGCCCTGACGGATCTCGACCCGGCTGTCGAAGTCGACCACTTGCGCCAGGTCATTCGGCTTGAGGCGGCGAACGAAATTGACGGCGGCCGCCTGAAGGGTCGTGATGTGCTGCTCCATGCTGGCGCTGGTGTCGAGGAGCAGGGAGAGGGCGATCGGCTGCTGGCGCCTCGTGAAGAACGTGAGGTTCTGCTTGACGCCGTCCTCGAAGATCGAAAACTCCTTCTCGTCGAGATCGGTCACGTAATGGCTCGAGCCGTCGGTCACCGTCACGTTGAGCGACACGATGTCGATGCCGGTGCGAAACGCGGGCTGCTGCCGACCCGGAGCGGGCGCGGGCGGTGTCTGCCTGGCCGCTGGAGCCGGCTCCTGCGCGCCAGGCGATGGCGGCGCCGCAGTCGCTGGCTGCTGTGCCGGGGGCGGTGCCTGCCGCGCCGACGGTCCGGCAGCAAGCCCCGCAAGAACGAACACGACCGCACACGTGAAACGCCTCACCTCAAGCTCCCGACTCCCCGCGTGCCCGTGCGCCGCGCATCGTCACCCCCGCCCGCGCCGAGGAAACCTCGATCCGCTCGGGAGGGATCAGCGATTGCGGTCGCCCATAAACAACCTTGTATTGCGACGTCAGCTCGCGCGCGAGCTTCTGCAGGGCCGGATCGAGGCCGTGCGGACTGAGCAACTGCACATGCTGGCCGCCGGTGAGGCGCGGGCCGCCGTCCAGCAGGAACGAGCGCTCGCGAGTGCCCTGCTCCTCGGAAAACGGGAACTGACCGATGGTGACCGCATGGAGCGCCGCATCCACTTTCCGCAGCGCATCGACGACGTCACGGTAGTAGCGGTTCGTGTACTCGACACCGTCGGTGATCACCGGAATCACCACCGCCCGCGGCGTTTCACGCTTGGCCATCCCCTGCGAGGTCTCGACGATGGCGTCGAGGAGGGTCATCCCCGCCTGTGAGGTTGGAAAGAGCCTGCCGATGCCATCCGAAAGGCGCTTGGGATCACTCGTGTAGTCGACGAGGATGGTGGGCCGCTCCGCCAAGGCGATCAACGCCACGTTGTTGCCCGGCGCCATCTTCGCCACGAATTTCGAGAGCCCCTCGCGTACGAATGTGATCTCGCCGTCGACGGCGGCGCTGTTGTCCACGAGCAGCGCGATATCGATTGGCTCGGTGGCTCGCGAGACGCGCAGGACTTCGCGGCGGACGCCATCCTCTCGCACGATGAAGGCGTCGGGGCCGAGGCCGGTGACCGGTTCGCCCTTGGAGTCGACGGCGCTGACGAACATCGCGCGTTCCCGTCCACCGGCTTGCGCGGCGTGCGGCGTCGCTTTGAGTCCCATGAACGCGCACGCAGACGCGACGGCGAGGAACACAATCGGCCGAAGTGGGTGAGAGGTGTGCATAGGAGAGTGTGGGGGATGGCGGTAGGGGCAGTATAGGTCCCGGTTGTGAGGAGCGTCAAGCTGTTGTACTACCTCAAAACCATTGAAAACACTGGACTTGATCCGGGCGGACGGAGACTGGTCGGGAGGGGTCGGTCTCGGGCCGGAAACGGTGGCTGGTGAACTTTTTCACAAAGCAGGGTTATACTGGTCGGCGGTCCGGGAGATCGGACGGGATCGCTGTGCGGGTTCGTCCAGTTTGGACGTTCGGGCCCGTGCGCGTGGGGTATCCGCGAGATGGCCAAGAACGACGATCGCTTCACGTTGGCGCGGTCCGTTAAGGCCTTTCAGGAGAACGTCAGCCGATCCGGGTCCGCGGCGTCGGCCAGCTATTCCCTGATCGGCGCCCTCATCGTGATGGGTGGCCTCGGGTATGCGTTCGACCGGTGGCGGGGTACGGCGCCCTGGGGCGCGTTCGCGGGCCTGCTGCTCGGGTTCGTTGTCGGGTTCTACGAGTTAATAAAGTCGTCCAGACGTCAATGAAACCGGTTGCGTGGATGGTGGCGGCCAGCGGGGCCGCCTGGCTCCTCGTGACCATCGTGTGGGACGACCGCGCCAATCCCGAGGCTCTGTGGGGGCTGACCGGTCCTCTGGTGAGCGCCGTTGCGAGTTGGGTCGCATACGTGCGCGCCCACGCATCGACGCCGGAGCGTTTGACGAAGGTGATGATCGCGGCGTTTGCGCTGAAGTTGATGTTCTTTGGCGTCTACGTGACCGCGATGATGCGTCTGCTCGAACTGCGGCCGGCGCCCTTCGTGGTGAGTGTTACGAGTGCCTTCATCGTGCTGCACGCGATGGAAGCCTTCAGTTTGCGCCGCCTGGTGATGGACGGCGTGCGGTCGCCACGTCGCGAGCGCGCATAAATACGCATGCTTCAGCCCGAGCACATTGTCGAGACCCCCGGCGCCGCCGAGCGGTTCAACCCCGGTGAGGTCATCATCGAGCACGTTTCCAACAGCTCGATCGAGCATCCGCTCATTCATCTTCCGACGATCGCCGGCATCGATTTGTCCGTGACGAAGCACGTGCTGATGCTGTGGCTCGTCGCCGCCGCCGTGTTCGTGATCGTCACGATGACTGTGCGCCGCTATCTCCGGCAGGACCGGCACGTGCCGTCCGGCTTCATGAACGCGCTGGAGATGGTCGTCGTGTACTTGCGCGACAGCATCGTCGAGCCCAATGTCGGCCGGAAGTGGGTGAACACGTGGACGCCCCTGCTGCTGACGTTGTTCGTGTTCATCCTCGCCGCCAACCTGATTGGCATCATTCCCATCTTCGACGTGCTCTCGCTGATCAATCACTCGGTGCTCCACCTGCCAGAGGAATCGTTCATGGCGCGGGTGCTGCACGGCGGCTCTACCGTCACCGGAAACTACAACGTGACCGCGGGCCTGGCGACGATCACCTTCCTGACGATCATCATCGCCGGCTCGAGGGCGCATGGCTTCGTCCAGCACTGGAAGAACCTGGTTCCGCATGGCGTGCCCATCTGGCTCTACCCGTTGCTGGTGCCACTAGAGATCATTGGCATGCTCGTGCGGCCGTTTGCGCTCACGATGCGACTTGCCGCCAACATGACGGGCGGCCACATCGCGCTGCTGGCGATCCTGTCGTTCGTGTTCATCTTTACGGAACTGTTCGGCCACGCGGCGGGAATGGGGGTTGGCCTCGTCCTCTCGCTGCCGGTCGGCGTGGGCCTGTCGGCCCTCGAGCTGATCGTGATTCTTGTGCAGGCGTACGTGTTCACGCTGTTGTCGGCCGTGTTCATCGGCATGGCCATCCACGCTCATCACTGAGCACGCGGCCCGTCCGAAAGGCGGGCCCTACTCGGCAGGTCCACGAGGACCCGCCCTAATCGGCCGGTCCACGGGGACTGGCCCTACGGAGAGGGAAGGACGACATGGAAGGTCTCGCATTCGCATACATGGGCGCCGGAATCGGCGTCGGCCTGGCCGTGATTGGCGCCGGGTTGGGAATCGGACGGCTCGCCGCGGGCGCGGCCGAAGCGATCGGCCGCCAGCCAGCCGCCAGCGCGCAGATTAACGGCGCCGTGCAGCTGCCGCTCTTCCTGCTCGAAGGCGTCGCGGTTCTGGCCGTCATCTGCGGCCTGATGATCGTCTTCAAATAGGACTCGGCACCGAAAGGACGCGTCATGAATAACCCGCTGGTCCAGCCCGATCCCGGGCTCTACATCTGGACCATCGCGACGTTTCTGGTCCTGCTGTGGCTGCTGGCGAAGTTCGCCTGGAAGCCCTTGCTCCGGGCGCTCGAAGAGCGGCAGGACTCGATTCGCAAGTCGCTCGACGACGCCCAGCAGGCGAAGCAGGAGCTGGAGCGCCTGCACGTCGAATCGCAGAAGATCCTCGCCGTGGCGCGGGCGCAGGCCGACACCATCCTCTCGGAGACGCGGTCCGACGCCAATCGGCTTCGCGACGAGCTGAAGCAGAAGGCGCAGGCCGAGGCGGCTGGCATCGTGAAGAACGCCGAGCGCCAGATCGAGATGGAAACCGCTCGCGCGCTGCAGCAGATTCGCAATGAAGCGGTCGACATCTCGATCGCGATCGCGTCGAAGCTGCTTCAGCGCAACGTGTCGAAGGAAGATAACGAGCGGCTGATCGAAGAAACCTTCAAACAGATCGAAGCCCGCCGCCCAAGCTAACCTCTCCGCCCGATGACCACACACCGAGGCGGTGAGGCAGTGACGTAGGCTCCTCGGGATGCCGTGACGACTCAGCGCCGGCGTGCACTCACGGTTGCGGCGGCACTGGGTGGCCTGGTGCTGTTCGCGTATGCCGTGCGCCAGGCCGGCGTCGATCAGATCGTCGACGGCATCCGCAAGGTCGGCTGGGGAGTGCTGCCGATCGTCGCCCTTGCCGGTGTCCGGTTCCTGCTTCGGTCCTGTGCCTGGCGGCTGTGCATGCCGCGGGACAAGCGACTGCCTCTCGGACAAACCTTCATCGCCTTCCTCGCCGGCGATGCCATCGGCAACGTGACGCCGTTGGGGATGGTCGCCAGCGAGCCGACGAAGGTGCTGCTGATCCGGCATCGGCTGGCGACGCGCGAATCGATCGCCTCCCTGGCCATCGACAATCTGTTCTACGCCGGGTCGGTCGTCGCGGTCGTCATTCTGGGCGTCGTGGTGATGCTCGCAACCGTGCCGCTGTCCCTGGAGTGGCGCGAGGGCGCCCTCGTCTCATTGATTGCCGCCGCGGTGGGCATCGTCGTGATGTTACGCCTGCTGCGCGGAACGTGGAGGGAAGAGGGCAGGCCGCGGCCAGCGTGGCGTGAGTCCCTCGCCGGACTGCGGCGAGCGGTGCTGGCGTTCTCGTCGGAAGGCCTCGGGCGGCCGTTGCAGGTCTTCCTGCTGGATCTGTCTTTTCACGCGGTCGCGATCTTCGAAGTATTCCTGACGCTGCGCTGGCTGCTTGGCGACCGCAGCCCCACGCTGGCGCAAGCGATCGTGTTCGAAGCACTCAACCGCGTGATCACCGTGGTCTTCAAGTTCGTGCCGTTCCGTGTGGGAATCGATGAAGCGCTGTCAGGTGCGCTGGCGCCGGTGATGGCGGTGCAGCCGGTCGCCGGCGTGACGCTCGCCGTGGTGAGAAAAGTACGGAATCTGTTGTGGACGGGAGTCGGGCTGCTGCTTATCGCCGGCCGTCCCGCTCACGTTGAGCCAGGGACGGGTCACTCCGAAAACGCGCCCGCGCATCGGACCTGAGCGTTTCGGCGCGCGTTCGCTCGCCGAGGATCGTCCACAGCCTGGCGGCCACCGCATAGCCCTCGGGTGTGGGTGTGGCCGCGACCAGCTCGTTCAGCACATCTTCCACGGCCGCGTCACGATTGCTCGCGCGATAGAGCATCGCCAGGCTGGTGTACGCCTGAATGTTGCGAGGATAGGCCCGCAGCTCCTCGCGAAACTGCACCTCCGCATCGGCGTACCGATCGAGACGGGCGAGCGATTCGCCGAGATACAGGTGCAGGTCAGGCAACAGGCTGCCATGGTCGCGCAAGACCTCCGTGGCCTGCGTGAACTGCGCGGCGGCCTCTTCGTACTGCCCCTCGTCGTATGAGAGGCGGCCGCGCACGAACTGCGGGACGGGAAGCTCGGGGTCGGCGGCGAGGGCGGCTTCTGCATGCCGAGTGGCTGCGTCGGAATCCTTCTCGGCAAGGGCGACCCGCGCGGCCATTTCATGGGCGGCGGCGAGGGCGCGCGAATCCTCGTGCTCGGCCAAGGCGATCGCCACATCCGCCTGCTCACGCGCCATCGCGGTTTGCCCGCCGCGCATCAACGCATCCGCGAGCGCGAGCGCGCCCGCCGTGGCATCGGGTCGCAGCTCGCGTACGGTGCCGAAGGCCTGAATCGCCTCGTCGAGCCGTCCCATTCGCAGCAGCAATGCGCCGAGCTGATAGTGAACGGGGGCCAGCGTGGGATGCGTGTTCACGATCGCCTGGAGTGCGCGGATCCCGGCCGAGTATTTCTTCTGACCGATGAGCACGGCCGCCGCGCGGTGCGCATCGACGGTTGCCGGCTGTGCGCTCGCGTCGATGGGGCCATCGGCAGGCGTGGCCTGTGGAAACGGACTCAAGTACCCGAGCAGGGCGTAGCGCTCTTCGTCGCCCGGCACTAGAGGCGCCGGCGGCGTCACGCTGGCCGTGGGGAGCATTCGATCGAGGGACGCACGGAGGCGGCCGGCTTCAGTGGACTCACCGCCGCTCGCCTCGTCTCCGGGAGGTGCCAGCGCCACGAGCTCTTCATCGGCGCCTCGTACATAGCGATAGCGGTCGGTGGTGAGGGCAAAGCGCGGGAGGCCGCCAAACCTGAAATACGCCGCGAATGACTCGGCGTAGATCGTCGGGGCCGGTAGCGTCGCATGGTCATCATCGAGGACCGCGCGCAGTGACCGCCCGCGCAGGCCGCCCGGCAACGGCGCGCGCACGAGATCGAGAATCGTCGGCAGCAGATCGATGTGCTGAACCGGCCACAGCACACGGCGCCCGCCGCCCTCGCCGGTGGGCTGTTTGACGAGGAGCGGAATTCTCAAGGCGGTGTCGTCCAGCGACATGCCTGAGCCCGCCTCCCCATGATCGCCGACGAGGACGATCGTGGCCTGGTCATAGAGCCGCTGCTGCTTCAGGGCCGCGGACAGCCGGGCAACCGCGGCATCCGCGTCACGTCCGTCGACCTGTACGAAGAGAAAGAAGCGCTGGCCGCTTCGCAAGTGGATCCAGCGCTCGGCCGCATCCAGTGTCAGCGTGCCCTCGCGCTCGAGCGCGGGAGTCTCCTCCGGTGTCGTCGCCGGAATCTCGGCGTCGAAGAACGAGAATCCCTGCGCGATGCCCGACTGCGGGCGCAGCAGGAACGAGGAGACGGCTGCGCCGGTCGTGAAGCCCCGGTTGCGGAGCAGCTCCGCGAGCGTCCGCGCGTTGGCGGCGAGCGTGAACCCCGCCTCGTCCCGGACACCGTGCTCGAAGGGGAGCTGGCCAGTCAGCAGCGAGGCGTGGGACGCCAGCGTCTGCGGGGAGTGCGTGTAGGCGCGCTCGAAGACCACCGCCTCCAACGCGAAGGCATCAATCGCCGGCGTATCCGTTCGCTCGGCGCCGTAGGCCCGCAGCTCGGTTGCGGGAACTCCGTCCACCGAGATCAACACGATGGGCCCTTGATGCGCCGGTGACTCGCGCGCGTACCACCAGCCGATGGCCGCGGATCCGACGACGGCCACGAAAAAAAGCGCGATGATGAGCGCGGCCTTCCGGCGGCGGATGGCCCTGGCCGGCGCGTGAGTCGGCATGGTCTATCGGGGTGTGGCGGCTTCGGTGCGGGTTGATTCGATCTCGACCTTCGCTCGCTCGTTCCCCGAGTCACTGGCCAACGCCGCCGTGTAGGAAGCGATGGCGCGGTCGAAGAGCGCGCGACGCGCGGCCGGGTCGGCTTCCTGTGCGGCCTTCCGGCGATAGGCGCTGCCGACCACGAGGTTCATGGCGGTCAGCTTCGGGTTCTGATCGCGAATGAGCTCGTAGGCGGCAATTGCCTGGTCGTACTGGCCCTTGTCGCGCAACACGTTCGCCGCAGTCAACTGCTGCTGGATGTTCTTGGTCAGCGCACCAGGAATCGGGCCCAGGTCCCGTCCCAGGACGAATCCAATCGGCGCCGTGCCGGCCACGCGCACCTGCCACGGGGTCTTGAACGTCGTGAATCCTGGCGATTCGGCGGTGAACGTCCACATGCCGGTGCGCAGGCCAATCATCGCCCACCGGCCCTTGTCGTCGGTGCTCGAGGTGATCTCCGGCGGATACGCGTCTTTGTTCACGGCTGTCACGGTGGCGCCCTTCAGCGGCTTGCCAGTGGTGTCCTTCACAGAGCCTGTGGCGCGCGCGGACTGGGCGAGTGCGGACGTGGCCAGGCACACGATGGCGAGGGCGGCGAGGGCGAGGGCGGCGAGGGCGAGCGAAAGGCGTCGCATGACTTGAATCCTCCCGGGCTGTGGGGCCGTCGCGTCCCCGCGCGTCTGGCGCCCAGTATCTTATCGCAGAAGAACTTACACGCCGGATTCCGAGAGTTTGTCCCCGTACATCTGGCTATCCGCCTCGCGAATGGCCTCCCGCAGCGTGCCGCCGGTCAGGGGGACAGCCGCCACGCCGATGCTCAGCCCGAGATAGATTGGCAGTTCCGCGGCCGCCCGCTCGCGATCGAAGGCAGTTTTCAGCTGATTGGCTTTGGTGGTCGCCTCCTCCTCCCCGCACGCCAACAGGAGGAGGAACTCGTCGCCGCCCCACCGGATCGCGTAGTCCGACTGACGGACCTGCGCTCGAAGAAGTGTGCCGATCGTCCGCAGCACCGCGTCGCCCCGGTCGTGGCCCAGCGTGTCGTTGAGCCGCTTGAAGTGATTCACGTCGATGAACGCGACCGAGAGCGGCGAGCCATAGCGACGATGGCGCTCCGTTTCCCGCTTTTCGATCTCATCGAAGAACCGGCGATTGTGGCATCCGGTCAGCGGATCGGTGATGGCCAGCCGCCGCACTTCCTCATTCGCCCCGGCCAGGCGGCGATTGGTCAGACGCAGTTCATCGGTCATGTCCTCGAAGACCAGCAGGTGCATGCCGAAGGCGACGAACAGGGCGGTGATGACCGTGATGCCCGACAACCGGCCCTGCCACGAGCCGATGTCAATGGCGAATGACACCGCGGTCCCGAGGACGTGGCCGGTGGCGATGATCGTCAGGCCCGCGCCCATGAGCAGCGCGCCGGCGGATCGCGCGTGTCGCGCGAGACGGATATAGCCGGCGGCGGCCCAGGCGAGAAGCGCGGCGGCCGCGAACGTTCCCGTCGCGACCACGGTGGACAGCCGCACGATGAACGGCGCCACGAGAAACCACAGCGCGGCGGCAGAGATGACGTTGAGTCGTCTCGAGTCCCACCGCAGAGCGTGCTGCGGAAACGACTCGACGGCCAGCCTCATCAGGCCGGCGGCCCACACGGTGAAGAGCAGCGCCACGCCGATGAGGACGTTCCGCAACGTCGTGTCGACGTAGAGGCGAGCCGTAAGGCCGAGCGCCGCGGCGACCAGCAGCCAGCTTCCGATCCAGTACACGATGAACGCGCGCCCGCGATAGAGATACAGGAGACTCAGCATGGCCGCGGCGACGAGCGCGCCGTAGGCGGAGAAGACGCGCGGCAGAATCATCACCGGCGAGGCGACGGGAATGCTGGGGAGAGGGTCGGCAGGGAGCGGGCGACCGGAGCCCGCTTGGGCCGCGAGCACGGCGTGTGTGCCGATGACCAGGGCGACGACCAGCGCCGCGCGACACCACGACCGCACTGGCACTCCGCCTAGTAGAGCTGGTAGAGCATCAGGTAGATGACCACGCCGGTGACGGAGACGTAGAGCCAAATGGGCAGCGTCCATCGCGCGATCCTGACGTGCCGGTCGAATTGCGAGCGGAGACCTCGCGTGGCCGTCATGAGCGCGAGCGGCACGATCGCTGCCGCGAGCACAACGTGTGTGATCAGGATGGCGAAGTATATGACACGGATCGGCCCCTGGCCGGTGAACGGACGAGAGCCCGTATTGGCGTGATAAATGACGTAGCTCGTCAGGAACAGCGCCGACGCGGTGAGCGCGGCCAGCATGCATCTCTTGTGCAGCGTAGCGTGTCCGCGACGGATGAGCACGTAGCCTGCGGCCAGGAATACGGCCGAGGTTCCGTTCAGGATCGCGTTGAGGGCAGGAAGATCGGCGAGGGTCAGATCCACAAACGATCGGCGACGAGGGCGCCCCACAGCAGCGGTAGGTACGTGATGGAGAAGAGAAACAGGCGCCTGGCGTTCTCCATCGATCGCTCGCGCGCGAAGAGGGCGCTCAGCCAGATGAACCCCAGCCCCAGACAGGTAGCGACCACGCTGTACGGCGCATCGGCCAGACCGACCAGCGCGGGCAGCAGGCTCACAGGCCAGAGCGCCGCCGCGTACAGCAGCGCTTGCTGCCCGGTACGCCGGCCATCGGGTTCGAGCACAGGCAGGAGCGGAATGCCCGCGCGCGCGTAGTCGTCCCGGTACATCCACGCGATGGCGAGGAAGTGCGGCATCTGCCAGAAGAACACGATGCCAAAGAGAACGAGGGCGGGCAGCGTGATGGTGCCCGTCGCCGCCGCCCAGCCGATGACGGGCGGAAGCGCCCCGGGGACTGCGCCGACCAGCGTGGCCAGCGACGACCGTGTCTTGAGCGGCGTGTAGACGAGTACGTAGCTGATGGCCGTCGCGGCGGCGACGGCAGCGGCCGTCACGTTGGCGCCGACGGCCAGCTCGATCAGCCCTGCCACAGACAGCACCACACCGAACCAGGTCGCTTCGCCGACGCCGAGTCGCCCGCGCGGCAGCGGCCTCACGCTCGTGCGGCGCATCAGGCGATCCGTCTGGCGCTCCCAGACCTGATTCAGAGCCGCCGCGCCACCGGCCACGAGCGCAGTGCCGACGAGCGTGTGCACCAGAAGCGCGGTGCCGACGCCATCGGGCGATGCCAGATACAGTCCGGCGAGCGTGGTGACGAGCACCAGGAGATTCAGTCGCGGCTTGGTGAGCGTGACGAAATCACCGAAGCGATGCGCCGTGCGCGTAGTGCCGACCACGTCGTGACGTTCGACCGGAGCGTTCACCGGAGCTGGCCCGCGCGCGGTTGCCGTTTGCGCCCCGAGCTTCACGCGTGATCTCCGGCTCTCCGCGGGTGCGTTGGCACACTCGCGGGCCCTGAAGGGCCCGCTCTACGGATGTTCAGTGGCACGCCGTAGAGCGGGTCTTGTTCTCGAGACCCGGCGAGCGCTACTCCCACGAATCGCGCGCGGTGGGCGCGTAGCGTCAGCACGAGCGACGTGACGAGCACGCACGCGCCAGTGACCACGTGGAGGGAGTTGATGATGAAGTGTTTGCCGCTCAGAACCGTCAGTGCGCCCAGCGTGATCTGCATCGTCAGCAGGAGCAGCAGCAGGACCGACGGGCGCCGCAGTTCCGGCCGCGCCCGGTGGTGGTAGAAGACGTGTCCTGCCGTCGCGAGCAGGCACAGGCTCACGATGAGCGCTCCGACCCGATGTGTGAAGTGGACGGCAATCCTGGCGTCCCACTGCGGCGGAATCAGATGTCCGAACGCGAGCGGGAAGTCGGGAATCGCGAGACCCGCATCGGTGTGCCGCATGATCGCGCCGACGAGGATCTGCAGGTAGATCGCGCTGGTTGTGAGCACGGCGATTCTCTGGAGGACGCGGTCGTCCGGGGCGGGTCCGCTTCGTGCGTACGCCCCTTTCCATCCCGGCGACGTGACCAGTGCAATGACCACGGTCAGACATAAGACGATCTGCGCCAGGCTCGCGTGCGCGATCGAGATCGCATCAGGGAGGAGGAAAAGCACGGTGAGACCGCCGAGCACGCCCTGCGTGATCACCGCGGCGAGCGCGACGTAGCCAAGCCGGCGCGCCCACACACGTGACTCCGATCGCCACAGCCAGGCAGCGAGGACCAGGATGAGGAAGCCGACCGTGCTCGCGATGAGTCGATGCGTGTGCTCGTAGCGGATGCCCCCGACCATCTTGCTGAGTGGAAAGCTGAACATGAACCAGCCGTACGTGTTCGGCCAGTCCGGCACCGAGAGTCCCGAGCCCGTGCTCGTGACCAGCCCGCCAGCAAAGATGAGGATGGCGGTCGATGCCGCCACCAGGAGCGCGAAGCGGTGAATCATCAGATCTTGAACGTGAACGAGATGGCCTTGGCTTCCTTCGCGCCGACCGTCACCATCTGCGTCTGGGTGCCGAGCTTTTCGTGCCACGCTTCAATCGTGTAGGTGCCGGGCGGCAAACCCTTGATCTCGAACCGGCCGCCTGCGCCGCTCACGGCGTAGAACGGATGATCGACGACGCCGACCCACGCGTTCATCCACTTGTGGACGTCGCACTTGAACGGCAGCATGACCTCGGGCGTGGTGAAGACCGTCGTGTACTTCATCCCCTGGAGCGCCTGTCCCCGGTTGAACTCGCGGTTGGCCATCGGCAGCGCGTGGATGTTGTGCAGCGTCTCGTCGCTGTTCACGATGTCGAGCGACTGACCCACCTGAATACCGAAGACGCGCGGGGTGTACGCACAGCCCTTTTGATCGAGTGTGACCGCCGTCGCCGGCACCGGGAACTTGAGGTTGCCGAGCCCATCCTTCACGTAGATGAACACGTTCTGCAGTCCGTCGCCCGAGACGACGAACGTGGGCGTGACGGCGGCGCCCTGCTTCATGCAATACGGATCGGAGCCCATGTTGATCGGCGGGTTTGCCGGTGGCGTGCCTTCGAGCTCGATGGCGCCGCTGATGGCGCCGGCTGTGGCCGGATCGACCGGGTTCGTCACCACCGCTGCCGCCGGCGCTGACGATTCCTGCGGGGTGCTTCCGCCGCCGCAGGCACTTCCAAGCGCCGCCACGCAGAGCGCGGCACACACAGTCAAACGAATCGCATGCATCGAGAAGCTCCGAACCCTGAATTATTGCACGCCACCCACGGCCATGATCTTGCGGAGCACGCGATCCTGCATCCACTGCGTGCTCCACCAGTCAACGGGCGTGACCTGCTGGCCGCCCACGAGCATCGTGAAGTGCAAGTGATCGCCGCCGGCAAGGCCAGTCATGCCGCTGCGCCCGATCTCCTGACCCTTCTCGACCAGGTCACCGACCTTCACGCCGATCGACGAGAAGTGGCCGTAGACCGACTGCACGCCCATGCCGTGATCGATCACGACGCAGTTGCCGTAGATCCCCAGGTCCGCCGCGTGCGCGACGCGACCCCGCTGAGAGGCCACGAGCGAGACGTTCGCCGTCTTGGCGAGGTCGAACCCGAGGTGGACCTGCTTGTCCACGTCCTTGCCCTTATAGGTGTAGGTGCGGGTATCGGCAAACTTCGCCTCGACCTGCGAGTTGCCCAGTTGCTGGAAGGCATCCTTGAACAGCATCTCGGGCGCGCTCTTCTTCGACAGGTCCATCAGGTACTGATTGTTCTTCTTGCGCAGGTCGCCATTGATCTTGAGAAAGCCGGCCAGCACATCGTCGGTCGGGATCTTTTCATCTGGCGAGCTGCTCGCGATCGCGGGAACGACGCGCTGCAGGAAGGTGTCGTCGAGCGGGATCGTGCTCGTGCCGTACGGCTTCAGAAATACCTGGTGGTCGATCGCCACCAGGACCTCGTTCCCAGCCGGGTCGCGCGCGTACACCTGCATGGGCGTCTTCGGATCCTGATCGAAGAGCAGTGCAAAGAACGCCACGCGCAACGCCGGGTCGCTGGTGATGCCGGCGCCTTTCGCGGGGAAGCCGGGGTACTCGATGGCGCCGACGCGGACGCCTGACTCCACGTCATCAGGTGTCGCGCGATAGACGACGAACTCGCTGCCGCCAAGATTGACGAAGTGGAACGAGGAGACGACCGCCGCGCGCGGCGGCTCCAGCCGGACCTGCACATCCTTGGTTGCCGTGGACACTGCCTGCCGTATGCCGTAGACGACGGGGCGCGCCGCGCGGACGACGATGCGCGCCGGACCGGCCTGCAATTCAGGGATCGCCTGTTTGCCCACGGGCCGAATCACATACATGCGCTCGGCCGCGTCCGCCTTCACCGCGTTCGGATTCTGCGGGTCGAGGGTGAACACCGGGAAGCTCTTGCCCCCCTGTTCCAGCGTGACGTCAACCGCTGAGAACCTGCCTCCCGGCGCCTGCACCATCAGGTCGACGGTACCGTTTCGTCCGATGAAACCGCCTGGCTGCCGGATCTCGATGGTCGGGCCGGCAGAGCGCCCCGCCCAGACCCACGCCCCGCCGACGACGAGCGCCGCGAGGACGACCAGGAAGACGAGAAACTTCATGAAAGAGCGCATCCCTCGAATCATAGCGCGCGGCAGAGACCGGTGCCTGTCCGGAGTCGGACAGGACGACCCAGACGAACCACGTCAACTGGCCCACGAAATCCAACGCGTGACGAGCGCCGTAAGCCTGCTCATACGGCCGAGTGGCCGGGGAGGCTGTGATGCAGGAAGCTCAGAACACAGGTGTTGTAAAGGACGCCTACGCGGCGTTTGGTCGAAATGACGTGCCGGGCATTCTGGCGACGCTGGATGACGCGATCGTCTGGAAGGCGGTGATCGGCGCCGGCCCGCAGGTCCCGACCTCAGGCGAGCGGCGCGGCAAGCCGGCGGTCGCGGACTTTTTCAAGATTCTGGGCGAGGCGTTTCAGTTCGAACGCTTCGAGCCCCGCCAGTTCGTGGCCCAGGGTGATACGGTCGTCGCGCTCGGCTCTTATGCGGCTCGCACCAGTACTGGAAAACGGATCGAGTCGGAATGGGTCATGGTTTTCGAGTTCCGCAACGGCAAGATCAGCCAGTTCCAGGAGTTTACGGACAGCGCGGCGCTCAATGCTGCGTTCGCGACGACGACCGCTGCCGCCGTCTAATGGCGTAACGGCGGTCGCTGAACGGATCCGCGGGCTGCGGCGTCTCATACGCGGGGTTTCTGATGTTCGAGACGATCTGGCAGGACATCCGCCTTGCGGTTCGCACGCTGCGCGGCAGCCCGCTCTTCACGCTCACGGCCGTGCTGTCGCTTGCCGTTGGCATCGCCGGCACGGCGGTCATCTTCGCCGTCGTCGATGCCTATCTGCTTCGGCCGTGGCCGGGCATCGCCGATCCGGCGCGGCTCGTGGAGATCGGGCGCATCGACTCTGGCGAGGGCCCCGGCCCGTCCACCGCAGACGGCTTCAGCACGTTCTCGTATCCGAACTACCAGGACTACCTCGATCGGCAGACGGTCCTTGCGAGCTTCGCTGCCAGCCGCACAGGCGAGGCCGTAGGTCTTGGCGACGGCGTGAGAGCCACCCGCGTGCCGGGAGCGTACGTTTCGTCCAATTACTTCTCGGTGCTCGGGGCGCCGATGGCGCTCGGGCGCGGCTTCCTGCCCGAAGACGAATCGCTGACGAGCCCGGCGACGGTCGCGATCATCAGCCATCGCCTCTGGCGCTCGCAGTTTCAGAGTGACGGGAACGTCATTGGCAGGAACGTCCAGCTCAATGGCCGTCCGTTCACGATCGTGGGCGTCGCCAGTGCGGGATTCAACGGTCACGACATCGCTCTCACGAGCATCTGGATACCGCTGACCGGGTTTCCCGACGGCGACAACATGCGACGCTTCGCTCGCCGGGGTCAGCAGTGGCTGATGGGAATCGGGCGACTGAAGGAGGGCGTGAGCGCGGCTCAGGCCCGGGCCGAGATGACGCGCATTGCGAGCGACCTTGCGAGAGAGTACCCGGACGACAACCGTCGTCATGGGCTCGGCGTCGAACCGTCCGCGGCGCTGCCCGTCGATGGGCGGTCGCCCATCACGCGATTCCTCGCCCTGTTCTCGGTCTTGATCGGTCTGGTTCTTCTCATTGCCTGTACGAACGTCGGCGGGATGGTACTGGCTCGCGGGGTCAACCGGGCGCGAGAGATGGCCGTCCGCCTGGCACTCGGGGCGGAGCGCCGGCGCCTCGTCCGACTGCTCATCACCGAGAGCGTGGTCGTGGCGTTAGCTGGGGCAGCGCTCGGACTGCTCCTGGCGTGGGAAGCCATCGCTCTGCTCGGGCGGCTGGTTCCGATCTTCCGCATCGAGTTGACCTACGACGTTCAGCTCGACTGGCGCGTGACGGCGTTCTCGATTGGCGTGGCCGTGCTGACCGTGATTGCGTGTGGCCTGCTCCCAGCCGTTCAGGCGACCCGTATCGATCTCTCATCCGCCATGAAGCCGACCGCCAGCAGTGGACCCAAGCGTCTGCGGGCACGCCAAGTACTCCTCGCCGTCCAAGTCGCACTCTCCATGCTGCTCGTCATCAGCGCGTTGCTGCTCGGACGCTCGTTGAGGAACGCGAACGCGATCGATCCCGGCTTCATGCTCGACGGCGTGGACGTCGCTGGTTTCGATCTTCGGCTGGGTGGCTACGGACCGACCGCGCGGGCCGCACTCTTTGACCGGTTGATGTCACGTGTGCAGGCCTTGCCCGGACTGGAGTCCGCGGCGTTGGTTCGTGTCGTGCCGTTGACCCTGGAGAGGGAAGGCGGCCGCGTGTGGCTGTCGAGCGAACGCGGCGATGACCACGCGATCACGGTCAGCCGGAATTTCGTGTCGCCGGACTATTTTCGGCTCTTTCGGATTCCGCTGCTGCGCGGGCGCGTCTTCGACGAGCGCGATCGCGCGGGCGCTCCCGAGGTGGCCATCATCAACGAGACCATGGCGAATCGATGGTGGCCCGGGCGAGACCCCGTCGGACAGCTGCTCGTGCAAGGCGTGAGTCGGCGTCCTCTACAAATCGTCGGCGTGGTCCGCGATACGAAGTACCGGTCGATCGGCGAAGACCCGACGCCCTTCGTCTACATCTCAGCAGCCCAGACAAATGAGAGCGTCATGCGGCTGCTCTTGCGCGCGAACGGTCGCAGCCTGCTTCCTCAGGTTCGCGCCATCGTCGCCGAGTTGGACCCGAATCTGCCGCTGGTCTATGCGTCCACGCTCACGGACCTGACGGCGATTGGCCTGGTGCCACATCGCCTGGCGTCATGGCTCGCGGCGGCGGTGGCGATTGATGCCGCCTTTCTCGCCGGCATGGGCATCTATGGTCTCGCGGCGTACAACGCCAGCCAGCGCACGCGAGAGATCGGTGTGCGCGTGGCACTGGGCGCACTACGCCGGCAGGTGATGCAGCTGATCATCGCCGGGGCAGCCGTGCCCATTGTCATCGGCGCCGCGATTGGCCTGCTCGCCGCATCGCTCGTGACGACCCTGCTGGCCGGAATGCTGTATGGAGTGCAGCCTCGGGATCCTGTGGCGTTCCTCGGCGGCGCGGCGGTCTACGTGGCCGTCGCGCTCATCGCCACTCTGTTTCCAGCGCGGCGAGCCGCCTCGGTCAACCTGGTGGAGGCACTACGCGCAGAGTAGGCATCGCGATGGATCCAGGGCTGCACGGAGCGTCCCGATCACGCTGCCTGCCTGTTAACATGGGCTCGCCTTGCTGGGCGAGCGATGAAGCGATTGGATTGGAAGGAACTGCTGGAGGCCGTGCGCGCGCTGTCGCCATCGAAGCGGGCCGTGGTCATCGAGGCACTGCAGAACGGCTTGACCGGCGACACCCCGGAGGGCCTTCACGTCACCGCCCGCACCCGCAAGGAGTTGGGACGCCTCGTTCGTGAGCGGGATCCCGACGTCGTCGCATGGATGCGCGACTTCGAACCCGCGGCGGTGTTCTACGACATCGGGGCGAACTGCGGCAGCCTGACCTTGACCGCCGCGGCGCTGCACCGGCCCGACATTCGCATCGTGGCCATCGAGCCGTCGTTTGCCAGCTTTGAATCCCTGGTCCGCAATCTGTCCCTCAATGGACTCCTTGCCTGCACCATCCCGCTGCAAGTCGCGTTGCTCGACCGGACCGGTCTCGAGCCGATGAACTATCGCAGCGTGGCGGCCGGAACATCACTCCACGGGGTTGGCGAGGCGGTTGACTACATGGGCGAACCGTTTACGCCGATCGAAGTCCAGATGGTCCCCACCTACCGGCTCGACGATCTCATCGAAATGCAGAAGCTGCCGGTGCCG
Organism: Vicinamibacterales bacterium; assembly: GCA_035293405.1. GTDB lineage: Bacteria > Acidobacteriota > Vicinamibacteria > Vicinamibacterales > UBA2999 > Gp6-AA40. The sequence goes on along the minus strand of DATDOE010000113.1, from coordinate 5,560 downwards.
ACGCGCATGAAGATCGATGTCGACGGCTTCGAAGCGTCGGTGCTTCGCGGCGCGACCTGCACCCTTGCAGCGGGCACGATTCGCGACCTGCTGATCGAGGTCGTCGATCATGATGGCGCCGGCAGCCGCCTCGCGGAGATCACCGCCTTCTTGAACCGCCACGGCTACGACATGGCGACGGTCCTGCAACATTCCGCAGGGGCGGGCACCACACCGTCAATCGTTGCCGACTACCTGTTCCGGCATCGGGAGTAGCTTGACTTCTTCCACTTCTTCCACTTCTCTACTTTTTCCACTTTTCCACTTTTTCCACTTTTTCCACTTCGTGAACGAGAGTCCCTCGTTCGGTCGACACAGCACCATCACCGTGCAGGGGAGATACACCAGCCACACCATCCACTGGCCGTTCGTGGCCATCCAGGTCTGATAGTCCATGCCGGCGGCGATCGCCCCGACACTCTTGCCCACGATTCCGGTCAGGACGATGAGCAGCGTGGCTTCCCTGAAGTTTCGCACCAGCAGGAACAACGGCACCACTTCATAGAGCACCGGTGTCTGAGGCACGCAGGCCAGTGCCGCGAGCAGGCGCGCGTCGGACCGGCGCCATTTGATGAGGGCAAGAAGGATCAGCGGTCCGCCCCATCGCGTGACAGGGGCGCTCATGTGTGTGATCGACGGAAGAGCCGCGACCCACGCCGCGATCCACCACGGCCAGATCGCGACGGTGAGCAGCGCGAAGGCCGCCGCGCCGGCGATCGCCACGCGAGACGGATAGGCGACGAGCATCGCCAGGCCGATCGACGGCTTGGCCGCACACAGGAATCCGAGCCAGGGCATCACCGCGGCCGCGGTCAGCCACGGCGACCACTGGACCGTCTGCGCCGCGACCATCATCGGAAACGAGGCGAACACCCACAGCTGCGGGTTGGCGAGCGTGTGCCGGGTCAACGCCCACGCCAGCAGCGCCGCCCCACATCCGATGAAGAGCGCGTCGGCCAGACGGGGCGGGGCCCAGGCAAACGGCATCGCCACGACGGCGGCCGTTGCCGGGTAGACCAGCGGCCATTGATGCTCGAACCGGCGTCCAGGCCCGATCAGCTCGTAGGCGTTCTCGCCGTGCGCGAGCATGCGCGCCGCCGCCCATGGTTGCGCGAAATCCGACGGTTCCTGGCGCGGATGACTCCAGAACAGATCGGCATATGCGGCTGTCACGATGCCGACCACTGCCGCGCATGCAATCCGTGAGAGGAGTCGGGGCGGACGCGTCACGTCTCGCTTGCAGCACTGGTTGTGCCAGACACTGGTTGTGCCAGGAGCGCCCTTTGATCTTGCGGCGGCTGAACCTTTGGCACGTGCGGCCGGGGCGGCCCGCAGCTACATGTCTGCCGCGACCGCACAAGGTTGTGACCAAGGTTCGAGGATGGCCCGTCAGGACGCGCGATCGGCGAGGCGCCGAAGCACCGCCTCGTAGGCAGACGTAGACCGGACCGGATTCAGCAAGGGCTCGATGGGCGTGGTCCAGCCGGCGAACCCCGGCGGGGCGTCGTTCAGAAGCTTGGACAGCGCAGCCACACCATCCTCTTGCCGGCTCGACACGATGTGCCAGAAGGCGGAGGCCATCAAGGCTTCCGTGGTGCGGCCGCTGGCCTTGAGGACCTCGATCGCATGTCGCGCATGGCTCAGGGCCTCGCGCGCCGCCGGCGGGCGACTCTGGGCGAGGCGTGCCGCAGCGAGACCGACGAGCGAGCGGGCATGGTCCGGGTAGATGGAGATCGCCTTGCTGAACATCATCTCGGCGCCCGCGGCGTCGAGGCGCGCCAGCCGTGCGAAGCCGTGGCCGTCGTACGCATCCATCGCGTACTCAGCGGCGTACAGCTCGCTGCCACGCGCGGCGAGCTCGCGGTCGAACTGGATCTCCGCTTCCTGCACGTCGCCGACCGCGAGACGGATCAATCCGAGCAGCCAGTGGAGTCCATTGGCGGGAAATCGTCGCAGGCCGGCGGCGCCGCGCTCTTGTACGCCGAGGCCCTGGCGAAGCACCTCCTCGGCCACGTCCAGTTGGTGCCGCGCGACGTGCACCATCGCCGTGCCGAAGTACGAATACGCGAACTCCGGATAGAGCTGCACGACCTCGTCGAAGCACCGGAGGCGCTCGCTGCCCCATGCCGCGACGCCCAGACGGAAGCGGTGACGCCAATCGTTGGGCTCGAGCTCGACCGCCGTACGGCCTGCACGAAGCGCCTCGGCCTGGTGTCCCGCGCTGGCGAGGAAGAAGGCCAGCGCCGCATGCGCTTCGCCGAGCCCCGAATCGAGCTCGATGGCCCGTCGTGCGTGCGCGATGGCGACGCGAAGCTCGTCGCCATCCGGCTTGTTCCGCGCTCGTGAGGCCTCGTACAGCCAGAAGCGCGCGTGTGCCATGCCGACATACGCGAGCGCGTAGCGCGGGTCGAGCGTGATCGCGCGATCGAAGTCCGCGATGGCGGCCGGCACATCCGCCGGGTTCAAGGTCTCCAGCTTCAGCCGGCCTTCGGTGAGCGCGCGATAGGCGTCGAGACTCGATGTCTCGCGTCCGCCAATCCGCGCCGCTGCGGTGGCGTTGACCGGCACCTGAAGGCCGCGCAGCAGTTGCGACACTAACGCGTCCTGCACCTGAAACGCATCATCGACACGGCCGTCTGCTTTCGCGTGCGCAATGGCTTCGCCTGTCGCCGACGCGATGGCCCGCGCGGTGATGCGCAGTCGATCGCCGGACCGCTGATAGCTGCCGACGACGAGGAGGTCGAGGCCGCACGCGCGCGCGGCTTCAACGGAGCCCGAGCGCGCGTCCGCCGAGAAGCTGGCCCGGTCGATGACGCGCAGCCCGTGCGGCGCGCGCAGGTCGTTGCTGACGGTCTCGGCGATTCCCGCCGCCATCCACGCGACGTTCGCATCTCCAGTGAGGTTGTGGAAGTTCGACACGCCGATGGCGCGCTGCGCCGACGTCGGCGGCGGCCGGTCCGTCGACGCCGGTGCCGGCAACGGGGCCGGGCCGCCGACGTCCACCACCGCGATGAATCGATAGCCGCGGCGCGGGACCGTCTGGATGTACTGCGGCGCTGTCGAGTCATCCCGCAATCCATGTCGCAACTCGGACACCGCCTGGGTCACCGCGTTGTCGGTCACGGCGACGTCCGGCCACAGTTCGCGGAGGATCGCCTCTTTCGTGACGAGCTCCGAGGGATGCGCCACGAGCAGCTTGAGCAGGTCGAGCACTTTCGGCGAGAGCGGAACGCGACGCTTGCCGTGCAGCAGTCGATAGCCCGCGACGTCGAACTTGAACGGTCCGAAGTGGTACGCAGAGTGCGCCGTCATCACGAAAACGGAGAGTCTACCAGTCCGTCGGCGTCCGCTCACGACGTTTCAGGAGAATTCAGCGTTTGCTCAGGACTTCTCACGACTCGTCTCGCTATCGTCCGATCAGTGCCGACCAGCATGATTCAGCCTGCTTCTGCCGCGCCGCCTCGTGCTCTCGCGCTCACGGGTCTCAAACCGCGAAACCTGACCGCGGGCGGCTTTGTCGGGGGTACGGTGACTGCGACACTGACCGGCTTCTGGTGCGCGATGCAGCCGTCCCCTCTGCTGTGGCTGGCCGGGCAGCTGCTGCTCGCCGCGGCCTTCGTCGAGTGGTTCATCCTGCTGCACGAGTGTGGCCACGGCACGCTCTTCGGCCCGCGCTGGGCGAACACCGTCACCGGCCACGCCGCTGGCGTGCTCGCGGGCATTCCATTTCCAATCTGGAAACGCATTCACGGCCGCCACCACAAGTGGACGGGCTGGCAGGATCTCGATCCCACCACGGCAGCGCTCACTCCACGCGACCGGAGCGCGTGGGCGCGCGCCGTCGTCAACGTGTGCTGGAAGTACTGGATCCCTCTGTTCTCGGTGCTGTATCGGCTGACCAATTTCTGGAATCTGCCGCGCATCATGCGGCTCTTCCCATCACCGGAGGCCCGCGTTCACATGCTGATCGGAGCCGCGTGTGCGGCGCTGCTCTATGGGATCGCGGTCGCGGCCATCGGCCCGCTTGCGCTGCTCCGTATGGCGGGCGTCGCCGTCCTCCTGGCCTTGATGGCTCAGGACATCCTCATCCTGAGCCAGCACACCCACATCCCGATGGGGCAGAGCCATGGGCGGCACGTGACACCGCACGCGGCGAAGGATCAGGAGCGCTTCACCCGATCGTTGCAGCTCCCGCGCCTGCTGTCGTTGTCGGTGCTGCACTTCGATGCCCATGAGCTGCACCACATGTATCCGTTCGTGCCGGGCTATGCGCTCCATCGGATCGAGTACGCCACGTTGAACACCGTGTGCTGGTGGCGATGGATCGCCGCGGCGCGCGCGGTGCCCGGGGAAGTCCTGCTCTTCCAGAACCGTGACGACTCGGGGTTCGATCTATGAGCGACGCCGCCCTCGATCCGATCGCGTGCGCCGCATTCGTGGTGTTGGCCTTTGCGCTCGCCGGCTGTGCGCAGGCGGTGTGGTTGTCCTCGTCCATCTCTCGCCAGCTGGCGTGGCCACTCGACTGTGGCGCGACCTTTCGAGGCCAGCCCCTCTTTGGTCCGAACAAGACCGTGCGCGGATTCGTCGTCATGGTCCCGGCCACGAGCCTGGCGTTCGTCCTCCTGGCGCTGACTGAACCCGCGGGTGTCTGGCGATTGCCGGCGTCGCACCACGCCCTTCTTGGCGCCGTCGCCGGGATGGGCTTCATGGCGGCCGAGTTGCCCAACTCGTTCCTCAAGCGTCAACTACAGGTGGGGCCTGGATCTGCGGCCGACGGCCAGGTCTCGCGACCGCTGTTCGCGATCGTGGATCACATCGACTCGGTCTGCGGCGCGCTCGCCGCCATGGCGCTGCTCGTGACTGTTCCCCGCTGGACGATCGTCTACCTTCTGCCGGTCGGCTGGATCGTGCATCGCGTCTTCAGCGCGCTGACGTTCCAGTTGGGCGGCAAGGTCAGGGCCGCATGAGCAGCGCCGCCGCGGTACGACAGGCGATCGCACCGGTGATGCTCTGCTCGCTCGCCGAGGCTCGTGACGCCGAGCACACCGGAGGCAAGGCGGCGGGCCTCGCTCGACTGATGGAGCACGGCGTGCCAGTGCCGGACGGCGTGGTGCTGACGCGTCACGCATTCGAGTCGTTTCTCGAGCCAGGGCAACTTGGGTCCCGCATCGACACTCTGTGGCGCGGTATCACCGACGGGAGCGCGGACGCGGCGCGCGCTGTCGCGGACGACATTCGTGCGCTCGTGACGGCGGCGCCGCTGCCACTCGCGATCGAAGCCTCGCTCCAGCGGATCGCGAGGCAGTTGTTCCCTGGCTTCGTTGCGGTGCGCAGCTCCGCGATCGGGGAGGATGGCGCCGTCGCGTCGTTTGCCGGCCAGTTCGACACGGTCCTGCACGTGCACTCGCTGGCGGGGCTGCGCGACGCGCTGCGGCAGTGTTACGCGTCGTACTGGTCCGCGCGCGCGATCGTCTACCGTCGGCAGCGGCGGCTTGCCGGCTCGGGCATGGCGGTGGTCGTT
>DATDOE010000112.1:0-125358 GCA_035293405.1 Vicinamibacterales bacterium | reverse complement strand
AGGCCGTCGATGAACTCGACGTAGAGGGCATCCTGGCCTTCGCAGAACGCATTCTGCCGCGCGCCTCAGACCTCTGGGTGCAAGCCTCGCTCGATTACAAGCAGCGGCTGCAGCAGCTGTTCTTCCCTGAAGGAATCGCGTTCGACGGAAATCGGTTCAATCGAACCGCCGTAACGGCACCACTTTTCAAGTACTTGGCGCCGTCCGAGAGTGCTGATGAAAGAGTGGTGAGGCGGGAGGGAATCGAACCCTCAACCCGCAGATTAAGAGTCTGCTGCTCTGCCAATTGAGCTACCGCCCCACACAAGAGGAGTAGTGTAAATCAAAACGCGACTACTCAGAACGCACGCGTCCCAAGCCCCGGATGTTTGGAGGTGGGAGGCGCGCTCGGATGGCTTGCCAACCATAGCTCGCCCGATCGCATGCGAGCGAAGGTTGGCGCGCCCGGCAGGATTCGAACCTGCGGCCTTTGGCTCCGGAGGCCAACGCTCTATCCAGCTGAGCTACGGGCGCTTAGGGGAACTGAGAGCAATGCAAAATTCAAAATTCAAAATTCAAAAACAACCGGCCGCCAACTGTGACGCGACGGGCCGGCTCCGTTTGCATTTTGCATTTTGACTTTTGAATTACCGTCCGGTCAGTCTTGGCGCGCCCGGCAGGACTCGAACCTGCGACCTACGGATTCGAAGTCCGGCGCTCTATCCAACTGAGCTACGGGCGCAGCAAGCGTTCATCATATCATCTGACCCGCGGCTTTTCCCCTCCCAGGAAGGAGAGCACACTGATGACTGCGCGTCTATTCGTGGCCGGTCTCACGCTGGCGATTGCGCTGCCGGCATTTGCGCAGGGCACGCCCAGCCAGCAGCCCGCCACCCAGCAGACCTCGCAGGATCCAGAGAAGCCGCCGACCTTCGAGGAGCAGGTCGTCGTCACCGCGTCGCGATCGGAAGAGCAGCTCGTGAACGCCCCGGCCGCAGTCACGCTCATCACCACGGAAACCATTGAGAACTCGCCGGCGACCAACATCGGCGACCTGCTGCGCGCCGTGCCGGGCATGAACGTCACGCAGGTGTCGGCCCGCGACGTGAACATCACCACCCGCGGCGCCACCTCCACGCTGGCCACGTCGCAGCTGGCCCTCGTCGATGGACGCAGCGTGTATCTCGACTTTTTCGGCATGGTCATGTGGGACCTGGTGCCCACCAACCCGCACGAGATCAAGCAGGTCGAGGTCGTTCGCGGCCCGGCCTCCGCCGTCTGGGGCGCCAACGCGATGACCGGCGTTGTCAACGTCATCACCAAGAGCCCGCGTGAGCTGGCCAGAGACTTCGGCAACTCGGTGACGATCGGCTTTGGCGGCTTCAATCGCGACGTGACCGGCCGTGAAGAGGACACCGGCACGCTCTTCTACGTGAACGGATCCCATGCACAGGCCGTGGACGAGAAGTGGTCCTACAAACTGTCGGCCGGCTACTTCACCCAGGATGCGCTGCCGCGTCCGACCGGCAACCTGCCAGGCGGCACGCCGTATCCGTCCTTTGCCAACACCGGCACGTCCCAGCCGAAGTTCGATGCGCGGGTGGATTACGAGCTGGACGGCGGCGCCCGATTGACCGTGTCGGGCGGAGTGGCAGGTACCGAAGGCATCATCCACAGCGGCATCGGGCCCTTCGACGTGGACAGCGATTCCCGCCTCGGGTATGCGACCGTCCGCTACACGAAGGGCGGCCGCCGCGTCGCGTTCTTCACCAACCTTCTGCACGGCGACGCTGCCAACCTGCTCACCGTCGGCACGAATCGTCTGCCGATTGACCTGGCGTTCGACACCAAGACGTTCGACATCGAGGCCGGCGACGTGCATGCGATCGGCACGCGCCACGCCCTGAGCTATGGCGGCAACTTCCGCCGCAATACGTTCGATATCTCCATCGCGCCCAACAGCGAAGACCGGAACGAGGGCGGCGCCTACATGCAGGACGAGATCTTCCTCGGCAGCCGCTTCCGGTGGGTTGTCGGCGGACGTCTCGACAAGTTCTCGTCGATCGACAACGCGGTCTTCTCGCCGCGGACGACGTTGATGTACAAGCCGGCGGCGAATCAGACATTCCGCGCCTCGTTCAACCGGGCGTTTCGCGCGCCGTCGCTCATCAACAATCACCTGGACGTGACCATCCTCACGCCCGTCATCCTGCCGGTCGTCGGGCCCTTCCTCGTGACCACACAGGCGGTCGGCAATCCCGGCCTCGAGCAGGAGACGCTCACGGCGTTCGAGCTGGGCTACAGCGGGGTGGTTGCCAGGCGGACCACGGTGTCGGTCGCTGTGTACTGGAACAACACCGACGGGTCGATCGCGTTCACGCCGGTCGCGGCCTACTCGCCTGCCAACCCGCCGCCGGGGTGGCCGCTCCCGCCGGCATTCGTGCCGCCAGGTGCGCTGCCGTCCAGATTCACGTATCTGAACCTCGGAACGATCAAGGACAAAGGCGCGGAGCTGGGCATCGATACGTCGGTGAACCAGTACCTCAATCTCTTCGCCAACTACTCGTACCAGTGGATGCCGGAGATCGAGGACTTTCCAGCCGGGGTGACGATCAATGACGTCAACCGGCCGGCGAGGAACCGGTTCAACGCCGGCTTCAACTTCAGCTACGAGCGCTTCCTGGGCAACCTGGCCGTCAATTACACCGACGAGTCGTACTGGCAGGACGTGCTCGACGCGCGCTTCGCCGGCACGACCGATCCCTTCACGCTGGTCAATGCCGCAATCGGAGCGAGGTGGCTCGGCGAGAAGATCGTCACCAGCATCAAGCTGACCAACCTGGCCAATCAGGAAGTTCAGCAGCATATCTTCGGCGACATCATGCGGCGGCAGGTCGTCGGGGAAGTGCGCTTCAACTTCTAGCCGGTAGACGTGAGCCGGGTCCTGTTCTATGGACCCGGCTTGCCAGGCGGGTCTATAGGGCAAGACCCGCCCTACGTGATCTCCGAATCCCGAGTCCCGAGTCCCGAATCCCGAATCAGGCCGGCCCTCCTGGAGGGGGAGGACGTCAGGCCGATTACATCTCCAGCCCCGACATCTGTGGCGACGGCCTCAGTGTGCGCGGCGAGGAGATTGAGGAACATGAAGAGCTGGACGATCGGAAAGCGACTCACATTCGGGTTTGGGTCCGTAATTGCGATTGTGATGGCGCTTACCGTCTTCGTCGTGATCTGGCTGGGGCAGATCGACCGCAGCGCGAACCTCCTGATCCAGGACTCACTGCCAGGTATCCAGCACATGATGCGGGCTGAATTGCTCGTGCGCCAGAGCATGGTGGCGACGTTTCACCACATCCTGTCTCCGGAAGAGGCGAAGAAAGCGGCGATCGAAGAGGAGATGGATGGCCTCTCCGCAGAGACCGACAAGGCCTACGCCGGCTTCGAAGAGAGCATGACGCGTCCGCAGGATCGCGAGCTGTTCGACGCCATAGGGCCGGCGCGCCGGGAGTACATCGCCCGGTGGAAAGAGCTCCTCGCCCTGAGCCGGACATCGAAGGGTGACACCCGCGAGTCCCTGACCATGCTCGAAACGCAGGTCGCGCCGGCGAGGGACAAATACCTCAGCGCGATTCGCGCATCGCTCGAGGGCACAGTCGACTTTGCCGGGGACAACACCGACGCCCTGACCTCTGGCGTCGCCTCGGCGCGATACGGCGTCATCCTCGGCGCCCTCGCGTCGATGCTCGTTGGAATGGGCCTGGCGTTCCACACCGTGCGAACCGTCTCGGCCATCTTGCGCACGTCGCTATCCCAGCTGGTGGACGGTGCGCAGCAGGTGACGGCGGCGGCCACGCAGATTGCAGGGTCGGCGCAGTCGCTCTCGCACGGCGCCACGCAGCAGGCGGCCTCGCTCGAAGAGACCTCGGCGTCGATGGAAGAGATGGCGTCGATGACGCGACGCAATGCCGAGAACAGTCAGCAGGCGGCGGTCATGATGGCCGACACCGACACGCTCGTTCGTGGCGCCAATGCCTCGCTGGCCGAGATGGTCGTGTCCATGAGCACCATCAAGGAGTCGAGCGACAAGGTGGCGAAGATCATCAAGACGATCGACGAGATCGCCTTCCAGACCAACATCCTGGCGCTGAACGCGGCGGTCGAGGCGGCACGCGCGGGCGAGGCCGGCATGGGCTTCGCGGTCGTGGCCGATGAAGTGCGCAGCCTGGCCCAGCGGTCGGCGCAGGCGGCAAGAGACACCGCCAGCTTGATCGACGACTCGATCGCCAGCGCCAACGCGGGGCACCAGCGCGTCACGCAGGTGTCCACCTCGATTCACGCGATCACCGACAGCGCGGGGAAGGTCAAGGCGCTGGTTGACGAGGTGAGCGTGGCCAGCAGCCAGCAGGCGCAGGGCATCGATCAGGTCGCCCAGTCGATCGCGCAGATGGAGAAGGTGACCCAGACGACAGCGGCGACAGCGGAAGAGAGTGCGGCGGCGAGCGAGGAGCTGTCGGCTCAGGCGGAGACGTCGATGGGCGTGGTCGGCCGGCTCGCCGCGCTCGTTGGCGGCGCCTCGGCGCAGACGGCTGGGAGGAGCCTCCCGGCCTCCAGGAAATCGAGTCCGCCGGCCGCGCCGCGTGCGACGAGGCCCTCCAAGGTACTGTCGATGAGCAAACCCGTCATGCGATCGGCCGAGGACGAAATCCCGCTCGAGGATACCGGGACTTACGGGAAATTCTGAGCCCGGTCCACCTCAAGAATGTCTGCTTCGTGTCGATTCATGGGACGTCGTGACAGATAACGAGTTGGCATTCCTGCGTGACGACCCGGAGATGGCCGACCTGTTCATCGCCGAGGCCATCGACCACCTCGGGACCATCGAGGCCGCGCTGCTGGCGCTCGACGACCGGCCGGGCGACACCACTCTCCTCAACGACATCTTCCGTCCCTTCCACACGATCAAGGGAAACGCCGGGGCGCTGGGGGTGACCTCCGTCCAGGAAGTCGCGCATGGCGTCGAGAACCTCCTCGACCTCGCACGGTCCGGCTGTCATGCGATGACCGCCACCGACGTGGATGTCGTGCTGCGTGCGGTCGACGTGCTGACGTCGATGATTCGCGACGTCGGGGCACGCCTCAAAGGACAGCCGCCGGCCGATCTCGGTCCTGCCGCTCAATCCCTCATCGACGCGGTGGAGCGCTGCATCGCCGGTGGAGTCGAGCCGGTGACGATCGCCGAGGCGGCCATCCCCGAGCCGTCGCGTCCCGCTGATGCCCAGGTCGAAGCCGCTGCGGCGACACGTCGCGCCGACGAGAATGCCTCGATCAAGGTCGATACGCGAAAGCTCGATAGCCTCGTCGACGCGGTTGGCGAGTTGATCATCGTGCAGTCGCTGATTCAGGAGGACCCGACCCTCGCGACGCGCCTCGAAGGCCGGCTGGCAGGAAACCTCGGCCAGCTCAAACGCATTACCGCGGATCTCCAGCGAAACGCGATGGCGCTGCGCATGGTGCCGATCCGTCAGGCTTTCCAGAAGGTCGCACGCATCGTGCGCGACCTGTCGCGCAAGGCCGACAAGTCGGTGGAGCTCGTGCTGAGCGGTGAGGACACCGAGCTCGATCGCAAGGTGGTGGAAGAGATCACCGACCCGCTCATGCACATGGTCCGCAACAGCGTGGACCACGGCATCGAGACGCCGGACGTTCGCGCGTCCGCTGGCAAGCGCCCCCAGGCGCGCGTGACGCTCAGCGCCTATCACCAGGGCGGTCACATCGTCATCGAGATTGCCGACGATGGGAAGGGCCTCGACACCGACAGGATCAAGGCGAAGGCGATCGAGCGCGGGTTGATCGCGCCGGGTGCCACGCCGTCGGCGGACGAGATCAACATGATGATCTTCGAGGCCGGCTTCTCGACCGCCGAGAAGGTGACCGAGATCTCCGGACGCGGCGTCGGCATGGACGTCGTCCGCCGGAACATCGACGCGCTTCGCGGGCGGATCGAGATTGTCAGCGAGCGCGGCAAGGGAACGACCTTCCGGATCAAGCTGCCGCTCACGCTCGCGGTACTCGACGGCCTGCTCGTGGGCGTCGGCAAAGAGCGCTTCGTGATGCCGACGACGGCCGTGCGCGAATCGCTGCGTCCGCTGCCGGCGCAGGTGCACATGGTGCAGGGCGAGCCGCGTCTCGTGCAGGTCCGCGATTCGCTGCTTCCGCTCGTGTCGCTCGGCGAGATGTTCCGGCTGCCACACGAACAGGATCCGTGCCAGGCCACGGTCATCGTGATCGAGGATGCCGGCACGCGGATCGGCCTCGTGGTCGATGCCCTGCTCGGCAAACAGGAAGTGGTGATCAAGTCACTGGGGGACTCGTTCAGCGCCGTGCGCGGCGTCGCCGGGGGAGCCATTCTGGGCGATGGACGCATCGGGCTGATTCTCGATGCTCACGGGATCGTCGCGCTGGGCCGCGGTGAACGCCGCGCGGCGGCATAAGAGGACACGATGAACGCTGAGACGACTGCTGCCGCTTCCAGCACCGCGGGGATGGCGGGCAAGTATCTGACCTTCTCGCTGGCTGAAGAGGAATACGGACTGCCCGTGCTCAAGGTGCGCGAGATCATCAAGATGATGGACATCACCGAGGTGCCCCAGGTGCCGGCGCACATCAAGGGCGTCCTGAACCTGCGCGGCAAGGTGATTCCGGTGATCGACCTGCGGATCAAGTTCGGGTTTCCGCAGGGTGACGTCACCGCGCGGACGTGCATCATCGTCGTCGAGGTCGCCCTCGCGATGGGCCCGGTCATGATGGGCATCATCGTCGACTACGTCTCCGAGGTGCTGAACCTGGCGGCCGAGGAGATCGAGCAGACGCCGGAATTCGGCGATCGCGTCTGCACCGACTACATGAAGGGCATCGCGAAGGTGAAGGGCACGGTCAAGATCCTGCTGGACCTCGACCGCGTGCTCGGCCCCGAAGACGCGGCGCTGCGGGCGGCCTAGGAGTCTCCGATGGGCGCTCCTGCGTTCATTGTTCCTGGAGAGGTGGGGCTGTCCGACGCCGATCTGTCCCGGATCGTCCGGCTCGTGTACGAGCGCTCGGGCATCACGCTGCACAGCGGCAAGCGTGCGCTCGTCCTCGCGCGGCTGCAGAAGCGGTTGCGGTCTGGCGGGTTCACCAGCTTTGGCAAGTACCTGCAGCACGTCGAACGCGATCAGACCGGCGCCGAGATCACGATGCTGCTCGATGCCATAGCCACCAACCACACCAGCTTCTTCCGGGAGCCGCAGCACTTCGAGTTTCTGACCTCGACCGTCGTGCCCGCCATGACCGCGGGCTCGCGGCTCAGGGTCTGGAGCGCGGCCTGCTCGTCAGGCGAAGAGCCGGTCACGATTGCGATCACGCTGCTCGACGCAGGCGTTCATGTCAGGCTGCTCGCCTCGGATCTCTCGACCAAGGCGCTGTCGATCGCTGGCTTGGGCGTCTACAAGATGGAGCGCGTCGCCAACGTGCCCATCGAGACACTGCGGCGCCACTTCGAGCGCGGCCTCGGCGCGCAAGCCGGCACCGCACGCGTGGCGCCCCACGTGCGCAAGCTGATCGAGTACCGCCAGCTGAACTTCCTCGAGACGGGCGACCTCGGTGAACGCTTCGACGTCATCTTCTGCCGCAACGTCATGATCTACTTCGATCGCGACGTGCAGCAGCGTGTCGTGTCGCTGCTCGAGCGGCACCTCGCGCCCGGTGGATACCTCTTCATCTCGCATTCAGAAAGCTTGAACGGCACGACACACGGTCTGACGTGGGTGGCCCCGGCCGTCTATCGGCGGAGCGTCGCGTGAGCGTGTGGACGCCTGCATCCGCGACTGGCGCGGGGCCGGCGATCGTGCTGCCGTCGATGCGGGCCGAGCGCATCGTCATCGGCATCGGCGAGCTGGTGATTACGACGAACCCCGAGGCCGAGATCGTGACGCATGCGCTCGGAAGTTGTGTCGCCGTCTGCCTGTGGGACCCGGTGACCCACGTCGCCGGCATGCTGCACTTTCTGCTGCCCGAAGCGACGCTGAATCCCGAGCGGGCCGCGAAACAGCCGGCCACGTTCGCCGACACGGGGATCCCGCTGCTGTTCCAGGCCGCGTATCGGGCCGGCGCCGTCAAGGCGCGACTGCGCGTGCACCTGCTCGGCGGCGCCGCGATCACCGCCGGATCGGGAGGCCTGGACGTCGGGCGCCGAAACGGGCTCATGGCGAAAAAGCTGCTGTGGCAGAACGGCGTGCTCGTGAAAGGTGAATCACTGGGCGGCACGGATTCGCGCACGGTGAGCCTGTGGGCCGCCGACGGCCGCGTGCAGGTGACCCGTGGCCGCGAAGTCGTGGAACAGCTGTAGGAGATGGCGATGAGGCCTCTGAATATTTTGATCGTCGATGATTCGGCCACGATGCGGCAGTTCGTCCGTCGCGCCGTGGAGCTGAGCGACATTCCCATCGGCGAGGTGCACGAGGCCGCCAACGGCAGGGAAGCGCTCGCGGTGATGGACGCGCACGAGGTCGATGCGCTCTTCACCGACATCAACATGCCGGTGATGTCCGGCCCCGAGCTGCTCCGCGAGCTGGAACGGCAGGGACGGCAGACGCCGGCCCGCATCGTGGTGTCGACAGATGGATCGGATGCGCGCCGGCGGGAGATGGAAGGCCTGGCGCGATGGTACGTGAACAAACCGGTGAGACCGGAGGTGGTGCGAGATGTCCTCAGCGAACTGGCCAGCGCCATTGCAGGCTGATCCGGCGGCGCTCGGTCGGGCCCTGAGCGTGGTGGCGGAAGAGAGCTTCTTCGCGATGGTCGATCCCGTCCCGGACGAGGCGATCCTGTCCGACGATCGATCGAACGGCCTGCTCATGGCTCGCGTCACGTTCGATGGCGGATTTTCCGGTGCCTTGTGCTGCACGATGCCACGGGCGCTGGCGCACGAGCTGACCGCGGCGTTCACCGGCGCGACGCCGGACGAGATCGCCGTGGCCGATCCCGCCGTGGATGACCTCGCGGGCGAGTTCGCGAACATGGTGTGCGGTCACTGGTTGACGCAGGTTGCCCCGCAGCTGCTGTTCAACCTGTCTCACCCGTCGGTCGAGGCAGTGGCCCTGCCGCGTACGGGCCACGCCCCCGCAGGGCTGCTGAACGGTCAGCCGATCTGGGTTGATCTGAGCCTCGAACCACCCCAACGCGCAGGCGTGCGCGTCGGGGGCCCCGGCAAGGCCTGACATGGGCCCGCCTCCGATCAAGGTCCTCGTCGTTGACGATTCGGCGATCGTTCGCAAGCTCCTCAGTGACGCGCTCAGGGGTGAGCCCGACATCGAAGTCGTTGGCGGGGCCGGCGATCCGTTCGTGGCGCGCGACATGATCCTGCGCCTCCAGCCAGACGTCCTGACGCTGGACATCGAGATGCCGCGCATGGACGGCATCACGTTCCTGCGCAAGCTCATGGCCTCCCGGCCGATGCCGGTCATCATCATCAGCTCGCTCACCAAGAGCGCGTCGGCCGCCACGATCGAAGCATTGAGGGCGGGCGCGGTAGACGTGCTGGCCAAGCCGGCGGGGTCCGCGTCGGTCGGGGAGCTCGCGATTCGCCTCAAGGAACGCGTGCGCGCGATTCGCGACATGGGCCCCGCGGGCCTGGCGCGCATAGCGGCACCCGCAGTCCCGGCCGCGGCCGCGCCCTCGGTCGGGTTCAATCAATTTCGCCGCCGCAACGGGATCATCGCCATCGGCGCATCCACCGGCGGCCCGCAGGCGATCGAATCGCTGCTCACCCGGATGCCGGCCGAGACGCCGCCCATCCTGATCGCACAGCACATGCCCGCCGGGTTCACCAAGGCATTCGCGGAGCGTCTGGACAAGGTCTGCAACATCCGGGTGATCGAATCTGCCGGTGGGGAAACGCTGGAACCTGGAGTCGCCTACGTCGCGCCGGGCGGACACCACCTGGTCGTGGATGCGCACGGCATCCGGTTGAAGACGAGGCTGCACGAGGGGGCGCCGCTGCATCACCAGCGTCCCGCGGTCGACGAGCTGTTCTTCTCGCTGGCGCGCCTGAGAGGCGTCCCGATCGTGGCCGCGTTGCTCACGGGCATGGGCGCCGATGGCGCCGACGGACTCGTGGCGCTGCGCGGGGCCGGCGCGGAGACGATCGCGGAAGACGAGCACTCGTGCATCGTGTTCGGGATGCCGCGCGAAGCGATTGCCCGGGGTGGCGCGACGCACGTAGCCACGCTGCTGCGCATGCCGACACTGATTCCCGAGTGTTTTTCGCGGCTGGCGGCGTCGGGGGCGAAGGCGTCGTAAGTCAGCCTTTCACGCTCTCGCTCTTCACGCCGATTACCTGAACGGGAACATGACATCCGAAGCCCGTCGCATCGCACACGACCTGAACAACATCTCGTTCGTCATCTACGGCTACGCCCAGCGGCTCGAGGACGCCATCGACCGCGATGATCCGCGACGCGACGACGTAGACCAGATTCTGGCGACGGTTCCGCGTCTGGCGGAAGTGGTCGATCGCGTGCGAAAGCTGATCGAGGCGCCAGCGGCCGACGTTCGTCCGGCGCGGATTCTGCTCGTCGAGGATGAACCGGCGGTGCGCGAGCTGCTGCGTCATGCGCTGACGAGGCGCGGGTACGTGGTCGAAACCGGGGGCACGGGTGCCGAGGGTCTCGCGCTGTGCGATGCCATGGAGATCCCCGACCTGTTGATCACCGACCTGATTCTCCCCGGCGCGACCGGTCCCGCGATCGCCGAACGCCTGCGCCTGCGCGCCCCGCGCGTCAAGGTGCTGCTGATGTCCGGGTATGCCGAGCACCCGCTGCTCGACGCGGCGCACGCCGCGGGCGAGCCCTGTCTGGTCAAGCCGTTCGAGATCTCCACCTTCAGCGAGACCGTGCAGCAGTTGCTGACGGCGGCCTGACGCACTCAACTCCCAACTCGAACCCGCGCCAACTCCCAACTCCTGTGTTATCTCGTCACCTCCTGTAAAGAAGGCGAACCGCAGCTACCGTCCCTTCTCGGTCGATCGCAGGAAGGACGAGGCGGCGGCGGGATCCTTGAGCATCTTCTCGTAGACGGCCGGGTCCATATTGTTTTCCGCGCACGAGTACTCGCGCAGCCGCGTCCCGTCTCGCAGCATCAGCGTTGTCCGCGTCGTGAAGGGCTTGGTCAGGACCTTTGGATCGTCGATCGTCACCTCGTAGTTGAGCTGATCGCGATCGACGCGGGTGAAGCGTTCGGTCAGGTGCAGCGCGTCGCTGTGGACCAGGCCACCGTTCAGCCATCCACCTGGCTTGAAGCCGACGACGTCCACGATCAGCGTGTTGCCGTCCCACCGGCCGGCGGAGTCACCCATGAAGCTCGGGCTCATGTCGCCGGGGTGACCACGGCCGTCGATCGGGATGACACGGAACGACCACAGATACTCGTACATGATGACGAGTTGAGTGGGCGTCTGGACCAACTGCACCGGGAAGAGACCGACGCCGGTGATGCGCGGCGACGCGAGGAACACGCAATGTCCGGCCGGGTCGTCGATGCTGCGGCGGTCGAGGATCTCCTGCGCACGGGCGCGGGCTTCGGGTCGAAACGGAATCGCTTCAGGGGTGCCGGTGACGACATTGATCGGCCGGCGTTCTGCGGGCACGCCGGGCTCGTCGCCGGGCGCTTCGGCGTCCCAGCCGCCTCGGCGCGGGCTGGCCTGGTAGACACCGGTCAGGTCCGGCTTCCCGTCAGCGGTCTTGGGGGCAGGCTGCGCCGCATTGGTTTGTGCCGTGGCCATCGACGCCACGAACACGCACGGAATCAGGATGGCGGCGATCCGCATCTCGATCTCCCTTCACGCTGAGTCGCGCTTACCGGACTGTTGCTGGACCTTCTCCGGTGCCCGCCGGTGGGCCGAAGAACAGGTGCTTCCCGTTGGCGAGCGTCGCCTCACGAAGATGCGCGAAAGGCGATCCGTCCCTGGCCAGCCATCCGAAGAAGGTGAGCGTGTCGCCAACCTTGAGGGTGACGTCTTTCGTCCAGCCGGTACGCTCCAGCACGTTCGGAGGGTACCCTTCGAGCGTCCAGTTGACGACCTTCCCGCTCGGATCCTTCACGTCCAGGTAGACGTGCGTGTGCGGGTTGGTCCATTGGATCCTGGTGATGACACCGGTCAGGCTCACTGGCTTGGTGCCGTCGAACGCGACGCCGAAGGAATGATGTGCCGATGCCGTCGCGGTGCTCGTCAGCACGGCGAGCGCGATCACCCAGCGCATGGGACCTCCTCGGAGACGCCGTCCACGATCGGGAGAACGGCGAGCGGCGACATGGTAGCACCACGTCGTTTCGAGCGAGAAGCAGTGAAATGGGGTGGGTGACGGGTCTCGAACCCGCGACTTCCTGAGCCACAGTCAGGCGCTCTACCCCTGAGCTACACCCACCATACAGGCGTGAACTATGAAGTTTAGCACGGGGCATATTGACACCGCGAAATCCTGCCTGTAGCGTCTACGCGACTCGCGCTCTCGTCTGCCGTTCCGTCAGCAGTTCAGAAAGACCCTGTCGTGGGCCCGCGCGTCACGCTCGGGCGAAGCCGTACTCCGATCTCGTCCTGAAAACGCGATGGGCCATCAACGTGTCCTTTCGATCCTGATCGCCGTGGTGGCGAGCCTGATCATCACCGCGAAGGCGAGCTCGGCCCAGACGAGCGACGACGGGCCGGCGGCGCTGCCGGCGGCGCCGATTCCGCTCGCGGGACAGTTGGTCGTCCCACCAGCCTTGCCCGTGGCGCTCGATTCAGCGGAACTGGCCCGGCGCATCGCGGCGTTGCGGCAATGGACCCGCGAGTACAGCGACTGGATCGAGTGGAACGAACGGTGGCAGGGAAGAATGGAACCCGGCCTCTTCGGCGTTCGGGAGCGCAGAAAGAAGCCGGCCCCGCCGGCCTGGCTGCTTGACGAGTGCCGCAACGTGACCGAGGCCGATGACACGCTCGCCAACGGGTGCCAGTTACTGGCCGCGTGGCGGGAAGACTACGGCGCCAAGCAAGTCAGGGAGAGGATCCTCGCCCAACGCACGCAACATGAAGCGCCCACGAAGACCACGTGGTGGAACTACCTGCATGTGGACGCGCTGTGGTCGACGCCGGCCGTGTCGGCGACCTACGGCGTGGTCGGGATTCACGCCACGCTCAAGGTGGTGGGCCGGTGGCAGATCTTCGTCGCGCCCGGGGCTATCCTCTTGAACGTCCCGACGTCCGGGCGCACGCGCGAATGGCGGCCCGCGACCGATCTCGGCGTCAGCTACCGGCTCATCGACATGAACCTGCCCGGCAGTCATCGTCAGGGCACGCTGCACGTGAACTTCGCCAGGGCCTGGATCATGGGAGGCGCTGAGAGCCTCGTCAACTCCAGCGTCGATCTCGTCGGCTTGTCGGTGACGTTCAAGTGAGCGTCAGAGACTACGGCGCCAGGACCGACGCGCGCTGGGCCAGTTCCTGCTGAAGCGCCTTCCGTTTCGCGTTGCGCGCCTCCACTTCCCGTGATGCCTCGGGCTTTTGGCCTGACACAGCTTCTCGCTTTAGTAAGATGAGTCCCACGCGCCCGTAGCTCAGTTGGATAGAGCACCGGCCTTCTAAGCCGGGGGTCGCAGGTTCGAGTCCTGCCGGGCGCGCCACTTTTTGAACCCGCGGGGGACAAATGGGTGACAATCGGTGGCGTCTCACGTTCACTTACGGGCACTCCGCTACTGGCTGACCGCCCGGAGCTGGCGGCGGCGTTCCCACACGCCGGTCATCGCTTTCCGCAGTTCTTCGTCGGTGATGTTCAGGTATCGCTGGGTCTGCTTCATGTCAGCGTGCCCGAGCATCAATTGGATCGTCCGAATGTCGACGCCGTCCGCCAGAAGCCGGCACGCCCCCTCGTGACGCAGGTCGTGCCAGTGCAGATCGATCTGCCGGAGCTTCTCGCGATCGACGCGAGCACCGGGTTTCACGCGTTTCGTATCGTGGCCGTTCGCAAGTAGCAGTAGTGACTCCCACGCCGTCTTGAAGCTGTCCACGTACTCCCCTGCGGATGACCCGAACACGAACGCGCTTGGGCCGAGCGTCGCACGCCGTTTGAGAATCGGCGCCAGCCGGCCTTGCGGATCGAACGGGATGCGACGATTCTCTTTATCCTTCGCGTGCCGGCCCGGAATCGCGATCTGATGCCGCTCCCAATCGACATGTCGGTTGTGGATACGGAGCATTTCGCCCTTACGACAACAGGTGTCGATCGCGCCGATGATCCGGTCGTGCATCGCCGAGCCGACATACCTATGATCGGCGCCGTTCATCTCTGAGCACGCGGCCAACAGGGCCTGCTCTTCTTGAACGCCGATCCGGCGATCGCGTTTCGTTTCCTCCTTTACTTTGATGCTGACGCCGAATCGATGGAATGGAGTCGTCGTGAGGTACGGCGGATCTTGGAAGCGACCCCAGTTGATTGCGGCGCGAAGCGTGCTCAGGGCGCGGTTGACGGTCGCTACTTCCCGACTTGAGCTCGGCGATCGTGGCGTGGTGGAGGGGCGTCTCCAGTTCCTCGTGAATGACCTGCTGATAGGCATGATAGACGCGGTCCAGTGGCCGTGGAAACACCAGGCGGAGCGCCCATGAACCGACCCTGTGCAAGAACTCCGTATGCGCTTGGACGAAGGTCCGAAATTCGTCGGTCCACGGCACCGTCGCGAGGTAGAACACGACGGCTTGGCCGCTCGCCGCGATGCCGATCGGGAACGCGCTGGAGAAGGGGCGCGCGAGCCGCGCCAAGCCGGCATCGGCCGATGAGTTTGGCGAATCGTTAACCGCCTCCGGCGGTGTCAGTGCGGCGAGATAGCTGACCTTCTCGGCCTCGGTGGTGAGCCAGTGGAGGTCGGGGCTCGCGAGCACGGCATCGAGCAGCATCAGCCGCTCCACCGCACGGCGCGCCGGTACCGGCCGGCGGAAGCGACTCTCGCTCTCGCCGATCGCCTGGTAGAGCGGCTTGTGGTGCACGTGATAGAGCCGCGCGCGGTTGTGGAGACAGTCGCTGCGGACGGCGCAGCCCCGTCTGACGAGCTTGTCGAAAAAGGCATTGCACTTCGCGCCGCCGTGAGCGATGCCGGCGAAGCGCGCGTACTGCCGTGGAACGCACACACCGGCGTGGCGCATCACGAGCTCCAGGAAGCGCGCCTGGCGCTCGGTGAACCCGAACTCGACGATGACGCGAACGCGTTCGTGCGCGGTCAATCCCAGAACTCCTCTGCGAGCCCCGCACCGGTACGTCCGCCCCCTCGACCACCACCGCCGCCGCGCCCACCGATCCGCGCGCTGAAACCACCATAGGACGTGAAACCCGACCGGGCGGCTGCCGCGCCGTGCGCGCCTCGATAGTGGATGGTTACGACCTCGACATCCTCATGATCGCGGCGCCCGTCGAGCTCCTCGTATTCGATGCGCAGATCAGGAAAATGCACCTGCTCGTCGAAGTACGGGAGGTCGTGGTCGTGGGCCCATTCCTCGATCTCAGGTGGCTCGCGATCCGGCCGCCCATCAGCGTCGTCGCGGTCGGCATCCCGTTCGTGCAACCATTGCTGATACTCACGCTTGAGCTCGTAATCGAGCACGACGCGGTCGATGTGGGCCTCGCGCTCAGCGAGCTTCTCCGCTTCGCGAAGGTACGCCTGGTAGACCTGCGCGTCGTGTTCGACCTCGCGGGGCTTTACCAGGCCCGCATAGAACTCCTGGCGGTGATCCTGATCGCGGTCCGGGCGATGCGAGTTCAGGAGATCGCGACCGCGGTCCGTGAGAACGACCACATGATCCCGATGACCGTCGAGGCGCTCAGTTCGGACGAGCCCCTGTTCGCGTAGGTGACGCAGGTCGCCCGAGCGTGGATCAGCAGGTCCGCTGTCGTGGTCTCGAAGGTCGCGCGCCGACACCACACGAAACGCACCAACCGTAGAAAGGGTGCGGGTCTCTGATCCTCTCAGGGTGTACTCGCGCTCGCGCGCATCGTGGACGATTTCCCGCTCAGGTCCGCGCGGCAGGTCGACATCTCGCATGAACACGTCGCGCGGATCGAGGCCATCTCGATCGCGCGAGTCGCGGTCACGCTCGAGCGCTTGCGGATCGGCATCATGATTCCGCGGATCGTCTTCAGAGTGGTCGTCTCGTGGACTGGTCGAACCGGGACCACGGCCTAACGTGAGCGCGTCATCGTCGTCGTGCTCACGCCAGTCGTCGTCTCGACGGTCGCGCGGATCGTCGCCCCAGCGTGGGTCGTCAAACACAGGCACCTCCAGCGCACACGCTTGGGCCGCTGCACGGCTGTACCAAACCTGCAGCGGTTGGGTGTATCCTGAACATATGAACGTCGAGCTGACTCCCGACCAGCGCGCCTTCGTTCAGCGGGCCATCGAGAGCGGTCGGCTTACCCGCGCGGAAGAAGCGGTGCAAGAAGCTCTGGGGCTGTGGGAAGAACGCGAGCGTAGACGGCTTGAAATCGTCGCCATGGTCGATGAGGCCGAGGCCTCGTTGGCGAGAGGTGAAGGGCGGGAAATCACCGTGCAATCCATGAGCGCACTGGCTGAAGACGTGAAGCGCCGTATGCGCCACCGGATCGCCTCCGAAGATTCCGACATATCCCGCTAACGCGGCATCGCCTCGGACCCCACTGCAGAATCGATCGTGACCGGCAGCCCGAATGGCCGCTTGAATGGCGGGACGCGCTAGAATGGCTCTATCAGGGCGCAGCCGGCCCGTGGAGAGGACATGAGCGCGACCGACCGAATCACGATGTCTCCGGACGTGTGCGGTGGCCGCCCCTGCATTCGCGGACTCCGCATTCGCGTCAAGGATGTGCTCGATCTCCTGGCCGCGGGCGCGACGCGCGAAGAGATCCTGGCCGACTACCCCTATCTCGAAGCCAAAGACATCACGGCGGTGCTGGAATTCGCTGCCAGCTAATCTCACGTTCGCGGAACGAGGCTTTGCATGACATTCACGGATCGCATTGAAATGAACCCACGCGTGATGCTTGGGAAGCCTGTCATCCGCGGAACGAGGATTCCCGTCGAACTCATCCTTCGCAAGCTGAGCGAAGGCGCCTCCGAGGCAGATCTCATCGACGCGTACCCGCGGATCACGCGCGAGGATATCCACGCGGCGATGCGTTACGCGGCCGATACCATCGCGCACGAAGAGGTCGTCTTTATCGGCAAGGACTCCGGCGAGCATCGAGACTAACCAGTGCGTTTCCTGGCCGACGAGAGCTGCGACTTCGTTGTCGTCACGGCTCTTCGTGCAGTCGGCCACGATGTTTCCGCAATCGCAGAAATCAATCCTGGCGCAGAGGACGAAGTCGTCCTTACGCTGGCCCGTTCTGAGGCGCGAGTGCTTCTGACTGAAGACAAGGACTTCGGTTTGCTCGCGTACGCGATCAGACACGAGACCGCTGGAGTGATCCTGATTCGCTTTCCTGCACAAGCGCGGAGCGCACTCGGTCAAGCGAT
The DNA here is from genome assembly GCA_035293405.1 of Vicinamibacterales bacterium. GTDB lineage: Bacteria > Acidobacteriota > Vicinamibacteria > Vicinamibacterales > UBA2999 > Gp6-AA40. The sequence continues at coordinate 107,832 of DATDOE010000112.1, read as the reverse complement.
CGTCGATGTTGTTGCAGAACTTGGCGATCGCATCGCTGGTGCGTTCGTAGTCGTCGAGCCAGGACGTGCTCGCCTCTCGCGGGCGAGGACTGCAGAGTGACGCTAACCGGGTGACAAACGGGTGACAATCGGTAGTAGGTTGGGGTCGCTCGCGGTGGTCTTGGGCTTGCGAAAACTCCAATAAAAACGGGGGCAGCGGCTCCACGCTGCCCCCGGCTGCCTTATACCCGCAGCCTTCTAAGCCGGGGGTCGCAGGTTCGAGTCCTGCCGGGCGCGCCAATTCAAACGGCGCTTCAAAATGGCCTCCAAAAAGTATTCGCTGCCACCGTTCCTCATCGGCCGGTGTGAGCCGGCTGCATACGTCCGATGGCTGGGTCGGAAGGCGAAGGCACATGTCGTCCGCGACCGGGGACGTGGTAACGGCACTGCCACACGTGAAGAGTACATGCGCGCCATACACGCGGCTGTTGTAGCCAGCGACGGCAATGATGCCTACACTGGCGCCCCCCTCGCGTGGGAGCTGATCAGCACGTACGACAACAGCGGATCGAAGGCGGGACGCCGATCTTACAAGCGGAAGCTCGCGGATCTCCCAACCGTCGATCATCTCGGCGACGGTACCGGCGCGGCCGATTTTGCGATTTGTGCGTGGAGGACGAACGATTGCAAGAATGATCTCACGCGAGACGAATTGATCGCCTTCTGTCGCACAGTGCTCGCGTACTGCGATAAGCTCGGCTTCAGCCCTTCGGGCTAGCACCAGCCGGCCTCTACCGATCTGCTACTGTAGAGCCGTGCCCGTCGACGCCGCGAAGATCATTGCGGAAATCGAGAAGAGCGGATTCCCGCTCGAGCTGCGCGTGGCCGCGCAACTGACGCGCCACCATTTCATCGTCGACCACAATCTCTACTACGTCGACAAGGACGACGGGAAGGGCCGAGAAATTGAAATCTCGGCTCTCAAGAACTCTCAAGCCGACAGACGCGGCGCGGTGCCGGACTGGATTCGGCATCGGTTTCTGGTTGAGTGCAAGAAGACCACGGACAAACCGTGGGTCTTCTTCACTTCTCCAACCACTCACTACGACCGTGAGGCCTCCCGCATCAGAATCTCCGGACTGCGGAGGGAGGCGAGGCTTACGGACGACCTCCTGAAGCCGGTCTCTACGTCCCATCCTTTCTGGAACTGGCCGCGCCGAGGCCGCAGCTACTTCGAGGCGTTCCGGTCAGCCGCGGGAGCCGAGGCGCCATCGAACATCTTCAAGGCCATCACGACAGTCGTGAAGGCCACGCTGTGGGCCTATTCCGCCGTAGTCCAGCGTGGGCCCATGTCCATGGGCGAGCTCTCCATTTTTCAGCCCGTCATCGTCATCGAGGGAGATCTCTTCGAGGCCACAATCAACGATGCTGGCGTGGTGTCCTTGACCGCGCAGCCGCTGATTCCCGTCTCGTTCACGTACCAGTCAGCGCAGTATCCGGAGGAGCGCTTCACCATCCTAGTGATGCAGGAATCCTTTCTTCCGGATTTCCTGACAAGGATGGATGGGGTCTTGACCGACTGGGCCAACCTCTTTCACCAGAACCAAGACCTTGTCGCCACGACCGACGCCAAATGAAAAGCCGCCCTTTAGGGGCGACGCCATCGACATCGATGACATCGCGGCGAGAATCTGGCGCCTCGTGAAGTCGATACGCTTGGTGGACGACAAGGCGCCGCTAGTCCCGCCACCATGGCCCTGCACCATTTGTTGCCGGATCTCGTGGTACCGATGGATCGCGCGTACACGCGTCCGTTTTTCGGATTTCACGGACCCGAGTTCCAAAACCATCAGGCCCGCTGTTTCGACTACGCCTTTCGTGCGTTCCATCGCGTTGCCTAATCTTAAGCCGGGGGTCGCAGGTTCGAGTCCTGCCGGGCGCGCCAGCATTCGCGTTCACGGATCTCCGAAAGAAGCGACGTAGCCCCGCGACGGCATCGCGATTCTCGCCCACCTCCGTCGGTGGCGACCCGCCGTTCGGTGGCTTGTGCCCTTCTACTGGAAGGAAAGACGAGACGACAAGGGACTCACTCGAGATTGGCCAGACCTCGAAATGCCGCAAGATGCGCCCGACTGGGTGCGCCAACTGCCCGAACGGCGGACATGGTTGGAGCAGGAGGTGGTTGCCGTCGATTCGAGATTCGGGCAGTTCTTGGAGATGGAGATCCAACGCGCGCTCTCAGAGTAGGGAGTCCTGTAGAGCGCCGACGGCTTGTCAAGTGACGTACGGGCTCAACGTGTCCGGCTCCGAGCGGCCGACGAACGACGGAATCAGCAACTCTTGATAGTGATTACCTCGGCTACTGAGTGAGCTGTCACGGGTGAGTGGAGCACGAATCTCCGTGGCGCGCGGGCTAACCGGCTTCCTCGGTGATCCCCCGTGCCGTTAAGTAGTCTCTTACCGTCAGGATGCGGACGCCTTTGACCAACTGTCCGAACAGTGCGCCGAAGTGTCTGTGATCGCCAGTCAGCAGATGACTGCATCTCGCATGGATTGCGGCGCGCAGAATCGGCTGATCCTTCTCAACGAGCCGCAGACGATTCGGCAAGGTAACCGTGGCGGGCGGTTCATCGGCGATTTCGATCTGCTTTATCAGTCGGTACAGCCGTGCGCGTGTATCGGCGGCATCGAGGTTGCGCTCCGCCTCGTCGATCGCATAGGCCGAACTCACCAGTGCGAGGTCAGCGAGGCTCCACAGCGTTAGCGCCGGAGACACATCGGCCCGCCATGCGGCCGAAAAGAGGATGTTGGCGTCGAGGAAGGCGCGGTCGGTCTTCAGCGTGGGCGTGGCGCGACATGCGGAACGGCATCGGGATCGAGTCCGAGCCCCTTCACCTCTTGACGCGCCACCTCGTATTCCGCTTTCGTTGCCGCGTTGTTCAGGAGGAACTCTGCTTTCCGCAGGGCGGTATAGCGTTCACCAGCCGGAAGCCTCACCGAGGCGCGCAGCGCCCGTCGCGTCGTGGACGCGCGAGGCTTTCGACGGGATCGCGGAGTGCTGAGCGACATCGCTTGAGGTAGTGTGGCTGGCGCCCGCGTTGAAGTCAACTCGGCGCGGTCGGTTCTTGCGCCCAAGAAGTCCGCGCACACTCACGTCAACATCCACATCGCGCCATGAGAGGACATCGCCAGCAGGCGAGACGTCAACGGATCGCAGGATCGGCGCACCCTCCAAGACGGTTCGCAGTCGCATGCTCCTGCGAATCGCGTGACAATGAATTCCGCATTCGCTCAAGCGCGCATTCCAGGAACCGGTTGTCCGGTTCGTGCCGGATGACACTGAGCTCGGTCAGCGGGTCGCACACCGGGAAGCACTCGACGATTTCAGCGACAAATTCCGGATAGTCGCCCAGAACGTCCGCGTACTCTTCGAGGATGGCCGGAGTGACCCACGCCTCAGTGAGACCGGCGCGGGCGAGCTCGTAGATGAGCGCTGAGGCGTTGTGCTCGGCCGGGAAGGTCGCGAGCTTCAGAATGCAGGTGTCAAGGACGACTCGCAAGGTAGGCCTGGCGCGACGCAGCGCCCGTGCGCGTCGCTTCGTTTCGACGAATGCAACCCCCTCGGCCTCGGTCATCGCCTTGCCCCGGTTTTTGGCGGTGCGCACGGGCCAGTGCCGAGGACAGCTTGAACCGGACAACCTTGCCGCCGACGACGGCGATCGCATACATGACGCCAACGTACGCGAAGGCAGCCATTGACACAAGCGATTCGGCGTTGCATTCCGCCCGCGTCATGCGTCATTCGTCGGGACGAAACAACGATCGCATTACGTGCGCTTTCTCGCCGCGCGACGGCCCGCGATCTGACACGCCGCCGCCCTTGCATCGAGCACTAAACTGGACACGTCTCGGTTCCGTTCCTGCGCTGACAGTGACGGTGACAGGGGCGGCACAAAACGCCGCCCCGTTTGACGCGCGGCTCACGGGCGCAAATCGTTGTCGTGGCAGCAGGTTGCTGCGCGCTCGCCGAGTACCACCTCACATCACGATGGAGCGCTCGCGCGGCGACCACGGGGTTGAGACAGGGGGTTGAGGGCGTGCGGACGTAGTGTCCCCCTGGCGGCTCCCTTCTCAACCCCCTTCTCAACGTCATCGGTCCTCGAACGCCGGCGGTCAACCAGGGGTGAGAGATGTCGATAGGTATGCGGCAGGACGAATGACTCGACGCGGCCTGCGCCAGTGTCCAGCGCCTCGGCGATCGCGGGCGAGGATGGGTCGTCGAACACGGCGTTTCCGTGTTTCAGCCATCGGCGGTACATCTCCGTGAACCGTGGTGCGCCGAACACCTTCGCACCCACGTCCAGGAATCCCTGGTCCTGTGGATGCGTGGGTTCGCGCGTCGCCCTGTCGCGACGTGGCGAGCACGACGTCGAGCAGCATGAGCCGCTCGATCGCGAGGCGTGGCGACACCGGTCGGCGATACCGGCTCGTGGTTTCGCCGATGACCGCCAGAGCTCCTCGGCCAAACCGCCGTGACGACCGCCGCCTTTGCCGCCGCCGCTTCGTCCGCTGATGCGCAGACTGGTGCAGTGGCGCCATGTATCGCGCCAGCAGATTCCCTTCCCTGAACCCGGCGAGCGCCAGACGCGTGGCGTCCTCATCCGAGGCCCCGCCGGCCTTCAGCTCGCGCCAGCGGTCCTCGAGATGCTGCGACAGCTCGTCGACGATCTCGTGCTCGCGGGCCGGTGAAAGGCGAAGCGACGACAGTCGCGGGCGCACGTGCTCTGCCCACTTAGGCATTTTCGTCTCCCGTCACGCGGCGCACCGACTCGACGAAGGCGGCCCAGGTCTTCCGTTGCTGGGCGAGGACGCGCTTCCCCTCAGGCGTCAGCTTGTACAACCGGCGACGGCGTTCGTCGGGCTTCTCGACCCAGGTGCCCTTGATCCAGGAGCGCTCTTCGAGGCGATAGAGCAAGGGGTAGAGGGAGTCGATGTGGAACTTCAACTGGCCGCCCGACCGGGCTTCGATCAGCTTGCTCAGGTCGTAGCCATGCCGCGGCCGCGCGTCGAGGAGCGAGAGGATGAGCAGCTCCGCCGATCCCCGTTTCAGCTCGCGGTCGAGCGCGCGCGTGTTGATATCTGACATGAACAGATAGTATGCAGGCAGATATCTGGAGTCAAATCCCGGAACGGGACTGGGATTGGTCCGCCCGGATCCTCTCATTGCCCTGCCGCGAGTGCACGCGAACCAACATTTCCGACTTTATTCGAAAAACGGCGCGATCATTTTTCATCGGATGCCCGCAGAAACCGTCTGAGAGGGTTAGAATCCGCGTGGGAAATCGCGAGCTCTAGACACGTTCGCGATCCGAAAATCGCGGAGGCACTGATATGAATGGACGAACAGTGAAGATTGCGGCGGTCTGCATCGCTGTATCCGCGGTCGTCGTGGCGAGCAACCGGCAGGGCACCGTCGAGGGACAGCAGAGGAGGACGCCTGGGCAGGGGTTTGCGGCCGTCCCTGGACTCAAAGGCGGCCACGACGTCTTCGGCCCGTATGACCCGGTGCAGAACTGGCCGAAGCCGTTGGGGGAGAGCCTGCCCGACCATCAGGCGTGGACCTGGTCACAGTCCACCGACATTTTTCCCGAGAGTCCCGACCGTGTCTTCGTGACGCAGAAAGGGGAGTTGCCGGTCCTTCCGCAGGGGCGTGGGCGCGGGACCACCTGGCTTCCGCAGATTGGGCCGAGCATCAAATTCCCCATCGGCGGTGGCCTGCCGATCCGCGAAACCGCCAGCGCCACGCCGAGCGGCGGGAAGGCGGACGCTGACGGCAGCGACGGCCGGCCCGGCGTCGATTGGCGATGGGAGCACATCGTCTACGTGCTCGATCGCAACGGCACGATCATCGATGAAGCCAACTGGGCGCAGTGGGACAAGATCTGGAGCCGGCCGCACGATGTCGAGATCAGCCCGTACGATCCCGACAAGCACGTCTGGATCGTGGATGCCGACAACCACTTCGTCAGCAAGTTTTCGCATGACGGCAAGCAGCGGCTGCTGACGCTGGGCACGCCCGGCGTGCCGGGCACCGACGACACGCATTTCAGCCGGCCGACGTTCATGGCCTTCATGGACAAGAACACCTGGTATCTGGCCGACGGCTACGACGGTGCCCGCGTCATCAAGTACGACATGAACGGCAAGAAGCTCCTGGAGTGGGGCATGAAGGGGACTCCACCCAACGAGAAGCGCCCCGGCTACTTCAACAGCGTGCACGGCATCGCCGTCAATCCGAAAACACGGCGCGTGTACGTGAACGACCGCAACAACGGGCGGCTGCAGGTGTTCGACGAGAACGGAAAATTCCTGGACCAGTGGGATTTCGGTCCGCGCCCGCCGATGAACATCCACAGCATCTACATGGGTAGCGACGGCATCCTGTGGGCCGCCGATCAAGGCTCAAACAAGCTTCTCGCCTACGACGCCGACGGACACTTCCTCTATTCATGGGGAACGTTCGGCACGTGCCAGGGCTGCCAGTGGGGCGTGCACGGGTTCGCCACCGATAAAGAGGGCAACCTCTACACCGCCGAGGTGAGAACCGGCCGAGTCCAGAAGTACACGCCGCGCAAGGGCGCCAACCCGGAGTTTCTCGTTGGCAAGCCGTGGCCGGGAGTGTGGTAGGGGCGTGCGTACAACCTGTCCCTGACCACTCACCACGCGATGCTGGATCTTCATTGGGTTCTTGAAGCGCTTCCGGTTGGCGTCTGGGTCGCCCAGGTGCCGAGCGGGCAGGTCGCCTACGCCAATCCCGAGTTCCGAAAGATCATGGGCATGGATCCCGTGGCGGCGTCCAGCATCCGTGACGCACCGGCCACCTACGGCATCTTCGACCTCGACGGCCGGCCCTATCCGGTCGACCGCCTTCCGTTCTCGCGGGTCGTCATGACCGGCGGAGCAGTGACCGTCGATGACCTGGTGATTCACCGCGCTGACGGGCGCAAGGTGAACGTTCGCGCCTTCGCATATCCGCTGTCAACGAATGGCGGAGACCTCACGCACGTTCTGATCGCCTTCATCGACATCACCGCGGAAATGACCGCCGAGGCGGAGCGCAGACAGACGGAGTCGCGCCTGGCGTTGGCCGTCAACCATGCGCCCATCGCCATCTGGGCGGCGGATGCCACGGGTGTCGTCACCCTTTCCGAGGGCGCGGGTCTGGCCTCTCTGGGTGTGAAGTCCGGTGATCTCGTTGGGAAGAACCTCTTCGACCTCTACAAGGATCATCCATCCATTCCTGGTTTCCTTCGGCGAGCCCTGGCGGGCGAATCGTTCTCGAACACCGTGCAGGTGGGCGAGGCGGTCTTCGAGACCTGGATGACCCCGCTGACCGACGCCGCTGGCGTGGTCACGGGCATGGCGGGCCTGTCCAACGACGTCACGGCCCTTCGAAAGTTTCAGGCGAATGCCATCCAGAACGACCGCGTCATTGCGCTGGGTACTCTCGCAGCCAGCGTCGCCCACGAGATCAACAACCCTCTGACATACATCCTGGGTCACCTGGACTTTCTGGGCGAGTCGCTGAATCAACTGGACTGGCTGACGCGACAGCTGGTCGAACCAGCGCGCCGTGAGTTCCGCGACCTGGCGGATGTGATGCGTGAGTCGCTCGAGCCCGTGCGTGCGGGGACGGAGCGGATCGCCAGCATCACGCGGGATCTGCGCACGTTCAGCCGGCCCTCAACCGGGATGGCTCTCGTCGATGTGCAGGCCGCTGTCGCCTCCGTGCTCAAGCTGATTGGCAAGGAGCTCGAATCGCGCGCCGAGGTGGAGGTGGATCTCCGGAAGACGTCTCCGGTCCGCGGCGATTCGGCGAGGCTCGTGCAAGTGATCCTGAACCTGGTGGTCAACGCGATGCAGGCGCTGCCCGACGATCGATCGCGGACGAACCGGGTCTCGGTGAGTGCCGCAGACGAGGGGGATGCCGTGGTGATCGAGGTCACCGACAATGGTCCCGGTGTTCCCCCTGAGGACCGTGAACGCATCTTTGAACCGTTCCAGACGACGAAGGAGGTGGGCGATGGCTCTGGTCTGGGCCTCTTCGTCTGCCGAAGCATCGTGAACGCCTGGTCCGGAACGGTGACCGTGGATGATCGCCCCGGGGGCGGAGCGCGGTTCCGAGTCGTGCTGCCGATCGCCCGGGACGCTGCCGCACCGCCGGCGCCCGCGGTGCTCGAGCCCCCGAGGGTGGCCGCGCACGCTCGCGGCCACGTCATGGTCGTGGATGACGACCCGCCGGTGGCCAACGTGCTGCGCGCGCAGCTCGAGGCTGCTGGCTATCGCGTCACCCTCGAAACCGAGGCTGCGCGCGCGCTCGAGCGGCTCACGTCTGCCTCTGAAGGGATCGACCTCGTCTACTGCGACCTGATGATGACGGGGATGAGCGGCATGGATTTCGCCGACGCACTCGCCGCGCGCGCCCCCGCGCATCTCGATCGCGTTGTGTTCATGACCGGCGGCGCCTTCACCTCGCGCGCGCGGGAGTTTCGCAACGTTCGGGCTGCGCGCTGCGTGGACAAGCCGTTTGACGTCGTGACCGAAACGGCATGCCGGCTCGACGGGCGTCGTCAGGACTGAGACAGCGCTACATTCCCACGTCCTCTAGTTTGTCTGACTGGTCCTCGTTACGAGCCGCAGGAACTCCTCCTGTGTGCCCACCCGTCCGTGCGCCGGCGCGTGCTGCGTGACGTCGAGCTTCAGCTTCCGGATGTTCTGCTGGAGGGTGCGCATACTGGGCGTCGGCGGCGTCGGCTGAGCCCCTTCTGCCGGCGGCGAGTAGAGGTCGGCGTTGAAGAGGATCTTCTCCTTCGGCAGGTAGGCAATCAGCATGTCCACGCTGTGGTTGCCCTGCGCGTAGGATCGCTCTCCCAGCTCGTAGGCGACGTCCTGCACCTTGATGACCTCGAGGATTCGCTCGCCGTCGGTGACCACGTACTTCGCGCTGCTGCGCGGCTCGCCGGCCACGGTTTCGATCGGTGGCGGCCGCCGGCTGATCCAGTACATCGGGTTGAACAGCGCCATCCGGTCCGGCTGCAGCGTGCGCGGCGCGGGGTAGAACATGATGTCGAGGTAGTACTGCTTGTTCGTCTCGTGCGTCACGATCGTCGTGCCCTGCGAGAGATACGTGCGCAGCCCGCCGGCGTGATCGAAGTGGTGATGGGTGTTGATCACGTATTGAACCGGCTTGCCGGGCGCGAGACGCGCGGCCTCGGCGATCACCGCAAGCGAGCGCTCTTCATTGTTCGGCGCATCGACGACGGCGACGTAGTCCTTGAACTCGACGAGCAGGCTGTTGTGGGTGCCACCGCCGAGCAGCCAGACGCCAGTCGCGAGCTGCTGGCTCGCAACCCTGGCGCGCGGCGTCACCGCGGTGCGCACGGCCTCGGGCACGGGCATCGTCGTCACCGGCGCGTTCGGCTTCACGCTCGTGACGCGGTACTCGTAGTAGTTGTGCGCCGTGTTCAGCCTGGGGTCGCCCTGATGCGTGTGCAGGAGCATCGGGAACTTCACGCCGCCGAAGTCCTTGTACTCCGTGTAGCGCATCTCGTAGTCCATGTCGCCGTACACGGGGTTCGGGAACCAGGTGCCGACGAGCTCCACGAGATTACGGTCGTCGATGGTGCCGACGATCTTGTATTTGCCGAGGAAGGTGAACTCCACCATCGTCACCCAGCGGCCGAACTGCGACAGCCCGAAATCGGATGCGCCGATGTACTGGATCCGGATCGCCTTCGCATCCTTGGCGGCGAGCGCCGTTTTGAGAAACCCATGCGGCGTGATGGCGAGCTCCAGCTGCCGCAGGTCGCTCACGGCCACGCCGTCCATGTACCCACGTGTGATCGGCACGGGCATGGTGTCGCGCATGTCCCAGGCGTAGGATCCGCTCACGATGGCGGTGATGCGCTGCTCGGCCATCGGCACCCGGCCGAAGGCGGGGAAGTTGCCCTGGCGCCGCGTGTAATCCTCGCGTGACCACTTGGCGTCGAAGTCGATGGCGCGGGTGTAGTTGGCCACTTCGAACTGCGGCCAGTTGCCCTCCACGGAGTACTGCTGGCCGATGAGCGACGAGGAGCCTCCCGCCGAGATCTCAATGGTCTTCAGGTTCTCGCCGCCCATGGCCTTGAGCGAGGCGAGCAGCGCCGCCCGCGCGTCAACCTCCTGAGCGGCGGCAGTCCCGATCGACAACCCGAACACCACGACGAGAGTCCAGAGCCCGCGCACCATACGTTCCTCCTCTTCACCGAAGGGTCAACCCGTAACAGGCCACTATCCTACTTCCGTGCGAACCGGTAATTGCCGGAGACGTGCTTCACGAAGAGTCCGCCGGAGCCACCCTGGATGAATCCGACACCGAGTCCATACAACCCGGAGAAGTCGGTGTCGGACGTCGCAAACAGCGGGACTTTCCCCCTGCCGTCCATGTCCGCGAGCAGCTTGCCTTCAGAGACCGTGATCTGCACCACTCGCGGGGCGTTTCTCCAGAGCGGCGTCTGTTCCATATAGGTGCCGGCGTATCTCGCCAGAATCGCCGGGGCGACCTGTACCTCGCCCTTCCGTTCATCAGATGCCTTGCCGACCCAGTGCGCCAGGTCGCGCTTGTTCTCGTTGCAGACCCATTCGATCATTTCGGTATCGGCGGCCAATTCGGCCCGGACGGCGACCGTCCACGGCCTCGCGTAGGTTCCCGGATCCGACAGCGTCACCTCGAGGTCGAGACTGCCGACGTTGCGGCGGCGGTAGCGTTCGGTCATGCGCAAGGCTTCGGTATGGGGATGGCCATCATGATCGAGCCAGGTGCGGTCATTGAATCCGACGCTCTCCACGACGAGCGTGTCTCCATCCCAACGGCCGACCGAGTACCCCATCCACGAGGGATTGGGGGCAGATTCGAGGGCGCGGCCGTCGAGGAAGATCTGGCGATAGGTGAGATCGGGGTTGAGAATGAGGATGAGCCCTGGAGTCTGGACGATCTTGATCATCTCCGCGCCGGTGCTGTCGGCGGAGGTGGTGTAGCCCGGCCCCAGCGGCACACACTGCACGTTCATGTAGTCCCTGCCAAGATCTTCCCGGCGCTGCTCGACCAGCGTTCGCGCCCAGGGCTGAATCTCGTCGGGCTTCAGGTCGGCGGCGATGTTGCGCGAGTACTTCGGGGAAATCTTGTTCCACAGGCCAGAGAGATCGGGCCTGCCGTCCGGCGTCCGCGGCGCGGGAGCGGCCAGGTTCGGTTTGCCGTCGGCCGTGCGTGGGATTCCCGGCGTCGGTTGGTTCAACCATTGCGCCGCGAGCGGTGTGCTCAACACGACCGTGACCAGGGCGATCAGAGAGGCTTTCATGGCTGCGACCTCTTCGTGGACGGCCAAACCCGTAGCGGCATCACGCCGGGGGGAATTATGTGACGAATTGCGGTTCGAGGACACAGGGGAAGCAGGGCCCGCGGAGTCAAACAAACGCAGAGAGCGCTGAGATGCAGAGAATCGCAGGGAAGAGGCCACGGGTGACCGCGCTTCGCGCGGCATGGATCGAGAGAAGGCTGGATCGCAAGCGCCGACCACCACTCGCAAGCGCTTGTGATCCAGCCTTCTCTCGATCCATGAGCCGGCCGCGGCCGGCTTCACCCGTGTCCCCTCCGCGGACCTCTGCGTTCCTTTGCGATCTCCGCGTTGATCTTGCCTCTGTGCCTTTCGAAATGACCCGCTGAGCCGGACCGGATCCGATCGTGAACCTCTGTCGTACAATCCCGGCACCGTTCCAATGGAGGTTCGATGAAGATCCGGAACATGCTTGGCGTGGCGGCGATTGTCTGTGGCTCGTCACTGCTGGCGTCGCCGGCGTCGGCGCATCACTCCTTCGCGGCGGAATGGGACAGCACCAAGTGTCGAGAGTTCACTGGCGTGCTGAAGAAAGTGGACTGGCAGAATCCGCATCCCTACTTCTTCGTGGACGTCAAAGATCCCGGCGGAAAGGTCGAGAACTGGTCGTTTCAGGCCTACTCGCCCGTGACACTGCGGAGGAACGGAACCGATCGGCAGGTGTTCCTCGACAACGTCAACAAGGACGTGTGGATCAGGGGGTGTCTCTCGAAGACCGGCAAGATGAACGCCGCCGCTGCCGGCACGCTCAAATTCTCCGATGGCGTCCTGCGCCAGGTCGGCCAGCTCCAGGATTAGTGCCATGACGCGTTGCATCCGTTGCGGTGTCGCCGGCGTGGTCGCGCTGGCGTTGTGTCTCGCACTCTCCCTGTCGATCCACGCCCAGGGCGCCGCGGCGCCAGGCGCGAAGCCCGCGCCAGACTCCCAGTACACCATTCGTGTGATGCCACCGGGCGGGCCAACCCCTCGGTTGGCCGACGGTCATCCCGACTTGACCGGCCAGTGGTTCCCGAACGGCGCGGGTCAGGGCGTGTCCGGCCGTTTCGGCGTGGACCCGGCCGCGGTCCGGACCTTCGATCCCAAAGTCACGCCCGAGGAGCCACCGGTGTTCCAGCCCGCGGCGTTGGCCAGGATCGAATCGATGACGCCGACCGAGCTCGAGCTGTCGAAGTCGTCGGTGAACTGCATGCCGCGCGGCGTTCCCGCCATCTGGCTACAGAACCCCTACACGACGTTGATGGTGCACAAGCCGGGACTGCTGGTGCAGCTGTACGAAGTCCTCAACAACTGGCGGGTCATCCATCTCGATGGACGTCCGCTGCCCACGCAGCCGGAGCCGTTCTTCCACGGCAACAGCACGACGCGCTGGGAGGGCGACACGCTGGTCGTCGAGTCGATCGGATTCGACGACCGCACGTACGTCATGCCCAACGGCTGGTTTCACAGTGACGAACTGCGTGTCACCGAGCGTTATACCCGCCCCTCGATGAACTATCTGATCGTCGAGATCATCGTCGACGATCCGAAGGTGCTCGTGAAGCCGTGGAAGTCCGCTCCCCGCCGTTGGACGTTGGGCGATGGGGAGATCTACGAGTTCTACTGCACCAACAACAAGGAGCTCGAGGAGCTCGAGAAGCTGAGAACGCAGGAGCTACAGGGGAAATGATCCCAGGCTCTATCGCGCCGTCGTCGTTGCCTGTCCCTTGAACACGGCATCGATCGCGGCCTGAGCACACTTCTCGCCGTCGGCCCCGGATACGCCCATCGCGCCGATGACCTGACCGTTGAGAACGAGGGGCAGCGCGCCCGGCTGCGGGAAATCGGTCATGAAGGTCGGGGCCAGGTTCTCGCCGCTCCGCACGATCTTGTTGGTCTCCGATGTGGGACGCCGCCAGCGCAGGGCCGACCTCGCCTTCAACAGCGCCGTGTCGATGGCATTCATGGCCGCGCCTTCCATGGCGTGGGACTCGATGAGATTGCCGCCCCAGTCCAGAATCGCGATCGCCAGGACCTGCTTGTTCCGTTCGCCCCACGCGGTACACGCGTCAGCCAGCGCCCTCGCGCCGGCGCTCGAGATGACCTTGATATCCCTCGTCAGCTTGATGTCCCCGGTCGCTTGCCTCGCCGAGAGATCACCGGCGAACGCCACCGTGACCACGACAGAAAGCCAGAGCAGACAAGACTGCATGCGCATGTGACGTCTCCCTTCCACAGGATCTGTAGTGTTCTGAATCCCGAGTGCCGTCGAGAACGTCGGCATTGTGGCACCAACTCGACGGTCGAGTCAGTAGTGCATTCGCCCGGTCATTCGGCCATGATCGGGGGGAGCGCAGCAGTGGAGCCATCGAGTCGCTACCGGATCGTGCGCAAGCTGGGGGAAGGCGGCATGGGTGTCGTCTATGCCGCGCACGACGACCGCCTGGACCGTCCTGTCGCCATCAAGCGAATCCGTGCGGGCGTCTCCGACGGCCAGGAGCGCCAGCGGTTGTGGCGAGAGGCGCGGGCCGCGGCCAGCGTCAATCACCCCAACGTGTGCCAGCTGTACGAGATCGATGAGGACGCCAGCGGCCTGTTCCTCGCCATGGAGCTGCTCGAAGGGGAGCCACTGAGCGTACGGCTCACTCGCGGACCTCTTCCGCCGAATGAGGCTGTCCAGATTTCGCTGTCTGTGTTGAGCGCGCTCGCGGCGCTCCATCGCAAGGGCATCGTCCACCGCGATCTGAAGCCGTCCAATATCTATCTGTCGCCGCACGGCGTGAAGCTGCTCGATTTCGGGCTGGCCCGTGCGTTCGTCAGCTTCGCCGCGCCGGGTGACAGAGATGTGACGCTGCCTGGTGTGGTGATGGGCACGCCCAGCTACATGGCGCCCGAAGTGATCGAGCGCGGTACGGCCGACGCCCGAAGCGATCTGTTCGTGCTGGGGATCGTCCTCTACGAAATGCTGGCCGGGACCCGGCCGTTTGGCGGCGGCTCGGTCTTTCACGTGGCGCGCGCGATCGTGCACGACGAGCCGCCGGCGCTCGGCGGATCGCCGGGGATCGTCGGATTGGACCGCATCATCCACCGGGCGCTGCGCAAGAAGGCCGATGATCGCTACCAGACCGCCGAGGGCTTTGCCCAGGATTTGCGCTCGACACCACTGACCGACTCCGGCGATGTGTCGCACGTCCGGCCGATGACGCGCCTGGTCGTGCTGCCGTTTCGCGTGCTGCGTCCGGATCCGTCGATTGACTTCCTCGCGTTCAGTCTCGCCGACGCGATCAGCTCCGCGCTCTCCGGGCTCCCGTCGCTGGTCGTGCGATCGACGGCTGCCGCCTCGCGCTTTGCCGCCGACACGCCGGACATGTCCGCGCTGGCCGCCGCGCTGGATGTCGATGTTGTCGTGCTGGGCACTCTGCTCAGCAGCGGCGAGCACGTGCGCGTGAGCGCGCAGCTCGTGCAGGCACCGTCCGGGACGCTGGTGCGCGCGATGACCGCTCAGTCGCCAAGCGGCGAGATCTTTCAGCTCCAGGACGCGCTGGCCAAGTCCATCGTCGAGTCGCTCTCCATCTCGCTGACCGCCGCCGATCGCGGCCGGATCAACCGCGACACGCCGGCCGATGCGGACGCCTACGCCGACTACCTGCGCGGCAACGAGCTTCAGCTCGACGCCGGGCAATGGACGACGGCGCGCGATCTGTACCTGCGGTGTCTCGGGCGCGATCCGGCGTTCGCGCCGGCCTGGGCGCGTCTGGGGCGCTGCTATCGGCTGATCGCCAAGTTCGGGGATCCGTCTCAGGCCGGGGCGAATCTCGCCCGATGCGAGGACGCGCTCAAGCGTGCGCTCGATATCAACCCCGATCTCTCGCTGGCGCACAGCCTGTACGCGCACGTGGACGTTGACGCGGGGCGCTCGCGCGACGCGGTGATCCGGCTGCTCGACCGGGTGCGCGCCGCGGCATCCGAGGCGGATCTGTTCGTCGGCCTGGTGCATGCCTGCCGGTACTGCGGCCTGCTCGACGCCTCGGTGGCCGCGTACGAACGCGCGCGGCGCCTCGATCCTGGAGTGGTGACCAGTGTCGCGCAGACGTTCCTGCTGCTGGGCGAGTGGGAGCGGGCGATTGAGACCGATCGGAGTGACCCGCCGTTTTCGACCGCGCGGGCGCTGCTCGAGCTCGATCGCCGTGAGGAGGGGCTCAACCTGCTGCGCACGGCGGCGGCGAAGGGACTCCATCCACAAATGGAAGACCTGGTCAACAGCATCATCGCGGGCTTCGAAGGACGGCGTGATGAGTTCATTCGCGGGACGTATCGAGTCGTCGAGTCTGGCTTCGGCGATTCGGAGGTGTTCTACCACTGGGCCGGCGGGCTCGCCAACGCCGGCGATCATGATGGAGCGCTCGGCCTCCTCGAACGGGCGATCGCCGGTGGATTCCACCCGGCGTCGGCGCTGGTGCGCGATTCCCGATTCGATTCCCTGCGCGCGACCACCGACTTTCGCGAGATCGTCAGGCGCGCTGACGAGTTGAAGCGCGAAGCGTTCGAGGCGTTTCGTGCCGCGGACGGTCCCCGGCTGCTGGGACTTCCTCAGATCTGAACGCGCAGGCTGAAGCCTGCGCTCTACGGCGAACGGAAACACGCGCTAGGATTGGCGACGTGGCTCGGAACAGACGTCTCCTCGTCAGCCTCATCGCAGCTATCGCGCTGCTGTCCACGGCGACTCATGGCCAGTGGCTGAACTACCCGGCGTCAGGTACTCCACGACTGCCCGACGGGAAGCCGAACCTGTCTGCCCCGGCACCGAGAGCTCTTGATTCGACGACCCGAAGACGTTCACCAAACCGTGGTCGGCCACGGTGACGTTCAACCTGCTCCCTGATACCGACTTGCTCGAGCACCACTGCGACAACGAGAAGTGGCTCGGTAAGACGCGGCCATAGGAACCGTCAGTCCGGCTAAAGCCGGACACCACGTACGCTTAGGGCCGCACGTAGAGCTGCAGGCGGGGAAAGGCGAAGCGGCCCGCCACGGCGTCGATGATGTTGATCTGACACGTATAGAGCCCGGGCGTGAAGCTGTCGGCGGCGACCTCGAACTGAAACACCGCCGCGCGGCGGTCGGCCACATCGAGCCGCGTCCGCTCGACGACCGGCGTCTCGAACACCTTGACCTTGCCGCGATAGAACGTCAGGTTGGTTCGAACTTGTGATGCCCCGCCTTCGGACGCGGGGTCGTACACCTCGTAATAGAAGAACACCTTCTGGCCGCGTCTGACGATGTGGGTCAGGTTCGGGACCAGCTCCAGCCCGTCGCGCACGAGCGGGCTGCTCGTCTTTCGCGCGGCGACATTCTGCAGCTGCGTGCCGAGGACGAGCGAGCTGACTTTGACCGGCGCCTGCTTCAGTTCGGGGACGAGAACCGGCGTCTCGAACGTCCCCATCTGCCCATTCGCGTTCTCCCGCACGACGATGCGCATCGAGAAGCGGCCGGGAGGCAACGTCACACCCGTCTGATACAGCACCTGCCGGGACGCGAGCCCGTCGGCACCCGCCGGCGGCACGGTCAGCGTGTCGCGGATCCTGCCAACTGGTGCTCCGCGTTCGTCTCTGATGAATCCGGCGATGTCGAGGGTCGTTGAAGGAGTCTTGGCTGAAGACTCGGCACCTGAAGGAATGGATGCGCCCGGCACGGCCACTGAGATCGGCACGTAGTACTTGTCGGCCGCCAGCCTGAACCACCCGGCGGTGACGAACAGTGGCACGTCCGTCGCCGCGATCGGCGTCGTCAGTTGTTCCTGCAGCAGCGCTTCGCGATCGGCGCGTGCGGTGTGGGCGAAGTCGCGATCGGCGTAGTAGCCCTCCTTGGCCTCGACTCGCAGGTTCGATCGATTCCGCACGCGGACGCTGAGGCGGCGGAATCGGCCATCCCGGTTCGGGTTGGTGCTCGAAAAGCCCAGGATGTAGTACGACGAGATATCACGGGCTACTCTCGTGAACGCCTCGCCGAAGTCGTTGCTGTCGGTGAACGCCGTACCGCCCGTGTCCGAGGCCAGCGACGTCAACGTCTCCTGCTGCGCGGCCAGCTGGCTGAATTGATCGGCGACGCCGCGGCCGGAAAACGCGGCGATGCCGCCACGGCTTCCCTGGCGCGCGCTGCCGCCAGGGACGATGGCCTGCAGGCCCCTGGAGTCCACCGGATAGATCGCCACGTTGGCGCGGACCGCCGCGTTGACGGCGCCGCGCAGCTCGACCTGATTGTCCGAGCCGCTCCGCTGCATACCGGAGCTGAAGTAGATGATCGCCTTCTTCTGCTGAATCGGCTGCAGCGCCTCGGCCAGCGTCTTCAGCGCGCGCAGCCGCACATCGTTGTTGAAGGTGTCGAGCTCCTGTGCGCTCGCGTCAACGGCCGTCGCATCATCGGCGGCGGCCTGGGTCGCTTCGTCGGTCGCGGCCGTGCTGGCGTCCACCGCGGTGAACGCCGTGCCGTCGGTTGCGGCGAAGGCGGACAGCACCGAGCGCACGCGCGCCTTGTCGCTCGTGAAATCAGTGAGTACCTGGAGCCCCGATCCGATCGAGGCGACGGCCACCAGATCCGCGGTGGTCATCTGCTCGTCCACCCACTTCGCTGCGGCATCAATGGCCCGTTGCACATCTTCGGGCTGCATCGAGCTGGTGTCGAAGAGGAGCGTGAGCAGGCGATGGCCGGCCACGTCCTCCGATGTCAGAGGGCGAGGTGCCGGAGCCGTGTCCGCCGCTCGCGCACCGGCGACGACCGCCGGGTCACCGCGCCCGTTGGCTGCGGCCCCGGCGGCCGAGAGCGTGGACGCGGTTTCGAGCGGCGCCGCGCTGGAAAGGATCTCCTCGAACGCGAAGGTGAGGATCTGCTGGCGGGCGCCGTCTTCGACGAGCTCGAAGTCGTTGGCCGTCAGGCCCTTGACGATGGCGCCGTTGCGATCGCGGACGACCACATCGACGAGCACGAGGTTGACGCCGCTGCGAAAGAGCGGCGGCGCCTGTGGTGGTGGCTGCTGCCCGAGGAGGGCGGTACCCGCCAGGCATCCAACCACGACGATGAAGCGTGCCGATCGGCGCAGCATGTCAGTACCTGAATCGTGCCGAGACGGTGATCGTCCGCATGGGGCGGACCGACAGCACGTCGCCGAAGGTCGGCGAGTTGATGTTGGTATCGATACCGGCCCACTGCACGGTGTTGAGCAGGTTGTTGGCGTTGACCTGCAGGGTCACCGATCGGTTGCCGCCGAGGCGCACGTCGCGCTGAAGCGAGCCGTTCAGTTGACGTGCCCCGGGGCCGACGATCATGTTTCGCGACGACGACCCGAACTGCCCTTCGAGCGGGATCGAGAACGCCGCAATGTTGAAGAACTCATCGATGGCCGGGTTGCTCAACTGAATCGGCGCGCCGTCGTAGTTGGCGCGGAGCGATCCGTTGACGCCTCGAAAGAGGTCGCTCGCCGCGCCCAGCACACGCGCGGTCAGCGGCGTGCCCGATTGGACGGTCAGTGCCATTTGCGCCGACCACTCGCCGAAGAGTCCGGCGAGAACCCCGCCGTCCTTCAGCCATCGCCGGTTCGGTCCCCATGGGAGGTCCACCTGGAGCGAGCCCGAGACCTGATACCGCCGGTCGAAGCTCGAGAGTGCCCACTCGGAAGTCAGGTCCCTGTCGTTCTGCGCGACGACGGCGCCACCGGCGCCGAGTGACGAGGCGTTGTCCATGGATTTCGCCACGGTGTAGGACAGCGACCCTCCGTACCCTTTCGCCAGCCGCCGCCGGATTTGGAATGTGCCGCCATTCATCATCGAGTGGCCGCCAGACGATTCCCAGATGAAAGGTTGCACGCTCGCGATCGGCACGCCGCTCCCGTCGAGGTTCGGCGCTCGCAGCACGTCGAGGTCGGTTCCCTTCGTGGCGGTGTACTCCGCTTGAACCGTCCAGTCCTGCGACAGGTTTCGCGTCAGCGTCGCGTTCCACGTCTGAATCATCCCGAGCGCGAAGTCGCGATCGACGCCCCAGTTGTTGGTCGTCGCCGAGGTCGAGGACAGCAACGCTTCGGCGAGCGTCAGCGGCGCGGTTGACGTGCCGGTGACCGTTTCGGTGTCCGCAAAGGGCGGCTGGCCGGACAGCTCTCGGGCAATCGACGCGTACGAACCGGTGTTGTAGGTGATGCTGTATCCGCCGCGCAGAATGGTCGACCGCGCCAGCCGATACGCGACGCCCACTCGCGGACCGATGTTGTTGGCGTCGCGATTCAAGAGGCCGGCAGGGAAGGCGCCGTTGTACGGACCGATGCCGCCGGCGAGGACCGGCGCCGCCGCGGTGAATCCTGGCGTGACGTCGAGGTTGGCCATGCGCCCGTTGATCTCGACATAGGGGAGGGCGAGCTCGTATCGAAGGCCCAGATTGAACGTCAGCTTCGACCCCTTCTGCCAGTTGTCCTCCACGAAGAGGGCGAGCGATCGCTGCCGCAGGCGCGTCGTCGTGCCGACCTGCAGCGACGCCTGCTGCGGAAGCCCGAGGAGAAAATCGGCGATGTCGGCGCCGCTTCGCCCCGCCGGCGGAGCGCCGCCCGTCGAGTAGAGGCCGGTGAACGTGAACGTGCCACGGGCGTTCGAGTTGATCAGGCTCGAGGACCGATCGAGCCTGAAGTCGCCGCCAGCCCTGAGCTGATGACGGGCCGTAGGGTGGATCCACACGTACCCGGCATTCAGACGATTGTCAGTGCGCTGGCTCGCCGAGGCGCCTCGGACGCCGGTGAATCCCGAAAAGGACAACGTCGGAACACCCCAGTTGATTGGGTCGGTCGGTGCGGCGCCCGGATAGAGAATGCCGGCCTGCGCGGCCACGTTCTGCGTGTTCGTGAACGCGTTGCTCGACACGACCGTGCCGTGCGTCGCGTTGAACGTGACGTTCTGGATCGACCGGCCGCGGACGACGTTCAGCGTGATCGGCGCGCTCACGTTCGTGTTGGTGGTGTCGCCACCGAGATCCGGGAACACGTTGAGGGCCTGTGTCTCGTTCCGCCGGTACTGCAGTTGTGCGTTGAGGACGATGTTCGTGCCTCGCCCGCGGCCACCGCCGCCGAGGCGCCCGCCGCCACGGCCGCCGCCACCGAATCCGCCGGCGCGAGCGCCGGCGCCGCCCCGGCCCTGAGGGACCGTCGGCGAGAGATTCTGTGTCAGCCGCACGTTGAACGCGTTCGATGAGGAACGGGCGGTGGTGGAGATGTGATAGTTCCGCGCGTCGCCGGGCAGGTTTTGCGCCGGGATGTAGGGCAGCAGCGAGCGCGCCGACGGATCGAAGCGGCTCTCCGGGATCTGATTGCCCGCGAATGGCTGGCCCGTGGCGGGATCGATCAACTGGAACGGGCTCGACGAGAAATCACCGCGGCGCATCGCGTCGGTGGGCACGGTCGCGTACTGATCGAACAGGTTGTTCGATTGGTTGCCGGTGTAGCTGGCTTGAAACGTCGTGCGCCGGCCGGTGTTCGCGTACACGCCCGGTATTTTGAGCGGGCCTCCGAACGAGGCGCCGAAGTTGTTCTGCGCGAACTGCGGCTGCGTGACCGGCACCTCCGGCCGCAGCTGGTACGGAGGACTGTTCAGCGCCGAGCCGCCGAACGTGTAGTTGACAGATCCTTGATACGGATTCTGTCCACGCCCACCGCGACCCGCGAGCACGAACCCACCACGTCCGCCGCCGCGCCCACCGCCTCCAAGTCCATCCCCTCCGGGCCCGCCGCGCCCGCCGATGCCAGGACCACCGCCGTCCTGAGGTCCGAACCCCGGAGCAAACTGCCCGGTCGCCGGATCGAACTGCCCCAGGTTGATCGCCTGGAGGCGGTCATTGATCGCTCCTCGATCGACGTTCGTGGCGTCGTTGCCTCCGGTGATGGCGATCGCGTCGGCTTGCGCCGCCTGTACCGAGAAGCCGGGGGGAAGCAGGCGCGCCAGATCGTCGGAGTCCTGCGCCGGTGCCGCGTCAAGCGTTGCCGCGCCGGTCGCATCGGCTTGCACGTTCAAGGGTTGAAATCGTGGTCCCGGTTGCGGCGATCGCGGCGCCGCGGCCGCTTGCCCCGTCGCCGGTGCCGCGGGCGAGACGGTTGCCAGCGCCTCGGTTCGCGGCCGGAGCGGGAGTTGAAAGTCGACGACTTGATCGCACGGTGGACCCGTCAGGGTGAGGTCGCGCTCGCGGTGGACGAAGCCGGTGAGGTCGGCCGCGAGGCGATACGTCCCCGGGGCAAAGAGGATCGTGTACCGGCCGTCGACATCGGTCGACGTTCCCGTTCGCGGGGCGTCGCCGACGAACACGACGATTGACACGCCAGGCAACGGCTGCGTTCCGCTGGTCGCGCGGCCTTCGACTCGACAGCGGACAGCCGGCTGCGACGGCTGCCCAGCCGGAGCTCCCGGCGAGCTCTGGGCGCCGATTACCGCTCCCCACATCGCGGTGGCGCACAGTCCCCACGCGAGCATGCGCATAGATAGGTGTGACGACGCTCTCAGCATAGACGGTCGGTAGCCGGGCTGCCGGTGACAAAACGATGGCTACCTCAGCCACCTGACCCCGATCGCATCCGGCGCGTTCGACGCGTCGCTCCAGACGTTTACACAGTAAACGACGCGTCAGCCGTTCTTTGGTTGTCACCCCATGGACCAGACAGTAGACTCTGGCGCCACACACAAGGAGATCGTGCTTGCCTGATGAACGTGCCGCAGCGGCGATCCGCGCCAGAGTCGGCCATGATTGGTCAGTCCTCGACGATCTGGCCGTTCTCGCCAAGACGCAGGAGCGGCAGCTTCGCCGCATTCTGCGCTCCCACCGCGAGGTTGGTTTCACGCCCGACGATGCGGAGCTCATACGGCTGCGCCGGCGGCTCGACGACACGCTCGATCGGCTCATGCTCGTGGAGTTGGGCATCGAGACCGGCATTCTCGATGAGAGTGACCTCCCGCCTGGAGACAGCCTGCCCACGCTGCTGACATCGAGCGCGTTCTCGAGATACCTCAATGCCTATCTCTATTTCAGCGTCCGCTTCGTAGCCTCGCGGGTGCTGGGCCCCAGGGCCCTCAGCGTTCCCGTCGGTGAAGGCAATGAGGTCCGCGAACAGACCGAGATCAATGAGCTGCCCGTTGCCCTGCCGTGTCCGCCCAGGATCGAGTCGGGTCGTGAGGTCGACGGTGAGGTTCCGGTCGAGAACTTTCTCAAGGCGAGCGCGCCAGAGCGGAACGGCGCCGACCATGTGCAGACCGCCCTCGATTTTCTGGATGACTTCGTCACCATCCCCGGCGAGCAGGCGGAATACGAGCTGTGGCTTCGTGGCCTGAGCTCGATTCCCGAAGACGATCCGCACTTCACGAGTCTGACCAGAGGTCTCATCGAGTTCGCCAGGACCAAGGCCGAGTTCTACATCGGCCTCGAGGGCGAGGATCGACTGGCGGCGTGGAGAAACATGGACTTCGAGCGGGACGCCTGGACCGCCAAGCATCCGCTCACCGCGCGATTCGGGATCCTCGATCTGTACTGGCTGGCGCGTCTGCTGCGTGCCGAGGTGTCGTCCAAGGGCATCGTGTCATACGGTCGCGAGTCATGGCTGGCGCTGCTGGAGGCCTGGGCGCCGAAGGGAAGCGACGAGGCGCGGATGGTCGCGCCGATCGACGACGTCCTGCGCTCGGTCTTCGACTACACGTGCGACCTGGTTCAGAACGCGGTCGAGATCGCGAGCGATGCCCTCGAGCGCAGCGTTGACACAGAGGCATCGCCGACCTGGCCGGCCGAAACGGTGGACTGGCGGGCCGCCTACGACGAGGAGCTCGAGGAGATCACGCGTCAGCGAAAGGAACGCCGGTTCGACGATGACACCAAGTTCGCGGAGCGCGGGACCGCGCCTCGCGATCAGAACGGCCAGCAATGGAGCCGGCGCGTGCGCACCGGCGAGCACGTCGAGGATCTGATCGGGCTGGCGTTCTCGGGCGGCGGCATCCGGAGCGCCACCTTCAACCTCGGCGTGCTTCAGCGCCTGCAGGAGCTCGATCTCCTCCGCGAGATCGACTACCTGTCCACGGTCTCTGGCGGCGGTTACATCGGCGCGTGGCTGCTCGGCAACGTCCGGCGGACCCACTACTGGCTCAGCCAGCTGACCGACTGGGGACCGTCCATCGAACACCTGCGCAAGTTCTCCAACTATCTCGCCCCGCGCACCGGCCTCATGAGCGCCGACACGTGGACGATGTGGGGGAGCTGGGTTCGAAACGCCCTGCTGATTCAGGTGACCGCCGCAGTGTGGCTCGCCCTGCTCCTGGTGTTCACCCGTGTATTCAAGGCACTGTTTGCGTCCGACCTGTTCAACACGCTGGCGTATTTCCCGGCCAACTCGGTGCTCGCCCCCTCACTCGTTCTGCTGACGTACTCAATCTTCAAGAATCTGCGCTGGCAATTGCGATCGAGTACGGAGCGGAAAGTCCACGCGCTTGCCGTGCTTCCGGCCTGGGCCGGATCGTTTCTGACGGCCGCGATGCTGTGGGCGAGTCGAAGCGGCGCTCGCAGCGAGTACTCCCAGGTCCTTGGAACCGCGTGGGAGATCTGGTTCTGGCCGCTCGCCCTTCTCTTCGGCAGCTTCTGGATCCTGTCCTGGGTGTCGATGGATTCCCCCAAGGGCTGGCGTGTGCTGTCTGGGGCACTCCCCGCTGCCGCATCGATTGGCGTCGTCTACCTGGGCCTCTGCGGCGTGTATTGGCTCTTCGGTCAGTGGAGTGCGGACCCCGAGCGGTATGTGTGGTTTGCGTACGCCGCCGGGCCGCCGATGGTGCTCTTTGCCATGACCCTGGCAGTCGTGATGATCATCGGCCTCATCGGCCACGATTCCCCTGACTGGCGGCGGGAATGGTGGACTCGCTTCGGCGCCTGGCTCGGCATCTACGGCGTCGGCTTCCTGGGGCTCAGCATTACCAGCGTCTTTGGTCCGTATTTCACTTTGTGGCTGGCCCAGCAGCAGTGGCAATCGATCAAGTGGGGCACGGTGATTGGCTGGGTCGCGACGGTGGCTGCCGGCCTGTTCACGGGCAACAGCGAACGCACGAACGGCGATGAGAAGGGCGGCCTTCTCAGCAAAGTCATGGGCTGGTTCACCAAGATCGCCGCGGTGGTCTTCATCGTCGGCGCGGCGCTGATCGGCTCGACCGGGGTCCATGCGCTCCTGGTCAGGGTCTGGACAGAGCACGCGCTGTTCGATGAGTACTTCGCCACGCTGAACGCGATCGGGACCTGGCACCATGTGGTGACGCTGTTCGTGCTGCTGATCGTCGGCCTCGCGTTCTCCTGGCGGTTCGAGATCAACATCTTCGGGTTGAATCAGTTCTACCGCAACCGCCTGGTCCGCTGTTACCTGGGGGCCACGCGCTGGCGCCCGGGGCTGCGCAATACACACAAGTTCACAGGCTTCGACGCCGACGATGATCTGCCGTTGTCGGTGTTCCGGCACCGCGCCTGGGCTGACGTGCCCTATGGTGGTCCATTCCCGATCGTGAACTGCTCGCTCAACCTCGGTGGCAGCTCCGACCTGGGGATCCACAGCCGGCGCAGCGCATCGTTCGTGCTCACGCCGATGCGCTCGGGTGCACATCGTAAGGAGGTTGGCTACGCCCCCTCGTGCGCGACCTCCGAGGACTCCGCGCCCGTCTTTGCCGGTGGCGTGCAGCTCGGCCAGGCCATCTCGGTCTCCGGCGCCGCGGCGAGCCCCAACATGGGCTACCACACGTCGCCGCTCGTCGCGTTCCTGTTGACGATGTTCAACGTCCGGCTGGCGTGGTGGTTCCCCAATCCGGGGCGAAAGTACTGGAGCGCTCGCTGGCTCCGTTTCAGCCTCTGGTATCTCGTCAAGGAAATGTTCGCGCTCGCCGACGAGCGGAACCTGTTCGTCAACGTGTCCGATGGTGGCCACTTCGAGAACCTCGGCATCTATGAGCTGGTGCGCCGGCGGTGCAAGGTGATCATCGCCTGCGACGCTGAGTGCGACACCAAGCTGGCCTTCGGCAGCCTCGGCAGCGTGGTTCGCATGTGCGAGACCGATTTCGGCGCCACGATCGATATCGACATCGAGTCCATCCGCCGGCAGAAGGAGAGCGGCACGAGCCGCGCGCACTGCGCCGTCGGCCGAATCACCTACGGCAACGGAAGCCGTGGCTGTTTGATCTACCTGAAGTCGTCCATCAGTGGAGACGAGGACATCGGCATCGAGCAATACCTCGCGGCGCATCCGGAATTCCCGCATGAATCGACCGGCGATCAGTTCTTTGCGGAGGATCAGTTCGAAGCCTACCGGCGCCTGGGGCATCACGTCGCGAGTCTGACGTTCCGCGATGTCAGGGGCGAGCGGGACCTGCTGGCGATGGCCCGGAAGCTCGCGGACTTGTGGATCCCCTCGGCGGTGGGCAGCGCGTCGTTCGTGGATCAGACCGAGTCGCTTGACGCAATCTGGGAACGGTTCCGCGCCACGCCGTCCCTGTATCCGCTCCTGCACGAGCTCACATCGGACCGCCAGTCTCCCTCCCAGCGACCACCGACCGAGGAGGAATTCTGCCTGTGCCTGGAGCTGTTCCAGCACATGGAGAACGTGTTCCTTGCCCTTCGTCTGGATGATTTCTGGGCGCATCCGGACCATCGGGGGTGGGCGGCGATGTTCCGCATGTGGGCCAAGAGCCCGACGTTCCGTGCCTCATGGACGCGGTCACGTGACCTGTTCGGCTCGCGCTTCGTGCATTTCTGCCATCAACGGCTGGGAATATAGGCCTGTACGACGGTCCGGCTGAAGCCGGACACTACGCGAGACGCTTCGGCTCACGCTGCCACTGCGTGAAGGTACGTGGTGTCCGCCTTTAGGCGGACGAGTGGCTTGCCAACCGGCGCGCCCCCCCACCGTCTAAGCCATAGGCATGCACGAGAGCGACCTGACGACTGTCGCCAGAGCCCGGGATGGCGACGTCGAGGCCTTTCGTTCGCTCGTGGAGCGTCACAGCCGGTACCTCTTTGGCGTCGTATTTCGAGTCACTCGCAATTCAGAGGACGCGCGTGACGTCGTCCAGGACACCTGGCTGAAGGCGCATGCCCAATTGATTCGATTCGAGGCCCGTTCGGACATTCGGACCTGGCTGACCCGCATTGCCGTGAACTGCGCGATCGATCACCTCCGGGCCTCGAGACGGCGCGAGACCACTCACGATCCCATCGACCTGGATCAGCGGCTCGTGGAGGCACGGATGTTTGCGCCGCAACCGACACCCGAACGGCTCGTGCTCGCCGGCGAGATCGAAGCGCGGGTTGGTCAGACAATGCTGTGCCTGACGGCGGTTGAGCGCGCGGCGTTCACGCTGCGCCACGTCGAGGGCATGTCCATCAGCGACATCGGCGCCGCACTGGGCTTGAAGACCAGCGCCACCAAACACTGCATTTTCCGGGCGGTGCGCAAGATGCGCGCGGCGCTCGCACCGTTCGTGGAGGCCTGACGTGCACGACCAGGCATCAGAGCGTCATGTGACCGACGAAGATCTGCTGCTCGACTACTACGACGAGGGTCCGCCCGATCACCGTGCGAGCCTGCGCGTCCATCTCGAGACGTGCGCCGAGTGCCGCGCGCTCGATCGCGAGCTGCGCAGCGTGCTGGCGCTCGTTGAGACGACGCCGTTGCCCGAGGCGCCGAGCGGGTTCGAGCGCGACGTGTGGGCCAGCATCGAGCCGCAGATTCGTTCCCACGCGGTGCGGGAAGGCGGATCTGAAGATCCGCCTCTACGAGATTGGCCGTCTCGACGTTACGTGCCGCGCTGGGTGCTGGCCGGCGGCCTCGCGGCGCTGCTCGTGGCGAGCTTCTCGCTGGGCCGGGTCTGGGATCGTGCGCCCGTCGCTGATCGTTCAGGGGATCTGGAGCCGAGAGGCGTCAGCGAGCGGCTGATTCGCAGCGAGGTCGAAGATCACCTCGAACGCTCGCAGCGGGCGCTCGTCGAGCTCGTGAACGCCGTGGACTCGGGACCCCTGGCCGACGATCGCGCGCGCGCGGCGGATCTGGTGGCCGCCGGCCGGCTGTATCGGCGCTCGGCCGAGGAGATCGGCGACGCCGATACCCGCGACCTTCTGGAGGATGTCGAGCGCATTCTGGTCGAGGTCGCTAACGGGTCCCCTGATGCCACGTCAAACGATCTGACGGGCGTGCGCACGCGGATCGGCGACCAGGACCTGATCTTCCGACTGCGCATGGCGACGGCTGAAATGCGTGAGCGCGAACGGCGCGCCATACCCACGTGGTGAGCGGAGAACGTGATGACGAGACACAGGGTTGAACGAACGGCGGCTGGCTCGCTGGTGATGCTGATGGCGGTGGCGCTGCTCACCGCACCGGCGATGGCCGCCGCGCAGGACGAGCGCCGGCTGGCGCGCGTCGAGGACGACGACCAGGCTCGAGAGCGCGCAGACCAGGCCCGCGAACGAGAGGAGCAGGCCCGCGAGCGCGCCGAGCAAGCTCGCGAACGGGCCGAGCAGGAGATCGAACGCGCCGAGAATGCGCGCGAACGCGAGCGGGATCGCGCCGAGAATGCGTACGAGCGTGGCCAGCGTGCGATCGAGCGGGCGGAATGGGCGAGCGCCGTGGAGCAATTCTCAGCGCTGGCCAGGGCTGGCGCCGCCCGCGCCGACGCCGCGCTCTATTGGCGCGCGTACGCCCTCGATAAATTGAATCGGCAGGCCGATGCGTTGACGACGGTGGCGGAGCTCCTCAAAGGCTTTCCCATGAGCCGGTGGCTGAGCGATGCCAGGGCGCTCGAGATGCAAGTGCGCCAGCGGGCGGGTCAGCCGGTGTCTCCGGATACGCAGAGCGATGACGACCTGAAGCTCCTCGCGATCCAGGCCTTGCAGCACTCCAATCCCGAGCAGGCGGTGCCGATGCTCGAAAAGCTTCTGCAAGGCAATCAATCGCCGCGCTTGAAGGAGCGCGCCCTCTTCGTGCTGGCGCAGAGCGGCTCGCCGAGAGCGCGTCAGGTCATTACCGGGATCGCCCGCGGCGGCTCCAATCCGGATCTGCAACAGAAGGCCATTCAGTATCTCGGGATGAACGGCAACGCCGCCAATCGGCAGGTGCTCGGAGAGATCTACGCCTCGTCCAGCGATCTCGAAATCAAGCGGAGGATCCTGCGCGCGTTCATGATGTCGGGCGACAAGGATCACGTGCTGGCCGCCGCCACCAGCGAGAAGTCGCCCGAGCTGCGGGCCGAAGCCGTGCGTCAACTCGGCATGATGGGTGCGCGTGAGGAGCTGTGGCAGCTCTATCAGAAGGAATCGTCGACCGACGTCAAGCAGCAGATTGTGCAGGGCATGATGATGGGCGGCGACGTGACGCACATGATCGAGATCGCGAATACGGAAGCCAACATGGATCTGCGGCGGCGGGCAGTGCAGCAGCTCGGCATGATGGGCTCAACGCGCACCAACGAGACGCTGGTCACCATCTACGCGCGTCAGACGGATCCGGGCATCAGGAACGCCGTCATCGATGCGCTCTTCATTCAGGGCAACGCTGAATCGCTGGTGACGCTCGCGAAGAAGGAGACGGACCGGACGATGCAGCGGCGGATGGTCGAGAAGCTGTCGCTGATGAACTCGCCCGCGGCCACGAACTACCTGTTGGAAATTCTCAACAAGTAACTCCCAACTCCAATGAGGCATCTTGCTCTCTTCATCGCGGCGGTCCTGATGACGTCCGCCGCCGCTGCCGCGCAAACACCGTCGGTCGTCAACGGCACGCTTGAAACGCACGCGATCGCGGGTTCGCTGGAGCGCGAGTTCGACACGATCACGAAGCGGGTGACGGGGCCGGCATGGATTGGCTACGCGGTCCCAGTGCCTGCTCGCGGGAGCGACTCCGGCTGCTGGTCCGGCGACGGCCCGTACGCGGCGCGTCCGGCCGGACCGATCAAGCTCGAGGGACCGGACAGTCTGTTCGTGCTCTATCGCATCGCCGATCGCCGTATCGACCGGATTCGCGTGGCGTCATCCGAGTGTCCGCTCGACGCCGGTGGTCTGACGGTCTACTGGCTCACGGGCGTCACGAGCGGAGGCAGTCTGGACTGGTTGGCGAAATCTGTCTCGGCCGACTCGACGCGCCGCCTCGAGAGCTCGGCGATGACCGCGATCGCCCTTCACGGTGATCCGGCCACGGATCGGCTGATCACGTTCGCGCGAGAGAGTCAGGACCCGCGCGTGCGCGCCGATGCGCTCTTCTGGCTCGGCCAGCGCGCGGGCGACAAGGCCGCGGGCACCATCGCCGACGCCATCGACCGCGATCCGGATACCGAGGTGAAGAAGAAGGCCGTGTTCGCGTTGAGCCTGATGCCAAAGGACGACGGCGTGCCCAAACTGATCGAGCTGGCGCGCAGCAACCGGAACGCCGCGATCCGTCGTCAGGCGATGTTCTGGCTGGGCCAGTCCGGCGATCCCCGCGCCCTCCGATTCTTTGAGGAAGTTCTCCGAAAGTAGGTGGCGGGCCTATAATTCCCCGCATGAAAACAGCTGTTCTCAGCGCGCTTCTTCTGACCCTGCTCGTCCTGCCGGTCCGGACCGATTCCGTTGCCGGGAAGCCGGAGGAACTGGGCCTGTCATCCGAGCGGCTTCAACGCATCACGCAGATGATCCAGCGGCGCATCGCCGCCGGTGATCTCGCCGGCGCGGTCACCGTCGTGGCGCGCAAGGGTCGAGTGGCGTATGTCAACGCCCAGGGCGTGATGGATCTCGAGTCGAAGCAGCCAATGACCACGGCGGCGATGTTCCGCATCGCCTCGATGACCAAGCCGGTGATCGGCGTGGCCATCATGATGATGGTCGAGGAGGGCACGCTCCGGCTGAACGATCCGGTGTCGCGCTACATCCCGGAATTCCGCAACATGAAGGTTGCCGTCGCGCAGCCGGCCGCCGGTGGACGCGGCGTGGCCGCGGGCGCCGCCGCCGGCGGGCCGCCTCCGCCACCGCAGTTCTACACCGTCCCCGCGCAGCGCGAGATCACCGTGAAGGATCTGTTGACGCATGTCTCGGGTCTCGGCAGCGGTCCGATGAGCACCAGCGACATCGACAAGGTGGCGCGCAAGGAAGGCGAGACGCTGGCGCGATACATCCCGCGGCTCGGCGGCACGGCGCTCGAGTTTCAGCCAGGGTCGCGCTGGACCTACAGCCCTGGCGCGGGCTTCGAGACGCTGGGGCGCATCGTGGAGATCGCCTCGGGCATGCCGCTCGATCGTTTCTTCCGCACGCGCATCTTCGATCCCCTGGGCATGAAGGACATCACGTTCTGGCCGACCGACGCGCAGCTGCCGCGCATGGCCACCGTGTACGGCCGCAGTCCGAACGGCCTGACCAGGGTGCCCACACCGAACGACACCATGTCGAGGAACGTGTACTTCAGGGGCTCGGGCGGTCTGTACAGCACGGCCGAGGACTACATCCCGCTTGGCATCATGCTCGCGGGCGGCGGCGAGATGAACGGCAAGCGGCTCTTGAGCAGGAAGACGGTCGAGATGATGTCCGCGGCGCACGTGCTCGACACGCTGCCCGGCCGTCCGGCGGGCGAGGGCTACGGGCTGAGCGTGCGCGTCGTGACCAACCACGCCGCGCGCGGCACGATGCTGTCTGACGGCACCTACGGATGGACCGGCGCGCAGGGCACGCACTTCTTCGTCGATCCGAAGGAGGAGCTCACGGCGGTGCTGATGGTGCAGACGTCGAATCCGGAGATTCAGCGCGACTTCGAAGATCTCGTCGCGCAGTCCGTCGCCGACTGACGGCGGTTCGTGGTTCTTGGTTCTTGGTTGGGAGTTGGTCGTTGGGAGTTGGTAGTTGATCCCATGGGTTCTGCTGGCGTGGGTTCTGGTCAGCGACGCGGCTGCTGGCCAGGTCACCACGCCGGCGGCCCGAGCCTTTGACGTCCTTCATTACGAAGCGCGAATTGAACCAGACATCGCCGCCAGGACCTTGCGGGGGCAG
This sequence comes from Vicinamibacterales bacterium, assembly GCA_035293405.1. Lineage (GTDB taxonomy): Bacteria > Acidobacteriota > Vicinamibacteria > Vicinamibacterales > UBA2999 > Gp6-AA40. The sequence continues at coordinate 76,414 of DATDOE010000112.1, read as the reverse complement.
GTCTCGATCACTCTGGTGGCCTCGTCCGACACCCAGGAGGCGCTCACACTCGACTGTGGGACGCTCACGATAGATGCCGTTCGCGAGCGCGCGCAGTCGCGCGAGTTCGCGCACGAGGGGCGCCGCCTCGACATCCGTTTCCCGGGAGGCATACGGGCTGGCGAGCGCAGGCACATCGACATCACCTACCATGGCGCGCCGCGCTTCGGCCTCGAGTTCTTCCCGGAGCGGTCACAGATATTCACGATCTTCTCGACCAGCCAGTGGCTCGTCGTCGTGGATGCACCAGACGAGCGGGCGACGCTCGATCTGAGTCTCGTCGTGCCCAGAGGTTGGAAGGTGGTTGCCAGCGGACGGGAGGTTGCGCGGCGCGACCTCCCGAAAGAGTCGGTCCTGCACCGGTGGCGCATCGATCGGCCGGTGCCTTCGTACACGTTTGGCTTCGCCGCGGGACCGTTTCGCGACGTGAAGGAGCGGCACGGCAAGGTCAGCCTGCGTTACCTTGCCGACCCGGTCATGTCGGAGGTCGAGCTGCGACGCGTGTTCCGCGAGTCGGGTGACATGCTGCGCTTCTTCGAGGAGCGGGCGGGCGTTCCGTATCCGGATGCCGAGTACTCGCAAGCGCTCGTCGCGCGAACGGTGGGGCAGGAAATGAGCGGCTTCTCGCTGATGTCCGAAGCCTACGGCCGTGCCGTGCTGGATGGCACCGGAGACAGCGGTCTCATCGCCCACGAGCTCTCGCACCAGTGGTGGGGCAACCTCGTGACCTGCCGCGACTATGCGCACTTCTGGCTGAACGAAGGCTTCGCGACCTTCATGGCGGCGGCGTACCGGGAACGTCAATCGGGACGCGAGGCGTACCTGCGCATCATCGAGGCATCACGAGCGCGCTATCAGAAGGTGCGTGACGCCGGTCACGACAAGCCGCTGGTCTTTCCGGACTGGGATCGTCCGACGGCGGACGATCGGACGCTCGTCTATCACAAGGGCGCCTACGTTCTGCACCTGCTGCGAGAAGAACTGGGCGATGCGGTGTTCTGGAAGGGCATCCGCGACTACACGCGTGCCAACGCTGGCCGGTCCGTGACGACAGCGGACTTCCAGGGCGCCATTGAACGCTCGAGCGGCCGTGACCTCTCGGCGTTTGTCAAACAGTGGGTGAGCAGTAGCCGGTAGCTGGTAGCTGGTAGCAAGAACTTGGAATCGCGATGAGCTACGAGCTACGACCTGCCGCCTGCGACCGGACTGCTTGCGCCGGTTGGTATGCCGCCCTGCGGCCACGGGCGCTGCGGCCGGGAAAGCCGCCTGCGCCTTTCACGGTCCGGCTGAAGCCGGACACTACGTCCTGTCACGCGGAGCGTGCGCTCGACCGCCGCCGGAGACGCAGGTCGATCAGCGGCCGCGTGCGCAAGGCCGAACTCAGGGCGCAGCCGGAAAGCGGCCGGCGCGATTCCTCTGCGCGTCTTCCGTCAACGCGTTCTCGTTGCCGCGAGGTATTCCGATGTTTCGATCCGCGTGACAGATGTCGCGACGAATCAGCTCTTAGACGCGCAGGGAGCGACAGAGTAAGAGCAGAGGACGCTTTCCCGGCCGCAGCGCCCGCGGCCGCGGATCGATATGCGTCTCCGGCGGCGTTATGTGACGTGGACTGACGAGTTACAGTAGCGCTGTGTCTGTTCAGCAGACCTTTACTGCGGCGCTCGATGCGCTGGTCGAGGAGATCAAAGAGGACCGCTCGATCCTTGCGGCGATTCTCTGCGGGAGCCTCTCGCACGACACCGTCTGGGCGAAGTCAGACATCGACCTCGTGCTGGTCACCATCGACGACAAGAAGGTCGACGCGACCGACGTGGCCCTGTACGCCGACGGCGTGAACGTGCACGCGCTGCTCATGCCGCGCACACAGTTCCGTCAGACCGTCGAGGGCTCGGTCACCAACTCGTTCATGCACTCGTTTCTGGCCAAGGGGCGGCTCCTGTACACGCACGATCAACGAGAAGAAGACCGAGGCGAATACCTGTCCGATCAGGGAATCATCGGCAAAGCCTCGATGCCGGTACGGCTCACGAAGAGGAGCAACGCCGACGTGCAGGAGTTGGCGTTCTTCTACCTGGATCGACAACCGGGCGTCGCTATCGCTCGACGGCGATCGTGATGCGCGCGAACGGGAGCGGCGGCAGTCCCGGAAAGTAGCTGTCGATCACGTCGCGGGCGCGGCGCAGGTAGGACACCCAACCCGGTTCGCCGTCGCGGGATGCCTCGATGGGGCTTCCGGCCGGAAGCGATGCCCAGGTGCGTTCGACCTCCGCCAGCGCCTGCGGCCCCAACTCCTCTTCGAGCAGCGCGAGGCGTTTGTAGACCTGAAGCACATAGGCGATGAAGTGCTCGGGTGGTCGCACCTCGCCGGCCAGCGAATCGATCCACGCATTCCACCGGTTGATGACCTCCACGTAGGTGTCGCGATAGCGGTCCACACGATGGAGCGCGTGCGTCCAATGAGGACTGGCCGGTTGGTCCAGTGTCCAGGCGTCCGGCGGGCACAGCGCCGCGGGCAACAGCGCGGCGCCACCCGGCGCCTTCGACATCGGATAGGTGATGCAGGCAATGGGACGGTCTTCGTACACACCGCACCGCGAGCGGCCATCGGCGTGCTCGATCAGGAACGTGCACGGCTGCGTCGCCTCGAGCTTGTGCTTCTTGTCGAGCGCGAGGCCGTAGGTCGTGCCGCCGGACTGGAGCCGAAAGCCCACGCGATCGGGTTCTTCCTGTTCGCAGAAGAAGACGAAGCTGCGCGGGTCGAGCTGACGTCGCGTGACCAGCCGATAGAGGTCCTGCCCGAAGACCGGCACGAGGTACGACCGGCAGCAGGCGCCGCACGTGGCGCAGGGGTCTTCGGGCTTTGGCATCCGGAGAGATACTATTCTCCTTCGCGACATGACCCGGCACGACAGGAAGGCGGCAAGGGCCGCCGCGCGCACCACCATAGCCGTCGAAGGCGCCCGCGTTCACAACCTCAAGAACATCTCGCTCGAGATCCCTCGCGACCGGCTGATCGTCGTGACCGGGCTCTCCGGCTCCGGCAAGTCCAGCCTCGCCTTCGACACCATCTACGCCGAGGGGCAGCGGCGGTACATGGAGTCGCTGTCGAGCTACGCAGGAAAGGCTGCCGCCGCGTCATTGTGGACGGCAAGTCCGTGGACATCGCCGCGCAAGTGGACCTCGACGAGTCGGCGATCCGGCACATGGACGCGGTCGTCGATCGCTTCGTCGTCGGCCGGAAGCACGAGAAGGCGATCAAGGCCGGCATCGCCGCCGCGCTGCTCGTGGGCGACGGCCTCCTGCGCGTGCACGTGGTCGCCGGTGCGGGCAAGGCCGACGCGGAGAAGCCTTCGCGCTTAAGGTTCTTGGTTCTTGGTTCTTGGTTCCTCGTGGATGTGATTTGTGGTTAGCGGCTGGTCTTCAAGATTCGAGTTCCCCAAGAACCAGGAACCAAGAACCACGAACCGATCCGTGCCATCCGAATGGTAGAATAATGGCATGCGAACGACCATCGACAAGGCCGGCCGGGTCGTGATTCCGGCCGGTATACGGGAGCGCGCCGGCCTGACCGCAGGCGCGGAGATCGAGATCACCGAAGACGAGGTGGGCGTTCGCCTGGAGAGGGTTGCCGCCGGCCCTCGACTCGTGAAGATCGGCCGACGCCTGGTGGCGCGTCCCACCGCCTCGCCGAACGTGCGGCCGACGCTCGACATCGCGACGCTCATCGAAGACGAGCGGAACCGGTGGCCATGAGCGTCTTCCTCGATACGAGCGTCCTGCTCGCCGGGCTGGTCGACTTCGGTCCGCAGAGCGCTCCCGCACAGTCGCTCATGCACGCCGTCGCCGAGAAACGCGTGACGGCACCCGGCACCGCGTGGCACTGCTGTCTCGAGTTCTATTCCGTTGCTACTCGGCTCCCTCCCGAGTTCCGAGTGTCACCGTCTGATGCCGTGATGCTGCTGGAAGCGGAAGTCTTCGGGAGAATGGCGGTGCACGATCTGCCAGGCACCGAGCGCATGCCGATGCTCCGCGCCGCGGCCCGCGATGCCATCGCCGGCGGGCGCATCTACGATTCGCACATCGCTGAAGTCGCGCGCGCGGCCGGCGCGCGCGTGGTGGTCACCGACAACCGGCGTCACTTCGTCTCCGCGCTCAGGTACGATTTGCGCGTCGAGACGCCGGCTGAATTCCTCGCCGGTCTCAAGTCACGGAAGCCGTGAGGTCTGCGGCGTGAACTGGTTCGTGGTTCGTGGTTCTTGGTGGACGTGATTCGTAGCTAGCGGCTGGTTTTCAACCTTCGAGTCTCCCAAGAACCAAGAACCACGAACCAAGAACCTCAGCGAAGAATCTCCTCCACCTCCTCACCGGCCGACGTCATCTGACGCATGACCATGTCGTAGTAGACGCCGCGCGCGACCATCAGCTCTTCGTGCGTCCCGCGCTCGATGACTTGTCCGTCCTCCATCAGCAGGATCAAGTTGGCGCGGCGGATCGTCGACAGGCGATGGGCGATCACGAACGTGGTCCGCCCGGCGAGCAGGCTCGCCATCGATGCTTGAATGAGCTGCTCACTTTCGGTGTCGAGGTTGCTCGTCGCCTCGTCGAGGATGAGAATCTGCGGCGACGCCAGGATCGCCCGCGCGATCGCCAGCCGCTGCTGCTGGCCGCCCGACAGCTTGACGCCGCGCTCGCCGACGAACGTGTCGTAGCGCTCGGGCAACTTGTCGATGAACTCGTGCGCATTGGCGCGGCGCGCGGCGTCTTCGATCGACGCGGCGGTGGCGTCGTGGCGACCGTAGGCGATGTTGTCCTTGGCGGAGCCGTCGAACAGGAACACGTCCTGCTGGACAATCGCGAGCAGGTCACGATAGGTCCGCAGCGTGAAGTCCCGGATGTCCGTGCCGTTCACGAGAATGCGTCCCCTCGTCGGGTCGTGAAACCTCGCCACGAGATCGGTCACCGTTGTCTTTCCGGCGCCGCTGCGTCCGACGAGCGCGACGACCGAGCCGCCAGGTACGACGACGTTGAAGTCGCGCACCACAGGCCGCCCTTCGCGGTACTCGAACTCGACGTCCTCGAAGCGGATGTCGTGAACGACCTGCGGCGCGGGCCGCGCGTCCGGCCGGTCGGGCTTGTCGTCCTCCATCGCCAGCACTTCGAACACGCGCTCCATGGCCGCGAGCGACCGCTGCAGCTCGGAGAACGAATTCACGATGTTCCACACCGGGTTGAGCAGCAGGAACATGTACCACTGGAACGCCATGATGTCGCCGATCGACGCGCTGCCCACGACATTGAGGTAACCGCCGTACCAGGTGATGACGACGTTGACGCTCGAGACGAGCAGGCCCCACGACGTCCACAGCACGAGCTCACGACGCTGCGCGAACAGCTCCTTGCGCAGGACGGAATGACGTCCGCGCATGTATTCCAGCAGCTCTCGCATCTCGCGCCCGAAGGCGCGCACCACGCGAATCCCCGAGAAGGTTTCTCCAACCCGACCGTCGATCTGCTCGACGTCCTTGCGCACGGTGCGGTAGATGGGCCTGATGCGTCGGGCGAACACGAAACTGATGAACATCGCGCCGGGGATGACCACGATCGCCATGACGGCAAGCCGCCAGTTCAGCGTCAGCAGCACGCCAATGGCGATGAACAGCCGGATGAACGACACGGTGGGCGAGACGATCGCCCCCTGCAAGAGGCCGGCGGTCGTGTCCACGTCGCCCGTCAGCCGCGACAGAATGCCCCCGGTCTTCATCTCCCAGAGCTTGGACAGCGGCAGGTGCAGCATCCGATCGAACAGCGACCGCCGGAGCGCGAGCATGACCTGCGTGTTCAACAGCTTCTGGCGGTAGTCCCTGACCATGCCGACCATGCCAGACAGGACGATGACCACGAGAAACGCCGCGCCGGCCGTGTTCAGGCGTGTCAGGCGGGCCGGGACGTCCAGCGCGGTATTCAGGAGGACGCGGTCGATGATGAACCGCATGAAGAGCGGCTCGATCATCTGCAGTCCCGTGCCGATCAGCGCGAACAGGAAGAGGGCGCCGACGGCGTAGCGGTGCGGCCAGAGCCAGCGCAGGTATTCACGCAGATACTGACGCCGGTGGCCGCCGAAGAGCCCTGGTTTCGATGCCGTGACCTCGCTGCCGTCGGCTGCGGGCTCGCCCAGGCGCTTCTGCCCGGTGTTCGGGTCGGTGAGGTCGTCGAGGCGGCGTGCCTTGTAGTCTCGAACGAAGCGCCGATACCGCTCGCGCGACGAGCGGGCGTGCTTCGGGGGACTGGGCGTCTGGTCACTCATGCGGAACGTCTTGGCCGGGATGCCCATGGTAGCGGATCCGCATTTCTCGGTAGAATCGCTGCTTGCCTGGCCGCAATTGGACCCGGCCCTGGATCAAAGTCCGTTTTTCAACCTGGAGAATTCATATATGGCGCTTCGTGCGCGCGCGTCGGCTGTATTCCTGGACGCCGTGTTTCTGGGTGCGGTTTCGCTGAGTGTGCTGGCCTTTTCGATCCCCACGTTCGCCCAACAGGGGCAGCCTCAGATCGGGATCGCGCCGGTGACGCTCACCGCCGGGCCATACACATATGACACCGCCGAGCAGCACCGGATCCGTGTCGTGGTGGTGGCCAGAGGGCTGGCGCATCCGTTCAGCCTCGCCTTCCTTCCAAACGGCGATGCGCTCGTCACCGAGCGCGGGAAGGGCCTGCGGCTGATTCGGAATGCGACGGGCGCACAGAGCGGCCCGGCGAAGGTCGAGCCCGAGCCCGTCGCCGGTGTGCCGCAGCAGCCGGCCTTTCGCACGGGCGGGTTGCAGGAAGTCGTACTGCACCCCAAGTTCGCGACCAACGGGTTCGTCTACTTCACCTACAACAAGGCCGGCGACGTGAGTGCGACGAACCCGCAGCAGCGGCAGGGTGCGATCACGCTCGCGCGAGGGAAGTTCGACGGCAAGGCGCTGACCAACGTCCAGGAGCTCTTTGTTGGCGACTGGAGCGCGGGCGCCAGCGGTTCGCGCGTCGCCTTCGGACCGGATGGACTGTTGTACATCACCACCGGCGCGCCCTTTGGCGATCAGGCGCAGGTCACGAGTACCGTGTACGGCAAGGTGCTGCGGCTTCGCGATGACGGCACCGTGCCTCCCGACAATCCGTTCGTCGGAAAGACGGGCTACCGGCAGGAGATCTTCTCGATGGGGCACCGCGATCAGCTGGGCCTCACGATCCATCCGACGACCGGTGCGGTGCTCACGGCCGAGCACGGTCCAAACGGGGGCGACGAGATCAACCTGATCCTCCCCGGAAAGAACTACGGATGGCCGAAGTGGAGCTTCGGACGCGACTACCAGGGACCGCGCATTTCGGATACGCCGTTTGGTCCCGGCATCGAACAGCCGCTCATCCTGTGGATCCCGTCAATCGCACCAACGGGATTGACCTTCTACACGAGTGACCGCATTCCCGCGTGGAAGGGCAACCTGTTCGTCGGCAGCGCACGGCGTGGTGAGGTCCCGCGCACCGGAGGCCTGGAGCGCGTGGTCGTGAATGACAAGCTGGAAGAGCTGCGGCGTGAAACCCTGCTGACGGAATTACACCAGCGGATTCGCGATGTACGCCAGGGTCCGGACGGTTTCCTCTACGTCGTCACGGATGAAGATGATGGAGCACTATTGAGGCTCGAGCCCAAGCCGGGAGCAGTGAAATGATCACGATCGTCAAGTGGATGTCCGTCGCATTGGTGGTGATGACGCTGACGGCCGTGGCGTCGTTCCACGTGTCCGCGCAGCAGAACCAGATGACCTTCTTCGTGTCGAGCGCCGGCAGCGGCAACGGCGCCAACCTCGGGGGCGTGGCCGGTGCGGACAAGATCTGCCAGACGCTGGCCGCGGCAGCCGGCGCCGGCAATCGCACCTGGCACGCCTATCTGAGCGCGGCGGCCTCGGGGGCGCAGCCCGCGGTCAACGCCAAGGACCGTATCGGCACCGGGCCCTGGACCAACGTCAAGGGCGTCGTCATCGCCAAGAGCGTGGCCGACCTGCACTCTGATGCCAACAACCTGAAGAAGGACACGGCGCTGACGGAGAAAGGCGGGGTCGTCAACGGCGTCGGGGATACGCCGAATCAGCACGACATCCTGACCGGCTCGGCGCCGGACGGGACGCTGATGGCCGGGGCCGCCGACACGACCTGCTCGAACTGGACTGCTGCCACCGATGGCGCCGGTTCGGGTCAGCTTGGTCACGTCGATCGCATGGGCCGCGGGGCCACGGGCAGCTCGTGGAACTCGGCGCATCCGTCGCGCGGCTGCTCGCAGACGAACCTGGTGGCGACTGGCGGCAACGGGTATCTCTACTGCTTCGCGGTGAACTAGAGACGGCGGGTCTAAAGACCCGCCGCTACACGGCTCGTACAGTACGTAGAGGCGGGTCTTTAGACCCGCCTGGTCTCAACGTGGAAAGGACAGCATGAATCGAAGGGTCTTCGTCGTTGCGCTGACGCTGCTGCTCCTGGCCCCAGCCTCGCGCGCGTCCGCGCAGCTGCTGGCAGCCAAGGATGGCCCGATCGTGTACGGCCATCATCATCTCGCCGTCACCAGCGTCGCCGATCACAAGAAGTTCTGGGTCGATACGCTCGGTGGAGCCGCGGTGACGATTGGTACGAACAACCAGGAGATCATCAAGTTCCCGAACGCGCTGCTCTTCATGCGCGCGATGGCGCCGACCGGCGGCAGCAAGGGAACCACGGTCAATCACATCGGCTTCTCGGTCACCAACCTTCGCGCGGTCGTCGATAAAGCCAAGGCGAACGGCTACAAGATGGTGACGGCGCAAGAGGCGCCTGCGGCAGTGAAGGTGCAGAACGACATCGGCGCCGTGAGCGGGGGTGATGTGTCGGGGATTGCCTACGTCATGGGTCCCGACGACATCAAGGTCGAACTGGTCGAGATCGCGAAGCAGACCATGCCGATCATGAGCCACCACGTCCACTTCTTCAGCCAGAAACCTGAGGAGGTGCAGGCCTGGTACGTGAAGGTCTTCGGCTCGAAGCCGCGGGCGGCGGCGACCAACGGGATCATCGGGTCCGACCTTCCCGGCATCGGACTCAGCGTCTCGAGCTCACCGGAGCCGGTGGTCGGCACGCGCGGCCGTGTGATCGATCACATCGGGTTCGAGCTGAAGGGCCTCGAGGAGTTCTGCAAGAAGCTCGAAGCGCAGGGCATCAAGCTGGACCGACCCTACACGCCGGTGCCGGCGCTCGGCATCGCGATCGCGTTCATCACCGATCCGTGGGGTACCTACATCGAGTTGACGGAAGGGTTGGACAAGGTTTCCTGATGACGGCGGGTCTAAAGACCCGCCGCTACAGGGACAACGCGTACGTAGGGGCGGGTCTTTAGACCCGCCCTGCGTTCCTACCGAGCGGCGCTGATCTTCCAGATTCTGTTTCCCGAATCGTCCGAGACGAGCAGCGCGCCGTCGCGCGCCACGGTCACGCCCACCGGACGGCCCCACTGCGCAATCGGCGTCTCGCCTGACCCGTCGGTGGCGAGGAAGCCGGTCAGGAAATCCTCGATTGGTCCCGGCTTGCCGTTGTTCATCGGGAAGAAGACCACTTTGTATCCGGACGCCACCGAGCGGTTCCACGATCCGTGCAGGGCCACGAAGCCGCCGTTGCGATACCGCTGCGGAAACTGCGTGCCGGTATAGAACGTGATGCCGAGCGCTGCCGCGTGCGCCGGGAGCAGCACGTCCGGCACGAGCGTGCGGTTGACCAGATCGGGAAACGCGCCGACATAGCGCGGGTCGTAGTTCTTGCCGATGTAGGAGTACGGCCAGCCGTAGAACCCGCCGTCCCTGACCGACGTGGCGTAGTCGGGCACCAGATCGTCGCCCAGGTTGTCGCGCTCGTTCATCGCCGTCCAGATCGTGTCGGTGCCCGGCTGCAAGGTCAGCCCGACGGGATTGCGGATGCCGGATGCGTACACGCGATAGCCCGTGCCGTCGGGATTGAATTCGAGAATCGCCGCCCGCCGGCAGTCTTCACCGGCATTGTTGTTGGACTGTGATCCCACCGCGATGTACATCTTCGTGCCGGCGCGGTTGAAGAGCACGTTGCGCGTGGAATGCCCACCGGCCGGGAGGTTGAGCAGCTTCTCCGGCTCACCTTGCGCCTGCATGTCGCCGCCTGCGTACTTGTAGCGGACAAGCGAGGCCGTGTTGCCCACGTAGAGATAGCCGTCGTGGAAGGCCAGGCCAAACGGAGCGGCCAGCGTTCCCGGACCGCGTTCGACGAACTCGGGCGGCGGCGCGCACGCGGGCGCGCTGGCGCCGAGGATCGACGGCGGCGCGCCGAAGCCCGGGGGAGGGCCACCGGCTCCACGCGCGCCGCCTCGTGCGCCGGCTGGAGGTGGGCCGCCGCCACGCGCGGGTGGCGCGCCGCCTTGCGCGTACGTCCCGCGAGCCTCGAAGACGCCATCGCTGTTCGCGTCACGCAGCACGGTGATCGTGTTGGTGCCGGGCGAGCTGACGAAGAGATCGCCGTTCGGCGCGTACACCATCATGCGGGGCGAGGGCAGCTCGGCGTAGCTGGTGACGAGGAATCCCGCGGGAACCCCAGGCATCACGCCCTCGGGCCGCGGTGCCGGACGGCTTGGCTTGGGGCTGGCCGTTGCCGGCGCCGGGAGCCGATCGGCCCTCGGCTGCGGCACGACCGCGTTCCGCTGGGCGATGACTCCGCTCGCCAGCGCGACAACCACGCACGCGAGGACGATCGGCAGCCACGAAGACGCACGTGATCGTGTCTGAGCTGATCTCATCGATGACTCCATACTGAAATGTGAGAACGCGCGGATTCACGTCCGGTTCCCGCGGTCCGCGTTCCGTGTTCCATGTTCCGTGTTCCGGTCAACGAACGACGAAGCGTTCCTCGCTCAGGACGCTGCCGTCCTCAGCCCGCAGTTCGACTCTCCAGTCGCCCAGGAGATCGCGAGCCACCGTCTTGCGACTGTAGGTGCGGAAGCCGGCTGGATTGGCCCGCACGCGAAGTTCGATCGTCTGCTGCAGACGATCGCCTTGATACCACCGATGCTGGATGGTGGTGTCGTTCCCGGATGCCACGCGCGTGTAGAAGAACAGCGTGCGCGAATCGACCGATCCGCTCACCGCATCGCAACTCCACGCACTCCCCGGCGGGTTCAAGCACAGTTGCGCGCTGACCACCGTCGGCGCCGGTCCGCGCGCGGCCGGCGGGCGTGTGTCCGCCACGGCGGGCGCGGCAGGCGTGTCTGTTCGTGCAATCGGCGTCTGCGCCGGGGCGACGGGTGGCGCGACCGGAGTTGGAACTGGAGCTGGAGTTGGAGCCGTAGTCGCAGCCGCAGCGGGGGCCGGTTTCGGCTCCGCTGTCGGTGGCGGTGATGGTGAAGGCGACGGTGACGGCGAGACCTGTTGTGGTGACGCGGCGCTGCTTGACGATGGACGCGTGTCCACACTGGTGCCGACACGCGGACGCATGGCGTAGAAGATCCCAAACGCCAGTGCGCCCACGAGCAACCCGGCGATCACGAATCCGCGAAAGGACCTCCGGGCGGGAACTGGGGTGTACACCACGGCCGGAACCGGCGCCGCAGGTTTGCGTGATGGAGCGGTCACGACCGGAGGAGCTTCTGGCGGGAACGGAATGGCCGGAACCGTACGTTCAACAGGGATGCCTCTGGCGTTGCAGAAGTCCTCGAGGTTCTTGCGGCTGGTCGCAATGAACGGGTGATCGGCGGGGAGGCGCGCCGAGACGATCTCATAGGCGCGTCGATAGCACTGCTCGGCGTCTGCCGGCTTGCCGGACATCTCGCACACGACGCCGAGGTTGTTCAGCGTGTTCGCGAGGTCTGGGTGCTGCGCGCCGACAGTCGTCTCCTGCAGCTTGAGCGCCTCGCGCAGCAGCCGTTCGGCCTGGGCATGGTCACCTCCGGCCGCGGCCTGTTCGGCCTTCTCCACGATTGAGCGAAGCTCGGGTGCTGCCTGCATGGTTCAGCCGCACTCATTGTAGAACGGTGGTGGCCGCACTGCTCGGGAGGGCGCGAACTTCGCGCAGGTCGCGGATCCCTTCGCGGAACGGAGATATCGAGCTCTTCTTTTCGCCGTCGTTGGACGGCTTCTTTTTCATGCTCGCCGCAGCAGATTGCGCAAGCGACGCTGCGTCAGGGTGAGTGACGTACTGCGACTGAATCTGAGACTCGCTCTCAAGCTTCGAGCCTGGGCACTGTTGCGGTAGCGTGTCGGCGGTGCTCCTGCGGCCGACGCTCTCGCTCTACCTCGCGTCACTGTTCTGTCTGATCGTGACGGGCCCGGTGTCCGTCCGTGCGAAGCAGGAGCCGCCGCCGACCTCGCTCGCGTCAGCGCTACCGGCCAACGCTACCGGTGAGCAGATCTTCCTCGCGGCCTGCGCGACCTGCCACGCCACCGATGGCAAGGGGTCGCCGCAAAGCGTGGTGGGCTTCGAGCTGCCGCTGCCGAACGGACACGGGTTCCCCGACTTCAACGACTGCGCGACCAACACCGTCGAGCCGCTCAGCGACTGGATGGCCGTCGCTCACCGCGGCGGGCCGATTCGAGGACTCGATCGACACATGCCCGCGTTCGGTGATGCGCTGTCGGATGCGCAGATCGAACAGGCCGTCAAGCACCTCTGGTCGTTCTGCATCGATCCCTCATGGCCTCGCGGCGATCTGAATCTGCCGCGGGCGTTCTTTACCGAGAAGGCGTTTCCGGAGAACGAAACGGTGTGGACCACGGGTGTGACCACGTCCGGTGCGAAGGGCGTGACCAACGAGCTGGTCTATGAGCATCGCATCGGGTCCCGCGGTCAGTACGAGGTCAAGCTCCCGTTCGGAGTGCAGCAGGCAGAGCCAGGAGGCGCATGGAGCCGCGGGATTGGCGACGTCGAGCTGGCGGTTCGGAGGACCTTCTTCCACAGCGACGACCGTGGGAGCATCTTCGCCGCCGGAGCTGCCGTGGTCCTGCCGACGGGCAAGGAAGGCCTCGGCCTCGGCAACGGCTTCACGATCTACGAACCGTTCGCGATGTGGGGGCAGATCCTCGGCACGAATGGATTTCTCCAGGCGCACACCGGACTCGAAATCCCGTCCGATCACAGCCGCGGCGAGAACGAGGGCTTCGTGCGAACCGCGCTCGGCTACACGCTGGCACAGGACCAGGGCTTTGGACGCGTCTGGTCTCCGATCGCCGAAGTACTCGTGGCCAAGCCCGGAGGAGGGCCCACGGAATGGGACGTCGTGCCACAGATGCAGGTGTCGTTGAGCAAGTTGCAGCACATCTTGCTCAGCGTCGGCGTGCGCGTGCCACTCAACGAGCGCGAGGAGCGCAAGCCGCAGTTCCTCGCGTATTTCTTGTGGGACTGGTTCGACGGCGGCCTGTTCCAGTTCTGGAAGTGAACCGGTACCGAAAGTGACCATGCCCATACGTCGCGTCATGCGGCTGGCCGGTGCCGTGTGGATGCTGGCTGTCTTCCTGGCCTCGCCGTGGGCGGCTCAAGTGACGACCGAGAAGGCTGAAGGCGGCGTCCCGAGGACTGCGCATCAGGACCTCTCGCTCTTCTCGCATTCAGAAGACTGTATGGGGTGTCACAACAACCTGGTCACGCCCACCGGTGAGGACGTGTCCATCGGGGCCACGTGGCGTTCGACCATGATGGCCAACGCCGCGCGGGATCCGTACTGGCAGGCCGGCGTGCGCCGCGAAACAATCGATCACCCGATGCACTCGGCGGCCATTCAAGACGAGTGCGCGGAATGCCACATGCCGATGGCGACGCAGATCGCGCGAGCGGCGGGCGGGAAGGGCGAGATGTTTGCGCACCTGCCGATCAACAGACGCGGCGCGTCGGCCCTCCACCGCCTGGCGGCCGACGGCGTCTCCTGCACCGTCTGTCATCAGATCTCGAGCGAGCGGCTCGGCACGCGTGAGAGCTTCAACGGTGAATTCGTCATCAAGCCGACACCGCCCGGCGGCGCTCGCGCGATCTTCGGGCCGTATCGCATCGATGCCGGCCGCACGGCGATCATGCGTTCGGTGAGCGGCTTCGTGCAGGAGGAGGCGCCGCACATCAAGCAATCGGAACTGTGTGCAACGTGTCACACCCTGATTACGCAGGCGTTTGGTCCCAACGGCGAGGTGATCGGCTCGCTGCCCGAGCAGATGAACTATCAGGAGTGGCAACACAGCGACTTCAACCGGGAACAACGAAGCTGCCAGTCGTGTCACATGCCGGCGGCCCCCGGTCCCATCCGGGCGGCGTCGGTACTTGGCGATGCCCGAGATTCGCTGGCCCGGCACGTCTTCGTCGGCGGCAACGCGCACATGGTGCGTCTGCTGAACCGGTATCGCACCGAGCTGGGCGTCGCGGCGTCATCGTCCGAGCTCGAGGCAACCGCCCTGGCGACAGTCCGTCAGCTTCAGCAGGACACGGCAACCATGTCGCTGTCGGCGCCGCGGTTGGCGGAGGCGACGCTCGCGTTCGATGTGGAGATTCGGAATCTCACCGGCCACAAGTTCCCGACCGGATACCCATCACGCCGCGCGTGGCTGCACGTCACGGTGAAGGACGGGCGCGGTGAGGTGGTGTTCGAGTCCGGCGCCATCAACGACGCCGGGATGATTCAGGGAAACGACAGCGACGTGGACACGTCGAGGTTCGAGCCGCACTACGAGGAGATCACGAGCCCCGAGCAGGTACAGATCTACGAGCCGATTCTCGGCGACCGCGCCAACACGCCGACGACGGGTCTGTTGAGCGCCACGCAATATCTGAAAGACAACCGCCTGCTGCCGCGCGGGTTCGAGAAGGCCACAGCGCCTGCCGAGATCGGCGTCTACGGCAGCGCGGCTCGCGACGCGGACTTCTCCGGCGGGACCGACCGGGTGCGCTACCTGATTGCCGTTTCCGGGAACGGGCCGTACACAGTCCAGGCGGAGCTGCGCTACCAGTCCATCGCCTACCGCTGGGCGCACAACCTCGAGAAGTACGACGCCCCCGAGCCGAAACGATTCGTGGCCTACTACACCGCCACGTCGTCCGGCTCCTCGGTCATCGTCGCGACCGCCACCGCCGCGACAGGCGTTCGGGCAGATTGAGGGTGCCGGTAGAGGGGGGTCTTCAGATGAACCGGTAGAGGCGGGTCTTCAGACCCGCCTGCAGTCCTGCGGTCAGCGCGGTGGCGCGGCGATGATCGGCGGCACTGTCCGCAGGCTCGCCATCTTGCATCCGGGCGGCAGCGCCTCCGCGCGCGGCCGCGTATCTCCGGCGTAGCAGCGTGGGATGACGTAGAACGTTCGCGGCGCGGCCTGCGCGATCGACGTGGGCAGGCGTGACTCGATCCTGTCGTCAACTCTCTGAAGAGTCCGCCGGTACGTGATCATCTCGTTCGGCTGAATCCGCACATCGAAGGTCACGGTCTCAAAGCCCGGGGCGCGAATCTCCACTCTGTGTGGGCCCATCTCCAGAGCCCGTCCAACGCTGAGCGGGCCGACGTCGTCGCCGGTCCCGGTGTAGAGACCATCGACGTACACTTCCGCCGTGCCCGGCTCAATCTGCAGTCGTAGATAACCAGTCTCCCCGCTGCGCGCACGCTCGTCGTACGAGCGCTCTGCTCGACGCGCGAGCGAATAGTCGTCGGCGACATACCCGTAGCCGAACCCCACCCCGTATCCGTAGCCACGGGGGAATCGCTGATGACGACGCGACGGGAGGGACTGTCGATCGTAGCGAGGCGCGTAGGTATTTGGCCCCGCGCGAAACACGTCATTGGTCTGCGCAGATGGTGGAGCCGGTGGGGCCGCGGGCGGCGGCGGACTCGGGTTCTGCTGCTGGCCCGCGCCCGGCTGCTGACTCGGGCTCGGCGGATTGTGCGTGATCACGATCGGGCCGTTGGCGGGCGCACGGGCGGCCTGGGCTGCGAGCGACGCTGGAATCAGCCAGACGCTTGCCACGACTACCGCCAGGGCACGTGCCGCCATATCTCCGTTATACACCCTGCCGGTCCAAAGGACCTCGGCCGGTCCAAGAGGAGCGGTTGGGCGACGCATGCGTCGCCCCTACTTCAAGAGGTCCGCCACTTTGGCGAGGCCCGCTCTCGCACAACCCTCGTCAGTTTCCTGGCTCGATCCCGAGCTGCCGACGCCGCCAATCGTGTCCGTGCCGACCTGGATGGGCACGCCACCGCCGAGCGCGAGGATGTCCGTGACGTCCCGTTGAGGCAGCAGGGTCGGGTCGCTTGCCGTCCGCTTCTGAAACTCGCTGGTCGCAATGCGGAACATCCGCGCCGTATACGCCTTCCGGCGCGCCATCTCCACGAGCTGTGCCGTGCCCTGCTCGTCGCGAAGGATCACCAGCACCTGGCCAGCGCGATCGACCACGGCGGCGGCGGTGTTGAAGCCTTTCGACTTGCACGCGGCCAGCGTGGCCTCGGCGATCGTCTTGGCGAGGGCAAGCGAGAGGTTGCGCTGGGTGACGAGTCCCTGTCCAGACAGGTGAGAGGACAGGACCAGGGCGAGTCCGAATCCGATGACCGCCTTCGGTGCGTGCGACATGGGTGCCTCCGCGGACATGCTACTCGCAGTAGGCAGTAGGCAGTAGGCAGTAGGCAGTAGGCAGTAGGCGGTAGGCGGTAGGCGGTAGGCAAGCTGCGTGCTGCCTACCGCCCACCGCCTTCTGCTTGATTGACATGAAACCGGTCCCGGCGCAACATTCGCTCACCGAAAGGGAGGAGAAATCGATGATGCGACCGCGTCGATACGCGTTTCTGGGGCTCTTGCTCGTCATCGCCTTGTGGCCGTACGTGGGCAGCGGGCAGAACGGTTCCGCGACTGGTCAATGGCGCGCGTACTCGGCCGATGAGGGCAGCACCCGCTATTCCTCTCTGGATCAGCTCAATAAGGACACGGTGAAGACCCTCCAGGTGGCCTGGACCTGGAAGTTCGACAACTTCGGCTCGCCGGCCGAGACGGTCACCACCGAGACGACGCCCCTGATGGTCAACGGCGTTCTCTACTTCACCGCCGGGCAGCGCCGCACCGTGGTGGCCGCGAATGCGGGCACGGGTGAAACGCTCTGGGTCTGGCGGCCCGATGAGGGCGCGCGCTTTGACGCGGCCCCACGCAAGGTCCACCGCGGCGTGGCGTACTGGACCGACGGCAAGGAAGAGCGCATCGTGCTCGTCACACCCGGGTTCAATCTCGTGGCGCTGAACGCGAAGACCGGCGTGCCTGTCCCTGGCTTCGGGCAGAGCGGCACCGTGGATCTGTTCAAGCACCTCGATCTCGATGTGCCGCTCGACCCGACCGGCCGCATCGGCAACAGCTCGCCGCCGGTGATTTCCAATGACGTGATCGTCGTGGGACCCGCGTTGACGCCGGGTGGCCGCGTCAACCGGTCGAACGTGAAGGGCGACATCATGGCGTTCGACGTTCGTACCGGACGCAAGATCTGGACGTTCCACACGATACCCCGCGAAGGCGAGGCAGGCTCTGAGACGTGGAAGGGTGACTCGCAGCAGTACACCGGCAACGCCGGCGTGTGGGGACCGTTCTCCGCCGATCCGCAGTTGGGTTACGTCTACCTCTCAATCGAGTCGGCGACCAACGACGTGTACGGCGGCCATCGTCCCGGGAACAATCTGTTCTCGGACTCGCTCGTGTGTCTCGACATCAAGACCGGCAAGATGATCTGGTATCAGCAGCTCGTCCACCATGACATCTGGGACTACGACATGCCGCCGCATCCGATCCTCGTGAACCTGACGGTCGACGGCAAGCCGGTCCGGGCGGTGGTGCAGCTCACGAAGCAGGCGTTTGCCTACGCCTTCGATCGCACCAACGGGCGGCCGGTGTTCGGGTGGACGGAGAAGCCCGTGCCGCAGACGGATGTGCCGAAGGAGTGGACGGCTCCCACGCAGCCGTTTCCCAACAAGCCAGCGGCCTTCGATCAGCAGGGCGTCACTCACGACGACCTGATCGACTTCACGCCGGAGCTGCGCGCCGAAGCAATTAAGGCGATCGAGAACTATCGAATCGGTCCCATCTATACGCCCGGCTCGGTCGTGGTGCCGAACGGCAACAAGGGCACGATCGTGGCGCCGGGCCTCGGCGGCGGCGCCAACTGGCCCGGTGGCGCCGCGGATCCCGAGACGGGGTTCGTGTACGTGGGATCGACGACGACACCCGGCGTGATCGGGCTGACGCCGAACACCGATCCGAAGACGAGCGGTGTGGACACTGACTACACGTTTGGCGGGGGACTGCCGACGGTTCAGGGGCTTCGGTTGATGAAGCCGCCGTACGGCCGCATCACGGCCTACAACATGAACAAGGGCGAGATCGCCTGGCAGATTCCGAACGGTGATACGCCGCCCTCGGTCAGGAACAACCCGGCGCTGAAAGGGTTGACGATTCCCAAGACCGGGAGTCCTTCACAAGCCGGGCTGCTGGTCACCAAGACACTGCTCTTCGCGGGTGAGGGATCCGGCGGTATGGCGGTGTTCCATGCCTACGACAAGGCGACGGGCGCCGACGTCTGGCAGACCACGATCCCCGGTCCGCAGACCAGCCTGCCGATGACCTACATGCACAACGGCCGGCAGTTTGTCGTCGTGGGTGTCAGAGGCACAGCCACGTCGGGCGCGCAGCTCGTGGCGTTCGCCGTACCCCCGCCGGACACCGGGCGTGGCGGCCGTGGAGGCCGCGGTGGTGGGCCTGCCGGTGGTCGCGGCGGCGCGCAGGAGAACTAAAGCGCGCAATTCAAAATGCAAAATTCAAAATGCAAAGCGCCAAGGCACATCTGAGAATCGCAGTTCTGCTTGCATCCTGCATTTTCATTTTTGCATTTTGCATTTTGCATTTTGCATTACCCGTCGTCGTCTACGCCCAACACGAGACGGCCTTCGACGTCGAGGACGGCGCCCGCGTCTTCCGAAACAGTTGCGCGAACTGTCATGGTCCTGATGGCGACGAGATCGCCGGCGTCGACCTGGGCCGCGGTCAGTTCAAGCGCGCGACGTCCGATGCGGATCTGGTCCGCATCATCCGGCAGGGCATTCCGAACACGCCGATGCCGGCAACCAACATGACCGAGGAGCAGGCGGCCCGGGTCGTCGCCTACCTTCGCTCCGTGGCGGCATCGAAGCGGAGTACCTCGGCGACGGGTGATGCCGTTCGCGGGCAGGCGGTCTTCGCGGGCAAGGGCGCCTGCGCGACCTGCCACCGCGTCGCCGGCGTCGGTTCACGGCTCGGCCCGGACCTCACCAAGATTGGACAGTTGCGCCGGACCGTTGACCTCGAGAGATCGCTGCTCGATCCGGCGGCCGAAGTCCTTCCCAGTGGCCGCTTCTACCGCGTCGTCACGGAGGACGGCACGACCGTGACCGGCCGGCTGCTCAACATCGACACGTTCACCGTGCAGATGATGGACAGCAAGGAGCAGCTGCGGTCGTTTGTGAAGGCCGACCTCCGCGAGCACGGCTTCCTGCCGACGCCGATGCCGTCGTATCGATCGACGCTGACCGCGCAGGACGTGGCGGATGTCGTCAGTTATCTCGTGACCTTGAAGGGCAGGCTTGGTCCATGACCGCACGAACAGGGGTAATGGCTCTCGGGGCGGCGGTCGTAGCGGTCGCGTCCTTACAGGCGCAGGTCACCTTCGATCGCATTCTTCACGCCGATCGTGAGCCGCAGAACTGGTTGTCGTACTCGGGGACGCCGCTCAATCAGCGCTACAGTCCGCTGACGCAAATCACGCCGGCCAACGCCAAGAATCTCGAGCTGCAATGGATCTGGCAATCACGATCGCTCGAGAAATTCGAGACCACGGCGCTCGTCGTGGATGGTGTGCTCTACACCGTGCAGGCGCCCAACGACGTGGTCGCGCTCGATGCGGTGACGGGCCGTCCGTTCTGGACGCTCAACTACCAGCCGGCGCCGGAAGCGCGCACCTGCTGCGGCCGCGTGAACCGTGGCCTCGCGATTCTGGGCGACACGCTGTATATGGGCACCATCGATGCGCACCTGCTCGCCATCGATGCCAGGAGCGGCGAGATTCTCTGGAACACGACTGTCGCGAGTGCCGCGGCCCGGTACTCGATCACCATGTCGCCGCTCATCGTGAAGGACAAGGTCATCGTCGGAACCGCGGGCGGCGACATGGGCATCCGCGGCATGGTCGCCGCATTCGATGCCAAGACCGGCAAAGAGGTCTGGCGTTTCTACACGATCCCGGGGCCGGGTGAGCCGGGCAACGACACGTGGTCCGGCAATTCGTGGATGACCGGCGGAGCAGCCGTGTGGAACGCCGGGGCCTACGACCCGGAAACGAATCTCACGTTCTTCGGTACGGGCAATCCCGCACCAGATTGGGATGGGCGGTCGCGGCTCGGCGACAACTTATATAGCGACGCCGTCGTCGCGCTCGATGCCGATACCGGAAAACTGAAGTGGCACTACCAGTTCACACCGCACGACGAACTGGACTACGACTCGACCCAGGTGCCGGTGCTCGCCGACATCCAGTTCCGCGGCCGGCCGCGCAAGGTGATGCTCTGGGCCAATCGCAACGGCCTGATGTATGTCCTCGACCGGGCGACGGGCGAGTTCCTGCACGGCAAGGCCTATGTGAAGGTCAACTGGGCGGACGGCTTCGACAGCAAGGGCAGGGTGCAGCGCGTTCCAGGCATGGTCCCGACCAAGGAAGGCACCGTCATTCGCCCGCATGTGCACGGCGCGACCAACTGGGCTCCTCCATCGTTCAGTCCCAGGACGGGTCTCTTCTACGTCGCGCACTTCGAGAACTCCAGCACCGTCGTCACCGAAGGTTTGAGTCCGCGCGCCAACGGCATCAATCCGCGGCAGACGACGATGGGGCAGATCAACCTGCAGAATTTCCTCAACAACGAGGACGAAGCCTACGGCGTGGTTCGCGCGTATGACCCCAACACCCTCGAGCCCAAGTGGGAATACAAGATGAACGACATCACCTGGGGCGGCGTATTGACGACCGCTGCCGATGTGCTGTTCAGCGGAGGGAAAGAGGGATACTTCTTCGCCTTGGACGCACGCACCGGCGCGTTGTTGTGGAAGGCCGCGCTCG
This sequence comes from Vicinamibacterales bacterium, assembly GCA_035293405.1. Lineage (GTDB taxonomy): Bacteria > Acidobacteriota > Vicinamibacteria > Vicinamibacterales > UBA2999 > Gp6-AA40. The sequence goes on along the minus strand of DATDOE010000112.1, from coordinate 55,225 downwards.
GCGGTCAGGTCAACGCCGGCCCCATGAGCTACTCGGTGGGCGGGAAGCAGTACGTCACGATTGCCGCCGGCAGCTCGCTGTTTGCGTTTGCGCTGCGAGGAGACGCTCGATGAGCAGCCTTGTCCTCAGGACGGTAGCGGCGGTGGCGGCGCTCTTCTTTGCAGCGACGCTCAGCGCGCAAGGTCCGTCGTATCGCACACCACGTACTCCGGACGGACAACCGGACCTGCAAGGCTTCTGGACCAACTCGACCTACACACCCCTCGAGCGGCCGGCTGGTGTGACCAAGACGCACTACACACCGCAGGAGCTCGAGCAGGCGATCAAGCAGGCGATCTCGCGCGAGAGCGCGCAGACCGAGCCGGGCACGACGGCGGACGTGCACTACGACTTCAGCCAGTTTGCGTTGGATCGAAGTCAGTCCACTTACGTCAAGAGCCTGCGGACGTCGCTCATCGTGGATCCGCCGGACGGCAGAATCCCTGCGGTGACGGCCGAAGGGAAGAAGCGGTTGGCGGAGCGGGCGGAGGCAGCCAGGCGACTGGGCGGACGGTGGGACTCCGCCGAGAGCAATCAGCTCGATGACCGGTGCCTCATCATGGCTGGCCCCGGGCCGCCGCTGATGGACGCCGGCTACAACAGCAACTACCAGATCGTGCAGGCGCCGGGCCAGGTGATGATCCTCACCGAGATGATTCACGACGTGCGCGTCATCCCGCTCGATGGACGCCCGCAGCCGCCGTCAGCCGTGCGTCAGTGGATGGGGATGTCCCGGGGCCGCTGGGAAGGCGACACGCTCATCGTCGAGACGACCAACTTCAACGGCAAGAATCCGTTCAGGGGCTCCACCGAGAACCTGAAGGTCACCGAACGATTCAGACGAATCGCCGACGACACCATCGAGTACAAGTTCACGATCGACGACCGGTCGATGTGGGCGGGGCCGTGGTCTGCGGAAGCGTCAATGAAGAAGACCGTGGGCCCGATCTTCGAGCACGGGTGTCACGAAGGAAACTTCGGCCTCTACAACACGCTCGTTGGCGCCCGGCTCGAAGAGAAACGGGCGGCGGAAGAGGCGGCGAAGAAGGGCAAAAAGTAACATGCGGAACCGTTTCCTCATTGGGATGTGTGCCGCGGCCGTCGCCGCCGGCATGGTGCTGGCGATGACGAGCGCCGCGGCGCAGACGCCAGGCTACAGGGCTTCGCGCACGCCGGACGGCAAGCCGAATCTCAACGGCATCTGGCAGGCGATGAACACCGCCAACTGGAACATCGAGGCGCACCCCGCGGGTCCGAGTCCGGTCCGTGATCTTGGCGCCACCGGCGCGGTTCCCGCCGGTCTTGGCATCGTCGATGGCGGCGAGGTCCCCTATCTCCCGGAGGCGCGCAAGAAGCAGCAGGAGAACTACGCCAACCGGTTGAAGCTCGATCCGGAGGTGAAGTGCTATCTGCCGGGCGTGCCGCGCGCCACCTACATGCCCTATCCGTTCCAAATCATCCAGAGCACGAAGCACATCATGCTCGTGCACGAGTACGCGGGCGCGCTGCGGACCATCTACATGGCGGATCAGACCGAGGCGCCGGCCGACAGCTGGATGGGATGGTCCAACGGGCGCTGGGAAGGGGAGACGCTCGTCGTCGATACGAAGGGGTTCAACGACCTCAGCTGGTTCGACCGGGCCGGAAACTTTCACAGCGATGCACTGCATGTCGTGGAGCGGTTCACCTCGCGAAGCGCCGAGACGTTGAGCTACGAGGCGACAATCGAGGATCCGAAGGTGTTTTCGCGCCCCTGGAAGATCAGCATGCCGCTCTACAAGCATGTGGAGCGCAATGCTCAGATCCTGGAATTTCGGTGCGTAGAATTCGTCGAAGATTTACTCTATGGGCATCTGCGGAAGCAGCCGAGCAAGTAGGCAGCTGGCAGTAGGCAGCTGGCGGTAGCCAGTAGCAAGAGGTAGGGCGGTCCCAGTCGACCGCTGGAGATTCAGATGAGGCATCGACTTCTCGTTTCAGCCTGCGGTGCAACGGTCGCCCTCGCCGTACTCGCCACGATCTCGGTCGCCGGACAGACGCAGACGCCCGCGAAAGCCGCCCCAGCCAGGACTGCTGCGGGCAAGGCCTACACGGCGCCGCGCACGTCCGACGGTCAGCCCGATCTGCAAGGCTTCTGGACCAACTCCACCTACGTACCACTCGAACGGCCCGACGGCGTGACCAAAGAGATCTACACGCCGGACGAAGCCGAGGCCGCCATCAAGCGGGCCGCGACGCGCGAGGCGGAGCAGACCGAGCCGGGCACAACGGCTGACGTGCACTACGACTTCACGCAGTTCGGCCTGGACCGCAGCCAGTCCACCTTTGCCAAGAACCTGCGCACGTCGCTGATCGTGGATCCGCCCGATGGCAAGATCCCGCCGGTGACGCCGGAAGCGCAGAAGCGGACGCAAGCGCTGGCCGCGGCGAGAAAGGCGAGAGGCGGACAGTATGACGCCGTCGAGAACATGCCGATTGGCTCGCGCTGCATCATCATGGGGGGCGCAGGTCCACCGATGATGAATGCAGGGTACAACGCCAACTACCAGATCGTGCAGGCACCCGGTCACGTGATGATTCTCACCGAGATGATCCACGACGTGCGTATCATCCCGCTCGATGGCCGTCCGCAGCCGCCGTCTGGTGTGCGTCAGTGGACAGGCCTGTCGCGTGGGCGCTGGGAGGGCGATACGCTCGTCGTCGAGACCACGAACTTCAACGGCAAGAACGCCTTCAGAGGCTCCTCCGCGAATCTGAAAGTGACCGAGCGCTTCACGCGCACGGCAAGCGACATCATTCAGTACCGATTCACCGTCGAGGATCCTTCGACGTGGACCCGGTCATGGACCGCTGAGGCGCCGCTGGCGAAGACGGAAGGACCGATCTTCGAGTTCGCCTGTCACGAATCCAACTACGGCATCGCCAACATCCTGGCGGGTGCTCGGGCCGACGAGAAGCGGGCGGCCGAGCAGGCGTTGAAGAAGGGCTCGAACTAAACCCATGGAGCGGGGGCTTCAGCCCCCGCGGAGGCCGGTCTGATGCGAGCGAAGCGAGTCCTGTTGATCATCGGCGGGTGTGTTCTCCTCGTTGCCGCGCAGGTGCGTGCGCATCACGCCTTTGCCGCCGAATTCGATGTGAGCAAACCGCTCCAACTCAAGGGCACCCTCTTGAAGTGGGAGATGGTCAATCCTCATTCGTGGTTCCACATCGGGGTCAAGGCGCCGGACGGCAAGGTCACGGAGTGGCTGGTGGAAGGCGGCAGCCCGAACCAGCTGATTCGCATGGGCGTGACCAAGACGACAGTGCTGATTGGTACGGAACTGGTCGTGGACGGGTATCAGGCCAAGGACGGCACGAACAAGGCGGTTGGCAGAAACTTCGTGCTCGCCGACGGCAAGCGTCTGTTCCTCGGCGGATCGGCCGGAGGCGTCAGCGACCCGGTCTCGGCTAAGTAGACTCTCAACTCCAAACTCGCCACCTCCAATTCCCAACTCCCAACTTCCAACCCAACTCCCAAGAATCGGGGGTTGGTTGGGGTTCCTCCCTCACCAATTGTCTTCGTATCGTTGTGTCCCGACGTTTTTCTGTGCAGATGGGCTTGACATCGATAAGAATTGAGTCATCCGCGCATTCAGCACGAGCGTCTCCGTGTCAGGTCGCTCGACGAACCAACGCCCCAAGCGCTAGCTGCGCGGTTGGAGTGAAAGAGGGAGTCATGTCGCGAGATGCACTCATGCTTACAACCAAGTGGTCGCGGAGGTCTGCTGCCCGCGCTGTGGCTCTACAAATGGGGAGGATCACTGGCGCGGTGCTCCTGTGCGTCGCGCTCGTCTTGGTGGTGGCCCAAATCGTTGGTCACGCGGCGCCAGTGGCTTCCTCGTTGCACTACTCAACGGGGTTCCTCGTTACCGGCAACTACGTCGTGGGCAGTGTTGACCTGACGGAGGGCTTGAATCCCCCGGACGTGAATGGGTTGTCGACTGGGACGATCAGCATGAGCGGCGTTCCGGCCGACGCGGACATCGTTGCCGCGTACCTGTACTGGGAGGAGATCACGCTCACCGCAGATCCCACTCAGGCCACAGCGAAGTTTCGCGGTAATCAGATTCCCCTCGATGACGTCGTGGCGGTGAAGAAGGCTTCGCAGAACCTGGCCGACGGCACGGCGACGTGCTGGAGTTCCGGGACGCCACTGACGATGACCGAGTTTCGCGCCGATGTGCTCCGGTTCCTCCCAATTCGGTTGGACAAGAACAACAAGCCGACCGGAAAGCGTCTGGTCAACGACGCCGACCTGACCGCCCATGGCAAGCCGCTGCACACCGTCACCCTGCCCACTCGAAACGGCAATCAGATTCCGGAAAGCGCTGGCGCAACTCTCGTCGTCGTCTACAAGGATCAGTCGCAACCCCTGAGAAAGATCGTGTTCTACGGCGGCATCCACATCCAGAGTTCGATCGACGAAGCGACGACGCTGACCCTGAGCGGAATCTACAAATCGGCAGCCGTGAAGTCGGCAAAGATCACGCATATCCTTGCCAGCGGCCAGCCCAATAGCAGGGAGCAGATCTCTTTCGAGGACGGCGCGACCCACACCAACACCGTGATCTCGCCTCCGGATCCGGTGATCGGAAGCACCGCTTCGGCACGCGGATGGTCAGCCCTGACCTACGACGTGAGCGACCTCATGCACCCCACGAGCGCACTGACCGGCGCTGGCGAGACCGTGACGACGCGGCTCAGTCATCTGCCGGCGAGTGGCGGCTACGATTGCCTGACGTTGGGGGCGGTCATCTTCAGTACCGCGGTTGCGGATACCGATCTTGACGGGCTTCCCGACGGCGTGGAGGACGCCACCAGTGGTCTGACCGATGCTGATGGTCAATCACTCCCGAACCTCAGTGTCATGGGCGCGAGCTCCAGTCACCGGGACCTCTTCATCGAAATCAACGCGACGCGAACGCTGGTGCCGAAGACCCACGGTTCTCCAGCGTATCCCTACAACAGCACTGCATCGCTCACCTCGGTGAGTGTTCCCCCCCATACGCATCTGCCGACACCCGAGGTATTGAAGCTGGTCGGAGACGCCTATCTCGCCCACGGGATCACGCCACATTTCGATGTCGGCGACGTGGCCGCCTATCACAGCCTCGGCGCGATCCCACACGGTGACTGGGTCGACGACTACACGTCTTCTGATGCGGATTCGTATCTCGTGTCCTCGGATCCGAGGGGCGGAGAAGTGGTCGACGAAATTACATGTGATGCGACGGTCACGACGTGTCAGTTCCCCGGTTTTCCGGGAACGGTTGGCTGGAAGTTCGGGTTGCAACTCTACAGGGACTGGCCGGTCAGCGACACCGGGCAAGAATTGACCGATGCGCAGTTAGATGACTGGCTGGTCGGCGTCGGCTCGAGCACACAACATCGTCAACGGTTCGATCCAAACCGGAGAGGCCTCTTTCATTATTTGTTGTATGCGCACTATCGCGGCCTGCCGAAGTCTGAATTCCCGTGCCTGGATACGTCGACCGACCCGGATACGCCCACGATCACCGGGTACGCAAATGGCACGTGCTCCGGGGCGAGCATAGCGAACAATCCTGACTACCACGTGCCGTCGAGCTCCTCGGGCGTTGCCGACCTGCCTGGTGGCAACGCGATGGTGACGCTCGGGCGTTGGGACGAATACGTCGGTAGGCCATTCGTGCGAGCGTCGACCACGTTCCACGAACTCGGACACAACCTGAACCTCTCGCATGGGGGATTCGCGCCTGTCGCCGGGAACAAAGCGCTGAACACCGCGACGTCCATCGAGCCGAACTGCAAAACGAACTACATCAGCTCGATGAGTTATTCGTTCCAGGTGTTCGGCCTGTTCCTGGACGACGACAGCATCCATCTCGATTACTCGAGTACGGCGGAGAGCAACATCGCGGAGACGACGCCAGAAGGCGACGCGCCGCTCGGTCCAGCTCCCGATCCCGCGTACCGCCCCGTCTGGTATGCGCCGGCCGGCAGTCTGCTCGCCACGACTCTCGGAGTCCCGATCGCTACGAGGTATTGCAATGGGTTGAAGTTTGATCCGACGTCCCCGCCGCCGTCGATGGCTCGTGTGTACTCGACGCTCAGCGCCGATCCGATCGACTGGAACGGCGATGCCAGCACAGGCAACACTGCGAATCCGTCGCAGGACGTCAACTTCGACGCCAGCCTCAGCAGCGCGTTGCGCGGATTCGATGATTGGGCCAACCTGAGGCTGGACCAGATCAGTGCGGGCCTGAAAGTCGCGACACTTCAAAACGCGCAAGGGGGCATCAACAACTTCGAGGGGGGCTTCGGCAATTTCGAGGGAGGTCTCAACAACTTCGAAGGCGGCCTCAACAACTTCGAGGGAGGTTTCGGCAATTTCGAGGGAGGCATCAACAATTTCGAGGGAGGTCTCACGAACTTCGAGGGAGGCTTCACGAACTTCGAGGGCGCACAGGAACTGGAAGTCGAGGCCGCGAAAGGATTGGGGCGGAGTACCCCGTATGCCCTCAAGGCCTGCATCGTCGGCAATCCGGATTGCCTGTCTGCTCCGCCGTTCGACCCGCTGTATCACGGACGATTCGTGGGTTGGCAAGGGGCGACATTCGGTCACGTGTCCTTCTACCACGTGTCTCGCAAGAGAGGGACTCCCTCCTCGAGCTACTCCTACGGGCCGCCGGTGCCGATATCGACGTCCCCGACAACGAGCTTCGTGGATACCGAGCAACTCCCGGATGGTCAGCTCCCGAATGGTGTGCTGTTTTCGTATCGCGTCAGGGCCGAGTACGATGACCCGCACGAGTTCAGCGGTTTTTCGAAGCCCGTCACGATCGCGGCGGTCAACAACGCACCGGTTGCGAACCCGAATGCGTATACAACGGCAAAGGGCAAGGCGCTCAAGGTGACGACTCAGTTGGCGGGAGTGCTTGGCAACGACACAGACGTCGACAGCCCCGCGTCGTTCATCAAAGCGGTCCTCGTCAGCGGACCGTTGAACGGCACTCTGTTACTGAGCGCCGACGGTAGGTTCACGTATACGCCCAAGAATGGCTTCACCGGCGTGGACACGTTCACTTACAAGGCGAACAACGGTTTCTGGAGCGCTGATCCCACGGTGAAGATGGGCCTTGATTCGAATACCGTGACCGTGACGATCACCGTCACGGCAAAGTAGATCGAGCTCGGGTCCAGTGGCTAGCTGCCCACACGCCGGCGGACATCTGGCAGGAGCGGATCGTCGGTCGAGTTGCCCCGAATCTTGAGGTACTCGCGGTACGAGTCGGCAAAGCTCACGGTCCCCATGCCTTCCCGCACGAGACCCTGATAGTAGTACACGGACGGGAAATGCCCGTACGTGGGGCCCTCGTTCATCAACGTGATGGCCTCACCACGACGGGCGATGCAGCGGTCGAACTCGGAGTCGGCTTGCGGAAACGCTCCAGCCGCCAAATACGCGCGCCCAAGATCGAAGTGTCCGAACCAGGTATCCAGAAGGGTGTTCGCTTCACTCAGAATCGTGATCGCGTCGCGTGGCTTCCCGCTCTTCAGAGCGATGAGGCCTTCGATGATCTTGCCATGGGCCTGGGACTCGGTCGACAGCTCTTGCGACAGCGCGGCGGCCACCGTTCGAGCTTTGTCGATGGCGCCCGCCTCGACAAAGACCCGCGCTGCCAAAAACCGGTCCGACATGCCCCTGCCATTCAGCCTGGCCTTTTCGGCAGCCGCAATGGCCTGCGCCTTGTGACCTGCCATGAGGTGTGCATACGCCATCCAGGCGAACTCGGTCGCAGCGCTGTCGGGGGTGTTTGACGCCAGATCGTCAGCCGAGCCGCGCTCGAAGATCCGGACGGCATCCGAGAAACGACCTTCATAGACCGCCAGATCGCCAAGACCTAACGACGCGACAGATGCGCCGGACGCACTCATCGTCGCAAGCTTCTGGTAACTCTCGGCCGCCTCCCGCACCAACCCGCGCCCTAACTGGCTATAGGCCAGGGCCAGGAGCGCCCGAACACTCGGTTGCGCCAGCGAGCTAATCTGGTCCTCCGCCAATTGGAAGTTTCCGGTCAGCACCGCAAGGTGCGCCAGGTTGGTTCGATAGCTCACGTGATTGGGAATCATCCGAACTACCTGACGCATCTCATCGGTGGCCTCACGGTATCGTCGCAGGAGTGCCAGACAGATCGCACGCAAGTTGCGCGCGCCATTGTCCGCCGGGTATCGAACCAGCGACTCCCCGTACTCTTTCGCGCACTGCTGATAGTCGCCAGTCATGTTGTAGTAATAACCACGAGTGGCGAATTTTTCGTGGTCGGTCATCCCGTCAAGATAGTGGAGCGCCTCCTTGATGTACTTGTCCGCATCGTCCCTCTGGTTCAGATTCCGCGACGTCACGGCCAGGGACAGGTAGCCCAGACCGAACTTCGGCTCCAGTGTCACCGCGGCCAGATAGCTTTTTCGCGCCTCGTCTTGGTTTCCTCGCGCCTGCGCCTCGGCGCCTGCGGCGTAGTGCGCCAGCACCTCCAGCGAACTGGTTGAGATACTTTTCATCGCGAAGAGCTGAGCCGACTCCGAGGTCTCGTCACCAAGCTTGTTTCTCACCGTCGCCATCAGTCTCGTCACTGTTTCAAGCACGGCGTCTTTGTTCGATGCCCGACGGCCCGCATCGGCGATCACCGTGCCGGTCACGGTCTCAGCAGCCTTGACGGAGACCTCGTAGCCGTCACCTCTCCGACCGATCGTACCCGTCAGCACAACGCCGAGGCCCTGCTTCAGAGCGAGCGTGCGCGCGGCGGCTTCGTCAAGTTTTTCGGGAGCGCGCAGGCCGAGCGCCGAAATCCTGCTCCGGTCGTAGGCGCTTATGAAACTGGCGTCTTCCAGTCCGCGTCTGATGGTGTGCCCAAGCGCGTTGTCGAACGCCGGGTCGCCGGTTGTGTTCGCGAAATCAGCGATCACCACCGACACCGGGTCGTGCTGCGGCGGCGGGATGAACTGACGCTGGTACCACCAGGTGCCGCCAGCGAGCCCGAGCAACACCAAGACGGTGGCGGCCATGAGCGGCAGGCCAACCACCCGCCTCACGGGTCGGAGCTTGCCGTCGTCACCAAGCCGATCGAGGGCCGCCACGAGGTCCGCGGTCGTCGCGTACCGCTTCGCGGCGTCCGGCTCGATGCACCGGGACACCAACCGGTCGAGGGCTTCGGGAACTTCCGGAACGATGGACGTGACTGACGGAGGTGACTGCTCGAGCCGCTTCTGCAGTTCGCCGATCGCGCTGGGGGCGTGTTCAGCACGGCGCCTCCCAACGAGCATGTCGTAGACAATCAATCCGAAGGCGTAGATGTCTGCCCGCTGGTCGACCTCCTGCCCCCTCGCCTGTTCGGGCGCCATGTACTCAATCGTGCCGACGACGGCGCCCGCCACGGTTGCCGCGGCGCGGGTGACGTCGTCTTCCAGACTGGCGTCGAGTTGGCCAATCCTGCCCGCGCCGGCCACGCTGGGTTCGGGACGCGCGGCGGTGCGCGCGATGCCGAAGTCCATGATGATGGCCTCGGCATCTTTCTCGAGCATGATGTTGGCGGGCTTGAGATCACGATGCACGACGCCCGCTCCGTGAGCGGCCCGCAGGCCCGAGGCGATCTGCCTCGCGATTGGCATCACGCTCGCGACCGGCAGCCTGCCGGATCTCTTAAGGGCGCTCGAGAGATCTTCCCCCTCGATGTACGGCATCGTGATGTACTTGATGCTGTCGATCTCGCCCAAGTCGTGGATGCGCACGACATTCCTGTGTGTGACCTGACGAGCCAGCAGCAGTTCCTGCTTGAACCGGCGCTCGACGTCGCGCGCCGCTGTCGGGTCCCTGGTGACCTCCGGCCGAACGACTTTGAGAGCCACCATGACACTCAGTTCGGCGTCCCAGGCTTGGTAGACCGCGCCCATGCCGCCGATACCGAGCAGACGCACGATCAGGTAGCGGGCACTGAACTGCTGACTGAGCTGCAGCGGTCCCGTCGCGTCTTTCGAGGGGGAGGCCTGCCGGATTCCACCGGCCGATGGCGGGAGGCCGGTGGTGTCTCCAGAAATCGTGTGTCTCGAGTCAGCAGGAGACCCGGGCAGTCGCGTGGTGTCTCCGAAAACCGTCCGTGCCGAGCTGGGGTCCAACAGCGGGGACATCGGTGCCGAGAAGAAGGTCTCGGCCTGGTCAGTGGGGACCGGCGTCAGGACGCCGGCAGCTGTAGAAGGCAGAAGTGCCTTGCACCTAGAGCAGTAGCCGTCTCTGTCAGCTGTTTCGCCCCCGCAACTAGGGCACTTCATGCCAAAGGCCCGCCCCTCTGGAGAATCAATTGTTTCGTGATCGCCTTTGATTATGTTCGTTCAGCCAGGCAATCTCAAAGCTCAAAACCTCGCCCTTCAATCCGCTGACGGTCGATGGGAAGGTGCGTGATTTGAGCCCGAGAGCGCCAGCACGACCCCGGCCAGGATGAGGCACGCTCCGATCGCGGTCCACACCGTGGGCCGCTCGCCGAGGAAGACAAACCCAAGCAGCAGCGCGATCGCCGGCGTGAACACGCTGATGAAGCTCAGGCTCGTCACACTCCATTCTTTGAGCAGCGAAAAGTAGACGAGGAACGTGACGACGCTGCCGGCGATCGCCAGGTAGGCGACAGCTCCCCACGTGACCAGGTCGCGTGGCCACTGCAGCACTTCTCCCGACGCCAGCGACGCGGCGACGAGCGCGAGTGCACCGATCAGCATCGCCGGCGCGTTGAGCGCCGCCGGGTGCAGGGAGGCGCCATGACGCTTCGAAGCGACGCCTGCCGCGGCAGCACACACCGCGGCGACGACGATCGCGAGCATCGGGCCGGTCTTCGTGCGATCGAGTCGCAGGCTGTCGCCGAAGAGGGCCACCACGCCGAGAAAGGCGAGCAGCGTGCCCGAGAGCTTGCGCGGCGTGATCCGGTCGCCTGGAATGTACAGGTGTGCGAAGGCGACGGTGATGAGCGGCAGCGTCGCGAACAGGATCGCTGTGAGGCCGCTGTCGAGGAATTGCTCGCCCCAGTAGATCAGACCGTAGTCGGCACCGAAGAGCACGACGCCGACCCATGCCGACAGGACCCACTCCCGGCGGCCTCGAGGCCAGTGCGCGCCGAGGAGAGGGACGATGGCCGCGAGTACGGCCCCGGCGAGAAGAAACCGTACGGCCGCGACGTTGAACGGACCAAGACCGCCATACCCGACCTTGATGACGAGCCACGTCGAGCCCCAAATCACGCAGAGCAGGACATAGAGCGTGACGCTCCATCCCTGAACTGCGCGCGTCGAGCCGGCTTCTGCCATGGATCCATTGTGGTCTGACGTGAGTGTCTGATGCCACGGTGATCACGGCGAATCAGGCCACGGAGATCACGGAGATCACGAAGGCTGTTCTTCCTGCTGTGCCGCGAGCAACATGCGCGGAGTCAAGATCAACGCAGAGAGCGCGGAGGAGCGGAGGTACGCGGAGGAGTCACGGGTGACCGCCGGCCTGCGGCCGGCGTGGCGGATCGAGGCAAGGCCGTGAGCGCAAACGCTTGGTGCTGCTTCGTCGCGCTTGCGCTCACGGCCTTGTCTCGATCCGCGCCGCGCGAAGCGCGGCTCACCCGTGGCTCTCTTCTCTGTGATTCTCTGCCTCTCAGCGTTCCCTGCGTTTGGCTTTGAAACTCAGCGGGCCCTGCTGCCCCTGCGCTCGCTCAACAGGGCCTACTTCCAACGCCACCGAGCCGATCGACGTCAGGCGAATTGGGGTACAGTGCTTCCACTCACCTCACGACAGCGGGGAGACGAAGATGCGCAGCCCTACAGTGATCGCGGTTGTCGTCGGTGTGCTGATTGGTGCGACGGCGGCCGCGGAGCAGTCGCGCCCGTCGACTCCAGAAAAGGGCGCGCCCGTGGAGTTGACCGGTTGTGTCAGCAGCGACCCTGCGACGTCCGGGTCGTTCACGTTCGTCGATTCGACAAACGGGGGCAAGTACAGGCTGACTGGTAAAGGGGTCCGGAAGTACGCCGGACGGATGGTCCGACTGGTGGGCGGCCCCTCGTCCGGCAAGCGGTTCTCGGTGCGAGGCGGGCTGTGGCCGTCACCGAATGTCGCCGCGCAAGCCGGTTCCATGGATCCCGCGCAGGCGGCCATCGCGAGGCAGCCGGGTGGAACAGGCGGTGGCACCGGCAGCAACGATCTTCCCGAGTTCCGCGTGGTCAGCGTTCGCGGCGTCGACGGCGCCTGCCGATAAGTCGCGATCCGCCACGGCGGTCGCGATCACCCGCTACGCGGCGGCGGTCGTCGTGAACTTCGCGTCAACTCCGGCCCGCTTGAGCATGCCCTCGAAGCTGACCTTGTCTACCGACTTCGCGTAGGCTTCTTCCGGCACCACGAGCTTCTTGGTCACCAGCGTCAACAGCGCGTCGTTCAGCGAGACCATGCCGACCGCTTTGCCGACCTGCATGATCGACGGAATCTGGAACGTCTTGCCCTCCCGGATCAGATTGCTCACCGCGGACGTGACAATGAGGACTTCCAGCGCCGCGACGCGACCGCCGCCAATCTTCTTGCACAACGTCTGAGAGATGACGGCGCGCAGCGACTCGGCGAGCATGGCGCGGATCTGCGCCTGCCTGTCGGCTGGGAACTGATCGATGATGCGATCCACGGTGGACGCGGCCGTCGTGGTGTGGAGCGTGCCGAAGACGAGGTGGCCGGTTTCAGCGGTCTCGATCGCGATCGCGACCGTCTCGAGATCGCGCATCTCGCCGACGAGAAGAATGTCAGGGTCCTCGCGCAGCGCGGCGCGCAGGGCGTCCTTGAACGAGTCGGTGTGCGTATGCACTTCGCGCTGGTTCATCAGGCAGCGCCGGTTCTCGTGGACGAACTCGATGGGATCTTCGATGGTGATGATGTGGTCGCTGCGGTTCTGGTTGATGTAGTCCACCATCGCGCAGAGCGTCGTCGACTTGCCCGAGCCGGTCGGCCCGGTGACGAGGACGAGGCCTTTGTTCAGACGACAGAGCTGCAGGATGTACGGCGACAGCCCGAGGTCCTGGGTGGTGAGGATCTTCGACGGGATGACGCGGAAGACGCCCCCCCGGCCCTTCCGGTCCATGTAGATGTTGGCGCGAAACCTGGCCAGTCCCGTGATCTCGTAGGCGAAATCGGTATCGTGACGGCGCTCGAATTCTTCACGGTTCTTCGCGGGCATGATCGGATTCAACAACGCCACGACGGTCTCGGGCGTCAGCGCCGGCGCACCGGCTTCGATCGGCTGGATCTCCCCGTCCTTCCGGACGAGCGGCGGCATGCCCACGCACAGATGGAGGTCCGAGGCGCCAACCTCACACATCAAGCGGAACAGGCGGTCGATGGCGTGCCCTGCGGCTGCCGCGGGCGGTGCGGAAATGGTTTCCCCGGTCATGGTTCGGCCTTTTCGATGACTTCAACGATATGGTCGGAGTTGATGATCACTGTGCCGCTTGGCGTGACCACGTAGCGAAAGTGCTTCTCGCTGCGCGTGTAGTCGCTCAGACGCTCATGTCCCACGGATCCGTAGACGGCCACGCTGCCGTCGATCTGGGCGCCAGTGGAGAGGGTGATGACGACGGAACGCTGCGTCGCCGCGTCATAGCCGGGTTCGAGCGCTTCCTCGGCGACGCCGGCCGGCAGCCGCACCAGGACGATGTGCGCGCGGTTGTACTGCGCCGTCGTGCCGTCGTCTCGCTGGAAAGGGAAGAACCCGGATTCCGCATTGAGCAGATCGCCGACGCGTTCGCGACCTGTGGTCGGTACTGACCCCAGGACGAAAAAGCAGCCGCTCACCGCGTGTCCGGTGGACAGCGAGAGGCTTGCGGCGACCCGGTCCTTCTCGAATCTGAAGTTTGACATGCCCCGCGTCGGCTGCGGTGAGGTTCAGCGGGCCAGTAAGGCCAGCAGAGTGGCAGCGGCCGGGCTCTCGACCACGGCGGGCGCCAGGAACCAGAAGAACAGCAGGGCAGTGATGAACGCGGCCGGTTTCTCGAGCGCGGCGGCCGGCAGACCATCGACGACGATCAGGTGGAGAACGAGGCTGAGAACCCCTTTCGCGAGACCTGCAGCGACGGCGACCGTCAGCGCGAGAACTGTGACGAGAACGACGACTTCCACTGGCCTCTTTATCGGCAAGTGGCGCGAGGAGGTTAGTGGACTGACGGGGGCTAGGTGGAAACCTTGACCCAGGTGCCGGCCTGCGTCTCGACGAGCAACCCTGCGCTGACGAGACGCTGCACGATGCGGGTGGCCGCCTCCGGCGACACCTGGAGGGAGTCCTGAAGGCTGTCGACGGTAATCACCGGCACGGACGTGTGGACGATTTCCTCGAGCACCGTGCGGACAACCTCGGCACGACGGGCGGTATTTCGGCGGTCCGGGCTCACGATTCCTCCGTTTCCAGGCTCGCTCTTCACGCTAGGACCGTTTTTCGGGCCGGGGTGGAAGTGCGACAGGCGTGCGACGTCCTGACTGGTTGGCGATGATCTGCTCGAGGAGGTCCGGCACGCTCAGGGCGAACAAATAAACGGTTTCGTTCATCAATTCAGCACAGTCGCCGGCGGGAGCTCCGGAGGATGCGCTTCTCCGCAGGAGTTATCGGACCAGAATGGGAGTGCGATAGCCTTTCCGTACGTCTATACTCGGGCTGGCGGCCTCAATCGCGCGGCAAATCAACTCAGGGCCCACCTGTAACCGCTTCACTCACACGACTTCCACGAATTTTACGCAATGTCTGATATTGACTCAGGGCTGGACGGCTTGCACCTCGGCGACGACGACACTCCACTCCCACCGGTCCGCGAGGGACTTCCCCCGAGGTACCGGATGCGGGCAGACGCCCACTACGTTGAGCAGTTGGACTCGGCGCTGTTCAGCTCTCCAATCAGGTTCCTCGAGGTGCGGTCATTCGATGCACCGCGCCAGGACGATGAGGTCGGCCCGTCGGCCGCCTTCGTCGAGTCGATCAAACGGCATGGGGTGTTGCAGCCCCTGCTGGTCCGAAGCCGTGCCGGCCGTAATCTGGTGATTGCCGGCCGGAAACGGTTGGCGGCGGCCGCGGCGGCGGGACTGCGGGAAGTGCCATGCCTGGTCGAGCGTGTCGAGGACGAGCAGGCGCCGATTCTGGCCGCGGCGACCAATACACCCTCCACCGATGTCGCGCCCCCGCGAGTCGCGGCGCCCTCGCCACCGGCTGACGTGGCGTTCGCGGCGTTCGCGGACTGCCTGACGGCCGTGGCCTCGTCGGCCAACCTGCTCTCGCCGGGTTCGACCCTCACGCAGTCAGTGGCTGTCGATCTGGTCAGGGCTGAAGCCGCTCGGGCGCTGCAGCTGCTTGCTGCGGCGCGGGTGCTGAAAGGTGATGTGTCCCTCGTCCGGCGAGGCGTGGCCATCCGAACGGTGCTCGATCGCTCGGCCGAACAGACGGCCGCGGAGAGACGCCTGCGGGGCATCACCCTTCAGATCGAGCCGGTGGGTGCGATTCATTCAACCGTGTGGGGGGATGAGGATCTCCTCACCGTGTCGGTTGCCGGGCTGATCATCGCTGCGGCGGTCCTGCTCGATGCGCCGCGGTTGAAAGTCGTGTCGCTCCACGTGTCGCCGCACGCCGACGATGCGATCGCGGTGACCGCCGTGCACGAGGGGGCCGAGCTCCCGCACTACTGGCGCTCGAAGCTCGCCGATACAGATTGGCCGGATCTGTCAATGCAGGGCGGGACCGTCTCGACTGCCGCGCTCGTGCTGTTGCGCGCCGCACGCCGGGTGGCCGAACTGCACAACGGCCACATGACGCTGGACTGTTCGGAGGGCCGCACGAGCCTGTCGATCGTGATCCCTGCTGGTCGCGCCTGACTCACGTAGGGCGGGTCTTGCTTTGCAGACCTGCCGTTAAGCCGGGTCCAAAGAACAGGACCCGGCCTACGTCGTCGTCGCGCCGTAGGGTGGGTCTTGCTCTATAGACCCGCCGATCAGTGCAGTACCGTGGTTCCCGCCATCCCCGGTGTGATCGTCACTCCGTCAACCCTCACGTAGATCGTTCCGCTCGTCGCCATCGCGAACGATCGCTGTCCGGTGAGGCTGATCGACTGCGGATGACGCTCCGCAAAGAACGCCGACACGGCGTCGGCCGTCGATGAGTTGCACGTGGCGGCTGCGGCCGTGACGAGCAGTGCGCCCGTATCTGCGGACAGGCTGGCGACGTAGCCAGACTGGATGACACCGTTCGCGGCGAGCGGCTCGGTGATGAAGCTCTGAGTTGCGCCCGCCGGCGGCAGCGCCAGGTCGTCGAGCGACTGTGCGAATCCACCGCCTCCGCAGGAGGTGGCATATGTGGCCTGCGCGGAGCGGATCACGGCAAGGGAGGCAATCGCGGCGCCCTCATTGGCCCGCATGCGCGCCTGCAGGACGGCGGGAATCGCAATGCCCGACACGATGGCCAGCACCGCGCACACGACCAGCAGCTCGATTAGCGAGAAGCCGGCCGCACGCTGTTCATTGCCTGTCGCCTGGCGTCGTCGAGGGGACGAACGACGCTCTGTCACGCGGCCGACAGAGGCGCCGACCAGATTTCGAGCTCGCCGCGCTTGAAGAGCGCGTTGAACGCGGCGATGACCTTGGGATCGAATTCTGTTTCGGCGCCGTTGGTGATGATGTCGCGGGCTTCGAACGTCGACATGGCCTTCCGGTACGGCCGGTCGCTGGTCAGCGCGTCGTAGACATCGGCCACGGCGATAATCCGCGATTCGAGCGGGATCGATTCGCCGCTTGTCGGGTTGTAGCCCGACCCGTCGAACTTGTCGTGGTGCGAGAGGATGATCGGGATCACCCGGCGCAGGGCGCCGCCAACCGGCTCGAGCATCTCGATACCGCGAGGGACGTGCTGCTGCACGGTCTCGTACTCGTCTCGCGTCAGCTTCGCAGCCTTGTAGAGGAGGTCGCGGCTGATGTCCAGCTTGCCGATGTCGTGCAGCAGCGCCGCTGCCCGAATGTCCTCAATCCGGTCGGTCGGGAGGTTGAGCTGCGCGGCAATCCGCGTCGCATAGACCGACACCCGGTAGCAGTGATTCTCGGTGTACGCGTCCTTGGAAATGAAGTGCCGAAGGATCATCAGCACGCCCTGATAGGTTTCACGAAGCTCGTTGATCTGGAGGTTCTTGTGTTCGTAGAGGGTGCCCATCAGGTATCCGGTGATGACGAGCGAGCCGCCCCAGACCGCCACTTCGAGCCACTGCGTGAATGCCATGCCGACCGTGAAGCCGGTCTCGGTCATCGTGGAGTTGCGGAAGATCAGCAACCCGACGACGAGCAGCACGCTGGCGAAGGCGGTCAGCGTGCCGTGCCGGCGCCCGTAAAAATACGCCGAGGCGATGGTCGGCAGCACGAAGAAGCTCAGGACCATTCGCTGGGCTGCGATGACCTGGTTGAGAAGCAACGCGATCACGAACAGGGAGAGGACGACCCACAGCTCCGTGTTCACGCGCTTGAATGCGGCCGGCAGTAGTCGTTTCATAGAGTTCGTGGGGGATGACCCTCTGGGGACATCGCCGGGCCCTCTTGAGAGCAACCCCCGTTCCTTGTGATTCTCGGGCGGAGACGGCCACGTAAGTAGTGGCTGGGATGGAATTAGTACCTGATTGCACACGGGTGCAGGTGCGCGCCCGTGTGCCGGAGCGGAACAGGGGCGCTCGTTTTCTTCCAGGGACGAATGGATATTCTGGTTCGCGCCCTAGGTCCGGGGCCGGCGCGGCCGGGGGCTGGCAGTACCGCTCTTGGGGGGATTGCCCATCGCTGCGAGGCGGGCACTCCTGAGATCGCCGCCCTGGGCCGGTGAAAACGTCCAGTCTTCACGACGATTGCGCACGACTTGCTCTGCGGTCCAGACCTCCCTCATCAACCCGTTCTCGGTGTGGGCGTTGGATCGGAGGATGAGATGTCCAATTTCGTGCGCGATGGCACGGCCAAGGACCGGAGCCCGCGGGTATTGGGCGCGACGAGCGAGCCAATCGACGCGATCGACATACACGGTGGCGAACCCGCTCACCCCGTTTGAGTCGAACAGGGAGTACCCGAGCGCTCGGCGCTCCCCGCTTTCCTTGTCGGACCCGTCAATCAGCCGGACGACCATGTCGCCCGGCGCCGGCGGTGTCTCACAGAGGGCCGCCACCGGGCCGTCACGGCGGGCCCGACATTGGACCCAGTCCACGGTCAGGTCGGCAAGCCGGAGGATGTCGTGGGTCGTCTTGAGCGCAGACGTCAAATCGCCCGACAGGACGCCTGCATTGTCGTAAATGCGGACCAATAGACTGTCAACGATCACCGCCGCCGGTGTTCGGGTGCCGCTGATGAGGGCGGCGACGATGACGAGCGCCGCGGCGCGCATGAATCCGGCTGGAGTCACGATGGATCCTGTCCGAGCAATCTTTCAGGGGTCCGAGTATTCGCTCAATTGATTTGTGACGAATGGCCTCCATAATGTCGTGAGTCACAGTCTGCAGGGACTAATTGCCAACCAGCGCCGACTCGAAAGGCGGCGCTCCGCCGGCCTGCCTGGAGTCTTACTGGATCGGCTCGCCAGGCTCGATCCGGAGCAGAGCGCCCTGCTCCTCCCCGGTCACCGCGTACAACAAACCATCGGGGCCCTGCCGGATGTCCCGGATCCGCTGATGCAGCTCGCGGAGCATGGGCTCCCGACGGATCTCCTCCCATTTCTCATTGAACTCGATCCGCTGCATCTGTCCGGTTCGCGGGGTTTCGCCCTCTCGCAGTCCGCCGACGAAGAAGTTTCGCTTCCACCCTGCGAAGCGGTCACCGGTGTAGAAGGTGCCTCCGGCCACCGCGATCGACGGCACCCAGACGACGGTCGCCGGCTCGAACCCCTCCTTCCAAGGGTTCTCCGAAATCTTCGGGCCCATGTAGTTGCGTCCGTTGCTCACGTATGGCCAGCCGTAGTTCGCACCGGGTTTGAGGATGTTGACCTCATCGCCGCCGTTGGGCCCCTGCTCGGTCACCCAGAACTCACCCGTTTCCGGGTTGAGCGCCATCGAGTGTCCGTTGCGATGGCCGAGGGTGTAGATGCCCGGCTTGTAGCCTGGCTTGTTCACAAACGGATTGTCGGGCGGGATCGCGCCGTCGTCCCTCAGGCGAACCGTCTTGCCGGCGTAATCGTTCGGGTCGGCTGAGCGGAAGACATCCGGCCCCGTGCCCGATGCGCTGATCGTCATGTAGAGCATGCCGTCGCGGCCGAAGCCGATTCGTGAGGACTCGGTGCGCGTCGCGCCGGATTCGAAGATGTCCTTCACGTCGGTGAGCGCGGTGCCGTTCCACGTCCCGCGCGCGAGCGTCGTGGCGCCGGCCATCGCGGGCGCACCGGTCGCCGTCGGCGGCGCATCCGGCACGGGTACCGGTTTGTGGTACGCAAGGTAGACCCACTTGTTCTCGGCGAAGCGGGGATGCAGCACGACATCCATCAGGCCTTGAAGGCCCTGCACATGGACACGCGGGACGCCTGGCACCGGCTTCGGGTCGAGGACGCCGTTCCGGATGATGCGAAGCCGTCCACCGCGCTCGGTCACCAGGACGTTGCCGTCGGGCAGAAACGCGATCGACCACGGCTGCTGGAATTTCGCCATGACGACGACGCGAAGATTGCGATGGGCGGGTACAGCGGACTGGACGACAAATGGGCCGTCGCCGAGCGGCGGGTCGGGCCACTGAATCGGGGCCGCACCGATGTTGCACTCAGCCGCGGGGATCTTGGGGTTGACGCACTCGGGCCTTGGCGCACCGCGGCCGGCTCCTTGTCCGCGGGCAGCGCCTTGCTGGCCGCCACGGCCGGGAGCTTGCGGGGGCTGCTGCGCGCGGCCGGCGATCACCGCGACAACGAAGGCGAGAACAAGGGTCAGCGCCGCGACCGGACGCTGTGAGGACAACATAGTGGTCTCCTGGAAAGGGTGAGAATGACCCGAACCTGGAGCCAACTCCCAACGGATTGGGAGTTGGTTTCTTGGGAGTTGGGAGTTCCGCGCGTCAGCGCGGTTGCGCCGTGCGTCCGCCGTCGCCGCCCGATCCGCCGCCGGATCCGCCGCTGGATCCGCCGTTGGAGAAACCCTGGCTCGATACAGTTCCACCGGGGCTGCCGCCCGAGCTCGAGCCGGAACTGGCTACGCCGACTGGTTGATTCGAGGCGGACGTCGGTTCGCTTTCACGCGGTCTCACTCGCGTATAGCCCTGGCCGTCGACCACGCGCCCCGCGCCGCTTGGCCGATCGGACCCGTTGGAGCCGCCGCCACCACCGGGGTCGATCGCGTAGTAGCCGTTGCCGAAGAATGGGTAGTACCCCCGGAGATATGGGTACGCGAAAGGGGAGTAGTAGTACGGCGAGAAGGCGCCGTACAGCGGCGAGTAGAACCCAGACACGTCGGACCAGATCGGATAGCCGAAGGCCCAGCCCAGCATGAACGGGTCGTCCATGATTGGCGCCAGCGCGCGATCGGTGGGCGCGCGGCGTTCGACGACGAATCGATCCGGATAGGACAGGGCCACGATCAGATCGACGACGCTCGCGGGGACTTTCGCGGCGTGCAGCTCGAGAAGGCGCTGGCCGGTCAGATCGAACGACGCATTGGTCTCGACGAGCGCGGCTTCGAGTGCGCGAGGCGAGACCTTGGCGCTCGCTTCCTCGATGTCGTCGAGCGTCAGCGCGGTCGCCGCGATGCGTGGAGTGGTCACCGCGCCGCCGTCGGCGCGGCGATAGCGGCGCACGCGGAAGCTCTCGCGCCCGGCAATCTCCACGGACTGGACGTCTGTCCACGTGCCGTTGGGACCGATGATCGCGAGACCCGACACGCGGCGCTCGCCCGTATCACCCGTGCAGGTGAGCTCAGCGCGCGCGAACAGACGAAGGCCGTCGCGAGACCACTCCGCGCGCTGTGTGCCGCGGCATCCGTCATCGGTGATCGGCCGGTCGGTGCCGTCGGCGACGACGGTTTGGACGATAGGTGTCTGTGTGCCGACCGTCGTGCTGAAGGTCGCCCCACCGTCCGGGGTGGACTGCACGCACACACGCGGCCGGGCCGCATCGCGTGGCTGCAGTCGCGGTTCACGTGCGGCGCCTGTCGGAGTGGGCGGGCCTTCGCGCGAGCTCTCCAGAACCAGTTCCCAGCAGCCAAGCCACCGGTTCCATCGCGGGTCCTGAGCGCTCTGCGCGTGTGCCGGAGCCGCGAGTAACATCAGCGCGAATCCGAATGCGATGGTCCTCATCGTCCCTCCGAGAAAACCAGGTTGATGCCGACTGACAGTCGCGCCCCCGAGAGATCGATGGGATCGAAGTCGATCCAATCAGGTCCGAGGTCGCCGGCAGCCCAGAGATACCGTCCGTCGAACGTGAGATACGCCCGCCGGTGAATCTTGACGTCGACGCCGCCGAACAGCTGCGCGCTTGGAGTCCATCCCTTCGAG
The DNA here is from genome assembly GCA_035293405.1 of Vicinamibacterales bacterium. Classification (GTDB taxonomy): domain Bacteria; phylum Acidobacteriota; class Vicinamibacteria; order Vicinamibacterales; family UBA2999; genus Gp6-AA40. The sequence continues at coordinate 33,651 of DATDOE010000112.1, read as the reverse complement.
TCGAACACGTCGGGGAAGACCGACAAGTCGACGAAGTCCACGAAGTCGCCCGACTGGCGAACCTGAAACCACAAGACGCCCCCGCCTGCCCCTATGTATGGTACGAGCTTACGCGGGACCCACGCCAGCCGTCCGACTTCACGCCCGCGCTCGGTCAACGCGAGTTTCAGCCCGGCGCCGATATTGGCGGTGCGCAGCCGCGTTTGTTGTGTGATCGGCAGCCGGTTGTTGTCCACGAACCTGCGGTACTCCGAGCTCGAGGTCGATTGGCTGTAGTCCAGCCCGATGACGACATCGAGCCGGGGCGCCACGGTGATGTTCAGGTCGGTTCCGAATGCCCCGGTGTTGAAGTCGCTGCTCTCGAGCGTGAGTTGATCGGTGACGAAGTCATACCAGTCGCTACCGGCGCGGCCGAAGACCCAGCTACCTCGAAAGGCCACGGAGCCATCGGGCCGTCCGAATAAGAAGTCCGGAGCGGGCCGGGTCGGCGGCGCCGACTGGGCCGAGGAGGATTGATCTTGATCGGCGGGCCCGGCCTGGGCAGTGCCGACCATCGAAAGCACAAGCAGTACAGGGAGCCACACGCGCATGGGCCGCACCTCCGCAGCAAGGCGAGCGCACAGGCGTTCGCGTGCCGCCGGCCTAGGCAAACGTTACGCCATGCGAGAGCCCAAGAAAAGGGGGGTCGGCGGTCGTTTCAGAGGACAGTTCGCGGGGTCAGACCCGGTGTCTGCCTCCCGTAGTGTCCTCAACAAATGACCGGACGTTCAGAAGCTTTGCCGTACGGAGGCTGTGACCCGGCTCATCGTCTGGCCTTGCGACCGTCTCTGGTACTCATAGGTACCAAAGACCGACGTAAGCGACCGCAGGTCCAGACGGATCCCACCCGTGACGGTGTCGGCGTTGAATCGTCCGATCCGATCGGGGGAGGGGGTGTCGAAGTTGTCGATGCCTCGCGAATAGCCCAGATTGACCCATGCCCGCGCGTGCACGCGATACCCGGCGGTGAGCGCCCCTGAGTGGCCGGAAATCAGATCGTCGGACCCGTCGTAGTCGGTGACGGCAAGGATGTACCGAAGACCGAACGACACGCGATCGCTGGTCCACCACGTGGCCTGCGGTACGAACGCGGTCAACGTGGCGCCGTCGAACCCGATGACCCGAACGTCACCCGTCCACTCGAACGCGCCGGAGCGGCGGCTGACGCCGATGTCCACGTCGGCACGTGGAAGAACCTCGTTGCCGGGTCCGACGAGCACATGCCCGTAGACGACGGCATCGGGACGCCAGTGCCAGGCGAGTCCCACGCCGCCGCGCTCCTCGGAGAATCCGAACTTGTCCTGAAACTGCCCTCGACCAAGCAGGCGCAGCCGATCTTGAAGGCGGACGTTCACGGCGACGTCGGCACCGCCGGTATTCGGCGTGCTCCCGTTGAACGCTTCGAAGAGTCCGCCCACCTGTATGGTGTGGCCGTGGGCACGCCGCGCCTCTTCGAGCGCGTAGGTGTTCTCAGGCGTCGGCGCGACGGCCACGGCGAGCCGCAGGTACGACACCGCCAGCGCCGTCCGCGACGCTCGCAGGTGCGCGCGCCCGAGGGCTGCCAGTGCTTCAGGGTTCTGGGGCGCGGCCTTGGCCGCCCGATCCAGGACGACAATCGCCTCGTCGATGCGATCGAGGGCGATCAGCGTGGTGCCGACGCCAATCATCGCGTCCATGTTGCGGGGGGCTTCGAGAAGCACGCTTTGGTACACGGGTTCGGCAAGCTCCGGCCGGCCCATTGCCACATGAACGCGCGCGATTCCGAGGCGAGCCTCGAGGTCACGCGGGTTGGCCGCCGCCCGGCGGCGGAACGCGTCCAGGGCCGCCTGGTTGTCGCCCTGGCTCGCCGGTGCGGCGGCCTCGGCCTGCGTGGGTAGCTGGCTGGCCTGTGCCTCGGCGGGCGTTGCGGCAAGCAGTGTCGTCAGGAGCAGAACACCAAACATCCAATTCACCTCGCGAAGACAGCACAACGAACCGTCTGCTGCCATACGTGGTTTCGGCATCCATTGAGACGCCCGTTAGAGCAATTGTGTGCAGGCCGTCGGGTCGATCGCCGCGATGTATGCTTCAACCGGTGCGCGACGTGATCGTCTTCGCGGCCGCCGCTGTGGCGGGCGTGGTCAACTCCATGGCAGGTGGAGGCACCCTCATCACGTTTCCGACCCTCGTCTGGCTCGGTGTCCCTCCCGTGAGCGCGAATGTCACCAGCACGCTGGCACTGTGGCCCGGCTCGCTCGGCAGCGTCTGGGGCTATCGCCGTCAGCTCGCACGAGCCGATCGGCGTCTGTTTGCCCTCGTCATCCCAAGCCTGACCGGCGGCACGCTCGGCGCCGTACTCATGGTGTGGACGCCGACCGCCGTGTTCGAACGGCTCGTCCCGTTTCTCATCCTGTTCGCGACCGGCCTGTTCATGGCGCAGGAGCCCATTCAACGCCGCTTCGATCTCACGGCCATGCACGAAGCGCGATCGCATTGGCTGTCATGGACGATGGCGTTTCAGTTTCTGGTCGCGGTGTACGGAGGCTACTTTGGGGCGGGCATCGGGATCCTGATGCTCGCCGCGCTCAGTCTGATGGGGCACACCGACATCCACAGAATGAACGCCGTCAAGAACCTCCTCGCGGTCTGTATCAACGGCGCCGCGGCGATCTACTTCGCGGTGACGGCGGATGTGGTCTGGCGAGACGCGCTGATCATGGCCGTGGGCGCGATCGCGGGTGGTGCGTCTGGCGCGGGTCTGGCTCTTCGGCTCGGTCCAGCCACGGTCCGCCGAGTCGTCGTCGCGATTGGACTGGTGTCGGCCCTCTCGCTGATGGTGCTGCGGTGAGACGCGCCGCGCTCCGGAACTCATGGCGCGAATCAGGCGGCCGGGACACTAGAATGCTCTCGTGACGTCCAGTCCGGGCGACCAGGTGGTCCTCTCGCGGTTCGTCGAATTCACACGGGCCGAATGGGCTCGTCTGCGCGCGTCGACCCCCTTGCCGCTGACCGAGCCGCAGCTGCGCGGTCTCGTCAGCATCAATGAGCGTATGTCGCTCGACGAGGTGGCCGACATCTATCTTCCGCTGTCTCGCCTGCTGAATCTGTACGTCAACGCCACGCACAATCTCCACCGCGCCACGGCGACGTTCCTCGGATCGGACAACCCGCGGGTGCCCTTCGTGATCGGCATTGCCGGCAGCGTGGCGGTTGGCAAGAGCACGATTTCACGTGTAATGCAGGCGCTGCTTTCGAGCTGGCCCAACCACCCGCAAGTGGACCTGATTACCACCGACGGGTTTCTGCTGCCGCAAGCCGTGCTCGAGGAACGTGGCATCGCCGATCGGAAGGGCTTCCCGGAGAGCTACGACGTGCGGCGTCTCGTGCGATTTCTGGCTGATGTGAAATCAGGCGTCGCCGACGTGCGCGCCCCGGTGTACTCCCACCTGCGATACGACGTCGTCACCGGCGAGTCTGTCACTGTCCGCCAGCCGGATATCGTGATTGTCGAAGGGCTGAACGTGCTGCAGACCGGCAGCAGCAAGGCGGGCCGGCCGATGGCGATGTTCGTGTCGGACTTCTTCGACTTCACCATCTACGTCGACGCGCAGGAACACGACATCGAGCAGTGGTACGTCGAGCGCTTTCTCGCCTTGAGGGAGACGGTCTTCCAGAGCCCCTCGTCCTACTTCCATCGATATGCGGCGCTCACGCCGGAACAGGCCGTCGAGACGGCACGCGGCATCTGGCGGTCAATCAACCTGGTGAACCTGCGTGAGAACGTACGGCCGACGCGCGAGCGCGCGCACTTGATCCTGGAAAAGGGACGGGACCACGCCGTGCGAAAGGTCCGTTTGAAGAAACTCTGAGGATGGCTTAAGACGCGGTGGCCAATACCGGAGCGAACTCCTTGGCCAGGAGGGGGACGACGGCGCTTGCCGTGAGCGGCTCAGAGAACAGAAAGCCCTGGGCGTGCGGACAGTCGAGCGCGATCAGTTGCTCGGCATGCGCGACCGTCTCGACACCTTCCGCAATCAGACCCATCCCAAGCTCTCGCGCGAGCTTCACGATCGCGCCGCCGACGCCGTCGTTGTCGGCGGTGCCCATGCGTGCCACGAACGACTTGTCGAGTTTCAGCGCGTCCACTGGATACCGCTGCAGATAGCTGAGCGACGAGTACCCGGTGCCGAAATCATCGAGGTGCACGGCGACCGAGATGCCGCGCAGCCGCTGGAAGTTGTGATCGACCACGTCCGAGTGGTTGATCAGCACGCTCTCGGTGATCTCGAGCTGCAGGCTTCCCGGCAGCAGGCCGGTGTCCGTGATCGCGGCCTCGACCTGGTCGATGAAGTCGTCACGCGTGAAGAGCTTCGACGACACGTTGACCGAGAGGTGCAGCGGCTGCCCGAACATCTGCTGCCACGCGGCGACCTGACGGCAGGACTCCCGGAGTACCTGGTAGGTGAGCGGGACGATGAGCCCGGTCTCTTCCGCGACGGTAATGAACTCCGAGGGCGGTGCCAGGTGGCCATCGGTCCGCACCCAACGCACCAGCGCCTCGAGTCCCGTAATGCGCGACGAGGGCAGCGCGACGATCGGCTGGTAGAAGACGGTGAACTCCTTGCGCTCAACCGCGCGGCGCAGCTCGGTCTCCAGCGTCAGCCGCTTCAGCGCCGAGGCGTGCATCGTCGCATCGAACAGTTCGTATCCGCCACCGCCCGCGGCCTTGGCGCGATACATCGCGATGTCGGCGTCGCGGAGCAGCGCGTCCACCGATCGATACTGTGGTCCGCCGCTGACAATCCCGATGCTCGCGGATCCAAACAGCTCGTGATCGCCGAGGCGGAACGGCTCGGCCAGCGCGGACTGCAGCCGCTCGGCGATGGCGCACACGTCCTCGGGGGTCGCGAAGTTCTGGGCGAGGACCGCGAATTCGTCGCCGCCCAGCCGCGAGAGCGAGTCGCCGGGCCGCAGCTGCGCCTGGAGGCGCTGGGCGATGGCCACGAGGAACCGGTCGCCGATGACGTGGCCGAGGCTGTCGTTGACCAGCTTGAAGCCGTCGAGGTCGATGTACAGCACCGCGTATCGGTTCGCCGACGAGCGTGCGCCCTGCGCGATCGCGCGTTGGAGCAGCTCACCGAAGAGCGTGCGGTTCGGGAGATCCGTCAACGGATCGTGGCGCGCGGCCTGCGCCAGCGTGTCGCGGATCCGGCGCTGTTCCGTGATGTCAGTCAGTGAGCCGGCCATGCGGATCGCGCGTCCGCTCTCGTCGCGGACGGCAATGCCGCGGCACAGCATCCAGCGGATCTCGCCGTCCACCTGGCACACGCGATACTCTTCCTCGAAGTTCGCGCGCTCGCCGTCCAGGTGCGCGCGGATCGCCGCGACCAGCCCGGGCCGGTCTTCTTCGTGCGCGTACTCCAGCCACTGCTCGAGCCGCGAGACAACGGCGTCGGCCGACAGGCCGATCATCAGCTTCCATCGATCCGAGCAGTACAGCACGTTGGACGGGACGTCCCAATCCCAGAGTCCATCGTTTGATCCCGCCGCGGCGAGCTTGTAGCGTTCTTCGGACAGACGCGCCGCTTCGAGTGCCGCCACCGCGTCGCGGTGCAGGCGCAGCACCTCTTCCTTGTGGCGCTTCTCGGACGCGATCCGGTCCACGTACATGCGGTACGACTTGAAGGTCAGATACACGGGCGCGCCGGCGAGCGGCAGCAGCCACCACTGACTCGTTTCCCACAGCACCACGCCGGCCACTGCGGCGCCGGCGCCGACGAAGTAGCTCGGAGCGGTCCAGAGGAAGTTCGTCTGCCACACGGTCCACACCGGCTGGCGCGCGGCCAGGCCGACCGCGGTGGCGACGATGAACGTGTTCACCAGGTAGTAGGCCAGTGCGCTGGCTACGAGCGGCTTCGCGATGTGCTGGATCTCGAACGATCCAGGTACGCCGCCGAAGTAGGTGAATGTCAGGCCGGCTGCCTGCACCGTCAGGACCAGTGCCGCCGCGTTGAACAGGATGCGGAACACGGGGTTCCGGCGATTGGTTCCGAAGATTGACTGGGCACACGCGCTCGCGCCCGCCACCAGCATCGTCATCTCTCTGCCGATGAGCAGCAGGGCTGCGAAGTCGACGCTATAGGAGATCGAGAGGTTCGACGCGCTCGTGCCGAGGGGCAGCCGCAGCCGCAGACTCGACGCCAGCACCGAGGCGGCGAGCAGGACGGTGAACTGCGCCGGATGCGCGATCTGGTGCGGTCCCTGAAGCACCAGTACAACAAAGCCGACGGCCACGACGGCGATGACGAAGACACTGGCGGCAACAGGCAGGTGCTCCAGGCTCATCGCCGAGGCATCACCCTGCGCCGGCCGATGACTTCGCAACACCTTGTCGCGAACCCAGCCAAGCGTACCGGCAAAAGAGGCCGCGCCCGTCATGTGTATCTCGGTCCTAGTCCCAGACGACCTTGCGCCGCGGGCGCGGGTCGTTCACGACGATGTACGATGTCATCTAAGGGTTCCTCACTCGAAGTGAGCGTTGCCGGCCCGTCACTGGGCCAGGACGCTGTCGCCCCACACCACGTTCTCGTCCCGTGATTCTCCCCAGACCAGGTTCTCGCCCCAGACCACGTTGTCGCCCCAGACGAGGTTGTCGCCCCACACGAGGTTGTCGCCCCAGACGAGGTTGTCGCCCCACACGACGTTGTCGCCCCACACAACGTTGTCACCCCATACGAGGTTGTCGCCCCACACGAGGTTGTCGCCCCAGACCACGTTCTCGTCCCTGAACAACTCACCCCAGACAACGTTATTGCCCCAGATGATGAATTGCGCCCAGGGCAGCGGCGAGCCATCGAGGTACGTGACCGGGGCCACACCCGACATCAGCCGATAGGTGCCGCGCCGGCTCGACGTATTGATCGCGCGTGCCAGGGCCAGCGCGCCGTCGCCGTTCAGGGCCCCGGCGCCCTGCGTCAGGTGGTCGTAGGTCACGCCGAGCGCGTCACGCATCGGCAGCGCGCTGTACTGCAGGATGGCTTTCACCGCGTTCGGTGACAGGTCTGGCTGCGTCCCGGCGAGCGCGGCGCGATTGGCCTCGAGCACGAGCGCCGCGACACCCGACGTCACCGCGGCGGACATGCTCGTGCCGGTCAACGTGAGGAAGGTCGGCGCGCCGCGACCGTTCGTCACCTTCAGCAACGGATATTTGCGCGGCAGCTCGCTCCATTCGGAGACCGGCGCCAGCAGTTTGTGTCCAGGAGCGACCAGGTCCGGCTTCGCATACCCGTCGTGCCACGTCGGCCCGCGCGAGCTGTAGGGGCCGATCACGTCATCGCTCCGGCGACGGGTGCCCATGGTGTGCGCGGAACCGACCGTGATCGCCGAGCGGGCGTTGCCGGGCGAGAGGATGCCGGCGTATGCGGGAAGGCCCGTGGTCAGGCTGAGACCGACGTTGCCGGCCGCGACCACCACGATGATGCCGGCCGCCGACGCGCGATCGACCGCCTGCGCGAGCGGGTCGGTCTTCGCCGACTCATAGGGCGCGTGGCCGAGCGACAGATTGATGATGTCGATGCCGAGCGTGTGCCGGTTCTCGATCGCGAACTCGATGGCCTTGATCACATCGCTCGAGTAGCCGCGCCCTCTGCCATCGAGCACCTTGAGGCCGATGAACGACACCCTGGGCGCGACGCCCACGTCGGCATCGTCGGCAGTCGCTGCGCCGCCGCCACCGATCAGGCCGGCGACGTGGGTGCCGTGGCCGTAGTCGTCGAACGGGCGCGTCGCGATGCCGCCACGGGTGAAGTCATGGAAGGCGCGAATCCGCGACCCGAATTCAGGCAGCGGCGAGATGCCGGAATCGATCACCGCCACGCCGACGCCACGTCCGGCGATGCTGCGGTCGGCCTCGATGCCAAGCGTGCGGCGGAGCGCGGTACCAGAGGTCGCCGGAATCGACACGGCCAACGCTTCGACCGGCGCGTCGATCGAGACGGACTCGACGTTCTCGAGGTCGGCGATGCCGTCGATGCTGTCACCCCTGAGATCCGCGGTCAGCGCCGAGATCGTGCCGTGGTCGTACTTGAGGTCGGACTGTGTGCGGCGCAGGCTCTCTTTGACCGAGGCGCTTTCACCCTGACGGACGCGAATGATCACCCGTGTGCGATGGCCGCCGTGGCGTTCCATGCGCGCGAGTGCCGCGTCCAGCTTGCGCGACGACTTGCGTCCCGCTGCGTCCGGCTGACCGGTTGCCACAGCCACCGCAATCGCGATGGCCACCCCCAAACGGCGCGACGATGTTGATACCAAAACCGACATGCCTCCGTAGTTGAGCAACCAGAACGCCAACGGCACATGGGATTTTCCCTGAGTCGTCGTCTGCGCACGGCCGCACGTGACGGCCTGTCGATGCTCTCGATCAGCGCGACAGAATGGTGATCGTCTAGTCTGAGAAAATCAGAGGTTCTCGGTCAGGCTGGAACCCTGCGGGGCGGGGACCTTTTGAATCGACGTCAAAAGTGCAATCGGCAACGTGCGAAGGAGAGATAGAGAGGAGGCCGGAGCCGTTCAGCGCTGCTCGCGCAGCCATGCCGCAAGCGCCCGGAACGCTTTGCCGCGATGCGCAACGGCCAACTTCGCGTCCTCAGCGACTTCGGCAAGCGTCTGCCCGTACGGGGGGTAGTAGAAGATCGGGTCGTAGCCGAAGCCGTGATCGCCGCGTGGGGCGTCGGCGATCTCGCCTTCGACGGTGCCCGCGGTTTCAAAGAGGATGCGATCGTCGCGCACCACAGCCACGGTGCAGACGAAGCGTGCTGCACGGTTCTGCCCGGGGTCGGCGGCGAGCCTGTGGAAGATCTCCGCGAATCGCTCAGGGTAGGACGCATCGGGCTGCAGGAACCTGGCGGACAGTACGCCTGGCTCTCCCTGCAGGCCGTCGATGCTGAGCCCTGAATCCTCCGCCACCGTCATCATTCCAGACCGGCTGGCGTAGTAGCGCGCCTTGAGTCTCGCGTTGTCCTGGAATGTCAGGCCGGTTTCCTCAGGCTCCTCGATGGGCTCGAGGTCGGCCAGCGTGCTGAGCTCGACCGGCGCATCCGCCAGCAACGAGCGGATTTCACGCAGCTTACCTGGATTGGTCGTCGCGACGAGCAGGTGGGTCACACTTTGGACTTCTCCAAGTACTGGCCCACGAGTCCGCGCTGCAGCGCGATGAGCTGGCGGACGCCTGTGTCGGCGAGATCGAGCAGGCGATTGAGCGCTTCGCGCCCGAAGGGAAGCGCCTCGGCCGTCCCTTGCAATTCGATGAAGAGGCCCCCACCGGTCTTGACGACGTTCATGTCCACATCGGCGCGCGAGTCCTCGACGTACGCGAGGTCGAGCATGGGTTCGCCTTCGACGATGCCGACGCTCGTGGCCGCGACGAAGTCGGTAATCGGCATCGTCCGAATCATGTCCTGCTCGCGCATCTTGTGGACGGCCAGGACCAGCGCGACGAAGGCGCCGGTGATCGATGCCGTTCGGGTGCCGCCATCTGCCTGGATCACGTCGCAATCGAGCGTGATGGTGCGCTCGCCGATCTCTTCGAGCTTGGTCACCGTCCGCAGCGAGCGGCCGATGAGACGCTGAATCTCCTGCGTCCTCCCGCCCACCTTGCCCGACGTTGACTCACGCTGAGACCTCGTCGTTGTCGCGCGCGGCAGCATGCCGTACTCGGCCGTCACCCAGCCCTTGCCCGAATTACGCCGGAACGGAGGCACCCGATCCTCGACGCTCGCGGTGCAGATCACCTTGGTCTTGCCAGCTTCGACCAGGACGGATCCTTCAGCGTGAATCAAATAGTTGGGAGTGATGCGGGTGGGGCGAAGCTGCTCGGCGAGTCGGCCGTCGGATCTCATATCCCCTCACTGTAGTTCAAAACTCAAAGCTCAAAACTCAAACAATCGCTCGAGTTACTTCGTTCGCGTGTCGCGGAGAAGCGACGTGTCGCTGGCAAGCGGGCGTCGAACATCCACGTGTCCGGCAATCGTGTCCACTTCCTTCCCGTCCACCAGCAGCTGGACGCGCTGCACCGCGGGCAGGTTGGCGGTCACGGCGTTGACGAGTGCATACACGGTCAAGAGCTCCGTGAGCGAGCCACCGGGGTGCCCGCTGACCACGTCGCTGCTCAGATCGACGAACGCGTCGCCGCGGTCGGTCATATAGAACGCCCGAAGCGTCGTCCCGGCGGGGATGACTTTTATGTACGGCGGGGGAGCGTCCTGCAGCTGCACGGTCAGGATCTGTCGGCCCTGTTCCACGGCGCCGCTGGCCAGGGGCACGTCTCGCCTGACGGCGACCAGCGCGCGGCCGTCGGATGAGCCGTAGTAGAGCGTCGCCGTGATGTGTGCCGTCTCGGCTGGCGCTGCGGCGGCGGTAGGCGGTGGCGCAGCGGAGCGTGGGGCCATCAGCACTCGGAGCAGACCCCACGTGAGGAAGGCCATCACGGCCAGGAGCGCGACCAGGTACACCTTCGCCCGTTTGCTCACGGGTTGGGTGTCTCCTCGAGGTAGGCGCGGAATCTCACGATCGCGTTGTAGAGCGCCTGTGCGACGGCGTTCTTGAACTCGTCACCGCCGGCGAGCTTCTCCTGATCGGCGTTGGTCAGATACGCCATCTCGACGAGGGCGGCCGGCATGTTTGCGGCTGACAACAGTCGCAGCGGTCCCTGCTGCAATGGACGCTGGCTCATCGGAACCTGGCGTCGCAATTCTTCCTCGAGCAGCGTGGCCAGCATGGACGACGCCTCGATGTGGCGTGCCTGAGCGAGATCCCAGGGGATGACGTCAATGGTCCGCGTGCCGCCACCGAGAACCGGCAGCGAGATGGCCCCGGCGGCGGCCTCGCGCTTGGCGGCCTCGCCTTCTCGATCGAGCCGCTCGTAGAACACCTCGGCGCCCGACGGGGCGGCGGAGAGCGCGCCGTTGGCGTGAAGGCTAATCAGCAGATCCGCCTTGCCGTTGTTGGCGGCCGCGGCGCGTTCGTCGATGCTGACCGCATGGTCAACCTCGCGCGTCAGGATCACGCGCAGGCCGAGCCGCGATTCGATGAGGGCGCGCAGGCGCCGTGCGACGTCGAGCGTGAGCTGCTTCTCCTCCAGACCATCAGCTCCGCGTACACCAACCTCGTCGCCCCCATGGCCCGCGTCGATCACGATGGTCTGAAGCGCTTGCTGTGAATCCGGGATCGGAAGCTGCGGCCCCGTCTCCGGGGCTCGCGTGTCCGGCGTCGGAATCCTCGAGTCTGGAGGACGGACGTTCGCGGGCGGCGGTGTCATTCCCGCGGGCACATCGATGGTGACGCGCGTGGTGCCATCCAGCGTCGCAACGGCCACGCGCGCGACGCCGGCGAGACGGCTCAGGGCGGCAACGATGGTGTTCGCCTGATCGCCCTGACGAATGCTCTCGATGAGCCCCGACCCGCCTGATGGAAATGACGGATCCAGCGCGTCGGCATCGACCCGGAGCGTGACCTGCCCACCGTCGGTGTTCGACACGACCGGTGTGGCTGGTGTGATGACGAGCGTTGCGCGTGCGGGAGGACCGGAGGACTCGAAGCGTGCGGCCACGCGGGGCACGCGCAGGTCGCCGACGATCAAGAGGCGAGACACTCGGCGGAGATCGATCCGCAGGTCGTAGATGGGGCCAAGAGCCAGCGGCAGAAACTCGACCGGGACGAGCCATCGACGACCGGAACGCACCGCAGGGGCGGGGAGCGTGACGACGCGGCCATCGACGGAGGCCATCGGTTGATCGGCGGAGGCGACGATCGTGCGCCCGCGGTACGAGACGGTGATCCCTCCAGCCAGCGTGTCTTCCCGGACGGTCACCTGAAACAGCGCGGCGACATCGTCCAGGGCGACGAGCTCACGGCCGTTGATGACGGTGGTTGGGACCGTGCGCCGTCCGTCCCGCGAGATGAGTGTGAGTGGCGGCGCGTCCTGCGCGCCTGGAGGCGCGGCAAGCACGAACACGAGAAACGCGACGAGCGCCGCCGTTCTTCGCCAGCCCTGAAGCAGTGGAGTACCGATCACCAATGCTACTTCAATCCGAGACGCTGTTTGAGGGGGGGCCACTCCGACTTGATCCGCAGGAAGGCCGCTTCGTCTGGTATGACGGCCAGTACGCGCTGAAGGCTGTGCCATTCCATGCGCGCGTCCTCGTCGGTTTGCGTGCCGCCCACCTTGCCGACAAACAGCAGGTCGCCTTGATCGGGATGACTGTGCGTACTGATGACGTGGGTAAGTGACAGGAGGCCGTTATATCACTAAGCGCGCGCCTTCCGGGACGGCCCGACGCCGTCGAGCAGATCTCTGACCATCGTTTCGATCTGATCCGGGGTGAAGGGCTTGCCAAGAAGCGGGATCGCCGGAACCATCTGGCTGGTCGGCAGCGTGTCGCCATTCGGGAAGCCGGACACGAACAGCATCTTCACGCTCGGCCATCGTGTCCGGATCTCCTCGGCGAGCCGCACGCCGCTCATCTTCGGCATCGCGATGTCAGTGACCACGAGGTCCATCGGGCGATCGGCGCTGCTCATGAAGGCGAGCGCCGACTGCGCATCTTCCGTCTCGAAGACGTCGTATCCGCGGCTGCGGAGGATCCGTGCGAGCAGCCGCCGGACCGAGGGCTCGTCGTCCACGACGAGCACGCGCTCTTCGCCGCCCCTGGCGCGCTCCTCGGTGGGTTCAAGCGGGACCTCGGGCTTGGCGTCGCCGGCTGCGGGCCGCAGATAGATGGTGAAGGTCGTGCCCTGGCCGGGCGTGCTGTCACACCAGATGAAACCGCCGCTCTGCTTGACGATGCCGTACACGCTGGAGAGCCCCAGGCCAGTACCTCGATTGCCCTTGGTGGTGAAGAACGGCTCGAAGATCTGCGACAGCACATCGGGCGGCATGCCCAGGCCGGTATCGGTGACCGAGAGTCGGATGTATCGGCCCGGGGGCATCTGGAAGTACGGGCGCGGTACATCCAGGATCGCCGTGTCGACGCGGAGCGTCCCGCCGTTGGGCATGGCGTCGCGTGCGTTGATCGCCAGGTTGACCAGCACCTGCTCGAGTTGTCCCGGATCGACTTCGACGCTGGGTTGAGAAGGGTCCAGCGACGTGCTGAGCCGGACCTCTGGCCCAATCACCCGCGTCAGCATCGCCTGTACCTGCATGACCGCGCGGTTGATGTCGACGCGCTGCACTTGCATCACCTGGCGGCGTCCAAACGCAAGCAGCTGCTTGGTCAAGATGCTCGCCCGTCTGGCGGCGGCGAGCAGCTCGGAGACCTCCTGCGACTCGACGCGGTCCTGCAGGATCTCGCCGTAGCCGATCACCACCATCAGCAGGTTGTTGAAGTCGTGGGCGATGTTGCCGGCGAGCCAGCCGATGGCCTCGACGCGCTGCACCTGGAGCAGGTGATGTTCGCTCTTGCGAAGCTCGCGCTCGGTGCGGGCCCGTTCGACCTCCGCGGCGACACGTCCGGCCACCAGCTGCAGCAATGCAATGCCGCGGCTCTCGTCGATGATCGGCCGCCGCGTGATGGCCACCATGACGCCCATCACGTCGTCACGGACGCCGATGAGCGGCATGGCGATGTAGCCTTCCGCCTCGATGGCGGCCAGTGCGGTGTCACCCAGGAAGCGAAGGCGGACGCCAGAGCGGTGGCAGACGGTTGCGCGGTCCGCCAGGTGTTCACATGGTGTGTCGACGAGGGCGGCCTCGACGTTCTCTGCCATCGCACCGTCGCGCCACATCGCGATGGTCCGCAGGCGATCGGTGCCGGTGAACTCGCCGACGAAGGCCACATCGGCGCCGACCACCGCGGCGATCTCGCGGACGACCGCCGGCAGAAACTCGTCGCCGGTTTGCGTGAGCACCTGGGCGGCGCTTCGCAAGACGTCTTCGCCGCCGAGGTCCGGACCGTGCCAAGGTGTGAAGAGATGACGGGCTCTTGCCACAACGGCGCGGAGTACGGCCGGCAGGCCTGGCGTTGTGTCCATTGGTTCCTGGACCGTAATCGGCAGAAAGGCTGCCAGGTGCAGCCCTTCATGGCACTCAAGAAAGCGCCGATTGGTGTGACAAGGCGTCGTGACCGCGTTATCTGGGACCGTGACCGCGGAGATGTGGGTTCGCCTTCAGGCAGACCGCGGAATAGAGCGTCATTACACGTCATGATCAGACTGGGATTGAGCGATTCGGAGCCGGCGGACGATGCCGCGCTGCGTCCGTTCGCCGACGAGCTGCTGGCGTTGCTCGTCGAGCTGCTTGCGGCATACCAGGAAAGCGGTGACGCTCAACTCATTGCGATCCTCGACGACCATCGCCGCGAGCTGACGGAGGCGGGCGCCGATGCGATACCTGCGCTCGCGGCGTCGTGTCTCGAGACTGCACGGACCGCGGTCAGCCGGGCGCGGCACCGGCAGTCGGAGCAGCACCCCGAGCTGGCGCGCTTCGTCGCTCTCGTGCGCGACACCGTCACCGTGCTCGGCGGCGAGGGTGACGACCCGTCCGCCGAGATCAAGGAAGCGGCCGATCGATTCACCGAGCTGCTCGAGATCGGCGATGTGAGCCAGCTCAAGGCGCGGCTCACGCAGGAAGTACAGCATCTGCATCACCTCGCCGAAGAACGCCAAACGCAGTGGCGCCAGGCGACGGCGACCTTCATGGTCAGAGTGGCCTCGCTGGAACGGCAGCTTGCGGGGGTGCGTGAGGAGGCGGCGCTCGATCCGCTCACCAAGATCGGGAACCGCCGGCACTTCGAGACGGCCTTGAGCGAACACCTGCGCACGACCAAACGTCAGTTCGTGGTCGCGCTCTTCGACCTGGACGACTTCAAACAGATCAACGACACCGGCGGTCATCAGATGGGCGATCGCGTTCTCCAGGACGTGGCGCGGGGGCTGAAGATCTCGGTTCGTCCCGAAGACGTCGTCGCGCGGATCGGCGGCGATGAGTTCGCGGTGCTGGCGTCGGGCCTGACGCTGCGGCAGGCGGAGGCACGGATGCGTGCGGTGCTCACGCAGTTGGCGCTGGCGATGAGATCGCCGGAGCTTCCGCGTGTCACGCTGAGCTGCGGAGTGGCAGAGTGCTCCGCCGGCGACACGATGCACAGCCTGATGTCCCGCGCCGACGAGGCGCTCTACGAGGCGAAGGGGAAAGGGAAGAACCGCGTGGCGGTGAAGGTCCAGCCGTTCATCCGCGATCTACTCGGGCGGTAGCCTAAATCCTGTACAATTGAGGCGTGCGTGCCGCCGAGCGACCGGCACGCCGCGCAACTCACCCGACGGGGGCGAAATTGGCTTCGACGGGGGCATGAGATTGCGGGATGCATGCCGAGCCCCATTGACTCGTTAATCCGGTGGAAAATCCGTTAACTGCGGACAATCAGTACGCTCTCGCAGCTTAATTAAGCTGTGACGTTCGCCCCGACCTCGCCTGGTGGTTGGGGGTCGAACGCCATTAAACAGGCTGGCGGCCACGCGGCGCCTCGGCGCGTGGCGGCGAGATTTTCCGAGGCTGGTGCCTGGCGGTTTTCGCCGCCTCCTCACGTCAGGCACGAGAAAACAGAGGCGGACACGCATGTAGAGTCCCACGACGACGTGCTTTCGGACGCGGGTTCGACTCCCGCCGCCTCCAAGTCCTTATCTCCTTTTCGGTCAGATATTTACACGACCGATGGACTTTCCATGTACTTGATCTGACCCTGAACGGAGTGTGGGCCGGAATTCCGCCGCCTCCACGAGGACCTTTGTCAGCTGCCATACGCCGCGCGGCCTCGGCAAAAGTTGCGCGTTCATTTGGAGCTTGGCTGTGGCAAGCCGAGGGCTGATGGGGACACGTTCACGCCATCGCGGGAGTTCGAGAATCTCTCCGTAGATTGCGCGCTGACCGAACACCGAAAGAACGCGTGAGCCGCACCGGTGAGGGACCGGGTTTCGGACTACTACAACTCGCTCTCGCGTTTGGCACTGGTCTGGGCGAGCAGTCGACAGCCGGCTCCCATGGGCCCGTGAGCGGAATGCGTCGTCAGCGTGATCCGAGACGACGGCTGGTTTCTGCATGCGGTCACCCTGGACGCGCGCGAATGACTTGCCAACGTTCCGCACCGCGGGTCTGAATTCTGCCAGACACGATTGATCCCGTAACGTCACCGAAACAGCGGGCCGATGACGTCCCAGACTTCAAGAACGAGAAACTTGCCGAATTTTAGGACGAAAAGAGCGGCGATCCCCCAGTGAACGAGGCGATTTTTCCAGTCAGCGGTCACGGATTCCTCCATTGGTTCAGGAGTCCTTGGCTGGCTGGTTGAGGAAGGTCTCAAAGAAGATTGCTCGTTCCAGGGCGCTTGTCAATGCTCAGGTACTTTCGGAGGGATGGGGTACCCCTATCTTCGGAATATGCGGTATATGCCGAGCTTCCTCGAAGCTACTCGTGTGAATCCGGCTACACGGTGTGCCGCTGCCTCACTAATTCCTAACGCAGTGATGTACAGCGCCGGCGAGGGACCGACTGAGTAGTGTCCTGTTGACGTCATCACAGGTGACGACATCGGGACCGGGAAGAAGCTGGGATTCAGCTTCTTCAGACGCGGTGAGCTGCTCGGTCACGCCGGTGTGGGCCACGAAGGCCGCATATCCACCACGATGGAGCCAAGCGGCTCGCCGAGCGGTTGCCAACGAAGTTGAGGGAGAAAGTACTCAGTAGAATACGAAGCATTGAGGGTTTGTTGTGAAACAGCCATCTTCAAGTATGCGGGAGATGCTTGCCGCGATCGATCGCGCAGGGCGGCTCTCCGCGGCACGGCGGGGAGAACTCCGATCAGCCGTCAAGTTCGTACGCCGCATCGGGACAAGTTTCGATCGGCTTGGACTGATGAGCCTCGGAGGAGCCGACCGCGTTGCGCACGACCTTGCGGAGATTCATGAGGTGCTCGCACTGTGTTCGGCTCGATTGGAGAAGATCGTTACCCAGCGTTCACTCGATCCCGCACTAACCCGACGGCTGCTGCTGGACATCCAGAGTGCGCTGTACATTCACTTGCCGTATCACCAACGGTTGCTGAAGAGACCGCTCCAGAAGCTCATCGACGTGCTGGAGCCGCAGGGGGCCGGCGTGGAACGACGGGCCAGGAAGTTGACGACGGTGAGGCGACGCTCGAGTCAATCATTCTGAAAGCGCTGAGCAGCTCTGCCGGTCCTCCGACCGTCACTCTGGAATCATTCGGCGAAGTCTTTGCGCCCTGTTATTCATCACGGACCCACTGGACATGGTCGCGTGACAACGCCGTGCCTCGACTACATCGGCGCCGATCACGGATCGGCGGTGATCACATTCGCAACTGGCCGATGAGCCACATTTCGATTCGATGACCTATCGGTCTGGAATCCTGGTCGTTCAGCGATACGCGGTGGGGGACTCGCATCCCGTTACTCTTGGTGCGCTCAACAGAAAGTCGGACGCTCCGCTCGAGGCGGTAACGCGATTGGCCGCCTACAAAGGCTTCGAAGGGATCTCCTGGCCGAATGTTCTGGCGACGCTGTCTCTCGACCAAGGCCTCGCTTCGCTTGACGAGCTAGAAGCCGTTCGTCGCTATGTGGACAGCCTCCCGCGAACGGCGAGATACGAAATCCTGCATTGCTCCTGGGTAGGCGGTGACGCCACGCCCGCCTCACCATCTGGTTTCGTCTCTGTGGGGTTTGATGTAGGAAACTACGAGAGCGAGGACAGCTCGTACTCTGCTGTGCTCCACGAATTGATGTTCGGGAAATATTCACAGCTTGCGGAATACCGGCGCCGCCTCAACGAAGATCAACTGTTTTGGTCGATTGACGACGCCAGAGGCTTCCTCAGGCGTCGAGAACATCTGATTGGTGAAGGATTCGATCTCGAGACCGACGACAACTCTGAGTCCGCCGTAATCCACGTGGCCGTCGCCATCCGATAACGGAACAACGAGTCGACCCGTCGTGACCGCAAACCGATGCGAGCGCTCGCCGCGCCGTCCGGCGGGTATGAACCGTTTTCGTTCAACTCGTGGCTTGTGAATCGGTACTGACGCCGGCGGACCTGCTGTACCTGTTTTGTACCTGCACCGCGGCTTTCTATCGTTTCTCGCCGATTGAGCCCATCGAATTCTCGCAATCATTCGAGAATTCGCAAATCGTGGCGGACCAACTCCCGCCGCCTCCAAATCCTTTGTCTTCAGATATTTAGTCGGACGTCTTTGCTTTTCCCGCCGCCTCCACTCTTTGAGACTGTGAACTGTCATGGACTCCGCTGCCACCGCCGTGTAGTGTAGGCGTCTGCCCTGTTCCGCGTAACTGTGCTTTTCGCTTCCGCGGATAGGGCACTGCGATGGAGGACGCCGAAATCGGAGCGCAGCAGTGATTCCTATTCTCGGGGTCGCGGAGCGAAGCCGTCCGACGAGTCCCCGCGCGACCGATGACTAGGTCACGAAACACTGGAGGCGACACATGCCCATCGTCTTCCCGCCACAAACTGGCGTTTGCCTCAACTGCGGTCAGCACTGGACCGTTACATTTCCTGCGTTCGATATCTACTGCCCACAGTGCCACGCCCTCGTGATGCGGCGTGGTGCCTTCCATCGTATGAGCGGCGCACTGCTCGTTGGCGGCGTTCTCCTGGTCCTCGGTGGCCTGTTGACGCTCGCGTTGTTCGCCGTTGCGGCTACGTCAGGGTTGGCGGCCGGGGTCGCCATCACGGCGATAGCTTCAGTCAGTGGCGCAGTCTGGACGTACCGCTCTGTTCGAAGCCATCGAACCGTTGCACAGCCGCTGAAGGGCTTCGCCCGTGGTTTGGCAAGGCCGTGACTTGTCGCGTAGAGCGATCAGTGCGACCACCCGCCTCTGTCGTAGTCGTGGAACTCGATGCAGCGCCCGCGTTCCAAGAAGCGCACGCTAGGGTGACCGTAAGAGTCGGAGGCGGGCGGTTCGCTTTACATCCCTGGGCGGTGAAGTGACTCACCGCTATAGAGCCCGCGATGAGGCGTGACGCTCGGAACCGTCACCGGTCCGTAGAACGCTCCCGGCTCAGGCCGACCGATGGTCGGCTCCCGAACGAGAGCTCGTGTACTGCGGCCGAAGGCCTTGATCAGTTCTCCGAAGGTCTATCGATCCGATCGATAACCAAGACTTCGACTGGCGCTCTGGTCGACTCGAGCTTCAGGCCCAGCTGCTCTTGGAACGCCGTAAAAAGAGCTGGGGGCGCGTCGACACTATTAGACGGCGCCGGCACACGCACATCGAGTCCGGCAAACTGTGTTTCGTCTGGCGTCCATCGGAGCATGAAGTCGTAGCGTCCGGGTAGACCGGTCCTGTCAACAACCGGCCGATCGAGCACCGCGCTCTGCATCACGCTGGCCAAGTCGTCGATCGTCGCGTTGGAACCGGGCAGCACGCCAAGCCCTCGAAACAGCAAACCGGGCAGGCCGTTCGGGTTGCTGTCATTCCTCGTCAGTTTTGGCCCGCCGCTGGCTACAGTAATCGAATATACCGGCAGATTCCTCTTGTCTCGGTGGAACGACAGCTTGAAGCGATCTGCGAGCAGTTGCTGAATCATCGTTCGCATTTGGGGCAGCGTCGGGAGACCCTGTCCGGCCGGAGCGCCGGTCACATCATACTTATCCTTCCCGGCCCAAGCGGGTCCTCCGCTGATCTGACGCTCGTGCAGCCCGTAGGAGAAAGTGATCAAGTCATTGACCGTGGTGTTGATGGTCGTAACCTGTCGGCCCCTCACGGTAAAGATCTTGCCGGACATGTCGGGATTGGCGGGTCTGATTGTGGCGACGTCGAAAACCGCAGGGGTATCGGCAGCGATCGGTTTTGGCGGCTTGGGGATCGCCCACGCCGTTTCGGTAGTGGCGCGGTTCAAGACGAGCGGCAGCGACGCGCCACCCTGCGTCCAGGTGCCGGTGATCGTGGATTCGTTCGCGTTGAGATTGCCGACGAAGCTGCCACTTATTCCGGCGATCGTTATCCGGAGCGTGGTGCCTTGGAGTGTCACGGTTGTGGCCGGGATGCCTTGCGCGCCCTGGTCGATGCTATACATCGTCGCCTTGAGCGTGCCGCCATCGTTCGAGATCACGAACACGATCCGCAGTTCCTTTCCTGCGTTCAGCGAGCCTTGCCAATTCCCTGCGACGTTCTGCGCGTACGTGACGCTTCCGAAGAGCGTCAGCAGGACGACGATCAATCGCGGCAACTTTTTCATGGTCCGTCTCCGCTGTGCAGCCGGGGTCATCGCCGTTGCGAAGTTCACCTTTGGTGGACCACCTGCGCCCTCCGGCGCGGCGAATGGTGAGTGCGATTCGATCTGCATGAGAGTTTCTCGTGGTGCGGACTCTCCCATCATGGGGTTCGATCAGGTTGATGCAGCCGTTCTACTGGACGAGACTCCACCGCAAATGTCGAGCTCGGAGTGGTCACGATCGCGCACTGGCGGTTCAGCCGACATTAGAAATCCTGGGACCGCTCGAGAGACGTCAGTGCGTCGTCGATGATTGCGAAGCCCTCTCGCAGCTGATCTTCGGTGATGCACAGGGGTGGATTCGTGAACAACCAGTTCCATCTCACCATCGTGTAAAGGCCCCGCTCGTGTAGGAGCCTGCCCAGCAGGGTCATCGCGGGGGACGTTGTCGCGTACGCTGCCAACGGCACGTAGGGATCGCGCGACCGGACGAGTTCGATGAGGCCAAACAGCCCGATCGAGCGGACCGCACCTACGCATTCGTGCCGCTCCTGAAGCGTGCAGGCGAGAGAGCGCATGACCGCGCCCATCGCTCGAGCGTTTTCAATGAGCCCGCACTCGCGGTACACATCGAGAGTTGCGAGCGCCGCGGCGCACGCCACAGGGTGGCTGTTGTAGGTGAGGCCGCAGTTGAGCGCTCGATCGGCGAACGCAGCGGCGACGGAACGACGGACACCGATCGCGCCCAGCGGAACGTATCCACTCGTCAGGCCCTTGGCCATCGTCAGAATGTCAGGCACGACGCGCCAATGGTCGACCGCGAACCATTCACCCGTGCGGCCGAATCCGCTCATGATTTCGTCACAGATCATGAGGATCCCGTACTTGGTGCAGAGCTCCCGAACGCCTCGCAGGTAATCGTCGGGGGGCACGAGAATGCCATTGCTACCGGCGACCGGCTCCAGGATAAAAGCCGCGAACGTCTCAAGTCCCTCGTGCTGAATCGTCTCCTCCAGCCTCGCGAGGGCATCGTCGGTCGAGTCCCATCCACGATCTGGGCCGCGATATGGATGCAGAACGTGAACGACAGCCGCCACGTCACTGCCCGCATGCCAGCGACGTGGGTCGCCGCTGAGGGCGAGGCTTCCGGTTGTGGCACCGTGGTAGGAGCGATACTGAGCGAGGACCTTGCGCCTCCCTGTGACCGCACGCGCAATTCGGACTGCATGCTCGTTGGCTTCAGTGCCGGCGGTGGTAAAAAAGAAGACGTCGATGTCACCGGGTGTGACCACCGCCAGCCGCGACCCGAGTAGGGCCCTTGCCTCGGTCGTCATGAAGGGACTGACGAAGGCGACGCTGGTCAGCTGGCGCGAGATCGCATCGATGATGTGACGGTTTCCGTGTCCCACGTTCACGCACATCGACTGGCTGTTGAAATCCAGGAGTCGTGCACCGTCGGCAGTCCAGAAGTGGACGCCGTCAGCCCGAGACACCGCCAGCGGCTGCAACGCAGACTGGGCCGACCACTCGAAGAGCGTGTGGCGCTTCGCGAGGGCGACTACCTCATCTGCCGTCATTGGCCGACGTAGACCACTTTGGCTTCGCAGTAGAACTCGACCGCGTCGGGGCCCATTTCGCGGGCACCCACTCCAGTGTGTTTGATCCCTCCGAACGGGACATGCACCTCAGCCCCGATCGTTGCGGCGTTGATATGGACGACACCGCACTCCAGGCCATCCGACGCTTCGAGCACGCGGCCGATATCGCGCGTGAACACCGATGTGGTCATGCCATAGCGATTGCCGTTCGCGGCCGCAAGCGCGGATGAGAAACTCGGAACGCGTATGACCGCGACGACCGGTCCGAAGATCTCTTCCTGCGCGATCTGAGCCTCCGCGGAAACATTGTCGAAGATGGTCGGTGGAACGAACCATCCGCGATCATGCCCAGGGCCGGTCAGCCTGCTGCCACCGCAAGTCATCCGGCCCTCTCGCCGCCCGACCTCGAGGAACTCGAGTACTCGGCTCATTTGTGGCTGATCGCTGAGCGGCCCCATATCAGTATGCGGATCCAAACCGTCCCCCACCACCATCGCCCGCGCATGTGCGGTCAACGCCTCAACGAGCTGATCGGCGACGTGGTCCTGCACGATGACCCGACTGGTGGCGGTACAGCGTTGGCCCGCGTAGCGAAAGGCGCCCTGGGCAACCGCCAAGGCGGCGCGCTCGACGTCAGCATCCTCCAGAACGATGACCGCGTTCTTTCCGCCTGCTTCACACTGCACTTTCTTGAATTGTTCTGCGGCGGTTGCATAGATCTGTGTACCGACTTCGTACGACGAGGTAAATGAAATGGCTCGTACTTTCGGATGCGCCGCCAGCGCGTGGCCCACACGAAGACCCTCCCCGTACACCAGGTTCAATACTCCTGGAGGAAGATCGGCGGCGATGAACAGGCGCACGATCGCATCCGAGACAGCGGCGGTGAGACGGGAGGGCTTCCAGACGATTGTGTTGCCGGCGACCAACGCCGGTGCAATCTTCCAGAGCGGCACGGCGAGCGGGAAATTCCAAGGCGTGATCAATCCAACGGTGCCGACGGGTTGGAGGATGGTGTAGACGAAGCGCCCGGCCTGAGCCGACGGAAACGTGCGACCGCTGAATCTGCGGCCTTCACCGGCGAAGTACTCGAGTATCTCGATCGTGAGCCGGACTTCACCGTGCGCCTCCGCGATCGTTTTGCCTTGTTCGCGAGTGAGAGTCATTGCGACTTCCTCGGCCCGCTCAGACAGAACGCGTGCTACGTGAAAGAGGATCTGTCCACGCGCCGGCGGAGGTGTGGCCTTCCATGCAGCGGCCACGCGTGCAGCGGCGTCAACGGCCGTGTCAATCGCTTCGGGTCCGGCCAGCGGAATGTACCCCACCAAGTCATCAGTGTCGGCCGGGTTGCGTCGCTCGGCCACGCGATTCCCATTGGCCGGCACCCAATCGCCGCCGATAAAGTGCTGGAAAAGCGGTGCGTCGCAGGTAGTGAGCACGGCTGATCTCCCTCGTGTGGGCAATCGGACCTAATGTGGACGACTCGGTCCCGAAGGCTAGGTGATCCGCTGATTCTTGCGTCGTTTCTGGGTGGCGTCAGAACTTAGCTGGAGTCGCGACTGCGCGCAAGCACAAACAACAGTGCAACAGCATCGATCTGGTGTTAGAGACCAATTAGATGTGCAGCTCTGCAGTAACTTCAGGCAGAGCAAATTGGATGTCGAACTCTACCGTTAGGTTCCTAACTTTCAAACTCTGTGAAAGCGATCCTTGAGATCACGCAAATTCTCTTGACGACCCTGAGTGCTTCGAGTATGTATTGGCGCCTCTTTCAGGATCTTTTCTTCGTGATGTCCATTATCGTCGTCACACGTGCGAACCATTGGAGCGCGCATAGCATCGATGCTCCGCATCCATGACATCTGTGTGACGCACAGGTGTGTCTGAGTGTGACTGAGAGGGCGAAGCTGTGCACCATGGGCCGGCCCGGCAATAAAGTCGTCATCTAATCCCACGGATCACCTGAGTATATTCAGCGGAATAGACCACTCATTCGAGCCATCGGTTCCATCCCTCCGCGTATCTGCCTCGTTGCGTGAACCGGGTCACTGATGTGTGTGAGAAGAGCCCATGAAGACCGCCTGCTTTTACGATTCAAGTATCTTTCCTTGGACGAGCTCGTTCGTAGGGGCCTATGGGGAAGTCCGTCGCGAAGTCGAACGCCAAGCACGAGTGATGACTCCCGTGTATGCCTCCCACCACGAGTCAATCGAGGGCACTCCAGCGAAGAAACACCGATGGCTGACGAGCACATTGGTGTTCTTTACGATTCGTAACACGGTGGCGATCAATGCGATGACCAGCACGTCCGCACTGTTGGATCAGGTGCCGGGCCTCGTCACCGCGATGCTGGTGCGCATGGAAGGGGGAACGCACTTGAAGGCCCATCGAGGCTACTCCCCGGACACGTTGCGCTGTCACTTTGGAGTCGTCGTTCCGGAACCGGATGCATGCGTGCTGCGAGTGGAAGACGAGGAGCGCAAGTGGGCCGAACGTGAATGGCTGGTGTTCGACGACTATCTCGAGCATGAGGTCTGGCACCGGGGCACCGAGCCGAGAACGATTCTGCTGATCGATGTCGTTCGCCCGGAGAGTGTCGTCGAACCTCAACGAATCGCGCGCGATTTCTTCACACTGAAGCCGGGCACGCGATTCGATGAAGAACTCGCTCGAGTTGCCGGGCCGACGCAGTGGCTGGAGTGGGTGGAGATGGGGCAGTTTCCGGTCGAGGCGTGAGAGGCGCGCACTGGTGATGCATCAATGTCGCGCCCGCTTATACAAGAAGACGCCAATGGCGACGAGAACGTTACAGACCCACAATCCGACGATAAAGGCGATCGGTGTATAGAACCAGCCGACAACGACGGACTCGATCGAGATATCGGGTGCCGACGCTGATGCCGTCTTTGTGAGCTCAATGATCACGGGGGCCTGCTGAAACATGAACATAGGCATCCTCCCCTCGGTAACATACTACAGGGCGCACCGGCGCGACGATATGTCGAGTTGGTCTCGCGATAGAGGCTGGATGCGCTCAATCGGGCCATCTATCAGCGGCGGTTCTTCGTTGTCGGTGTGATGTCAGGTTGGATGCCAATTCGTAAACCAGAATAGTTCAGACGCCGATCCGCGTGTGCTGGACATCCTGAACAACCACCTCGAAAAGGGGGTTGCCATGAAGCGCCGTGTCGCCCTGATTGAATTCTCCATCTACGATCAGTTCCCGTTGACCTCGGCCTATCTCCATTCCTATGCGCGAGCCGACGCGGCCGTGGCCGAGGCATTCGAGTTCGTGTACTACACAACCGAAGTGTCGCGCGTCCAGTATGACGCGACGCTGCAGACAATAAGAGGGTTGGATGCCCGGATCCTCTGTTTCAGCTGCTACGTCTGGAACATGGGACTCATCCGACGTCTCGTGCGCGACTTGGCCGGCGACAGAAATGTCGACAAGATAATCTTGGGTGGCCATCAGGTCACGCACCACATCGAACAGTACGTCCGGCCTACTGACGGCAAAATCGTCGTGATCAATGGCCAGGGCGAGATCCCGTTTCGCGCCACCTTGCAGCGGCTGAGTGACACCGGAGAGCTCGAGGGGATCCGTGGCGTGAGCTTCTACCGGGATGGGGAGCTCTGGAACGGCGGCGAGGCGGAAATGCTGACCAATCTCGACGAGATCCCGTCGCCATTCTTAGGCGGGCAGTTCGAGCGCATGACCCACCCCATCACGGTGTTCGAAACAAATCGCGGCTGCCCGTATAAGTGTTCGTTTTGCACGTGGGGCGGCGATACGCTCAAGGTCACGAAGTTCTCAACCGAGCGGATCAAGGAAGAGCTCCTCTGGATCGCGAAGAAGTCGGTGCTCTTCGTCTACCTGGCCGACGCGAATTGGGGCATGCTTCCTCGTGACATTGAGATCTCGGGCCATATCGCCCGCTTGAAAAAGGACTACGGCGCGCCGTTCATGGTGTATTACGCCGCAGCCAAGAACAAGCCGAAGGGCTCGGTGGCCTGCATCGAACAGTTCCACGAAGGTGGGGTGATCACCAGCCAGGCGCTCGGCATTCAATCGTTGAATGACCACACGCTGGAGTTAATTGACCGAAAGAACATCAAGACTCAGGCGTTCCTGCAGATGTTCGATGACTTGAAGATCCGCCACATCGACTCGTATTGCGAATTGATTTGGCCGCTCCCGGGTGAAACGCTCGAGACGCTGAAGGGCGGCTTCGATCGGCTCATCGATCTCGGCGCGCAAACCACGGTCATGTATCCGGCCATCCTGATCAACAACGCTCGACTGACGACTCAGGTCGCCGATCACGACATGGAGTCGATCGTCTCGGACGACTGGAAATCGGAGCTGCAGCTGGTCAAGAAGACCAAGTACGCCAGCCGGGTGGATGTCGATAGTGGATTCTGGTTCTACTACACCTATTTCCTGCTCGCGAACTGCGACTTGTCGAAGGCGCTGCTCCGCTGCATGACCCGGACCACCGGCAAGAGGTACAGTGAGCTCATCTCGGACTTCGCGACGTACTTGCGAGAGAACGCCACGTCCTCCTCGTACGGCTCTCTGATCGAATCGATCTTTCAAGAAGAGGCGCACGGATCGCTCATGACGATCGGACGCCTCGCGACCCACCTCCTTCATGAACGGCGGTTCGATGCACAGTGCGACGTCACACGCTTCGTCGTGGCGCAGATTCCGAACGACATCATCCGCGTTCTCGCGGTGTCGACGCTGTGGGTCTTCTCGGTGCCTCGCCTGTTTTCGGATACTGGCGACGAGGACGAGAAGCTCGTCAAGCTTCTCGACACAGTCGGACGTTCGCAGGGGCAGCCGTTATCGGACCTCGTGACCGTGCAACGCGGTGCAGACGAAGTGAGGCTGCACGTCAACGATGCGTCAGGGACATGGGGCGACGTGGTGGCTTTTTTCGCTGGGGACCCGGTGTCCGGCAGGATTGCCCAGGTGCAGATTCGCTATCCCGAGATCGACGGTCGCTACAGTGCTCGAGATCAGAATCGGAACTACGTCTACGCGCACGGAATGATACAGCGTCTGACACACATCTCGGCGAAGGTCAGCCCGATACTTGCGGATGCTCCCATTGGCACGTCAGATCTGCTCCAGTCGGCATGACCGGCTCAAGCGCGCTGATGTCGAGGGAGCCACGGCTCATGACGAGCCCGAACCTATAGCACTCGGGGAGAAGCGTTCAACGCAGCATCCGGAAACGTCTGCGTCAGAATCTGCGGAGACTCTGTGAAATCGAATCCATCTATGGGCCGTCCGGGGAGGACCGCGGACTCGTTCTCCGCCAGGCTTCCGGTCTGGTTGCTCACGACGGCGCTACTGGCCATCGCGTGCAGCGTCGCGGTGGGCTATTTCAAACACGATTTCTTCGAGGTGATTCCAGCGCCGCCCGAGTTGCAGTCGGAGGTCATGAGGCGGATCGTATTTGTCCTTGCCTTCATTGTCGCCGGAGTCACAGTGCAGGCGTTGTGGTGGGTTCTTCGCCGAGTGGTCCTATCCCGGAAGGCCAGCTCGTCCAGCTAGCGCGACAGATGTTCGAAATCGCTGTCCCCGCAACCTGTCGCTCCGGCGTCCCTCGGAGGGCATGATGGAATCGGCGCTCGTTCTGCGAGGTGTCACGAAGACGTTTGGCCGGACGACTGCGTTGCGAGACATCGAACTGGAGGTACCAAAGGGCGCCCTGTATGCCGCGATCGGGCCGAACGGTGCCGGCAAGACAACGTGCATTCGGATCATCATGTCGATCCTGTTTCCGGATCGTGGTGAAGTCCAGGTGCTTGGCCATCGTGCCGTAGAAGTGCAGCAGCGCGTTGGGTATCTACCGGAGGAGCGCGGCGTTTACGGAAGGATGAGAGTTGGTGCGTTCCTCACGTATATGGCCGGCCTCAAGGGAATACCCCCCAATCAGGCGCGAACGCGCGTGTTCGAGCTGCTCGAACGAGTGAACCTGAAGGGGACGGAGCGGAAGCGGTGCAATGAGCTGTCGAAAGGTATGTTGCAGCGTGTGCAGCTGATCGCGGCCCTGGCGCACAAGCCCGACCTTCTGATCCTCGACGAACCCTTCACTGGCCTCGATCCGGTGAATACGCGCTTGCTGCGCGACATCGTGCTCGAAGAGCATCGGCGTGGCGTGACGATCGTGCTCTCCACGCACGCGATGGCTCAGGCGGAGGAGATGTGCGAGCACGTCGTCATGATCCACCGCGGAACCAAAGTGCTTGACGAGCCCCTGTCGACCCTCAGGCGCCGCATCGCGCCGCGAACCATATTTCTCGAGCCTCTGGTCCCGTCCAGTGACGCAACGCCGCTGAGGGCGCTGGGTGAAGTCGCGGGCGTCGAACGAGTGACGAATGGGTTCGAGATTTCGCTGGCTCAGGGAGTGGACCTGGCCGCGGCGGTTCGGCGCATCGTCGCCGCGGTACCACCCGGGCGATTGGAAGTCGGGCGCATCAGACTCGAAGATGCGTTCATACAGATCGTGTCACAGGGCCAAGTCGATGACGCCGCACTCGAACTTCGTGCACAGTTGCGCGGCCCGCAAACGGCCGGGGAGGCTGTATGAGAAAGATCGCGATGATCGCGACGCGGGAATTCATCGCAGCGGCGACGAACAAAGGCTTTGTCATCGGGGTCGTCCTCGTACCGACGATGATCGTCGCCGTCGTGGCGATCTTCCCGTTCGTGTCGGCCGCGATCGGCGGAACGCTACGAGGTGACATTGCCATCATCGATCGGTCGGGTCAGGTTGTCGGCGATCTGCGAGCAGCGCTCGATCCGCGAGCCGTTGCGGCACGTCGCGCGGCCGCGGTGCGTCGGTTCATTCCCGGTACGACCGGAGGCTCGGGCGTGGCGCCGACGATTGTCGGTGAGGCGTCTCGAGCCGTCAGTGAGGGGGACAACGTCAACGTTCACGAACGTCCATCGGACGCGGATGCGGATCGCGAGAGGGCGTGGCTTCTGGAAGAGTCGACCAGTCCACGTCTTGCCCTCATCGTCGTCCATCCTGACGCCGTCACTCCTGCCGCAGGACGGGACCAGTACGGCAGCTACGACCTATATGTGCCGGCATACGCGAGCCGGCAGAGCGATGATGCGATTCGTGGAGCGCTGGAGGACGCGATTGTCGCGGCCCGGCTGCGCGTTCGAAGTCTCGCGCCCACCGCCATCGAACAGCTGACGACAGTCGCTCCAGGTCGATCGTTGACCGTCACGAAGAGTGGCATTCGACAGACGCAGCGGGAGTTCGATTTGATGCTCCCAGTGGTGTTCGTGACGATGCTCTCGGTCGGCATCGTATTGAGTGGGCACACGCTTCTCACATCGACTGTCGAGGAGAAGTCGAATCGCATCGTCGAACTCCTGTTATCGTCAGTCACACCGTTTGAGCTGATGGCTGGCAAGCTGGTGGGTCACCTGGGTGTGACCATCCTGATCTTGGCCCTGCATATCAGTCTCGCGCTAGTCGTCCTGTTTTCCTTCGCGCTCATCGGCTTGCTGGATCCCTGGCTGGTTCTCTATTTCATGGTGTTCCTGTTCGTCACGTATCTCATGTTCGGCGCAGGGATGATCGCGGTCGGAGCGGCCGTGGACGACATGCACGAAGCACAGTCGCTTGCCGGTCCGCTCATGATGGCAGCACTGGCTCCCGCATTCCTCATTCCAAGCCTGACTCGCGACGCAAGCTCGACGCTGAGTGTGGTCTTGAGCTTTGTTCCCCCCGTGAACACCTTCGCGATGATGGGACGCCTGACCTCTACGTCGCCTCCACCGGCATGGCAGGTGTGGATCACGATTGCGATCGGTTTGGCGGCGGCCGCCGGGATGACGTGGTTCGCGGCAAAGATTTTCAAGGTCGGTCTGCTGATGCATGGAAAGCCGCCCAACCTGGCGACGCTCATCCGGTGGGCGAAGGCGGCGTGAGGGTTTCGGTCAGGACGTGGCGCAGCTCGAGGCTGACGCGAGGTGCGCGCGGATGCTCTCGACGTGGTTTGCGTGTCCCAGCCGAATGCCATCGAGAAAGCCCCGCCCGACGTTGATGCCGACCACTTCTCCGGCGGCATTCAGAAGGGGCGCGCCGCTCGTATAGTGCGGTCCACCTGTGGGCGTTGAAAATCGGAAGACGAGCGTTCCGGCCGTTGATTCAACGACAGTGCACCGCAGCGTTCTGCCGATGGCACCCTCTTTGACATACACGGCCAGCCAGACCGGTTCTCCCACCTCGGGTCGACGTGCTGCCAGCGTTGCCGGGACCAGAGCGCTCGAAGTGGCGACGGTAAATGCAGCGATATCTCTATCGGACCGTGGCTCCGGATCGCCGACGCGCGCGTTGGCGAGAATGCACATCGGCGCCGCCGTGCCGACGTCAGCAAATAACCAGTTCGAGGCAAACACGTCGTACAGCACGACGTTCGTGACGACCGCCGGCAGCTCCCTGCCCGTGTATGACGAATTGCCTGGCGACAAATCAATCCCTTTGCTCTTGGCGAGTTCATCCATGATGTGCAGCGCCGTCAGTACGAGCGGTCGACCACCCGCATCGGAGTTCACGGTGAAGGCGTAGCTGCCGAAGAAGGATGCTGCGCCACAGCGAAACTCGGGTCGTACGACGAATCCGGTTGGTGTGTGCGGCGCAGTCCCGTCTCCTTCTTTCACCGTCAGCCAGTGCTCCTGCTCGCCGCGAGGGACCCCGGGGAAGCGCAGAAAAGTGTGTGACGGCGTGAGATAGCCCGACTGGTTTGGCCTCGCTGGATGGCTGATTTCACGTCGTTCCATCAACCGGTAACACGATTCGCAGAAGTCGTTGTCGGGCCCTGCAGGGCACGTCTGACACTCAAATCGCGATCCGACGATCGGCTGCGCACCGCAGTGCTGGCAACGATGCCAGATGTGGACGTGTTCGGACGCCGATTCCAAGGTCTCTCCTCCATCCGCGTGTCGATGGTGCGGGGCACGTCGTAAACAGCTGCGGCTTCTGACCGATGCGAATGTGGTTCGCGGGGTTCAGTCTACGCTCGATCGACGCGAGCCCTCTGTCCAGAAACCTTCTCTCCTCTGAACTGCGCATCGTGGCGCCCTTCCCCCGACATCTCGTCCACGGCTCGGCCTGATCGCCGTAGACACTGCGGCTCCTCTCCTCCAGTCGCAATTTGAAATGACGTTGGCTGAATGCAGCGGGTCGGCATGATTCCTTTCTTCTCCAATCAAACACCACGTGTTCATCGGTGAGGTTCCGTAATGGCCGTGTCCTATCGAAGTTACCTGGAGTGGATGCAGGCGCAGGACCGGGACGCAGCGCGCGCGGCGTGGGCTGAAGCGTTATCCGGACTGGACGGCGGTACGCATGTGGCGCCTGGGGTGTCTCCCGCTCTGCAGACCCCCGCACAACTGTCGGTGGAGTTGGGTGAATCCCTGACGACCGCGATGGCACACCAGGCACGGGCGCTCGGCGTGACGATGAACACGTTGCTGCAGGTGGCGTGGGCGCGTGTGCTCGCGCAACTCACCGGGCGAGTCGATGTCGTGTTTGGCGCGACGGTGTCCGGGCGGCCGAGCGATCTGGTTGGCTCCGACACAATCGTGGGCCTTCTGATCAATACGGTGCCGGTTCGTGTGCGTCTCGCGGCGGCGGAATCGTGGCAGGCGCTGGTGCAGCGAATACAGCGGGAGCAGGCGGCCCTCCTGCCGCATCAACATCTCCCTTTGCAGGAGATCCAGCACGTCGGTGCTGTCGGTCCGCTGTTCGATACGCTGGTCGTCTACGAGAACTATCCGATCGCTCCACAAACGGCGACAGCGCCGGCCAGTGGGCGCCTGCGCCTCCGTCGTGCCGTCGGCCGTGATGCCACCCATTACCCGTTGGCGCTCGTCGCCGTCCCCGGTCAATCACTGACGCTGCGGTGTGACTATCGCCTTGACGTGTTCTCGCCCGCGGCGGCCGCGGCGATCGCGCACCGCGTGATCGACGTGATTGACGCCCTGGTCGCGAATCCGTTGAAGCGTGTGGGCGCCGTCGATCTGTTGACCGCGGCCGAGCGCGAGACGGTGTTGTCGCACGAGCCGGCGCCCGCGGAGACACCGAAGGTCACGATCCCCGCGCTCGTCGAGTCGCAGGTACGGACGCGGCCGGACTCGGTTGCTGTCGTCCACGACGGTCTGCATCTGAGCTACGCGGAGCTCGACGCGCGCGCCGATGTGCTCGCGCAGATATTGCGGCGGCAGTGCGTCGGCCCGGAGACAGTGGTCGGAGTGGCGATGTCGCGATCGACCGAGCTCATCGTGGCGATGCTGGGCATTCTGAAGACGGGCGCAGCGTATCTGCCTCTGGATACCGACTATCCCGTGAGCCGTCTGCGTTTGATGCTGGTGGACACGCGAGCGGTATGCGTCATTACAACGCCGATCACCAGCGCTTCGATAACTGACGATGTGCCGCAAGTGCGGCTGGATGGACACGCGTGGCCACAGCTGATCGGATGGGCGGAATCTCCCCAAGACACAGCGCCGGTGTGGCCAGTGGTGCGACCCGAGCACGCGGCCTACATCATCTACACCTCTGGCTCGACCGGCACGCCAAAAGGCGTCGTGGTGACGCACGCCAATGTCACGCGTCTACTGGCGGTCACGGCGCCCCTCTTCTCATTCACCGCGGGCGATGTGTGGACGCTCTTCCATGCGGCCACGTTCGACTTCTCTGTCTGGGAGATGTGGGGCCCACTCGCGCACGGCGCGCGTGTGGTCGTCGTCGACTTTGCGACCAGTCGTTCGCCCGAGGCATTGCTCGGCCTGCTGGCCCGTCAGGGGGTCACGATTCTGAACCAGACACCGTCTGCCTTCTACCAGCTACTGCAGTGGCAACGCGAGATGGGCGGTAGCCGAATCGACGGTCGCTACGTGATCTTCGGTGGAGAAGGCCTGGATGGCTCGCGTTTGCAGCACTGCTTTGCCAACGAGCGGGAGCAGCGGTGGCCGGCGCTGGTGAACATGTACGGGATCACCGAGACCACCGTGCATGTCACACATGTCCAGCTCGATGCAACGGTGGTTCAGAGCGGTTCGGCGAGTCCAATTGGCCGACCGTTGGCCGACCTGCGGGCGCACTTGCTCGACGGGATGCTGGGGCCGGTGCCAGTCGGCGTTGTCGGTGAGCTCTATATCGCCGGAGAGGGTTTGGCGCGGGGCTATGTGCGGCGGCCGGGACTCACTGCCTGCCGGTTCGTTCCAGATCCATACGGGCGCCCTGGGACGCGCATGTATCGCACGGGGGATCTCGCGCGTCGTCGAAGTGACGGACAGCTCGAGTTCGTTGGACGCGCAGATCAGCAAGTGAAGATCCGCGGTCACCGGATTGAGTTGGGCGAAATCGAGGCTGCCCTTCGTGATGTGACCGCCATCTCGGACGTGGCCGTGGTCGTACGCGAGGACGTACCCGGCCATCGTCAACTTGTGGCTTACGTCGTCGCCGCCGAGCGGTTACTCGACAGCCGCGCGGTACGGGATCAACTCGCCGCGCGATTGCCGCCGTACATGGTGCCGGCGGTTGTGACGTTGAGTGCGTTTCCGCTGACGCCGCACGGCAAGCTCGATCGACGTGCATTGCCGGCACCCGATGCGGCAACAGAAAAGTGGCGGGCGCCGGCGCCGGGGGCGGAGGCGACGCTGGCGGGGCTGATCGCCGGGCTGCTGCGGGTGGAGCGGGTGGGGGCCGACGACCACTTCTTCGAGCTGGGGGGCGACAGCATCGTGGCCATCCAGCTGGTGAGCCG
>DATDOE010000111.1:0-134368 GCA_035293405.1 Vicinamibacterales bacterium | reverse complement strand
GAGGGTATGGACGCCATGGAAAACGGCAAAGGACGCCGTTTCCCACCGCGCCCACACCCGTCGGTGTTCTCTGACAATAGGGAACGAAGAACGACTCAAACAGCGTAGTTAACCTGTCCACCGAATCGGATCAGGGTCACTATCCGTTGAAACGTCCAAAAGGCTCATCGCTTCGAACGAGTCTTTCACCCTCAGTACGTCTCAACTACCTCTTCGCCCAGCTGTACATCCTCCAGACATCCTTGCAAAGAGTTCGAGTGGCGGTACGATGATGGTCAAGTCAGTGCTCGAAGTCAGATATAGAGCTTGAACGGCAGAGGGGCGCCGGAGACCGGGCCGGCCGTGAGAATCTGCCTACCGTCTACTGCCTACCGTCTACTGCCCACTGCCCACTGCCTCTACGGCAGCCCAAACACGAACACATTCGCCGCGTTGCCTGGCTTCAACTCCGAGGTGATGCGGTTGTCCGACCCGGCGGCGAGCGACGGCCCGGTCGTCACGGCGACGTACTGCTTACCGTTCACCGCGAATGTGACGGGGAAGCCGCTGACCGGCGATCCGAGGTTGACCTCCCACAGGACCTTGCCGCTCCGATCGTCGAACGCCCGGAAGCGGCCGTTGGCGTCGCCGCCGAACACCAGCCCGCCGCCAGTGGCCACGAGCGACAGCGCTCCCGCGCGCTGCTCGTGCTTCCACACCGTCTTGCCGGTCTCGGCGGAGATCGCCCACACGCTGCCGACGTTGGTGGCGCCCGGCGCAATCACGCCCGGCATGTCGAGGCCGTAGACCTTTGACGGGTCGCGCGTATCCACCGTCGTCTTGGCGTTCATGCACAGGTTCTGCAGCGGCATGTACATCGTGTTGGTCACGGGGCTGTACGCACCAGCCGGCCAGTTCTTGCCGCCGTTGCTGCCGGGACAGATCAGCTTTGTCTGGTCCTTGGCCGTGAAGATGGCTTCGGGATTCACCGTCACCGCGCCGGTGGCGCCGTCGATCTTGCTGATCACGTTCTGCATCACCGTTGGCCGTGCCCACAGGAACTCACCGGTCCGGCGATCGAGCGTGTAAACGACGCCGGTCTTGCCGGGAATGCCGGTGATCACCTTGCGACGCTCGCCCGGCTTGATCTTCGGGTTGATCCACGCCACTTCCTTCGCGTCGGGTGTGAGCGCCGTCTCGACCAGCAGACGCTCGAACGGATGATCGAGGTCCCAGTGATCGACGATGTGCTGGTAGTACCAGACGATCTTGCCCGTGTCGGCGTTAATCGCCAGCGTGGAGTTGTGATAGAGGTGCTGCTTCTCGTTTCCGCCGAGCGTGAACTTCGGCGCCGGGATCGTCACCGACGTGCCGACGTAGATCATGTTCGTCTCGGGGTCGTAGCTCGGCACCATCCAGGTGCCAACGTGCCAGCGCTGATCCATCGGCACGTCACCCCACGTCTCGTAGCCGGGCTCCCCAGGCAGCGGAATCGTGCGCGTGCGCCACACCTCTTTACCGGTCTGTGCGTCGTGGGCGGTGATGATGCAGGAGTCGTTGCCCGCGTCGGGCTGGCACTGACGCCCGGTGATCACCTTGCCGTTGGCGATGATCGGTCCCGAGCTGGCGTTGGCCCGCTTCTTCGGATCGAGGACCTGCGTTTCCCAGACCAGTCCGCCCGTTCGCGCATCGACCGCGTAGACCGTGTTGTCCGCTCCGGCATCGATCAACGTCGTTCCCCACATCGCCATGTTGCGGTTGGTGCCGCCGTTGATGCCCTCCGGGTACTTCCGCTTGTACTCCCACTTCAGGTCGCCGGTCCTGGCGTCCATGGCCATGATCACGTCGCCCGGGTTCGGGATGTACATCGTCCCGTTGTAAATGAGCGGCGTGGCTTCCTGCGTGCGGCCCGTGCCGATGCCGCGCGTCCACGTCATCTTGAGACGCCCGACGTTATTGCGATTGACCTCGTCGAGCGGGCTGTAGCCCCAGCTGTCGAGCGTGCGCCGCCACATCAGCCAGTCGGCCGGGTTCGGCTTCCACAGCATCTCGTCGGTCACCGGGACGAACGGGACCTGTTTCTCCTGCGCGGCGACGCCGAGTCCGGCGGCCAGGGTGAGCACGATGAGGACGATGGGCACGTAGAAACGCGTCATGGCGATTCCTCTCAGGATGATCAAACGCCGGGTCTGCAGAACAAGACCCGGCCTGCGCGTACGCCGAGGGTCAAAGGATAGATCGAAAACGGGCTCTGGGCTCTGGGCCGCGAGCTTGGTAAGATCCCGCCCATGAACACTTTCAAGACGCTGCTCGCCCTGATTCTGCTCGTGGTTGCGGCCGCGCCCGCGATGGCGCAGGCGCCGGTGACGGCGTCGAGCGATCCGGAATCGCTCTTCACCTCGCCTGATCCCAGGCTCAATGCCAACAAGCAGGTCGTGATGCACATCATGCGCGACCTGCTCGAAGCCGGGCACTGGAGCGACGCGCCGAAGTATCTGTCGAACCGCTACATCCAGCACAACCCGAACATCGCCTCCGGGCTCGAGCCGGTGATGAAGTTCTTCGGCAGCCGTCCGCAGGGGCAGATCCCGGCGCGGAATGCCTGGCGTACGAAGGTCGTGTCGGTGACGGCCGAGGGCGACCTGGTCGTTGTCGGCATCGTGCGCGAGCTGGACGATCCACGCAAGCCCGGGGCGAAGTACACCACCACCTGGTTCGACATGTGGCGCATTCAGGACGGCAAGGCCGACGAGCACTGGGACTACGGCACAATCGCCCCGCCCGCGGCGGGAACACCGTCGGCGCCAGGCGGCGTCACCGTCCGCTGACGCCGGTCATGGCTACACGACTCTCGACGGTCTGCGCGTCTGCGGTTCTGCTCCTGGCCGCAATGGCAACTCCTGTTCTCGCGCAGGGAGGCTTCATCAGTGCCGCCCTCGTCGGGGACATCGCCCGGTTCGACAATTACGACGGCGCCGAGGGTGGCAGCTCGGGCAGCGGCGAGGCGCTCGGCTTCTCGCTGCGTCTTGGCACCGAGCTTGGATCGAAGTGGGGAGTCGAGCTCGAATTCGTTCGGCCGTCCGAGATCGAGAGCAACTTCGCGCCCGGGGTCTTTCCGCTGGGTCTGTTGCCGACGTCGTTAGGGTTCTACAACGTGACGCCTACGGCGGCGCTGCCAGGTACCGATCCGTACTCGACTACGTACTTCCCCACATATTCGTATCGCCTTCACACGAGCCAGAGGAACACGACGATCTCTGCCGGCCTCTGGGTGCGACAGGAGATCTCGTCGCGATTCTCGCTGGCCTATAGCGGCGGCGTCACCTTCGGCCGTACGAGCCTCGAGGTCGCCACGACGTTCGAGCGGCTTGGACCAATCGGACCCATCGGACCCATCGGGCCAATCATCGTCCCGCCAGCTATCCTGCCGCCGACACTCTCCAAGACGACCACGTATGACGCCGGTCCATTCGTCGGCGCGGAAGGGCGTATCGGACTCACACAGCACGTCCAAGTTGTTCCCGGCGTGCGGTTGCATGCCGTCCAGGGCGGCGTCCTGGTTCGACCATCCGTTGGACTGGCGTGGGATTTCTGAACCTGAACCTGAACCCGAACACGAACTGAGAAGCGAGAAGTTCGAAGCGTGAACGACTACGTTTCAATACCGCTTCGCTTGAAGGCATCGCGCGTGGTGACGGGCTCGATCAGCAGGAAGGCCACGACAGATCCAACTGCGACCGACGGCAGGACGATCGCCAGCGGCGACCGTTCGTCGGCGATGAGTGCGCCTCCGATCGCAAGCGTAGCGGCGAACGCCCAGTCGGCGATCCGGATCCACCGGCTCGAACGCCGGTGCACCCAGTCGAGCTCGTCGGGGTAAAAGCGCGATGTGAACCAGAGGTGCAGGCGCGCGTTGGCCGCCACCACGATGGTGGTCAGAAGGACGATGAAGAACGCGCGTCCGGGCCAGCCGCCGATGTGCCCGCGTGCGTACCATCCGGGAATCGTCATCAGCCAGTAGACCAGCGCCGTGACTCCCTGATGGAACTCCCACCAGAAACGTCCGGTTCCGGGCCGCCTGAAGGCGGCCCCTACATCTGGGAAAGAGCCCTCGTCGGTCGTGGGGGCCGCCTTCAGGCGGCCCTCGCCCTCGAGCGCCTGCAGCAACTCGCGGGCGTTCGCGAAGCGCGCATCGGGATCGGTTTGAAGACAGCGGCCGATGATGGTGGCGAACGGGCCGGTCACCTGTACGCCACCTTTCCCCGGAGGATCGCCGCGTAACGGATGACGGCCGGTCACCATCTCGCTCATGACGATGCCCCACGCGTAGATGTCCGCGCGCCGGTCGACTGTCGCACCGAGGAGCTGCTCGGGCGCCATGTAGGCCGGCGTACCAAGCATGGCCCCGGCGCGGGTCAGACGCGTCGCCTCCGGTCCTTCGATTTGCGCGATCCCGAAGTCGACGACCTTCACGCCGCCATCCGGCTTGATGAGGACGTTCTCCGGCTTCAGATCCCGATGGATCACTCCTGCATCGTGCGCGGCGCCGAGCGCGCTCGCGATGTCGATGGCGATGGCCCGCGCCCGGTCCGGCTGGATCCGCCCGCGGGCGATCTCGGCGCGCAGCGTCTCTCCCTGCACGTACTCCGACGCGATGAAGAGATGATCGTCCATCTCCTCGAGGGCATACACGACGGCCACCGAGGGATGCGAGATCGTGGCCGCCGCGCGCGCCTCTCGCCGGAGACGTTCGCGAAGCTCCGGGTGCATGGCCACCGCGGCCGGCAGCGACTTCAGCGCGACGCGACGTCCCAGCCGGGTGTCTTCAGCGAGGTAGACGACGCCCATGCCGCCCCGCCCGAGCTCTTCGAGCACGCGGTACGCGCCGACCTGGGTGCCGGGTAAGAGAATCTCCAGATCGCTCGGATCCACACGCGCCGGCTGCTCGAGGAAATCTCCGGCCGTCTCGAACGTCTCGAGCAGAGATTCGGCTTCGCGCAACAGCGCCAGGTCACCGTGGCACTCTTCTTCGAGCCATGCCCGGCGGACCGCCGGCGGCTGATCGAGCGCTTCCTGGAAGACGATCTTCAGCCGCGCCCATTGCTCCGGCGTCATGAGGCCTCTCCGTGCACGGTGCCGGCGAGGTCACCCTCGAGTGCGCGCTTGAGCCACACACGCGCCAGCGTCCATTGCCGCTTCACCGTGGCCGGCGAGACGCCCACGACGTCCGCGGTTTCCTCGACGGTGAGGCCACCGAAGTAACGGAGCTCGACGATCTTCGCGAGGTCGGCGTCAAGCGCGGAGAGCCGCGTGAGCGCTTCGTCGAGAGCGAGGACGTCGATGTCGCCGGGCCCCACATCGTTGGGCCGGCCGAAGGCGGCACTCACGTCGGACGGGTTCAGATTACCGTCGTCCAGAGTGACCCGCTTGGGCGCGCCGCCGCGCTTGGCGGCCCCTCGCGCACGCGCACGCTGAATCAGGATCTGCCGCATGGAGAGTGCGGCGATGGCGAGGAAGTGGGTGCGGCCGTTGAAGTGCCGGGCGCGCTCGGCGGCGAGCCGGACGAACGCCTCGTTGACGAGCGCCGTGGCTTGAAGCGTCTGACCCGGCCGCTCACCGCGAACGTAGCTGGCCGCGATCCGGCGCAGCTCGTCGTAGACGAGCGGCATCAACTCGGAAATGGGGTCGGGGGTCATTTGTTGAGGACAGTCGCGCGGTGGCCGGGAGGCTTTGCGACTGTCCTCAACAAATGACCCCCGACCCCATTTATCAGTCCTTTCTCTCTATCTTGACGCTCTGGATGACGATGTCCTTGACGGGACGATCGCGCGGGCCGGTCTTCGCGCTGCCGATCTTTTTCATGACGTCCATGCCGCTCGAGACTTCGCCGAAGACCGAGTGCCGGTTATCGAGGTGCGGCGTCGGCCCGAGCGTGATGAAGAACTGCCCGCCGTTGGTGTTCGGACCGCTGTTGGCCATCGAGAGGATCCCCGCCTTGCTGTGGCGGAGACTCGAGTGAAACTCGTCCGCGAATTTGTAGCCCGGGCCGCCGGTACCCTGCCCGAGCGGATCGCCGCCCTGAATCATGAATCCGTCGATGATGCGGTGAAAGATGATGCCGTCGTAGTACGGCTGGGTGACCTTGTTACCCGTGCGCGGGTCGGTCCACTCCTTGGTCCCTTCCGCCAGCCCGACGAAATTCGCGACCGTATTCGGGGCTTCCTGATCGAACAGGCGAATGGTGAAGTTTCCTTCGCTGGTGATGAACTCCGCGTAGACAGCCAACGGCGGCTCCTTGTGAGGTCGAACGGCCCGTAAAGCGGGGACGTCAGCCCCCGCGGAACTTCCAGAGGATATCACCGCGCCGGGCTACAATTCGTCGATGACCGGGGCCATCCAGACGGCGGAGGATCTTCACATCGCCGCGGTGGCGACCGGCACGAGCGACGATCCGTTCGCCGTGCTCGGCCGTCATGCGACGACGATCGACAAGCGCCCGGCGGTCATCGTGCGGACGATGCAGCCGTCGGCGTCGGCGGTGGAGCTCATCACGCCCGGCCGCGTCACGCCGATGCCGCGGCGGCATCCCGATGGGCTGTTCGAGGCCCGCATCCCACTCGAGACGGGAACGGCCGCCGAGCTCGCCTACACGTTCCGGGTCCACGAGGCGACTGGCGTCCGCGAGGTGAGGGACCCCTATCAATACGGCCAGCTGCTCTCGGACTTCGATCTGCACCTGTTCAGCGAAGGCACTCATCACCGCGTCTGGGAGAAGCTCGGCTCGCACGTCATCACGATCGGCGGCGTCACCGGCGTGCACTTCGCGGTCTGGGCCCCCAACGCGCAGCGGGTCAGCGTGATCGGTGACTTCAACCGGTGGGACGGCCGTGTCCATCAGATGCGGAAGCTGGTGCCGTCCGGCATCTGGGAGATCTTCGTTCCCGATCTGCCCGAAGGCGCCTGCTACAAGTACGAGGTGCGCACGCACGGCGCGCACCTGCTGGAGAAGGCCGATCCCTACGCACGCCGATTCGAGGTGCCGCCGCGTTCGGCGTCGATCATCTGGAATGACGGCCGCTACCAGTGGACTGACCACGGGTGGATGAGCGACCGGCCTTCGTACCGCGGCTGGCACGACCGGCCGATGTCGGTCTATGAGGTCCACCTCGGATCGTGGCGGCGGGTGCCCGAGGAGGGCAACCGCTTCCTGACCTACCGCGAGATGGCGGCGACGCTCGTGCAGTACGTGCGCGAGATGGGCTACACGCACATCGAGCTGATGCCGGTGATGGAGCATCCGTTCTCGGGGTCGTGGGGCTATCAGGTGCTCGGATTCTTTGCGCCCACGAGCCGATTCGGCAGCCCGGACGACTTCCGCTACTTCATCGATCAGTGCCACCAATCCGGGATCGGCGTGCTCCTCGATTGGGTGCCCGGCCACTTCCCGAAGGACCGTCATGGCCTGGCGGAGTTCGACGGCACCTCACTCTACGAACACGCCGACCCGCGCAAGGGCGAGCATCGCGACTGGGGCACGCTGATCTTCAACTACGCGCGCAACGAAGTGCGCTCCTTCCTGATGAGCAGCGCCCTCTACTGGCTCGAGGAGTTCCACGTCGACGGTCTGCGTGTCGATGCCGTGGCGTCGATGCTCTATCTGGACTACTCGCGTCCCGCCGGTGAGTGGATCCCGAACGAGCACGGAGGACGCGAGAACCTGGAGGCGGTCTCGTTCCTGCAGCAGCTCAACACGGTCACGCACGGCCGCGTCGCCGGCTCGATCACCGTGGCCGAAGAGTCCACATCGTGGCCGGCGGTCAGCCGGCCCACCTATGTGGGCGGGCTCGGGTTCACCTACAAGTGGAACATGGGCTGGATGCACGACATGCTGGAGTACATCCGCCAGGAGCCGGTGCACCGCCGGTGGCATCACGGGCAGGTCACGTTCTCGATGCTGTACGCGTTCACTGAGAACTTCATGCTGCCGTTCTCGCACGACGAGGTCGTCCACGGGAAGCGATCGATGCTCGACAAGATGCCGGGCGATCTGTGGCAGAAGCACGCCACGCTGCGGGCGCTCTACGGCTACATGTTCGGCCACCCGGGCAAGAAGCTGATGTTCATGGGCGGGGAGTTCGGCCAGTGGAGCGAATGGGACGCCGAGAACAGCCTCGAATGGCACCTGCTCACCGATCCCATGCACGAGGGTCTGCGGCGCTGGGTCCAGGATCTGAACCAGACGTATCAGCGTGAGCGGTCGCTGCACGAGATCGATTTCGAGTTTCCGGGATTCAGCTGGATCGACTGCCACGACAACGAGAACAGCGTGGTGTCGTTTCTGCGCCGGGCCCGCGACCCGCACGACTTCACGGTGATCGTCGCCAACTTCACGCCCGTTCCGCGACCGGGCTACCGCGTCGGCGTGCCCGAAGCCGGCTGGTATCGCGAGGTGCTCAACAGCGACAGCGCGATCTATGGCGGTGGCAATATCGGGAACAGCGGCGGCGTCAACACCGAGCCGGTGGCGGCGCATGGCCACGATCAATCGCTCACCCTCACGGTGCCGCCGCTCGGGTTCGTGCTCCTGAAGAAATAACCACGAAGGCACGAAGGTCGCGAAGCTCACGAAGGTTTGCGATCTCAAGACCTGAAGAACTTCGTGGCCTTCGCGATCTTCGTGTTCTTCGTGGTTGCCACTCGCTCCACTTGACACGCCAGTAATCTCTGTGGCACCGTTCGGACTGACTTCACTTGGATGGGTAGTGGAATGAGCGAACGGGTTGAACTCCTCCAGGGCACCCTCGACTTGATCGTCCTCAGGGCCCTCTCGACGATGGGGCCCCAGCACGCCTATGGGCTCGCCGCGCGTCTCGAGCAGGTGGCCGAGCATCCACTGATGCTCAATCAGGGCACCCTCTATCCGGCGCTCGTCCGCCTCGAGCAGAAGGGCTGGATCAAGGGCATCTGGCAGCGCACCGAGACCAACCGTGAAGCCAAGTACTACGACATCACGAAGGCGGGCGCGCGCGCCCTTGGCAAGCAGACCGAGCGGTGGCGGCGGCTGGCGGGCCTGGTCGACAAGCTGCTGATCAACGAGACGTAGCACGAGCCGGTAGCCGGTAGCTCGTAGGCGGTAAGGCGGTAGGCGGTAGGCGGTAGGCGGTAGGCGGTAACCGATAGCCGATAGCTTGTAGCCCGTCCGACGATGAGACGCACCCTTCTTCGAGTGATCACATTCTTCCGGCGCGGGCGCGCCGAGCAGGATCTCGACCGCGAACTGGTGGCGCACGTGGCACTGCTCGTGGACGAGTATCAGCGCCGCGGCATGACCCCGGACGAGGCGCGGCTGGAGGCGCGGCGCGCGCTCGGCAGCGTGGCCCACGCCAAGGACCTGCACCGCGATGCGCGCTCGTTCATCTGGCTGGACGATCTCCGCCAGGACCTGCGGCACGCACTGCGCAGCCTGCGACGGACACCCGGGTTCACGACTGTCGCGGTGCTGACGCTGGCGCTTGGCATCGGCGCCAACACGGCCATCTTCAGCGTCGTCAACGCTGTCCTGCTGCGGCCGTTGCCGTACCCGCACGCGGATCGACTCGTGCGCCTGGTCGCGACCGTGCCGGCGCAGACTCCCGGCGGCGCGCCACGACGCGGAATCGTTCGCATGAGTGCGGCCGAACTCGAGCAGTTGCGGGTGCACGTGCGCTCGTTCGCGAACGTCGGCACGTCGAACTGGGATCTGATGAACCTGCGGGGACGCGACCCACGCCTGCAGGGCGCGGTGGTCTCCGCCGAGTTGTTCCAGATGCTTGGCGCGCGGCCGTTGATCGGTCGTCTGTTGACGGCCTCAGACGAAGCGCCCGGAGCCGCTCCCGCAATCGTCCTCAGCTACGGCGCATGGAGACAGCACTTCGGCGGAGATCCCGGCATCCTCGGCAAGACCGCAACGTTCGACGCCGTGCTCGGTCCACCGGTGCGGACGGACTATTCGATCGTCGGCGTGATGCCAGACAGTTTCCAGTTTCCCGACCGGCGGACGCAGGTGTGGCGCTCGCCGCGACTCGCCCCGGTTGCCGGTGGACGGGGAGTCCCCACGGGACCTGTGCTCGCTCGCCTGGCCGACGGTGTGGCATTGCCGGCGGCCGCCGCCGAAGTCTCGGCGCTGGTCCGCGAGATTCGCGACGGTCAACGGGACAATGCGACGACGCGGTACGAGCTCGTGCGCGAGCAGGACGAGATCGTGAATTCGGTGAAGCCGGCGCTGCTCGTTCTGACGGTCGCGGTTGGCTTCGTGCTCCTGCTCGCGTGCGTCAACGTCGCGAACCTCCTGTTGGCGCGAGCCGCCGCGAGGCAGCGCGAGTTCGTGATCCGCGGCGCGCTGGGCGCGGGACGCGGCCGGCTCGTTCGGCAGCTGCTCACCGAGAGCGTGACGCTTGCTGTCGTCGGCGGCGTCGCCGGAACGATCCTCGCCATTGGCGGCGTTCGACTCCTGCGGTCGCTGGCGACGACGATCTCGCGGCTCGATCTCGGAAATCAACTGAGCTTTCCACGGATCGATGAGACCGGGGTCGATCTATGGGTGCTGACGTTCTCGATTGGGACGTCGGTCGCGGCGGGTGTGCTGTTCGGGCTCGCACCTGCGCTTCGCCACGCGCGATCGGATACCACGGCGGCGTTGAGGGACGGTGGTCATGCGACCGTCTCGGGGTTCGGTCTGGCGCGTCGCGTCAGCCTGCGCAGCGCGCTCGTCGTCGCCGAGATCGGCATCGCCATGGTGCTTCTTGCTGGTGGAAGCCTGCTGATTCGAAGCTTTGCCAGACTCTCGGGCGTCGACGCCGGATACGACGCGGCCAATGTGCTGACGT
The DNA here is from genome assembly GCA_035293405.1 of Vicinamibacterales bacterium. GTDB lineage: Bacteria > Acidobacteriota > Vicinamibacteria > Vicinamibacterales > UBA2999 > Gp6-AA40. The sequence continues at coordinate 123,524 of DATDOE010000111.1, read as the reverse complement.
TTCAAGTCGCGGTCCCTGCCGACCGGTATCCGCCGGCCCGTCTCAAGGCATTTGCCGAGGAGCTCGTCGCGCGTCTTCGATCCGTGCCTGGAGTCGAGCGTGCGGCGTACGCGAATCAGCTCCCGATGGTCAGTCTCATCAACTCCTTTCCCTTGCGGGCCGTTCCGTTTCAGGAACTGCCTGGACGGCCGCCGGAACCGCCTCCAGCCGGCACACCCGACATTCGACTCGTGAGCCGCGACTATCTGAAGGTGATGGGGATTCGGCTCATCGCCGGTCGGGACTTCGGTGATGAAGACGGTCCGAGTCGGCCTCGTGTGCTGCTGATCAACCAGGCGCTGGCGCGTCGTGACTTCGCAGGTCGGAACCCGGTTGGCGAAACCGTCTACGTCGGACGCTATCCAGAGCCGTGGCAGATCGTCGGCATTGTCGGTGACGTGCGACAGTTCGGGCTCAACCTGGAGCCCCAGCCGCAGTTCTTCGCCGATCTCCGTCAGTGGTCGAACGATGGTCTCGTCTTTCCGGCTGGTGCGTACTATGCCGCCCGCACGACCGGCGATCCCGTGTCGCTGGTTCCACGTGTTCGCAGCATCATCCGGCAGCTCGAGCCGGAGGCGACCCTCTTTTACGTGGCCCCGATGGAGCAGGTGGTGGCGAGCACGATTTCACGGCCGCGACTCTACGCGGTGTTGCTTGGCATCTTCGCGGCGGTGGGCGTCGGCCTTGCGGTCATCGGCGTCTACGGTGTGATGGCCTACGCGGTTGCGCAGCGCACTCGGGAAATCGGGATTCGCGTCGCGCTCGGTGCTCCGCGGGCGCAGGTCGTCGCGTTGGTCGTGCGCCAGAGCGCGGTGTTGACGGTCATCGGCATCGTCATCGGTCTCTCGGGCGCCGCGATGCTGTCGCGCTATCTGGAGAGTCTGTTGTTTGGCGTGACGCCGCTCGACCCGGCGACGTTTGCACTCGCGGCGATGGTGTTCATGGTGGCGGCGCTCGGGGCGGCGTACGGCCCGACGCGCCGTGCGACGCGTGTCAACCCGTTGGTCGCGTTGCGCACGGAATAGAATGCGACGATTTCTTTTTCGAGTGATCACATTCTTCGGGCGCGGGCGCGCCGAACAGGATCTCGACCGCGAAATCACGGCCCATCTCGCGCTGCTCGAGGATGAGCATCGTCGTCGCGGTCTGACTCCGGACGAGGCGCGGCTGGCGGCGCGACGCACGCTCGGCAGCGTGGCACACACCAAGGACCTGCATCGCGATGCCCGGTCGTTCATGTGGCTGGACGACCTGCGCCGCGATTTTCGTCACGGTGCACGGGCCTTGCGCCGCAGCCCGGGATTTGCGCTGATGGCCGTCGTGGCCCTCGGGCTTGGCATCGGCGTCAACACCACCTTCTTCACCATCGTCAACGCCATCTGCCTGCGCGGGCTGCCGATCGAGGCGCCCGAGCGCGTGATGTTCCTCTCGCTGCGCGACGCACAGAATCGCGGGGGTAACTTCTCGTACGCCGAGTTCGAGGATCTTCGTACCCGAACTCGCACGTTCGCGCAAACGGCGGCCTACACGAATACGGTGGCAGTGGTGAGCGACCAGCGACAGCCTCCCGCCCGAGTGCTGGGCGCCTTCATCTCGGCCGGAGCGTTCGAGCTGACCGGCGACAGGCCGGTGCTCGGGCGCACGTTCCGTCCAGAGGAGGACGTCCCTGGAAGTCCGGCGGTCGTCATCCTCGGCGGGGAGATCTGGAGCTCCCGCTACGGTTCCGACCCCGCGATCGTCGGTCAGTCGATCGCGATCAACGGCGTGCCCTCGATCGTGATCGGCGTGATGCCTCGAGGATTCATGTTTCCCGCGAACGCGGATCTCTGGCGCCCGATGGCCAATCTGCCGCCTGCGGTCCGCCAGTCCCGCACCGACCGGAGGCTCGCTGTCTTCGCGCGTCTGGCCGAGCGCGCAACCGAGGATCAGGCCCGGGCAGACGTCGCGGCGATCGCCGCGGCATGGGCCCGCGAGTTTCCGGCCATCAGCCGCGACCGTCGGATCCAGGCGGTGCCCATCAACGATCAACTGAACCCCAGTGTGCGCCAGCCTGCCTGGTTAGCCTTCATCACCGCCGGCGTGCTGGTCCTGCTCGTGGCCTGCGCCAACGTCGCCAACCTGCTGCTGATGCGGGGAGCCGTTCGAGGACGCGAGATGGCGATCCGGACATCCGTCGGCGCGACCCGCACCCGTGTCGTGCGTCAACTGCTCGTGGAGAGCGCGACTCTTGCCACGCTTGCGGGCGTCGCCGGTGTCTTCATGGCGTGGGCCGGTCTTCGCGCGCTGGAAGCCATCGTTCCTCCGGAAACGATGCCGTACTGGATGGCTTTCACCATGGACGGGCGTGTGCTCGCCGTGACGATCGCAGTCTGCCTGGGCAGTGTGTTCGTATGCGGACTGCCGTCCGCCTTGTTCGTGTCGAAGGTGGATCTGCGTGACACGTTGACCGAAACGGGGACGACCACCGTGGCCCAACCGGCTCGCCGCTGGATCGCCACATTGCTCGTCGGCGAATTCGCGTTGACGCTCGTCCTGATCTCGGCTGCGGTGACCAGCGTTCGCGCGAACGTGGAGAATCGCCGCACCGAGTTTCAGATCGATGCGACGTCGCTCTCGACGATGTGGATGACGCTGCCGGGAGATTCGTACGGCACACCAGCCGCGCGCGTCTCGTTCTTCGAGCGACTGAACGAGCGGATCGGCTCGTCACCGACGATTGGGGCCATCGCCTTCGCCAGTGTCCTGCCGTATGGCGGCGGCCTGCAATTGCCGCTGACGATGTCCGGCCGATCGCTCGGCGACGTGGCGCCGACCGTGTCGGTAGTCACCGCGAGCGAGCGGTACTTCGACGTCCTCGGTGTTCCGTTAGTTCGCGGACGTGCCTTCACGTCCGTTGACGGCCGGCCTGGCAGTGAAGCCGCGATCGTGAATCAACGGTTCGTCCGGATGTTCCTGCCGAATCAGGAGCCGATCGGGACGCGCATCCGCGTTGGCAGCGCAGAGACGCCGTGGCTGGAGATCGTTGGCGTGGCGACGACGGTGCGCCAGCAGCAAGTGATAGGGCCAGAGCCGGATCCGGTGGTGTTCCTGCCATTCCGAACGTCGGCGTCGCAAACCACCGTGATGGTGGTGCGAACGACCGGGGACGCCGCCGGATCCATCTCGCGGCTTCGAAGCGAGGTCGCGCGGATCGATCCCAACCTTCCGCTCTACCGAGTGATGTCTTTCGAACAGGCGATGCGGAACGCGCGGTGGAATGGCAGGCTCAGCGACGTCATCATCAAGAGCATCGCGGTGGTGGCGTTGCTGCTGGCGCTGATCGGTCTGTATGCCGTCACCGGTCACACCGTAGAACGCTGGACGCGCGAGCTGGGCCTTCGCATTGCGCTCGGAGCCGAGGCGCGGCAGGTCGGCTGGCTCGTGCTTCGACGAGTGCTGACTCAGCTCAGTGTCGGCCTCGGCGTTGGCATCGTGTGTACGCTGGCCTTCGACCGGGCGTTCAACGATCCCGCCACACAGGCTGGGGTTCGCATGACGGATCCGGGCGCATTGGCACTGATCGTTCTGTCGATGGTCCTGGTGGCGGTGGTCGCGTGCCTGGTGCCGATCCGTCGTGCGGCTGCGCTGGATCCCGTGGAGGCGTTGCGTTCATGAAACGCTACGTGGGGTCCGGCTTTAGCCGGACCGCGAAAGTCCGCCTAAAGGCGGACACTACGTACCGAGTTGAGAGTTGGGAGTTGAGTAGAGTCAATCCGCAGGCTCGAGCCTCAAGATCGTTCCGTTCGCCTCGTTCCCGGCAATCCGCTGCTCCGTGGCGACGTAGATGTAGCCGTCCGGGCTCTGTTGCACGTCGCGCACGCGCACCTTCAGCGGGATGAGCAACCCTTCCCGTCGCTCAGCCTGAGACGGTTGACCGAACGCGACGCGAATCAATTGCTGCGTGGTGAGGGCGCCGACGAACAGGTTGTTCTTCCACTTCGGAAACTTGTCGCCGGTGTAGAACATGATGCTCGACGGGCTGATCGACGGCACCCAGAACATCCACGCGTTGTCCATGCCTGGTCGCGCAAACGGCTGATCCGAGGCCAGCGATCCGGTGTAGTTGCGCCCCATCGACACCAGCGGCCAGCCGTAGTTGTGGCCGGGCACGAGGATGTTGACCTCGTCGCCACCCATCGGTCCGATCTCGGCCTGCCACACCTGGCCCGTCTCTGGATGGATGGCCAGTCCGTAGCCGTTGCGATGACCGTAGGTGAAGACCTCGGGCCTGGCGTTGGCCCGGCCCACGAACGGATTGTCAGGCGGTACGGTGCCGTCGTCGCGCAGGCGCAGGGTCTTGCCGACGTGATTGTCGAGCGCCTGCGATTTCATGCGCAGGCTGTTGTCATCGGAGCCGTCCGGCCGGCGTTGCTGCTCGTTGCAGCAGATGCGATCGCGATCGCCGACGGTGACGTAGAGCGACGCATCAGGACCGAAGAAGATGCGGCCGGCGAGGTTACCACCGGTTTCCCACGCGTCGGCGACGAAGATCTCCTGCACGTCGCCAAGCACATCGCCCTTGAGGAACCCACGCGAGATCGCCAGCGTCGTGCCCTTGTCCGTCGTCTTCGGATAGGAAACGTAGACCAGACGGTTCTGTGCGAACTGCGGATGGACGGCGACGAAATGCAGCACGTCTGCGTTCGGACCGGGAGCCGTCGGCGAGGTCCAGACCGCCTTCGGGGCCAGCACGCCGTTGCGGATGATGCGCAGCCCGCCGTTGCGCTCTGTCACGAGAATGGTGTTCGCATCCGCGAACGCGAGACTCCATGGATGGAAGAGCCCGGACGCGACCGTCACGACCCGGATCTTTCCGCCCTGTACGTCCAGCACTTGCGGGCTCGTGTCACTGGGAGCGGGCTGCGCCGGCTGGGAGAAACACAGGGCAGCGGGGGAGAATATCAGGGCCGTTACGGCCCACGCGGTAAAGGATCGCCGCAGCGTCATGTCGGACCTCGGTGATTGAGGATTGAGCGCGCGAATCCTATCACGCCACGAGATCGTCAGGCCTCCCCAGCGGCTGGCATTGCATCAGCACTTCGTGCAGCTGGGCCACCTCTAATGGTTTGCCCAGAAAGCCATCCATGCCGGCCGCCAGGCACGCATCCCGATCTTCCTTGAAGACATTGGCGGTCAGCGCGACCAGGCGAGGCCGCCGTCCGACCTCGAATTCCTGGACGATCCGCGCCGCCGCTTCCAGGCCGTCCATTTCCGGCATCTGGATGTCCATCAGGATCAGATCGTAGGTTTGCCGGTGCACGGCGGTGAGCGCCTCCAACCCGTTTGCCACCACGTCCGGGTCGTATCCCATACGCCGCAGCTGCGCGACCACGACCTTCTGGTTGACGGCGTTGTCCTCGGCCAGGAGGATCCGCAGGGGACGGCGCCTGCCCAGCGTGGTGTCGATGGCGTGCGCCGTTCGCCGGGCGAGCGGTGCCTGTTCGCCGGTCAATAGGTGCCCGATGACTTCCCTCAACGCGTCCGATCGCGTCGGCTTCGTCAGGAACGCGTGGAACGCCGGCTTGTTCGCACCTCGCTCCAGTGGCTCCTTCCGGACGCGGGATGCGCTGGTGAGAATGATCCGCGTGCCGGGGGCAAGGGCCAGATCAGCCACCCGTTGAGCCAGAGCCATTCCATCCAGGTCCGTCATTTCGCCGTCGAACAACGCCACGTCGAATGTCCGCTGTCTCAAGTGCGCGAGCGCCTGATCCGGCCTCGCGACCGAGACGGTTTTGAGTCCCCAGTGCCGCAGGTGCGCGTCGTAATTGCGGCGATGGGTCGGGTTGTCATCCACGATCAGCGCGCTCTTGCCCATCCAGCCGGCATCGACGCCATGCGGCAATGCGTCCTGTCGCGGAGCCGCACGTAGAGGGATGGTGAATTGGAACACGGAGCCGGTGTCGTGTGCGCTGTCGACCCAGATACGTCCGCCCATGATCTCTGTGAGCTTCTTGCTGATCACGAGGCCCAGGCCGGTGCCGCCGTATTGCCTGGTGGTCGAGGCATCCACCTGGCTGAAGGCTTTGAACAGGCGGTCCAGCCGATCCGCGGGGATGCCGCAGCCGGTGTCGCGGACGGCAAAGTGCAGCGAGGGCCCGTCGATATCCGAACCGCCGGCCCACAGCGCGACGGTCAGCGTCACTTCGCCAGAGGCAGTGAATTTCACGGCGTTGCTCAGCAGGTTGACCAGAATCTGCCGCAGCCGCGTGACGTCGCCACGAATCCAGCGCGGAAGGGTCGGGTCTATGGCCACCGCCAGCTCGAGCTTCTTCTCTGCCGCGCGGGAGCCGAGCAGGTCGGCGGAGTCTTCCACACACTTCACGAGATCGAGCGGCTGATCCTCCATCTCGAATCGGCCGGCTTCGATCTTCGAAAAATCGAGGATGTCGTTGACGATGGTGAGGAGCGCGTCCGAGGAGTGGCGAATCGTCTCGACGAAATCCGCGGTTTCGGCGTCCAGCTTCTTCTGAAGCAGGAGGCTGGTCATCCCGACGATGGCGTTCATCGGCGTGCGGATCTCATGGCTCATGCTGGCCAGGAAGTCGTTCTTCGCGCGGCTGGCGGCTTCCGCAGCCACGACCATCTCCTTCTCACTGGTGATGTCGATGGACGCGCCGATGAGGCGCGACGGCTTGCCGTCCACGAACTGCACCTGCGCCGTGCTCCGGCGCCAGCGGACGATCCCGGGCTCGGGCACGATGCGGAATTCAACCGAGTACGGCTCTCCGGTGGAGAACGCGCGATCCGAGCCTTCCGACAGCAGCTCGCGGTCGTCTGGATGCACGATCTCCCGCACTTCATCCACGTGTCGCCCGACGTTGGCGTCTGACACATTCTCGAGCGCGGCCCAGGCTTCCGACCCCTTGACGATGCCGCTGGCGAGATCCATCTCCCAGATCCCGAAGGACGCCGCCTTTTCGGCCAGTCGCATCCGCTCTGCGCTGTGATTCAGCCGCTCGAGGACCTGCTTTTCGCTGGTAATGTCCATGAGCGCGCCCCCGACTCGCTGCGGGACCTTCCCGGACAACTCCACGTGTCCATGGTTGCGATACCAGCGCACCGACCCGTCCGGGAATACGCGGCGGAACTCGTGCACATAGGCGCCGCCCTCCTTGAAGGCCAGCTCCCGAACCGCCTTGGCCTCGGCCCGATCGTCGGGGTGCACGGTAGCGTAGAGCTCGGCGCCGGTGACTTCCATGGGCCCGATCCCCAGCTGATTGATGACGGCGGCGCCTTCCGACAGCGCAAAGAGCTCGCTGGTCGGGTCCCACGACCAGGTGCCGAAGCCTGCGGTCTTTTCGGCCAATCTGAATCGTTCCCCGATGGTCCAGTAACCCAGTTCTCGTACCTGTCCCTGGTGCCGGGCCGTCGCGAGGCGGCGGCTCGAGCGCGCCCATCCTGCGGCGCAAAACGCCGCCAATCCGAGCGCCAGCGCAATTCCGAGAAGTATCGTCACCATCATTCCTTCGGAGCGGATCGTCGTGGCTGTCGTGGGGCCGTGCGTCGGGGACGCCTTTCCGTCCAGGTGCGCGCCCGCGATTGGCAAAAACTGGATGGAATCCGCGTTGCTTCGAATCAGCCGGACGATTTGAGGGGAAGAGGGCAAGAAGCGCGCCTGAGTAGCCGGGTCCAAAGAGCAGGACCCGGCCTACGCCGTTGCCGCCTAGTCGTTTCTAAAGGCGACCACAGGATCGACGCGCGCGGCGCGCCACGCGGGGGCGGCCGTCGCCACGGCCGCCGTCAAGGCGAGCACCGCGGCCACGGAGGCAAACGTCACGGGGTCGATCGGTTGCACGCCGAAGAGGAACGTCGAAATGGACTGACCGAGGGCCGCCGCGGCCATCAGGCCGATGACGGCACCGATGCCAATCACGCGGGCGGCGCCGCCGAGCACGAGGCCGAGCACGTTGGTCGTCGTCGCGCCAAGGGCAATCCGGACGCCGAACTCACGCGAGCGCTGCTGGACCGAATACGCCAGCACGCCGAACACGCCGACCATCGCCAGCAGGAGGGCGAGTCCGGCGAACGTCACCACCATCAACGCCCGGAACCGTGGGCGCGTGGTGGACTCTCGAGCGACCTCGTCCATCGTTCGGACACTCGTAAACGGCACCGCGCGATCCACACGGGCGGCGGCCGTCTTCACTGCAGGCGCAAGCGCGTCGGCCGACCCTGCATTCGGTCGCACGACAAGCGCCTGAAAACTCCATGGGTTCTGCGCCATGGGCACGTACAGCTGCGTCGCATCGTCCGTTTCGTTTGCGAGGCTCTTGATTTGCGCGACGACCCCGACGATCTCGCGCGCGATCGGTTGTGACGGTCCGAGCACCATCGGCCGGACGGCCACGCGCATCCCGATCGGATCTCGTCCGTGCAGGTAGCGGCGAACGAAAGCCTCACTGACCAGGCAGACCGGGACGCTCTCCCGCGTGTCGCGATCGTCGAAACCTCGTCCCGCGAGCAGCGGAATGTCCAGCGTCTCGAGATACGAGGGCGTCACGATCTGGTAGTCGACCATCGGACGATTCGTCGCGGGAGGGGCCTCATCGCCGACGATCTCGAAGTTGATCCCACTTGTCCAGGCGCCATCGAGTGGCAATCCGCTGCCCCAGCCTACGCTCCGGACTCCCGGGGCGTTCCGGACTTCCTCTTCAACGGCGGCGAAGTACCGGCGCAGAGACTCTTCGTTCGGAAAGCGGGACGTGGGGAGGCCGTACTCCAGGCTGACGCGCATGGTCAGCACGCTGTCGGCACGATAGCCCGCGTCGACGCCGTCGAGCGCCATGAGCGTGCGCAGCAGAAGCCCTGCACCGCAGAGCAGGAGCACGGCCGCTGCAACCTCTCCAACGACGAGCAGATTGCGGATTCTGCCGCCGCCCTTGGTCGTCGTCCTGCTCTCCGATGTGATGATCTGCAGCAGGGAAGCTCCACTCGCCTGCCACGCTGGTGCGAGGCCGAAGAGCAGGCCGACGAGAAACGCCGTTCCGGCGCAGAACGTCACGACGCGCGCATCGAACGCGAGCGTGACCGCGGAGGGCAGCAGACCGATCGGGATCATCGAGGGCGCGACGGTCAGGATCGCTGCGCCGATGCCAAGCCCCAATGCACCGCCGAGCGCGGCGAGGACGAAGCTCTCGGTCAGGATCTGCGCCACGATGCGCCGCCGCCCGGCCCCGAGAGCCGAACGCACGGCCAGCTCACGGGCGCGGCCGTTCGTGCGCGCCAGGAGCAGGTTGGCCACATTCGCGCAGCACATCAGCAGCACGAATCCAACGACTCCGAGGAACAGGATCGATGTCAGGCGCACCTCGGGGCCGATCAGCCCTGCGCGCAGCGGATCGATCGTTACGCCTCGCCCCTTGTTGGTCGCCGGAAGCTCGCGCGCCAACCCTTCAGCGATCGTTGTCATGTCGCTCTGCGCCGCGTCCAATGTGACGCCCGGCTTCAGGCGGCCGATCGTTCGCATGAAGTGCAAGCCTCTGGCATCCATCCCCGGCAACTCGGTCCACACCGTCCACAGACCTGCCGGCATTACGACCTGCGCTTCGGCGGGGACGACGCCGAGGACGGTGAACGGCTGTCCATCGAGCCTGATCGTGTTCCCGATCAGCATGGGGTCGCTGCCGAAGCGCGTGCGCCACAAGCCCTCGCTCAGCACGACAACGTTGGGAGGCGACGCGACGTCGGTCGCCAGAAAAGTCCGCCCCGCGATCGGCTTGATGCCGAGCACGTCGAAGAACTGACTCGTGACCTGCATGCCAGGCACCTGTTCGATGGTGCCGTCAGGGGCGGCGATCCGGCGTGGATAGCCGAACCATCCGGCCATCGACTGAAACGTCCGGTTGCGCTCGTTCCAGTCGCGGAGATTGAGCGATGCGACGGGGGCTCTTGGAAACTGCTGGACGCGCTCCCACACCACGACCAGGCGATCTGGTTCCGGGAAGGGAAATGGGCGGAGCAACGTCGCGTCGGCCAGCGCGAACATCGCGCTGTTGGCGCCGATGCCGAGCGCCAGCGTAATCGCCGCCACCATCGTGAAGCCTGGCGCGCGTCTGAGCTGCCGAAGTGCGAACTTCACATCCTCACGGAGCTCCTCGATCCATTGGGTGAGTCGCATCTCCCGATCTCTCTTTCTCGCAATGCCAACGAGTGTGCGCTTGACGTGCCCGACATCGCCCAGGCGACTCGCCGCCATCTCCCGCGCGATCTTCGGATCCACGCCGCGCGCGATGAGCTCGCGCGTGCGCAGCTCGACATGCAGCGTAAGCTCTTCGTCGACCTCCTGGTCGATCGGCACGCGCCATAGCCATGAGCGGAGCGAGCGTTTCATAGATCGTTCGGATCGTTCGGATCGTTCGAGTCGTTGGGGCAAGAGAACGATCCGAACGGCCCGAACGATCCGAACGGCCCGAACGAGTAGGTTCGTTTAGTCATTCCGAAACGCCACCACCGGATCCACTCGGGCGGCGCGCCACGCGGGGGCCGCCGTCGCCACGGCCGCCGTCAAGGCGAGCACCGCGGCCACGGAGGCAAACGTCACGGGGTCGATCGGTTGCACGCCGAAGAGGAACGTCGAGATCGACTGACCGAGAGCCGCTGCGGCCATCAGACCGATGACGGCACCGATGCCAATTACGCGGGCGGCGCCGCCGAGCACGAGGCCGAGCACATTCGTCGTCGTCGCGCCAAGGGCAATCCGGACGCCGAACTCACGCGAGCGCTGCTGGACTGAGTAGGCCAGCACACCGAACACGCCGACCATCGCCAGCACCAGAGCGAGGCCGGCGAATGTCACCACCATCACCGCCCGGAAGCGATAGCGTGCGGTCGCCTCACGCGCGACATCCGCGAGCGTCACCATGCGTCTGATGGGCTGTTCCTTGTCCACACGTGCGAAGGCCGCACGAACAGCCGGAGCGAGCGCGTCGGCGCGTCCATCGATTGGGCTCACAACGAGGAAGCCTTCGCGGTAGGGCAGTTGGGCATTGGGAACGTACACCTGTGCCAGGTCCTGCCGTTCGTCCACATCTCCCTTGACCTGTCGTGCCACTCCCACCACCTCGCGCACGACGTTCGCCGACAGCGTCAAGCGAATGCCGATCGGGTTCCGGCCTCCGAGATGACGGCGAACGAATGCTTCGTTGACGATGCAGACTTGAACGCTCTGCGCCGTGTCGCGATCCGAGAAGCCACGGCCGGCGACGATCGGAAGGCGCAACGTCTCGAAATAGGTGGGGCTCACGATCTGATAGTCCGCCATCGGACGGTCGTCTGGCGGAGCAGGCGGGTCGCCGACGATCTGGAATGCGTTTCGACCGATCTGCGCGTTGCCGAGCGGCAGCGTGGTCGCCCAAGCCGCGCTTCGCACTCCGGGCAGCGCCAGCACCTCGTCCTCGACCGCGTTGTGAAATCTGCTGAACGAGTCCGGCGTCCGATACTTCGCTTCATCCAGCGTGACGTCCATGGTCAACACCGAGTCGGCGTCGGCGCCATATCCGCGCGGGAGGCCTTCGAGCGTCAACAGCGTGCGCAGGAGCAGACCGGCGCCGCACAGCAGCAGCACCGCGGCGGCGACCTCCGCGGCGACCAGCAGCTGCCGAAAGGCGCCCCCACGACCGGTGGACGTTCGCGTGTCGCTCGTCAGCGTCTGCACGAGTGAAATGCCGGTCGCTTGCCAGGCAGGGACCAGGCCAAACAGTACGCCGACGAGCAGCGTTGTCGCCGCGCAGAACGCCATCACTCGGCCATCGAATGCCAGCGTGATCGCACCCGGCAACAGATCGGGCGGGATCATCGACGGAGCGACGGCGAGAATCGCCGCGCCGATCCCGACGCCCAGCGCGCCGCCGATCGCCGCCAACACGAGGCTCTCGGTCAGCAACTGCACGACGATTCGCCGGCGGCCGGCGCCGAGTGCCGAGCGCAGCGCCAACTCGCGTGCGCGCGCCGTGGCCCTGGCGAGGAGCAGGTTGGCCACGTTCGCGCAGCACATGAGCAGCACGAAGCCGACGACCCCGAGGAAGAGCATCGAGGTCAGGCGCAGCTCGCCTCCGATCAGCGCATCGCGCAGCGGTGTGACCGTGATGTAGCGCCCGACGCGGCGATCTCCGTACTGCGTCGCCAGTGCATCGGCCAGCGGCGTCAAGTCGGCGCGCGCGGCCTCGATCGTCACGCCCGGCTTCAGGCGTCCGATGACCTGCAGATTGAACCGCAGCCTCCGCCCGCTGAGAGCGTCGCCGATCGGCAGGAGCCGCCACAGGCCGGCGGTGCGCTGGAAATGGAATGCTGCGGGGACGATGCCGACGACGGTCGCCGGACGACCATCCAGATTGATGTCGCGGCCGACAATCGTGAGGTCACCGCCGAAGCGCGTCCGCCAGAACCCTTCGCTGAGCACGACGACATTGGCGTTCGAGGTTTCGTCGTCGGCGAGAAACGTCCGGCCCGCGATCGGCCGCACGCCGAGAAGGTCGAAGAATCCGGGGGTGACCTGCTGGCCGATGACGGTCTCCGGGATGCCGTTGTTCGTGATGAGCGTGGGGCCGCCGTCTCCGGGCGACACGAACGCCGCCTCCATTGCCTCGAATGTCCGATTCTGCGCCGCCCAGTCGCGCATGTTGAGCGGCGCGATGTTGCTGCGCAACTGCTGGGCGCCTCGCTCCAGCACCAGCACGAGGCGTTCGGAATCCCGGAAGGGGAGCGGACGGAGCAGCGTCGCATCGGCGAGCGCGAACATCGCGCTGTTGGCGCCGATGCCGAGGGCCAGCGTGATCGCCGCGACCAGTGTGAAGCCGGGTGCGCGTCTGAGCTGTCGCACGGCGAACTTCACATCGTCGCGGAGCTCTTCGATGAATTGAGTGAGGCGCATCTCCCGGTCCCTCTTTCTGCCAAGATCCACAATCGTGCGTTTGAGGCGACCAGCGTCGCCGATCCGCGCCAGCACCACCTCGCGCGCGGTCTTCGGATCGAGGCCGCGCTCGACCAGCTCGCGCGTGCGCATCTCGATGTGGAAGGTGATCTCTTCGTCGACTTCCTGGTCGAGCGGCACCCGCCATAGCCATGAGCGGAGCGATCTCTTCATAGCTCGTTCGGATCGTTCGAGTCGTTCAGAGCGTTCGCGTTCGCACGAGAGAACGATCCGAACGGTTCGAACGGTTCGAACGTTCCGAACGAGTTAAGTTCACTCATTCCGAAACGCCGCCACCGGATCGATGCGCGCCGCACGTATCGCCGGAGCGGCGCTGGCGATCGCCGCCGTCACGGCGAGGATGATCCCGACCGATGCAAAGGTGAGGGGATCGAGTGGCTGCACACCGAACAGGAACGTCGAAATGGTCCGGCCAAGAGCGGCGGCGGCTGCGAGTCCGACGACGGCGCCGATCGCGATCAGTCGCGCGGCGCTGCCGAGGACGAGACCAAGCACTTGGCTTGTCGTGGCCCCGAGCGCAATGCGGACGCCAAACTCCCGCACGCGCTGCTGCACGGAATACGCGAGGACACCGAAGACACCGACCATCGCCAGCAGGAGCGCCAGCCCGGCGAACGTCATCACCATCACCGCCCGGAACCGATGGCGCGCGGTGGCTTCCGACCGGACGGCCTCCAGGGTCATCACGCCCCTGACGCTCACCAGTTGCTCCCTGTCGATTCGAGCGATGGCCGCACGGACGGACGGCGCAAGCGCCTCGGCGGGCCCGGTTGCCGGCCGGGCGAGGAGGAAGATGTCATCGACCGCGTCCTGTGCCATCGGGACGTAGATCTGAACCAGGTCGTCGGTTTCGTCGGGCCGGCCCTTCACCTGGCGGGCGACGCCGACGATCTCTCTGATCACCGGCTTGCCGGATGTCGCCGAATTGATCGCGACCCTCACTCCGATCGGCGATCGTCCCTGAAGGTGGCGGCGGACGAATCCTTCGTTCACGATGCAGACCAGCACGCTGTCCTGTCGATCGCCATCGCCGAAGCCGCGACCGGCCACGACGGGAAGATCGAGCGTGTTGAAATAGCCGGGGCTCACGATCTGGTAGTCGCCAGTCGGACGTCGAGTCTCATCAACTGGCGGGTCGCCCACGATCTCGAACGAGGCCGGACCGAACGTGGATTCACCGAGCGGCAACGTGCTGGCCCACGCCATGCTGCGGATCCCGGAGACTTTCCTCACCTCTTGCTCGACGGCGTCGAAGAACAGCAACCTGGATGCTGTGGTCGGATAGCGCCCACCCAGTGGGTCAACCATCATGGTGAGAACGCTCTCGGCTCGATAGCCGCGATCGACGTTGTCCACCGCCAGGAGCGTGCGCAGTAGCAGCCCGGCGCCGAAGAGGAGAAGAACCGCGGTTGCGATCTCTCCAACCACGAGCAGACCGCGGACGCGTCCCCCGCGCCCGGTCGTCGTGCGGCCCTCGGCGGCGATCGCTTGCGCCGACGAGAACCCCCGCGTGTGCCAGGCCGGCGCGAGACCAAACAGCAATCCGACGACAAGAGCGGCCGCGGTACAGAACGCGACGATGCGGATGTCGAACTTGAGCGCCACGGCGCCCGGCAGAAGGCCCTGTGGAATCACGGATGGCGCGACGCTCAGAATCGCCGCGCCGACGGCCACACCCAGCACACCCCCAAGCGCCGCCAGGACGAGACTCTCCGTCAGAAGCTGGCGGATGACGCGCAGCCGGCCCGCGCCGAGCGCGGATCGAATCGCCAGCTCCCGCGTCCGTACTGTCGCTCGCGCCAGGAGCAGATTCGCCACATTCGCGCAGCAGATCATCAGCACGAAGCCGACGACGCCAAGGAAGAACAGTGACGTCACTCGAAGCTCGCTGCCGATGAACACGTCATGCAGCGGCTCGAGCCGTACGCGGCGTCCCTTGTTCGTCGCCGGGAACTCCTGCGCCAGGCCTTCAGCGACGGTCGACATGTCAGCGCTCGCCGCCTCGAGAGTGACGCCGGGCTTCACGCGTCCGACCACATGGAAAAGACGCACAGCTCGCGCGGCGGGTGGAATGCCCCTCAATGGAACCAGCGCCCAGATACTGGTGATGCCCACCAGCTGAGCCTCCTGAGGGACCACGCCGACCACGGTAAACGGCATTCCGTCCAACTGGATCTCACGTCCGATGACAGTGGGATCGGCGTTGAAGCGCGTTCGCCAGAATCCTTCACTCAGCACGACGGAGCGGGTCTTCTGCGTCTCGTCGTCGGGAAGGAACGTTCGACCCGCGACTGGCGCGATCCCGAGCACGTCGAAGACGCCGCCGGTGACCCATTGCCGCGGAACGGTTTCGGCGGTGCCGTCTGCACCGGCCATGACCATGCCGCCGACGCCGGGGATGAACCCGGCCAGCTTCACGAACGTGCGATTCCGCTCGTTCCAGTCGAGCAGATTGAGCGGTGACACGGTGCTGCGAAGCACCGTGTCGCTCTGCTCCCAGGCCATCACGAGGCGATCCGGATCGGGCAGCGGCAGCGGCCGAAGCAGCGTGGCGTCGGCGAGCGCGAAGATGGCGCCGTTGGCGCCAATGCCGAGCGCCAGCGTGATCACCGCCACGATCGTGAATCCAGGCGAGCCGACGAGTTGCCGGATCGCGAACGTCACATCGTCGCGGAGCTCTTCGATGAATTGAGTGAGGCGCATCTCACGGTCTCTCTTTCTGCCGAGGTCCACAATCGTACGTTTGAGGCGACCGGCGTCGCCGATCCGCGCCAGCACCACCTCGCGCGCGGTCTTTGGATCCATGCCGCCCGCGACGAGCTCGCGCGTGCGCATCTCGATGTGGAAGGCGATCTCGTCGTCGACTTCCTGGTCGATCGGCACGCGCCACAGCCATGAACGGAGGGATCGCTTCATAGATCGTTCGGATCGTTCGGATCGTTCGGATCGTTCGGATCGTTCGGATCGTTCGGAACGTTCGCGTTCACACGAGAGAACGATCCGAACGTTCCGAACGATCCGAACGAGTAGGTTCGTCTATTCATTCCGAAATGCCACGACAGGATCCACCCGCGCCGCGCGCCAGGCAGGAGCGGCAACCGCGAGGGCCGCGGTGGCCATCAGGACAATCGGCACTGCGATGAACGTCACAGGATCCAGCGGCTGGACGCCGAACAGGAACGTCGAGATCGACCGACCCAGCGCGGCGGCGGTCATCAGCCCGATCGCCGTACCGATGAGGATCGTCCGACTGGCGCTCGAGAGCACCAGCCTCAACACGCTGCCCGCACTGGCTCCCAGGGCGATGCGCACGCCGAGCTCACGCGTCCGCTGCTGGACGGAGTACGCCAGCACGCCGAACACGCCCACCATCGCCAGGATGAGCGCCAGCATCGCGAACGAGGCCACGAGCAACGCCCGAAAGCGTGGCCGCGAGGTCGCCTCCGTAGCGACGCTGTCGAGTGTTCTGACTCGTGTCACCGGACGGTCGTTGTCGACACGCGCGATGGCCGCACGCACGGATGGCAGGAGCGAAGCCGGGGCGCCGCTCGCCGGCCGCACAATCAGGGTCGCTTGAAACCACGCGTTCTGCGCGATGGGCACATAGATCTGCGGCGGAGGCCCGAGCTCTTCCGGCCGTCCTCTGACCTGTTTGGCGACGCCCACAATCTCCCTCACGACTGGGGGCCCGCTCCCGAGACTCAGCATCGGGACAGAAACCCGCTGTCCGATCGGCTCGCGATTCCCCAGGAAGCGACGGACGAATGCTTCGCTGACGATGCATACGGGAACCCCGTCGCGGCTGTCGCTGTCGGTGAAGCCGCGACCGCTGACGACCGGAATGCTCATCGTCTCGAAGTACGTCGGGCTGACCATGTGATACGACGCGAAGACTGGCCGACCCGGAGAGGTCGCGTCGCCGACGACAGTGAAGGGCTGCATGAAGCCGATGCCGTCGAGTGGCAGTGCGCCGCCCCATGTCGCACTGCGGACGCCAGGTTCCGTTTCGATTTCACGTTGGGCCGCCGCGTAGAACTGCCGCAGCCCGTCCTGCGTGCCGTATCGGTTTGGCCCGCCGGTGGGCGGCACCATCGGCAAGCTGATCGCCATCGTCAGTGCCTCGGGCGCGCGATACCCGGGGTCCACGCTGTCGAGCGAGATCCAGGCGCGCAGCAGCAGGCCAGCCCCGCTCAGCACGAGCACCGCGGTGGCGACTTCTCCGACGACGAGCAAGCTGCGCAGCGTGCCGCTCTGTCTCGTCGAACGGCGGTCGGACGCGATTGCCTGCACGAGCGACGCGCGCGTTGACTGCCAGGCGGGCCCGAGACCGAAGAGCACTCCGACGACGAATGCGGTGAGCCCGCAGAACGCCATCACACGCGCGTCGAACGTGAGGGTGACGGCGCTGGGCAGCAGGCCCGGTGGAATGACGACAGGCGCGACGGTCACGATGGCCGCGCCGACGCCGACGCCGAGGAGCCCGCCACACGTGGCGAGCACGAGGCTCTCGGTCAGTAACTGCACCGCGATTCGCCGCCGGCCCGCACCGAGCGCCGATCGCACCGCCAGCTCGCGCGCCCGCGCCGTGGTCCGTGACATCAGCAGGTTGGCCACGTTCGCGCAGCACATCAACAGGACGAAGCCCACGACGCCGAGCAGCAGCACCGACGTCAGGCGCAGTTCAGGGCCAATGAGCGCCTGCCTCAGTGGCTCGACTACGATGCCGTGGTCACGGGAGTCCGGAAACTCACGAGCCGCTTCGGCGGCGATGACGGCCACCTCGCTCTGGGCGGCTTCTGCGGTGACGCCGGGCTTCAACCGCCCGATGACGTGCACGTAGTGCCCCGTCTGTCCGACCCGACTCCCGCCTTGACTCGCCAGCGTCCAGACGTCGCTGACATCAGCGGCCGCGGCGCCGCCGCGAACGAACGGGGCGACGATCTGAAAGTCCGCTGGCATGACCCCGACGACCGTCAGCGATCGGCCCTCGATGACGACCTCTCGACCCACGAGCCCAGGGTCGGCCCCGAAACGCCGCCGCCAGAGTCCCTCGCTGACCACGACGACGGCCGGCGCTGGCGAGAGGTCCGCGGGAAGGAACGTGCGGCCTGCAATCGGCGTGACGCCGAGGACGTCGAAGAACCCGACGGTCACCACCTGCCCTCGAACAGGTTCAGGCGAGCCGTCAGCTCCTCGCATTGTCATTCCGCCGGCCGCGATCGAGGCCATCGTCTCGAAGCTCCGGTTCTGCTCGTTCCACTCGCGGAACTCGAGCGGCGACGCCGTCGAGGTGAAGCCGTTTGTCCGGCGCTCCCAGACCATCACGAGGCGATCGGCGGGCCCCGCGAAGGGCAGCGGCCGCAGGAACGTGGCATCCGCCAGCGCGAACATGGCGCTGTTGGCGCCAATGCCAAGCGCCAGCGTGATGACCGCAACCAGCGCGAACGCCGGCGCGGCCCTCATCTGCCGCAGCGCGAACTTCACATCGTCGCGGAGCTCTTCGATGACTTGAGTGAGGCGCATCTCACGGTCTCTCTTTCTGCCCAGATCAACACAGGTGCGTTTGAGGCGACCGGCGTCGCCGATTCGCGCGAGCACGATCTCGCGCGCGGTCTTGGGATCCATGCCGCCCTCGACGAGCTCACGGGTGCGCATCTCGATGTGGAAGGCGATTTCCTCGTCGACTTCCATGTCGAGCGGCACGTGCCACAGCCACGAACGGAGCGAACGTTTCATGGATCGTTCGGGTCGTTCGGGTCGTTCGGGTCGTTCGGGTCGTTCGGATCGTTCGAGTCGTTCGAGTCGTTCGAGTCGTTCGTTCCGTTCATAACGTTCGCGTTCACACGAGAGAACGATCCGAACGGTTCGAACGTTCCGAACGGTTCGAACGTTCCGAACGATCCCAACGAGTAGGTTCGTTCATTCATTTCGAAACGCCACCACCGGATCGACCCGCGTGGCACGCCAGGCCGGCGCCGCTGTTGCCACCGCTGCGGTCAACAGCAACAGCACGGCCGCGGACGCGAACGTCAGCGGGTCGAGTGGCTGCACGCGGAACAGGAACATCGAAATGGTCTGAGCGAGGCCGGCCGCAGCCACGAGCCCGACTGCGCCGCCGATGGCGACCATTCGAGCGGCGCCGCCGAGGATCAGGCCGAGCACGCTGGTGGCGGTTGCACCGAGCGCAATTCGGACCCCGAGCTCGCGCGTCCGTTGCTCAACCGAGTAGGCGAGCACGCCGTAGAGCCCCACCATCGCCAGCGCCAATGCCAGCGCGGCGAACGTCCCGACCAGGACCGCCCGGAATCGGTGCGGCGCCGCGGTCAGGGCGGCGAGATCCGTCAAGGTTTTCTCGCGCCTGACAGGCACGTTCCTGTCGATCCGCGCGACCGCCTCGCGGATCGGAGTGAGGAGGGCCGCGACCTGTCCCGCCGACGCCTGGACGACCAGATAGGTATCCGCCCACGGGAACTGTGCGAGCGGCACGTACACCTGCAGCTGATCCTCGGACTCGTCCACTCGTCCCTTCATCTGGCGTGCGACGCCGACGATTTCTCTCACCTTCGCCACGGTGAGTCCGGGGAGGACGGGGTCGATGTTGACTCGAACGCCAATCGGATTCCTGCCGGCGAGGTGGCGGCGCACGAATGCCTCGTTGACGATGCAGACCGGTGTGCTGTCGCTGGTGTCGCGCTCGGTGAACGCGCGGCCAGCCACCACTGGAAGATCCAGCGTTGTGAAATATCCCGGGCTCGCCGCCTGGAAATCAGCGACCGGACGATTGGCCAGCGCGATCGGCGGGTCGCCGATGATCTCGAATCGCTGCCGCCCCAACTCCGTTTCGCCGTAGGGCAGCCCGGTCGACCATCCGATTGTGCGTATGCCGGGGACCGCCGCGATCTCGCGCGTGGCGTCGTCGTAAAACTCCGTCAGGGACTGCCAGGTGGGATAGCGAGTGCCCGGGCCTGTGTCCACGCTGAAATCCAGCGTCAATACGCTGTCGCTGTCGGCGCGGTATCCAGTGTCAAAGCTGCCGAGCACCAGCAGGCTGCGCAGCAGCAACCCGGCACCGCAAAGCAGGAGCACCGCGGCAGCCACTTGGCCCGCCGCGAGCAGACTCCGGAACCGTCCTCCCGTTCGAGTCGCCGATCGGCTGTCGGACGAGATCGCCTGCACGAGAGACGTTCTCGTGGCCTGCCACGCCGGCACGAGGCCGAAGAGCACGCCGACGCCGAACGCGGCTGCGGTGCAGAAGACGGCGACGCGGCCGTCAAAGGCGATCCTCGCGGCAGCCGGCAGGAGCCCGGCCGGGATCAGCGTCGGCGCGATCTTCAGAATTGCCGCCCCGACGGCGGCGCCGAGCAGGCCACCGAACGCCGCGAGCACGAGACTCTCCGTCAGCAGCTGCGAAACGATGCGGGACTTTCCTGCGCCGAGCGCCGATCGCACCGCCAGCTCACGTGCCCGGGCGCTGCCGCGCGCGAGGACCAGATTGGCCACGTTCGCGCAGCACAACAGCAGCACGCAGCCGACGACACCAAGCAGGAGGAGCGATGTCAGGCGCAAGTCTGGACCCATCACACCGTTCCGCAGTGGCTCGACGAGGACGCCCCAGTCCTTATT
The DNA here is from genome assembly GCA_035293405.1 of Vicinamibacterales bacterium. Classification (GTDB taxonomy): domain Bacteria; phylum Acidobacteriota; class Vicinamibacteria; order Vicinamibacterales; family UBA2999; genus Gp6-AA40. The sequence goes on along the minus strand of DATDOE010000111.1, from coordinate 102,895 downwards.
GGTCTCTGGATACGCGTGCGCGAGCCGGTCGGCGACGACTGCCAGATCCGACTGTGCAGCGTCCAATGTGACGCCGGCCTTGAGGCGACCGATGACCTGCAGAAACCTCGCGCCGCGAGGCAGGTTCATGGGGACCTCGGGTAGGAGCGTCCAGATACGTGCGGGCCGCTGGAGCTGCACCTCGTCCCGCACGATCCCGATGACGGTGAATGGCTCACCGTTCAGACGGATGTCGCGTCCGATGAGCGTCGGATCGCCACCAAACCGTGTGCGCCACAGCCCCTCGCCCATCACCACGACCGGGACCGCCCCTCTTTCCGCGTCGGCCGGCCGAAACGTCCGGCCCGCTACCGGCGTGATGCCGAGCACCTGGAAGAAGCGAGCGGTCACCGTCTGCCGCTCCGCACTCTGCAGCGAGCCGTCGGGCGCCTCGACCAACGGGCCGCCGCCGGCACCAAACGCAACCGCGGCCAACGCCTCGAACGTCCGGCTCTGTTCTTCCCAGTCGCGAAGGTTGACCGGCGACACCCCGGTGCGAAAAGCCTCCGGATTGCGCTCCCACACCATGACGAGGCGATCGGCGTCGGGGTATGGAAGAGGACGTATCAGCGTGGCATCAGCGAGCGCGAACATCGCGCTGTTGGCGCCGATGCCAAGCGCCAGCGTGATCGCGGCCACGAGTGCGAATCCTGGCGAAGCCCTCAGTTGCCGCAGCGCGAACGTGATGTCGTCCCGGCGTTCCTCGAACCACTGTGTGACGCGCATTTCACGATCTCTCTTTCTGCCCAGGTCGATACACGTCCGTTTGAGGCGTCCGAGATCTCCAAGCCGCGACAGCACCAGGTCACGAGCCGTCTTTGGATCGATGCCGCGCTCGACCAGATCGCGCGTCCGCATCTCGATGTGAAAGGCGATCTCCTCATCGACCTCCTGCTCGAGCGGGACCCGCCATAACCATGAGCGGAGGGACCTTTTCATAGATCGTTCGGATCGTTCGGATCGTTCGGATCGTTCGGATCGTTCGGATCGTTCGGATCGTTCGGATCGTTCGAGTCGTTCGAGTCGTTCGAGTCGTTCGAAAAGACGTACGACCCGAACGGTCCGAACGGTCCGAACGACCCGAACGACGTGAAGTGCTTCATTGCGCCAGCAGGATCTTGGAAACCCCGGCGGCGAACTGCCGCCACGCCGCGGTTTCAGCCGCGAGTTGGGTGCGGCCTTGCCGGGTGAGGCGGTACAACTTGGCTCGGCGCCCGAGCTCGGATTCGCCCCACTCGGCCTCGAGCCATCCCCGCCGCTCCATGCGGTAGAGCGCCGGGTACAGCGACCCTTCCTCGACCACCACCGTCTCGCCAGACGCATCCTCGATGAACTTGGCGATGGCATAGCCGTGCCGCGGGCCTCCAGCCAGCGTCTTGAGAATCAACGCATCGAGGGTTCCGTGCAGCAGCGCGTTCGGCGTTTTGACAGCCATGCTCCTCCGGCTTGATTACAAAGACATTCTTGGTAATGCAGCTTTGACGACGAGAGTCCGCGCGAGGTTGGCTTTCGTCAACTCCCAACCCCCAACTCCCAACTCCCAACCCGAGCCAGGTGCCAGCTCCCAAGCCGAACGGGCGGTTCGCAAGTCCCACGCCATTACCAAGACAGTCTTTGTATACGAGGTCTCGACGAAGGAGGGTCCATCGATCGAAGGCGAGTCCGCTCATGGGACGACGGGTGTTCGCCTGCGGGCACTCTCTGGGCTTTGGGCTCTTAGTTCTTGGTTCTTGGTTCTTGGTTCTTGGTTCTTGGGAGTTGGGAGTTGGGTCCGGTATCGTGTTGGGAGTTGGGAGTTAAGCGTTCTTGACGTTTGACAATCGGTCTTACATTACGTAAGATTCGATTGTGACCAACGACCCGCTTCCCACCCTGCCCCCGAAAGAGCGGGCGATTCTCCAGCTGCTGGTGTCAGCGGGCCCGCTGTTTGGATTGCAGCTCGTCGCGCTGTCCGAGGGCGCGCTCAAGCGCGGTACGGTCTATGTCACCCTGGGCCGCATGGAGGCCAAGGGCTACGTGACCTCCGAGCGGGAAACGCTGCCGCCGGGTGCGATTGGGTTGCCGCGCCGGATCTATCAGCCGACCGCCCTTGGTGAACGAGTCCTCCGCGTGTGGAGCGTGCTCGCACGCGAACTGGTGTTGGAGGTGCAGACATGACCGGCCCCTTGTCGGACGCTCGATTGCCAGGACGTCTTCTCCTCACGCTCGCGCGAGTGGTGCTCGGCGAGCCGGCCCTGTCGACGGTCATCACGCCCGCGATTGCCGATCTGCAGCAGGAGGTCCTCGAGGCTGGTGCCAGTCGCACCGGACGACTCCGCGCACGCGCACGTGGGTACGTCGCGTTGGCGAAGCTGATGGTGATGGCCCCGTTCCTGGTTGCGGGATCGCCGGACAGCGGTCCGTTCGTCACGCTCATGTCTGGACGAAGCGGCGGCAGCGCCGTCGTGCTGCTCGTCCCCATCCTCTGCGTGGCCATCTGGCCGATGTTCGGATCGTTTGTGACGGCCGCCACGATTAGCGGCCTGCTGCTGGCCATCATCCTGCGCTGGTGGCACACCCGCTATCCGAGCAGCCTCGCACCAGCGGACCCGATGGCGTCGCGCCCCGCCGCCGAGATCAACCTGTCGTCGATCCCCGTCGCCGGCGACATCGGCGGCCTGATCTTCGTGGTCGGCAGCTTTGTGATTCTCCTGCTCGGGCTGCCCGACCTGCGTTGGTTCGTGTCGATGGCGATGGTGGCCGCAACAGTGCTGGCCGGTGGCCTCTTCGCCTGGCGCTCGTCGCATCCATCCAGCGCGTCGGCGACGAACTCGATCCTGACGCGCTGACACACCGCCGAGAAGAACGCCAGGAGCTCTGGCGTCCTATCTCATCGAACGAACGCCGCGGGCGTTGGCACATCGCCAGATGTGCCAAATTGTTGAATCAGGATTCCCTGTGTTGAGCGCTGGATGAACCAGTTTGCGCCGTCCGGCCGGAACACGGCAAAGTCGGCTTTGCCGTCGCCGTCATAGTCGGCCGGTACGGGAATATCCCCGTTGGCACCGAACGGAACGGCAAAGAAGCTCGAGTCCGAGGGACGAAACACGGCGATGTCCGCCATCCCGTCGCCGTCAAAATCTCCGGGACTGGGGATGTTGGTCGAGATGCCAAACGGTATGGAGTAGAACGTCAGATTCGAGCTGCGAAGGATGAACCACTCGCCTGTGGAACGATACACGGCGATGTCGGTCTTTCCATCGCCGTCGTAGTCGGCGGGCACCGGCTTGTCGGTTGATGAGCCGAACGTCGTGCTGCGTACCATGTTGTCAGCACTTTGCTGGTACCAGCACTGACCGTTGGACAGCCGGAAAATCGACATATCGGCTTTGCCGTCACCGTCGTAGTCAAAGCCGGTCTGTTTCGATTTGATGGAGCTCGCGAAGGCGTACACCGCACCTTGACCGTTCGGGCCGGTGAGGTTCTTCTCCGCCGCGCCGACCAGCAAGCTGGTCTCGCCGCTGAACGCGACACTCGCGCCGAAACGGTCGCCGTTGAACGTATCGGTGGGCGCCAGCTTTTGCTGCTGTGTCCAGGTCGTGCCGCTTCGGACGAACACATAGGCGGAGCCCGCGTCGGGTCCCACGGTCGTGTCGTCTTCACGCGCACCGACGGCCACCATGTCCTTGTCGACGGCGACCGACCAGCCGAAACGGTCAAACGCCGCGCCGTCGGCGGCGATCAGCTTCCCCTGCAGCGTCCACGTCCCGCCGCCGAACTCAAACACGTACGCCGCGCCGTACGCCGGCTTACCGATGATCGTGGTGTCTTCACGCGCGCCGCCCACCAGCGTGTTGCCGTAAATCGCCACTGAGCAGCCGAAGATGTCGCCATTGGTGCCGCCGAGAATGGTGAGTTTCTGTTGGAGCGCGTAGGTCCCGCCGCTCCCCGCGAACACGTAGACGGCACCTGCGGATGTTTCGGGTATGTCAGACGTGGACGCGCCGACGACAAGCTTCCCCGCGCTCATCGCAAGGGATTCGCCGAACGAGTCTCCCAGCACAGGACTGTATGGCACCTTGGGAAGAGGACCCGCAGGCACTGGGAACGGGCCTGGAATCGGAAGGAGCTTCTGTGTGAGGCCCCACGCCGTTCCGCTTCTGTGAAAGACATACACCGCGCCGGCGGCAGCGTTGAGCCGAAGGTCGGCAAAATGCGCGCCGACGGCGACGACGTCTCCGTCGATCGCGACGGCATTCCCGAATTCATCGGCCATGGTGCCGTCGCCGGCCGTGAGCTTCTGTTGTTGCGTCCACGTCGGGCCGTTGCGCACGAACACGTACGCCGAGCCGCTGTTTGCCGTCGGGGCGTCGTCGTTATAGGCCCCGACGACGAAAGTGTCCTCACGAATCGCCACCGAATAGCCGAACTTGTCGCCGAGGGCGCCGTCGCTGGCGAGCAACTTGGCCTGTTGCGTCCACGTCGTTCCGGTGAGGACGTAGACCAAGGCCGCACCCGCCTGATTCGCCGTGGTGCTGTCAAATCGCGCGCCGATGACCATCGTGTTCCCGCTGACCGCCACGGCGTTGCCGAATTGCGCGCCGACACCACGAGGCGTGGAGGCGACTTTCTGTCGCTGCGACCAGTCAGCTCGCGCCGGAAGCGCCAATCCGAGCACCGCCACTATTGAGAGGGAGGTGACGATGGCGGTGCGAGCTGCGTGTGACGGACAAATCATGGCATCTCCAGGCGAACGCTCGATGGCGCCAGCAAGAGCCGTCTATCGTCCCACGAGAGTGCGGCTCCGCCCTGTGCTGTTCTCGACAAGGGCCGCGTCACACCCGGGGAGCGAGGCGGAGGCGGCCCGGGACGGAGCCTCCAGGGCGAGTGCCGCTGGTGGGGCCGGCGTCACGCATCGTGGTCGTGGGTTGCGAATCGGCGGAGGCTCCCACGTTGTCGCATCCGGGCGCGCCGGATCGAACAGGTACACGGTTCCGGAGCTTTGATAAGAGCGGTACGCGAGCACGGGCGTCAATCGGAGGCGGCCCAGTGTGTTCGTGGCCGCGAACCGCCTCTCGAACAGTGGCCGTTCCGAGTCCTCAATCAGGATGTACGGGTGGCGTCCCTTCTGCGCAAACCACGCCACCGCGCGATCCAGCCAGGCAGGGTCCAATACGTCGAATCGCATAGTCACGCGGCCAGCGTAGTAACGAAGAGGCCCGGTGTGGATCGACGTCAGAATCACGGCCGAGGCGTCGGTCGCCTGAGCGCGCGATGGCGGCGTAGCGACGTTCGCCCTCACCGGCCGGAAATACATCGAGGCGGTCGGCGGCCACAGCGCCGTGAACGCCGAGCGTCATCATCACGACCGCATATGCGGCGACGTGCCAGCGTACGGAGGGCCTGCCCTTTCGGACCAGCGATGGCGCAGCGCGCTCGACGATCGTCATGACGATCGCCGCGCTGCCGATGCACATGGCCGGCCAGCAGGGCAGGAGAAAGCGCAGGTACCACCAGGCGTCGAACGGCATGTACACGCTGTAAAAGGCGCAGACGATCACCGTGACGAGCGCCAGCAGGAATGGGCCTCCTCGCGCGGCGTCCGCCGGCCAGAGACGACGTGCCGGCACCACGAGGGCAACCAGGCCTGCAAACGCCAGCGGGGTGTGCGTGTCTGTTGTCCATCGACCGTACCGCGCCAGATTGACGGGCACATTCGCGACGGAGAACAGGCTCGAGACGTCACCGTAACCCGACGTGAACGGCGATCCGAACAGCGAGTTATTGATCCAGGCCAGCGTCAGGCAGGCGGGAACGGCGCCCGAGCAGAAGGCGAGCACGCGCGGCACGCCGTCCCTCCGGAGCTCTGTCCTGTGGCGCCAGACGAGCCACAGGCCGAGGCCTGCAGCCAACGGAACGAGATTTGGACGAATGAGGATCGCCATTCCGCCCGCGAGACCCGCGCGTGCGGCGCGCCATCGAGACCCGCCAAGGATGTCCCACGTCGCCAGGGCCCAGAAGGCGGCCGCTGGCACGTCGCTCATCGGCTCCTTGCTCATGACCAGGAGCGCCGGGCTCGTTGCGGCAAGCCATGCGGCTCCGAGGCCGATAGCCGGCGATCCCACCCGGCGTCCGATCGCGAATGTCATCCAGACCAGGAGTGCACTGGTCAGCGGAACCACCCAGAAGGCGGCGCAATGTCCGGCGACGGCTTTCAGCGGCGCCATGAGCAGCGCGAGCCCCGGGCCCAAGGCGGGCGCGATCGCCGATTCGCCTGCCACTGGCGAGTATCCAAACGGGACGAAGGTGGCGAGCGGTTGCGGCCACGGCGCGATCTCGGCAAGCGGCACTGGCACCTTCAGAGTGCCGGAGAGCAACAGGTCTGCTCGTGTGACGTAGGCATGGGCATCAGGTCCGGCCGCTGTCCACGATCCCTGCCACAGAGACACGACGCCCACTGCCGCGGCGAGCGACCCCGCCAGCCGCGAGGGTGTCGCGAGTCTGCGGAGATGCCGCAGATCGTCACCCAGACGCGGACCGCCGGACAGCAGCGTGTACGCGAACGCGAGCACGGCTGCGGCCACGAGCGGCCGAACCGGATCGGTGGAAGACGCCCCGATACCGGCGAGCGTGATAACGAACCCACCGGTCATCCAGACGGCCAGCGCCCAGACCGCCGCCGTCGCTGCTGCGATGGCAAGACTCCGTCGAATCATCGCTCGTGATCTCCGCCACAGCTTTACGTTCACCCCGAGCCTCGTCGAGGGGTGTGGCCTCTAGCAGCCCGTGGTGCCCTTCGTGGCCAGCGTCTCGACCTCCGCCAGCGTCGGCACACTGTCCATCGCGCCCGGGCGCGTGCAACTCAACGCCGCGGCGGCGTTCGCAAATCGCAGGATGTCTGGCGCCGCGTCGCCGCGCAGCAGCGCGTAGATGAACCCGCCACGAAACACGTCGCCCGCGCCGGTCGCGTCCACGGCGTCAACGCGAGGGGCCGGGACGTGGTGCAACTGATCGCCGTCGAGGAGCATGGCGCCGCGCGAGCCGAGCGTGACGCAGAGCAGACCGGTGTGGGTCCGGCGTAGTTTCCGCAACGCTCGCTCGACGTCGCCTTCGCCGGTGAGCGCCGCAGGCACCTGCTCGGCGAAGATCGGTATCGTCACTGCCGCCACGAGTGCCTCGGTCCGCGTGCCGACTCGATCCAGATCGCTGGTGACCGGGATCCCCGCCGCGCGAGCCACGCCGGCGGCCGCGATCGCCGCTTCCTCATCCACGTCGTCCACGTGCAGGAGCCGCGCACCGGCAATCACCGCCTGTGGCACGTCGTACGCGTTGAGCGCGAGGGCCGGGTCTCGCTCCCACAGCACCGTGCGATCGCCCGTGCGCTCGTCCACGAGGATCACCGCATGGCGGTTCGATGTCGGCCGGATGACGGCGTGGGTCGTGTCGACGCCACGCTGCGCGAGCGCCTCGCGGATGCGGGCGCCGTTGTCGTCACTGCCGAACGAGCCGACATAGGTGGTGCGGAGTCCGAGGGTCGCGCAGGTGGCAAGCGTCGTCGCCACCTGGCCACCGAGCAGCAGGCGATGGGACGAGATCGGGAGCTTCGCATTGGGCTCGGGCGCCATCGGCAGGCGGTACACATAGTCGACGGAGTTCTCACCCAGGCCGACCACATCCCACGTCGATGCCATGAGCGTCAACTGTATGCCGGAGGTCTGATAAAACGTCGGCGATTCGCTCGCCCTTGAAACAGGTGATCAAGGACCGCAGAAACGCTTCTCGGCGGTAGACTGTTGGTCGGAGGGTTTCCATGAAGTGTGGGCGATTTTCCGGCGTGGCCCTGTTCGGGGTGACCGTCGCGGCCCTGGTCCTCGGCGCCGGGCGTACCGTTCCTCGAGCTCAAGGCCCGGTCACGTTTAGCGAGCACGTGGCGCCGATCATCTTTGCCAACTGCACCTCCTGCCATCGTCCCGGCGAGGCCGCGCCGTTTCAGCTCGTGAGCTATCGCGACGCACGGCCGCTGGCCAAGGCGATCGCCGCGGCGACCGCGCAGCGCGTCATGCCGCCGTGGAAGGCCGCACCGGGCGATGTGGAGTTCGACAACGCACGCCGGCTCACCGAGGATCAGATCGCCACGATCCAGCGCTGGGTGGCCGACGGCGCGCTCGAGGGCGACGCGACCAGGCTGCCTGCGCTGCCGCGTTTCGCCGACGGCTGGCAGCTGGGTGCGCCAGATCTTGCGGTGACGATGAGCGAGGCGTTTGACGTGCCGGCCACGGGACCGGATGTGTATCGAAGCTTCGTGGTGCCGCTCAATCTCGATCATGACGCGTGGGTCCGCGCGATCGACTTTCGGCCCTCGGCGCGTGCGGTCGTGCACCACAGCCTCTTCTTCCTCGACTCGAGCGGCGCCGCGCGCGAGCGTGACGCGAGCGATCCGCTGCCGGGATTCAGCGACGGCATGGGCGGCGCGCGTGTGCTCGGCCCGGGACGCGGTAATCCCGCGGGTCTCTCGGGACTGCTCGGTGGGCGCGGGCCCAACGACCGTCCCGACGATCGCCTCGCCCGCGCTGGAGGCGGACTCGGCGGCTGGGCGCTCGGTGGCCGTGCGCTCGAATTACCCGCGGGCCTGGCGTTCTTCGTCGCGAAGGGATCGGATCTGATTCTGTCGACGCACTTCCATCCATCGGGGAAGGCGCAGCAGGAGAAGTCGACCGTGGGCCTGTACTTCGCGTCTGCGCCACCGACGCAAGCCTTTACCAATATCCAGCTGCCGCCGATCTTCGGCGTGTTCGAGGGGCTCGACATTCCCGCCGGGCAGGAGCGCTACACCATCAGGGACTCGTTTGTGATCCCGATCGACGTGCGCGCGTTCAGTATCGGCGCGCACGCGCACTACCTCGGGAAAGAGATGAAGCTGACGGCGGCGCTGCCTGACGGCAGCATGAAGACGCTGCTGTGGATCAAGGACTGGGACTTTTCCTGGCAGGAGCGATACCGCTTCAAGGACTTCGTGTCACTGCCGAAAGGCACGCGGCTCGACGCCGAGATCAGCTACGACAACTCCGCCGCCAACAAGCGCAACCCGAGTCGTCCTCCGGTGCGAGTGAAGTGGGGGGAGGAATCGGCCGACGAGATGGGGAGTATCGGGCTGCAAGTCGTCGCCGCGAATCCGCGCGAGCTGCCGCAGCTCCAACAGGCGTTTGCCGAATTCGTCCGCCAGGCCGCGATCTCGCGTCCCGGTCTGCGCCAGCTCCTGCAGCGCCGGCTTGGCCGCGCTGGGGTCTGACCCCAGCTCTGACCCCAGCTCTGACCCCACCTCTGACCCCAGCTCTGACCCCACCTCTGACCCCAACTCTGACCCCAACTCTGACCCCAGCCCTGACCCCGCGGGGACTCAGCCTCTGACGAGCTCGTACAGCGCGATCGCGGCCGCGGTCGCGACATTCAGCGAGTCCACGCGGTTGGTCATGGGAATGCGCGCCCGGTGACTGCACGCCTCCAGCGCCTCGTCTGACAGACCATCACCTTCATGCCCGAGGACGATGACCGTGGGGTGGCGGGCGATCATCGGCGCAATCTCTCGCAGCTCCTTCGTCCGGGACGACGCCGTCATCCCCACGACGGCCCATCCCTTGTTCCGCAGCTCATAGAGCATGTCGGGCCAGGGCTCGGCTGGCGCGAACGGGATCGTCAACGACGCGCCCATCGACGTGCGAATCGCCTTCCGGTAGAGCGGGTCCGCGCAGCCGGACTCGAGGAGCACCGCATCGACGCCGAATGCCGAGGCGCTGCGAAACGCCGAGCCCACGTTGTCGGCGTTCCCCACGCGCTCGAGCGCGAGCAGATACTGCGCGCGGTTGGTCAGCTCGCGCCACTCGGATGCCTGGGGACGCTCGCCGAGCGCCACGCAGCCGCGGTGCATGTTGTAGCCCGTGATGCCGTTCATCACCGCTTGCGGCACGACGTACACCGGGAGCAGGTCGCGTGGGTCAACCACCTCCTGGAGCGGGGCGAGGGCCGCCTGGGTCACCATCACCGAGAGTGCCGGCAACCGGCTCTCCAGGAGCAGTCGTCTCACGACCAGACGGCCTTCGGCGACGAACAGCTTGTGTCGGCCGAGCAACTCCGGGTCCGGCACGTTGCGGAACTCGGCGAGCCTGGGGTCGTCCGGGTCCTCAATGTGGATGATGCTCACTCAGAGGATCGTATCCGGGTGGGCGTGCCCTCGTCTGGCAAATCCTCGATCGTGGGACGAATGCCAGTCTGGAGGGATGGAATAACTGCGCAAAGCGTCCGAAACTGCCGCCTCCGGTGATGACACACCATCCGTGCTCGGCTCGATCCGGCGTCTCGTGCTTGACCTTCCGCGAGGCTCGGCCGATAGTTCGGTGATGGAGTGGCCCCCCCGCCGAATCAGCCTGTTCCGCATCTTCGCGGTGGCGACGGCCTTCGGCATCTTCTCGGGACTCCAAGCCTACAACTACGTCACGCTGTTCACCGACCGCAAGCAGCCGTTCCAGATCCTGCTCGCGCTGAACATGACGTACTGGTACGCGTGGGCTGTGCTCGTCCCCGGCATCGTGTGGCTGGCCAGGCGGTACCCCTTCGGCCGGCAGACCTGGCGACGCGCGGCCGCCGTACACGTCGGCGGCGTGATCGTCTTCACGGTCGCACACGCCGCGCTGACGGTGACCTGTCGTCTGCTGATCATGAAGGCGCTCGCGGGCCGCGATGTGTCGTGGTGGATGTACTTCCAGGAGCTGTTCTTCCTCAACTTCGACTGGGAGATGATGACCTACTGGGCGGTCGTCTTCCTCAGCCATGCGCTCGACTTCCACCGGGAGTCGCAGGAACGCGAGCTGACTGCCGCGGAGCTTCGCACCCGCCTCGCCGAAGCGCAATTGCAGGCGTTGCAGCGGCAGCTCCACCCGCACTTCCTCTTCAATACGTTGAACACGATCTCCGCGCTGATGCACCGCGACACGGAAGCCGCCGATGCGATGCTCGAGCGCCTCGGCGATCTGCTGCGCCTGACGCTCGATCGCGTGGGCACGCAACAGATGTCGCTCAAAGACGAGCTCGATTTCCTGCTGAAGTACCTGGAGATCGAGCGGACGCGCTTCGGCGATCGGCTGCAGGTGCACATCGACGTGGAGCCGGACACGCTCGACGCCGCGGTCCCGAACCTGCTCCTCCAGCCGCTGGTGGAAAACGCCCTTCGCCACGGCATCGGGCCCAAGATCGGTGGCGGCCGCGTCGACATCTGCGCGCGCCGCGAAGGCGACACGCTGTGGCTGGAGGTCCGCGACAACGGCGTCGGCCTGCCGCACGATCAAATGGTGGCCTTTCATACCGGCGTCGGGCTCACGAATACGCGCTCGCGTCTCGAACACCTGTACGGCGACCGTCACCGCTTCGAGTGCCGTAACCCTCCCGGCGGCGGGCTGGCCATCACCATCGTCATTCCCTTCGCGCCCGACGTGGCGCAACCCACGACAGTGCGGGCGCTGATGCCCACTGGATCCGACATGGAGAGTGTGGCGTGAACAAAATCCGCGCTCTGGTCGTTGACGACGAGCCGATCGCGCGTGAGCGCGTGCTGTCGCTACTGCAGCAGGAAGAGGACGTGGAGGTTGTGGCGGAATGCAGCGACGGCGCGCAGGCCGTGGCCGCCATCCAGCACCACACCCCCGATCTCGTGTTCCTCGACGTCCAGATGCCGGGCGTGGACGCCTTCGGCGTGATTCAGGCGGTCGGCGCGGAGCGGATGCCGACGGTGATCTTCGTCACCGCCTACGATGAGTACGCCTTGCGCGCGTTCGAGGTGCACGCGCTGGACTACCTGTTGAAGCCGTTCGGGCGCGACCGTTTCCGCGAAACCCTCAAGCACGCGCGCGCCTCGCTCGAGCGGCGCCGCGCCGGTGATCTCGGGCGCCGACTGCTCGCGCTCGTCAACGACATCAAACCTGAGGCACCCAAGCTCGATCGGCTGGTGGTGAAGTCGGGCGGCCGCGTGTTCTTCCTGCGCACCGACGAGCTCGACTGGATCGAGGCGGCGGGCAACTACGTCCGCCTGCACCTCGGCGACGAGGCGCATCTGTTTCGCGAGACGATGAACCGCATGGAGTCGCGGCTCGATACCAAGCGCTTCGCCCGCATCCACCGCTCCCGCATCGTCAACACCGAGCGCATCAAGGAGCTGCAGCCCTGGTTCAACGGCGAGTACGTCGTGATCCTGCGCAACGGCACGCGGCTCCCCCTGAGCCGCGGATACCGCGACAAACTTCAAGAGCAACTGGGGAAGGGTTTTTGAGCTCTGTCCCCTTCGCTGTAATTCAGAATTCAGAATTCAGAAGTCAGAAGTCAGACTGGACATACGACCATCGCTGGGGTGAAATGCGCAATGCCGTCACCCCGATGCGTCGTGCGTGCATTGTCTGCATTCTGACTTCTGCATTCTGAATTGAGTTCCACCACACAGATTGAGTCCAGATCCGGCCTCGACCCATGGAAGCTCGCGGAGCTGCCTGAGCCGCCGCGGCCGCACGGGTTCGGCTGGTTCAAGGCGGTTGGTCCCGGCGTGATCGCGCTCGGGATTTCCATCGGCAGCGGCGAGTTTCTGCTCGGCCCCGCGGTGTTCGTGCAGCACGGTCTCTCGCTGCTCTGGGTGGTCCTGATCGCCATCACCCTCCAGACGATCTTCAACACCGAGGTCATGCGCTACACGCTGGCCACCGGCGAGCCGGTGTTTGCCGGCTTCATGCGAACGCGTCCCTCGTCCACGCTGTGGGCGTGGGTGTATGCGGGGATGTATTTCCTGCAGGTCGGCTGGCCGGCGTGGGCTGGCACGGCGGCCGCGGCGATCTTCTACCTGTTCGTGCAGCGTCTCGCCGGGACACCTGATGCGGCGACGATCTATGTCATCGGCGTCGCGACCCTCCTGGGTGTCGTGGTCATCCTCAGCCTCGGCCGCCGCATCGAGCACACACTCGAAGTGCTGAACTGGATTCTGGTCACGACGACGCTTGGCGGCTTCCTGGTGCTCGCGATCGTCTTTGTCCCGTCACGGGCGTGGCTGGCGGCGGTGGTCGGCTTCGGCGGCTTCGATCTCGTGGAGGGCCAGTTCGACTTCTTTCCCGCCGGCGCCGACCTGGTGCTGTTGGGCGCGCTCGTCGCCTACTCAGGGGCGGGGGGCGTGGCGAATCTGGTACTGGGGAACTGGGCGAGGGATCGCGGGTACGGCATGGGCGAGCGCGCGGGCTACATCGCCGCGGCGGGCGGGCCGAAGGTGCATCTCGCGCACACCGGGTTCACGTTCGACTCGAGTCCCGAGGCGATGCGCCGCTGGCGCGGCTGGTGGCGCGTGGTGGCGGTGGATCAGTGGGGTGTGTTCTTCGTGGGCGCGCTGTCGGGCATGGTGCTTCCGGCATTGCTCTATGTCCTGTTCCTCCCACGGGGGACCGACATTCAAGGCCTGGGCATCAGCGCCGCGCTCGCCGCCGCCGTCGGCTCACGTGCCGGCGCCGGCGCGGGTATCGCCATTGCGTTCCTCGGCGCGTGGGTGCTGTTCAAGACGCAGCTCGACAACCTCGAAGGCATGGTGCGGGCGATCACCGACATCCTGTGGACCGGAAGCCGGCAGGTGCGAGCCTGGCGCGGTGGCGATGTGCGGGCGGTGTACTACACCGTGCTCGGCGTCCTCGTCGTCTGGGGCATCATCGCCTTGCGCCTCGCGCAGCCGATCGTGCTGCTCAAGATCGGCGCCAATGTCGCCGGTGCGGTATTCATCGTGGCGGCGCTCCATCTGCTGTACGTCAACACGCGGCTCCTGCCGCCGCACGTGCGGCCGCCGATGTGGAGACGGATCGCGCTCGTGGTGATGGCGCTGTTCTATGGTTTCTTCGTCGCGCTCTCCGCGGGCAGCCTCTTGTGATGCCGTAGTGTCCGCCTTCAGGCGGACCCGCGCGCGGCTACTTCTTGAGCGTCGTCTCCCTTTCCATCACGACCATATGCTCACCTCGGCTGACCATGCCGACGATGATGAATCCCGCCGCTTGAGCTTCTGACGCTTCCTTCTGCAGCGTGCCGGTCTGACTCGTCGCCAGCAGCTTGTACTCGTACTGCTTCGCCGCCATCGGTGGCCGCTCGAGCAAGGCCACGATTTCGATGCCACCGATGACTTGCTTCTTGGCGATTATGGTGCTTGGCATGAGGCGGAAGCCGCCATCAGCCAGCTCATTCAATTCCCTCTGCATCGTTCCAGTTCTGGTCGTCGCCAGGAGCTTGTAGGCGTAGGTGTCAGGCGGCTTTGCGGTGCGCTGGAGAAACAGCGCCATCTCGTTGCCTGCGGTCGGCGAACCCATCACGATCCGGTATCCTTCTGCCGAGGCCTCGTCGAGCTCCTTCTGCATCGTCGACGTCTTGGTCGTCGCGAGCAATTTGTAGAGATCCCCGCTGCCGGCGGACTGCGCCGAACCGAGGCAGGGCGACATCAAAACGAGAAATACGACTGATCTCAGCGCCGTACGTCGCATGGCAACCCCGTTGTGTGATGGGCCGATGGTGCCGTCATTTACTTCTTCTGACTGAGCGCCAGGGCACGTTGTCGAATGGAGGCCGGAACGGGCCAACGGACGGCCCCTTCCTTCTCATGAATCCCCACGACGAGTTCAACGTCGCGGACGGCATCGGCGAACACCGGGGCTCCTGTGTCGTCGAGCAACGGAAACACCACCCAGAACACGTCGTAGCTGTAGTCTCGCCGAACGACACCGGCGAGGGCTTTGACCAATTTGAGCTGGGGCGTGCTGACTCCGAGGACAGAGCCCGGCATGCCCGGCTTCCAGTCCTTGGCCTGCAGCACCGCTCGCCAGTCGAGGGGAATCACTCCGGAGCCCTCCCGTGGGTCGATCTCGACGAGGATCACGGTGTGCCCGGCAGCCTCCGCCTCCGCGACAAGAGCCCGGGTTTGTTCGTCACTGAGTCGCGACCGGAGTTGCTCGATCCGGGCGGACGCTCGGATCACTTCTGGAGTCAGCCAGGTAGCCCTGAGTTTGTAGTTATAGGCGCGATCGGTCTTGAGTATCCGCGTGTCGAACCGCCCGCCCGCGCGGCCGTCCGCCCGCATGCTCCTCCCGACGGTCTCGGCCTGTTCTGCTGACCAGGAAACGTAGGTGTCCTGTTGGGTCTGGGGCGAGGCGTCGGCGACTGGCAGACAGAGGAGAACCGCAAGCGTTCCGAAGCGGCAGTGTCGTCTCACGTTGAAGCTCCCGGCCTCTGGCGTCCGTTCAGAGGACGCAGACAAGGGTCACCGTGTCGGTCTGGGTGATGAGCTTGAGTCTACGGATGAGCACTCGGGATGTCAAAGAGTTGTTCTGGCCTGCGAATAGAATGGGTCTGGAGGGTTTCGATGCGACCACTGAAGTACATCGGCTTCGTCATTGCCCTGTGCGTTCCCGCTGTGCTCTACGCGGGACAGATCTACGGGACGATCGTGTCGGAGGGGCAGGGTCTGAAGGGCGCCAATATCGAGATTCAGTGCGGGAAAGAGGCTGCCCTGACCGGTACCACTGCCGCCGACGGCGCCTACCGGATCAATGTGCCGCAACAGGGGCAGTGCACGCTCGCGCTGCCGTCGTATGCCGGCCGTCCGTCCGCCGTCATCTTTTCGGGCCCGAATCCGTCCGCGTTCAACTTTGATCTCGTGAAGCTTGGAGACGGGAAGTTCGAGCTCAAGCGAAGGTGACCATGAACGAAGGCGAGGTCCCGACGCCCGACGTCCCGCACGTCCCCGAGAGTAAGGCTTCCTGGCCGTGGATCGAGCTGGCCAAAGTGCTGGCCCTCCCGCTCGTCACCCTGGTGCTCGGGTACTGGTTCAACTCATCGTTGAACGAGCGGCAGCAGGTCGAAAGCAACATCCGGCTGTACGCCGAGATGATGGGCCGCCGTGAAGAAGCCGACAGCAATCTCCGCAAGGACATGTTCAACTCCATCCTGAACACGTTCATGGCGAGAGATCCCACGCAGCGCCAGACGTCGGAAGAGCTGATCCGGCAACAGATCCTGAGCCTCGAGCTGCTGGCCTACAACTTCCACGAGTCGCTGGATATCGCGCCGCTGTTCAGGGACGTGGCACGGCGGATCTCCCTCGAAGATCGGGTCACCAATACCGAATTGCGCGGCCGGCTCGAGTCGGTGGCGCTGCAGGTGAACGAGCACCAGTTGACCGCCATGTCAGACGTCGGCATGGTCGAGCGGGGCGACGCCCTCCCGGAGAAGATCAAGGACCTGTCGGCCTACATCTCCTTTGGCACGCGGGCCATCTCCGATCCGCAGTTCAAGCCGGGCGAGGCCGCATCCCGAGTCTGTCTGTCGATGGAGTCCAATGACGGATCGCGGCACTACCGGCAGTTCAAGCTCGAGCTGATCAACTACGACGAGGGGGCGCACGAAGTCATGGTGCGGCTCTACGTCTCGCAGATTCTCACTCAGGAGGAGTGCCAGCTCTCCACCATGGACCTGGAGGGCAAGCGGGAGATCGACACCAACTTCGTCGTCGGTCTCTTTGATTTCCCGATGATCGACAACACGCGTCTATCGGGAGGCGAGCGCTGCGCCGTGTCGCTCACCGCCCTGAACCCGAGTGTAGTGAGTGTCGCCCTGGCGTACTTCCCGGCCTCGCGCGCCAGCCTCAAGGACAAGCCGTACTACGACGAGGTGATCAAGGACCTCGTGCGCGGACGGCAGTCTGCGGCGAAATGAATCAATGCAGAATGCAGAATTCAGAATGCAGACAGTGCGTTTACGACGCATCGGAGTGACGACGCCGCGCATTTGATCCTGGCCATCGTCGGATGTCCAGTCTGAATTCTGCATTCTGCATTCTGAATTACAGCGAAGTCACCGTCCTGCCACCCGCATCAACTCCGCGCGGGTGATCTTGCGTCCATCAGCCGGCAAGTGGATCGGCACGATCGTCTCGACGTCGAGCTTGAGTCGATCGATGGTGGCCACCAGGTTCTCCGTATAGGGGCTGACCGGCGTGACGACTGGCGCGTTGGGTTGAGCCGGTGGATTGTAGGCGTCGGCCTGGACCAGGATCTTCTCCTTCGGCAGATACACCAGGAGCAATCCCTCATTGTGCCCGCTGCCAGCCATGTGATGCAGCTCGATCACGTGGTTGCCATCGGTCATCACCTTCTTCGTCGTCACCGTCTCGAACGTGGCCGTCCGCTTGGACGAGGCGAGCCTGTCCGGATTCAGCGTGTGCGGCGCCGCGAACAGCTTCGCGAAGTACGGCCGGTTGATCTGATGGGTGACGATGGTTGCCCCCTCGGCCACGAACGTTCTGAGCCCGCGCGAGTGATCGATGTGGTGGTGGGTGTTCACGAGATAGCGAATCGGCTTGTTGGGCACCAGGCGCTTGGCCGCGGCAATCACGGCGTTCGAACGCGCCTCGCCCTGCCCCGCCTCGATCACCACGATGTAGCTCTTGAAGTCGACGACGAGGCTCGCGTATCCGCCGGAGACGAGATAGACACCATCAGCCAGCTTCTCGGTGGGCGCTGCCGCGGCGGCCGGTGCCGGCGCCCCGCCGCCGGCAGGAGGAGGCGCCTGAATGGTGACGGGCGCGTTCGGCTTCACCTCGCTCACGCGAAGGTCGAAGATCGGATACCCGCCCTGAGTCTGAATGATGCGGGTGGGGAATTTCACGCCGCCGAAGTCCTTGTAGTCGGAATAGATCGCCTCGAACAGCAGGTCGCCGAGCAGGGCGTCGTCGATCCACGTCTCGACACGCTCGACCATTTGCTGGTCGTTGACGTAGCCGTTGACCTTCGCCTTGTTCTGCCCTGTGAAGGACAGGACGTTGAACTTCCGGCCGTCAACCGTGCGTGACCGGACGGTTGCGTTGTTCGCCGCCGCTGCCCGCAGGAATCCGTACGGTGTCATCCAGATTTCGAGCTGCTGCACCCATGGCGTGTTCGCGCTCACGACGATCGTTTGCGTCTGCGGCTGCTCGCCTCTGACCGGCTGTTGACCACCGCCCCGTGGCGGGTTCTCCGCCTGCAGCCGGACACGGTCAACGCGTGACGCTGGCGTCTGGAAGTCGATGACCCGCTTGTAGCTCTGGTTGATGAAGCGCGGCCACGGTGAGTTCGGATTGAAGGCCTGGCCGAGAGCGAAGTCGTACCCGTTGGCGGAGTACTCGATCGTTCGTAACGAGTCGGCCCCCATCGCCGTCGACGTGGCGGCGATGACGGCTTTGGCGTCCTGCGCGGAGGTCGTTGCCGTGATGATGATAGCCAGTACGAGCGCGGCCGCGGATCTCTTCAACATGCGCATCTCCTTGTCGGGCCGCCTAAAGGCGGCCCCCACGAATATTCCGAACGTAGGGGCCGCCTTCAGGCGGCCCAGTGGGTCACGTCTTACTGAGAAACTCGTCGACGATGGCCAGAAACTCCTCGGGCTTCTCGTCACTCGGATAGTGTCCCAACCCCGGCATCGTCACGATCTGAACCTTGGGCAGCACCTTCTTCAACTCGTCCTGCGTTGCCCTCGGCACGATCGTACTGCGGCCACCGATGACGTAGAGCGCCGGCGCCTTGATCTCGCGGACGAACCGCCACAAATCGGTGGGAACGAATCCGTTGACCAGCTTGGGATCGCGCTTCCAGATGATGCGGCCGTCGGCGCGGCGTTTGGTGCCGTAGCGCACGTAAGGGACCAACACTGCGTCGGACGTTCCGCTGCTCGTCTTCCGCAGTTGCCCGAGCAGTTCCTCCTCCGACGCCCACCCGGCTTCTTCCTGGGCGACACGCCGGCTGTAGCTGTCCGAGATCTGGCGGGGGCGCTCAGGCCCGACGTCTTCGGAGATCACCCGCGACACGAGGTCAGGGTACATGCCGGCAAACACCTGGGCGACGCGGCCGCCGGTGGAATTACCCCAGACGGTGATGTTGCGGAGCCCGAGCTGGCGCACGAGGCCGTCGAGATCGCCGGCGTGATCCTCCACGAGGTAGCGTCCCTCGGGATCCCAGCCGGAATCACCGTGACCGCGCATGTCCAGGGCGATGACGTGGAACCTGGACGTGAAGTGCGTGGCGAGGTGATCGAAGGTGCGCGCCACGCGATCGAGGCCGTGAATGAGGATGAGCGGGGGAGCGCCGGGGTTCCCCCAGTCCACGTAGTGGATGCGAAGGCCGTTGGACGTGACGAACTTGTCGGCCGGAACGGCGGCCGGCCCTGCGGGCCCGCGCTGGGCAGCGCCGGCACTTCCGGCCAGCGCGGCGAGCAGAAGGACGATCGTCTGAGCGCGTGCGGCGCCTTTCATCGCCCAGAGTCTACAATGCATGGCTACGCTCCGGCGTCCCTGCCCGGCAACAGGAGCGACGGTTCATTTCGCTGACACCCAGTTCTCGTGAGGAGGAGTGGCATGACACGCGTCGCGTGTGCCTTGGCGACAGCAGCGGTGTGTCTGGCGATCGGCGCGGCGCCCGCGTTCGCGCAGAGCCCGGACACCGTCCTGGTCAACGGCAAGGTCGTCACCGTCGATCCCCAGTCGTCGGTTCGCGAGGGGCTGGCGATTCGCGATGGGCACATCGTCGCGGTGGGCACGTCCGCCGAGATGCGAGCGCTCGCCGGCCCGCGGTCTCGCGTGATCGATCTCGAGGGCAGAACGGTGATCCCCGGCCTGATCGATTCCCATCTTCATGCCATCCGCGCCGCCTTGAGCTTCAGTACGGAGGTCAATTGGATCGGTGTGCGGTCGCTCGAAGAGGCGTTCGGTCGCCTCAAGGATGCCGCGCGCGCGAAGAAGCCCGGCGCGTGGCTGATTGTCGCCGGTGGATGGAACGTCCGACAATTCAAGGAGAACCGGCTTCCCACGCAGGCGGAGCTCGTCGCCGTGGCTCCCGAGAATCCGGTGTACATCCAGTTGGGCTACGGGTGGGCGATGCTCACGCCGTCGGCGCACAAGGCGCTAAACATTGCGAGCGAATCCGACCTGCCGGCTGGCGGACGATTCGAGCGCGATGCCAGCGGAACACCGACAGGCGCCGTGATCGGCGCGCAGGGCGCCATCGTGGGACTGTTCGATCGGCTGCCGCGACCGACGGCGGCCGAACAGGTGGACGGCACGAAGAAGTTCTTCAGCGAGCTGAATCGTCTGGCGTTGACCGGCGCGGGTGATCCGGGGGGCAACAACCTGACGGCGCCCGATTATCAGGCGCTGTTCACGGTCTGGCGCGACCAGGCGCTCACGGTACGCGTGGCGTACACGGTGGGGACGCAGACGTCCGGCATGGAGCTCGAGGAGCTGCGAAACCTCACGCAGATGCTGCCGATGGGCTTCGGCGACGAGATGCTGCGCTTCAACGGCCTGGGCGAGCGCATCACTGCCGCCATGAACAACAACAACTCACCGTCGGCGGCCGACAAGGAAGCCTACTACCGCATCGTGAAGTGGGCGGCCGAGCGGGGTCTCTCGCTGACGATGCATTGGGGCAGCAACGCGTCGGTGGATCATCTGCTCGCGATCTTCGAGCGCGTCAACGCCGAGATCCCGATTGCGCCGCTGCGATGGTCGATTGCGCATCTGAACGATGCCTCGGCGGCCACCCTCGGCCGCATGAAAGCCCTCGGCGTCGGCTGGACGATGCAGGATGCGATGTACTTCGGAGGCGAGCAGTTCTTGAAGCAGGCTGGCCCTGACGCGGCGCGGCGAACGCCGCCGGTCGAGACCGCGCGCAAGATCGGCGTGGTGGTGGGTGCCGGCACCGACGCGCACCGCGTGGCTTCGTACAATCCGTTCACCTCGCTCCAATGGCTGCTCGACGGCAAGACCGTGGGCGGTTTCGCCATGCGCGGGCCCGAGGAGACGCCGAGCCGTACGGACGCACTTCGCTTCTACACGATCGGGAGCGCATGGTTCTCGCATGACGACGATGTGCGGGGGTCGCTCGAAGTGGGGAAGCTCGCCGACCTCGCTGTGCTGTCCGGGGACTACATGACGATTCCGGTCGAACGCATCGGCGGCCTCGAGTCGGTGCTCACGATGCTGGGGGGCCGAGTGGTGTACGCGGCTGGGCAGTACAAGGCATTCGAAGGTAAGTGACAGGCAATAGATGGATCTTCAACTGAGGGGCAAAGTCGCGATCGTGACCGGTGCCAGCAAGGGCATCGGCCGAGCGATTGCGCAAACGCTGGCGGATGAAGGCGTGCGCCTCGTGGTCGTGGCGCGCACGCGGGACCAGCTGCTCACGCTCGCGTCGCCGATGGGCGATGCGTGCCTCGTGCAGGCGGTTGACCTGGTGCATCCCGACACGCCTGCCGCCGTCGTCGAGGCCGCGGTCAAGCAGTTCGGCCGGCTCGATGTGCTCGTCAACAACGCCGGCTCCACCAGGCGTGGCGACTTCCTCACGCTGTCGGATGCTGACTGGGCCGACGGGTTCGCGCTCAAGTTCTTCGGCGCCATGCGATGCAGCCGCGCGGCCTGGCCGCATCTGCAGGCCTCCCACGGCACCATCGTCAACATCGTCGGGATTGGCGGCCGCACCGGCACCGCGGAGTTTGCGATCGGCGGCGCGGTCAATGCGGCGCTCCTCAACCTGACGAAGGTGCTCGCCGACCGCGGCGTGAAGGACGGCGTGCGAGTCAACGCCATCAATCCCGGCGGCATTGCCACCGACCGTCTTCAGACGCGCATCAAGAGCTTCGCCGCCGAGCACGAGCTGGAGCTGCCCGAGGCCGAGAAGCAGATGGCGCGTTCAATGGGCGTGGCGCGCTTCGGTCAGCCCGAGGAGATCGCCCGCCTCGTCGCCTTCCTTGCCTCACCCCAGGCGGCGTTTTGTCAGGGGTCGATCGTCGACGCCGACGGCGGGCAGACCCGCACGCTGTGAACGAGGGGTTCGCTAGAAACCCTTGTTGACGGTCCCCATCTTCCGCGCCACTTCCATCAGCGTGGGATAGAACTGCACGAACGTCCGTTCCACGGCGGTGTTCTTCGTGTGGCACTCGGCGCAGCCGGCGCTGAGCGGCAGTGGCTCGGCGGTGTTGACGATGGTCCCCTTCTGACTGAAGTTGAAGAATCCCCAGCCATCGGGAAAACGCGCGTCCTTCACTTCCGCTTCGAGTCCGACCAGATCGCCCTGGAAACGCCCGGCCTTGTTGATCGATCCTTCGCTCTTCGAGGCGCGGAACTCGAGGACGAAGACCGTCCGATCCGGCCACTTGCCCGTCTTCATGAAGGCGCGGTACGACGACGGGTTCACGAAGACGTTGCCGAAGGACTGGCCTTGTTGCTGACCCGGCACCGGGTTGTATTCCATCCCCAGCCCCGAGCTGAGGTACACCCACTCGCGATAGTCGGCGGGCCGGGCCAGATTCATCCCGTTGACGTAGCGCGGGCCGCTGTCGGTCGCCTGCCCGTCAGTCGTGACGGTGAACGCCGCGATGTACGCCAGTACGAGGCTAGCGAGCAGGACCTTCTTCATCTCACGCCCCTTTTCGTTCCAGTGACGATCTGAACCGGTTGCGATAATCGCTCGGCGACACGCGCACGATGCGGACGAAGGCGCGCCGCATGACCTCGGCGCCTCCGAAACCGCACGTGGCGGCCACTGTGTCGAGGCCGTCTCTCGACTCCTCGAGGCGCCGACGAGCGGCCTCGACGCGCTGCATTTCGACGAATCGTGCCGGCGTCATGCCCAGCTCCGCGGCGAACACGCGCGCGAAGTGACGCGGGCTCATCGCCACGCGGTCCGCGAGCGTCGCCACCGACAGGTCCGCCGACAGATGATCGGCGATCCACTGCTGAAGGTCGCGCAGCGGCTCACGATCCGCGGTCTGGACGGCGAGCTGCGCGCTGAATTGCGACTGCCCGCCCGGACGCCGGAGGAACAGCACCAGTTGCCGCGCGACCTGCAGCGCGACGTGCCGTCCGAAATCCTCCTCGACGAGCGCCAGCGCCAGATCCATTCCGGCCGTCACGCCGGCGGACGTGTAGATCGAGCCATCACGCGTGAAGATGGGATCGGGCTCCACCGTAATCTCCGGGTGGAGTCCGGCCAGCGTCTCGCACCACGCCCAGTGCGTCGTCGCCCGACGTCCATCGAGCAGGCCGGCGGCGGCGAGGATGAAGGTGCCGGTGCAGACCGAGCCGAGCCGGCGGACGCGAGGAGCCATGCGCTTGAGCCAGGCAAGCAGCGCCGCCTGCTGTGCGGCGTCGCGCGCACCGCGACCGCCGGCGACGAGCAGCGTGTCCACATCGCGGCGCAGATCGCGGAATCCCCGCTCGGCCATGAGCCGGAGCCCGGAGGATGTTCTCAGGGGCCCGGCAGTCGCCGCGACCAGTTCCACGGTGTACGCGAGATCCGGGCGATGTCCGTGTTCGACGAGCCAGCGCGCCGTGCGGCCAAAGACTTCGAGTGGTCCCGTGACATCGAGGATCTGCACGTCCGGAAACGCGACCATCACGATGTGGCGGCGAGGAGCGCGGAGGGGTGCGCCGACGATCTTCAGCCGGGACGCGGAGCGGGGGACCATGCCCATCAGCTTCGCGTGAGGACGAGGGCCGTGGCAAGGACAATGTGCCCACTAAAACGGCCAAATTCAGAATGCAGTAAGCAGAATGCAGTAAGCAGAATGCAGTAAGCAGTAAGCAGTAAGCAGTAAGCAGTAAGCAGTAAGCAGTAAGCAGTAAGCAGTATGCAGAACCACAGTGTCTGCCGTCTGCCTACTGCCTACTGCCTACTGCCTACTGCCTACTGCCTACTGCCTACTGCACAGTCGGCGACGCGAAGGGCTCGCGTGCCGCATCGCGGCGTCATCGTCGTCTTCCTGGTCATCGCGCCACTCGCGGGTTCGCAAGCACGCGGCCCGGCGCGGCGCGCCAGCCGCGTCGATCTTGTCGTTGCCCTGCGCGCGGAGTAGATGCCCGTGCTCCAGGACATCCGCTGCGCAGTTCGCTCATTGCGCCGAATGCCGGGATGCACTGCGGCGGCGCTGCTGACCCTCGTCCTCCCGTTGCAGATGCGGCGATGTCGGCGCCGATCGAGGTACGCAGAATCCGCGCGGATGGCCCGCGTGGTCGACGTGGTCGCCGCCGGCACGGGCGCACGGCTGGTCCCGGCGCCGGAGATGGCGGCGTTCGCCGAGCGCTTCGGCTTTGTCTTCCGCGCGCATGAAAAGGGCGATGCCAACCGCTCGGCCTGCGTCGAGCGGCCCTTTCATTTCATCGAACACAATTTTTGGCAGGCCGCCGCTTTGCCGACCTCGCCGATCTCAATGCGCAGGTCGCGCGCCATACCGTCGTTCGGCATCGTGAAACCCGTTGCAGACGGACATCTGCATGCTTCGAACCAGCAACACGTGAACGAAGCGCCCGATGGCCGAGTGCAGTGATTCGTTGGCAGCCATCTCACGTCTCAGGACGGCGGCGCTGTCCGCTGCGCAGAGCCGGGGATAAGCACGACACCGTCGCACGTCATCGTCGCGATGCCGGGAAAGAGCGCCGTCCCAATGACACCATCTTGACCTGTCAGCCCGACCTCCAGCGGCCTGGGCGGACTCCAGCCGAGAGACGAGCGACACCACAGCTGTGTTTGGAAGTACACCACTTCGAGCGGTTCCTGCGCCCTGAACAGCACCTCCTGCCGTTCGAGGTGTACAGGGTGAAGGTAAGGGGCAAGGCGTCCCGTAACCTCCGGCGGAAGGTGAGCAAGAAGTTTGTTGACGGCCGCGCCTGGGAACGAGGATCCCCTGCGCAGCGCCTCGCCTTCGCCGCGCTGGAAACAGGCGGATGCCGGAGGCAATGGCCATTCGTTTGCCAATCGAGGAATGCTCCCGATTTCACATAGGGTAGAAGAGATCCCGGCGTGGTGCTGATGATCTGTATCGGGCCCCAGGCCCGATCTAGCCACTCCAGCAGCCGATTCTGATCCGCTCGCGTCAGCCCGCGCACGTCGCGGAGCAGCAGCGTTGCGACACCTGACGCTGGCGGCAGCACCAGACGATCGGCAGAACGCCACGTCACGATCGGTTGAGCGAGCCTCGAACGGAGGCGTTCGATGATCGGCTCGACGCGACCATCTGGACCAACGAGCATCAGGCTCACGTGCGCCTCGAGCGCCCGGCGCGCATCCTCCGGTGCGATTGCGGGTTCACCGGGCACACGAACGACGACGTGATGAGTGGACGCTGATGAGGTGTGCATGATGGCGACCCGGACTACGCGACGTCCGCTGCGGCGACTGGCAGTTGCCGGAATGACGCGACCGCCCCTTCCCCGTACCGCAGGTAGGTGTCGAGACCGATCCGGCGGAGGAACCGAGTCTCCACGAGAGACTCCAGCACGTTCGTGCACGTCTCCTCGTCGAAGCCCCACAGCCGCTGCGCCTGCTTGCGTGTCAGCCGCAGCCCAGGCATCTCGAGGAACTCTCCACGGACGCGGTGAATCAGACCCTCATCGAATGTGCTCGTGATGTCGCGCATGTGAGACTCTCAGAAAGAACGATGTCGGACGATCGGGTGGAAGGTGGTGCCATCGCGCGTGAGCCTTCAAGATCGCAAATGACGTTTGCCGCAGCCGTTCGCTGGTATTCCCAGTCGACTTTGCCTTTGAGCGTCACCCAGCCATTGCTGACCGTGACGGTGATCTTCTCGTCCGGCACCGTCGTGTTCCACTTCAGCGCCGACAACACGGCTTGCGCGATCTCCGTGTCGGTGCGCAACTGTCCCTCACGCAGGCGGACGTTGATGTCGTTGGCCACGGCTTTGGCGCCATACACACCTCAGCGCCACGCGCTCGGCGGTCGCCTTTTCCCCATAACTCTTGACGTCGCCGCGCAGCGCCGGCGTCTGCCGAGACGCCAATGTCAGCCGCGTCGATACTTGGCTCCCAGTCCAGCGCGTTCTGGACATGTTCCTGAAGTTCTCTGTCCGTCATGGGTTCCTCCACACTCGCCTGTTTGCCTCGAAGTTCATGGCGCTGCACGGCAACGTTCATGCCCGTACCAGGACCCGAGTAATCAGGTTCCTTTGGGGGTGCGAGAACGCGTGGATGCGGAATTTCCTCACGGAGGCGGGGAATATTCCGAGACCCGCCAAGTAAAGTTGTCGAAGCTCAACTGGCTCATCTCTTCGGCTCCACCTCATCGTTCGACTGAGGCTGTCGGCACGAAGAGTGCTGTGAATCCACGCTGGGCGGCCAGCCTTTCTGCTCGTGTGGCGCCAAGGTCACGATGTGCTCGTGCACACATGCAGCGAGATTGAGCGACGGCTACGCGAGTGTCGGAGGACCAGATGAGGCGGGCTTTCTCTGTCGTCAGTGGCGCGGTCGTCGGCGCAGCGCTCATGTACGTTGTCGATCCGGAGCAAGGAGCACGGCGGCGCGCGATCGGCCGTGACCGTGCCCGGCACGTTGTCCGACAGCGAGCGATGGCGCTTCGCGGATTAGCACGCCACGTTTTGAATCGCGCCCGAGGAACACTCGCGGCTTCTCATGCGCGACCGGGGGCGGACGTCTGCGATCAGGCGTTGGTTGCACGCATTCGATCCAAGATCGGGCATGTCGTGTCACATCCGCACCAGATTGAGATCACGGTGTCGAGTGGGCACGTCGTTCTCGCCGGACATGTGCTCGAGAGTGAGCTGATACCACTGCTGACAACAGTGGAGGCTGTGGCTGGCGTCCTGAGCGTGAAGAACATGGTGACCGTGCATCAATCGCCGAACGACGTCTTGACCCTCCAGCCCCGTACGCCGGATGCACATCACCGAAGTGCGCCGCTTGCAGCCGCAGCGCTCGGTGGCGTTGCGGTCGGTGTCCTACTGGCGTCCGTGCCATGGAGGAGGCTCGCGCTGCCGGCAGAGCCGCACGAGCTCGAGCCGCCGGACGAGATCTACTGAACGAGCACGAGCGAGCGAAGGGAACGCCGCCCGCTCACGAACGAGGCGCCGGCTGATGCAGACAGACACGTCGTATTTGGGGTTTCGGCTGCCCCATCCGTTCATCGCTGGCGCGTCGCCCTTTGGCTATTACCTCGATACTGTAAAGCGGCTCGAGGATGCCGGGTGGTCCGCCGTGGTGCTGCATTCCCTCTTCGTCGAAGACATCACCGGGTGCGCGCCGACTCTGACGTCAGGAGTGGCTGCCGGCGGCGGGCGCGGTGAACCGCCATTGTCGGTCTCGGCAGCAGACCCCTATCCTCAGCGACCAGACGAATACGCCGAGCACGTGAGTCGCGTCAAACAAGCCGTCCGGATCCCTGTGATTGGCTCCCTGAACGGGACATCGACAGAATCGTGGATTCAATTCGCGCGCGTCATTCAACAAGCGGGAGCCGACGCGCTCGAGATGAACCTCTACGAGGTCGTCACGGATCTCGACGTGTCGGGCACCGCAGTGGAGGAGCGACTCTGTGGCATCGTCACGGAGCTGAAACGGGGGCTTACGATTCCGCTTGCCGTCAAGCTGTCGCCATTCTTCGCCGCATTCGGGAACGTCGCACGGCAACTTGATCGAGCGGGCGCAAATGCCCTTGTCCTGTTCAACCGCTTCTACCAACCGGACATCGATGTGAAGACCACGCTTGCGTTGCCGCACGTCGTGCTGTCGTCCAGCGACGAACTGCTCCTTCGGCTCCGGTGGCTGGCGATTCTCTACGGCCGTGTGCGTCCTGCGCTTGCGGTCACCGGCGGTGTCGCAGTGCCCGACGACGGCATCAAGGCGATCCTGGCTGGTGCGGACGCGGTTCAAATGACGTCGGCTTTGCTCCGACACGGGACGGCCTATGTGGCGACCATGCGGCGTGGGCTCGAGGAATGGATGCAGGTGCATGAGGTACCCACGCTGGACCTGATGCGAGGTCTGTCGAGCCTTCAGCGAACCGGCGAGCCATCAACGTTTGAACGTGCGAGCTACATCGCCGCGCTGCAAAGTTGGATGCGCCATGACGGCTAACCTCGCGACCTCGAGGTACGAGGGGGTCACACTCGTCAAGCGGGACGCGAGCCGATTACCTTGCCAAAGAATCCCCACTCCTTGTGAACGATTCCCCGGCGGCGACGCGCGATAGAGCCGATCGGGGTTGCATGTCCAGCAATCACACATTTCTTCCGCTGGCTCGATCTGTGCTTTCGGTGATGGTCATCGGGGCAACGCCCCTGGGTGACCAACGGTTTGACGAATCCGATCCTGTGACGGCGGCAACTCAAGAGACGTAAGCCTCTGAGATCCGACCAACACGACCGGTGAACGCAAGCCGAGCATTCAGGGACGACATGCCCCGGGTCACGGTCGTGTCCGAGCCCACGCCCATGCTGGAAGCCGCACTCGCGGCGGAGGCGGAGACACTCGATCGATACGTCGCAAGGCGGAAGCAGGCGGAAGCCGCGGCTGAATGCCGTGGAGCTCGACACGATCATCGCGGACAAATCGAGCCATCGCGACGAGCTGCGGCAGATCCTCGCGCTTGGCCTTAAGATTCAATGCGGCGATCGGGCTGGTGCTACGCCTCGGCCTCTTACTGATGGTCGTCCCCCTCGCCGCCCAGGCACCGGCCGACCAGCATGCCGTTCACCGACTGCACGCCGACGCCGCCGCCTACATCGCCGCGCTCGAGGATCCGACCCGCGACGCCTACCAGAAGCCGCACATCGAGAACCAGGCTGGCTACCTCGCGGTCCTGAAGAAGCAGCTGAAGCCCGGCGGACAGGTGGTGATGATCGACTTCCACAAGCGCGAGATTCCGGTCGGCCCTCCGGTCGGCATGAAGATCGCCTGCGAGGATCTCCTGAAGCAGATGCAGCAGAACGGTTTCAGCTCGTGAAGGAACACACCTTCCTCCCGTACCAGTATTTTCTCGTCTTCACCGTCGCGGGTTGACGGCGACCGCTAGAGTAGCCCTCGCGCCTCGAGCAGGTGCACGAGCCACAACGTCAGCCCAGGCACATACGTAATCAGCAGCACGACCGCCAGCACGATCACCGAGTACGGCAGCGTCGAGCGGTACACCCCTGCCAACGGCCGTTCGAAACGGTACGAGGCCAGGAACAGGTTCTCCCCCATCGGCGGCATCAGGTAGCCGAGCTCCATGTTCGCCAGGAAGATCACGCCGAGGTGCACGGGGTCGATCCCGTAGGCCGCCGCCACCGGCGTGATGAGCGGCACGAAGACGACGATCGCCGAGTAGATGTCCATCATCGCGCCGGCCAGGATGAGCAGCACGATGAGCGCGAGCAGGAACACGAGGGGTGAATCGATATGCGACCGGACCCATTGCACGAGGGTCACCGGGACCTCGAGCTGTGCCAAGGGGGGAAGGATGGGCTGTGCCAAGGGGGAAGGATGGGCCCGTCGGATAACGGCCCATCCGTTCACCAGGCACATCGTTCACGAAACAGCTCTAATACTTCCAAATACTTCCTATCGTCCGTGACGCCTGCGGACGGTGTCCGATCCGATGGTCACGGTGGTGGATCCCAGCCACAGGTCGATGGCGATGAGCAGGAGCTCGAAGAGTCCGAAGACCAGTGGAAAGATCGGTCGTCGTGGTCTCGAGGGCGTCGGGCGGCAATGA
This sequence comes from Vicinamibacterales bacterium, assembly GCA_035293405.1. Lineage (GTDB taxonomy): Bacteria > Acidobacteriota > Vicinamibacteria > Vicinamibacterales > UBA2999 > Gp6-AA40. Next base: position 73,298 of record DATDOE010000111.1, on the reverse strand, counting down.
GTGATCACGCGTCGCAGGCACGTGAGCTTGAGCGTGACCATCACCGCCCACACGAGCAGCCCGACGCCGACGATCGGGAACAGCAACGCGACCGCGGCAACTGGGTTCCTTACGTGCGTCTTCCTTGACCTGTTCGGCGCGGCCGTACCGGAAGGCCGCCATCAGTTCATGCAATGCAGAATTCAGAATTCAGACACCGACCTGGCTCTACGCATCACGCTGAACGTGTTGCTGCGGCTCGTCGAAGTGTCTGCATTCTGAATTCCGAATTCTGAATTGCCGTGATCTATTTCCCATCCACCGAGAACGCCAGCAGCACATTGCCCGGCGTTCCACCCGCGGTCGGGTAGCCTGAGTTCACGAACACCATGCCGCCGCCGATCGAGGGGCCAGGGCCGTCGATCGATCCGCCGCGGCCGGGGACGCCGTTGACGGTGTCGTAAGCGCGGATGGTGTCGAAGTCCCAGAGGATCTTGCCGTCGGCGGCGGAGTAGGCGCGCATGTGGCCATCCACCGATCCTGAGAAAGCCACGCCGGGCATCGCGCTGACCGCAGCCGACTGCGCCGGGCTGCACCGCTGCCTGGTGCCGCATCCCGGGGGCGGTGTGTACCACACACGCTCACCGTCTTCGAGTCGCAGCGCGAACATGCCACCGCCCTGTTTCGGATCGGCGTCAGTGCTGTTGCTGTAATTCAGCATGATCCGCCCGATGTCCGAGAGCGCCACGTAGACGTTGGACTGATCGGCCGCCGATCCCCACTGCACGCCGCCCATCGTTCCGCCGCGGCCGACACGGGTTTGCCACAACACTTCGCCGCCCTTGTCAGGATCGAGCGCGTGCACGATGCCGGACTTCTGGCCGGCCACCAGCATCCGCCGCCCGTTCGCCAGCGTGATCAGAATCGGCGAGGCGCCGAAGTCGAAATCGGGTCCGTTGGAATCCGCGCAGTTGGTCTTGTCCGGCAGACGGCAGGCAGCCGTGTAGGCATCTTTCTCCGTCATCTGCCGTGACCAGAGAATCTTTCCCGAGTCGATGTCGAGGGCGAGGAACGCATCGCTCATCGACGAGGGCGGGTCGCTGTAGTTGTTCCCGGTGGTCACGTACAGGCGATTCAGCCTGGCGTCGACGACCGGCGTAGCCCAGACCGGCGCGCCTGAGGGTCCCCAGAGCTGGGTGCCGACGGCGTTCTTCTTCGTCTGCCTGGGCGTGTCGATCGTATATGTCTTCCAGAGCCGCCTGCCGGTTGCCGCATCGAGCGCAACCACGTTGCCACGGAACTTGCAGCACTCGTAGGCGGGGTTCGCGCCGGTGGCTTCTTCACCCGAGGCGATGCCCACATAGATGCGCCCGTTGTAGAGCGTCGGTGATCCGCTGATACGGCCGACCGGGAAGTCGTCCACGTCCGTCTTCCACAGCAGCCGGCCCGTGGTGGCATCGAGCGCGTAGACATTCGCCTGCATATCACCGAAGACCGCGACGTCGCGCGAGCCGACGCGACCGACGCTCACCGCGGAGCGGACGCCTTGTCCGGCGTCGAAGAACCAATGCACGCAGCCGGTGGCCGCGCTCAGCGAATAAACCTTGCCGCCCCAGCTTCCGACGAACACGCGTCCGCCGGCGATCGTGGACTGCGAGTAGGACTGCAGATCGCCAGGGAACGCGAATGCCCATTTCAACTTCAGGCGCGGGACGTCGCTGGCCGCGACGCCGGCAGCTTCGGCGTCCTGAAAGCGGGTGTTGTTCGTGTTCTGTCCCCAGCCTGTCCATCGTGGACCCACCGCCGGATTGAAGGCTGCAAACGAGGCCGCACACATCGCCGCCGGCGACGGCGCCGTGACAAGCGGATTGGACAGCGACTTGCCGGTGAGGAATTCGGCGAGCACCCGGCGCTCAGCGGCCGTCCGGCCGTTGGCCATGGTGATCATCGATCCGGATTCCATGGCGGACAGCACGCGCTCGGCGGGCATCGACGTGAACGCCTCGCGGTTCGGGGCGCGGTTCGCGCCGGTGTCGTGACACATCGCGCAGGTCCGCTTGTAGAGCTCGGCGCCGTCAGGGGCCTGCGCGTGAACAAGGCCCGCGAATCCGAGCACAAGAGCCAGGCTCGCGGCGATTCTCGCTATCAGCTGTGTCATGGGGCTGGATTATAACGATTCCGGGGCTCGGGGCTCGGGACTCGGGGCTCGGGACTCGGGACTCGGGACTCGGGACTCGGGACTCGGGACTCGGGACTCGATCTTCCGGATCCCGGATCCCGGATCCCGGATCCCGGATCACGCCATCGGCGCCGGCGGTGCCTTCCGCTCGGTGCCCTTGTAGCTGCCCAGCACGCGCGTCCATCGCGCGAACTCGGCGAGATGGGTCAGCGCGCGCGCGCAGCCGAGGTCGCCGCGGGGCGCATCGACCTCCACGTAGAAGAGGTACTCCCACGGGCGGCCGCGCATCGGCCGGCTCTCGAGCTTCGTCAGGTTGATGTCGCGCAGCGCGAACACGCTCAGCGCCTTGAACAGCGCGCCCGGCGTGCTCGGCAGCGCAAACACGATCGTCGTCTTGTTGGCGTCGGCCTGGGGTGCGCCGCCGATGATGGCGAAGCGCGTGATGTTGTACTCGAAGTCCTGCACCGCCTCCTGCAGGACTTCGAGGCCGAAGACCTCCGCGGCCCGGCGCGAGGCGAGGGCGGCGGCGCCGGCGAGCTTCTGCTCGGCGATCAGCTTGGCGCCACCGGCCGTGTCGTAGACCGCTTCGACGGTGGCGCCCAGATCTTTCAGATACCGCTCGCACTGTGCCAGCGCCTGCGGGTGCGAGTACACCACTTTCACGTCCCCGAGCTTCGTGCCAGGTAGCGCCTGAAGGCAGTGGACGACGTCGAGCTCGACTTCACCGGTGATGGTCAGGTCGTGATCGAGCATGAGGTCGTAGTTGCGATGGATGGTGCCGCCGATGGAGTTCTCGAGCGGCACGACGCCGTGCGTCGCGCGTGTCTTGACCACGGCGTCGAAGACGTCCTCGAAGGCCTTGCACGGCAACGTCTCCACCTGCGCGCCGCCAAACTGCAGCGCCGCCGCCTCACTGTAGGCGCCCGGCTCACCCTGATACGCGATTCTCACACCTGCTCCTTTTTGAACGCTCCGAACGCTCCGAACGCTCCGAACGACCCGAACGACCCGAACGATCCGAACGATCTATCTATCTCAAAAACTGAAACCCATGCAGCACCGAGACCACGATCGACAGCACCGAGAGTACGAGGCAGACCAGTGCGATCGCCATGTGATCGATGCGCTCGGGCTTCAGCGGGTCGAGGAACCGTGCGGCGAGATAGCCGCCCGCGAACCCGCCCGCGTGCGCGTAGTTGTCCACGTTGAACCCGGGCAGAAAACCGATGATTACCAGCATCAGAATGTACTGGTTGGCGTAGGTCCTCGCCATCCCGCTGCCGCTGCGGTGACCGTACGCCAGCACCGCGCCGATGAGCCCGGCGATCGAGGCTGAGGCGCCGACCGTGAATTGCCCGCCGCGCAGGATGAGAAGCGGCGGGATGAAGGCACCGGCGAAGGAGCTCAATCCGAATCCGAGAATCGATCCCGCGGTGTAGATGATCACCGTGCGGCCGGGTCCGTACATCTCGGCGACGCCAGGCGCGAGGACCCTGACCGCCATCATGTTCATGAAGATATGCAGCGCGCCGCCGTGCAGCCACGACGCGCTGAGCACCGTCCACCAGCGCCCGGCGACGAACACCGGCACCGCTCCACTCTCGCCGAACAGAAACAGCGCGCGGGGGCTCGGCGACAGCATCGCCAGTCCGCTCATGCCGACACTGCCGCCCGACCAGATCAGCGTCAACGCGTACACGAAGATGCAGGCGCCGATGACGAACGGCCCGAAGCCGAGGTCGCCACCGAGCGACCGCAGCGCCGGCGCGAATCCCCACAGCCCGGGATTGCGGCGCCCGCAGTTGTAGCACTTGTCGTCGCCGACGCCCACGAGCACGCCGCAGGACGTACAGAGGACTGAACCAGAGGTTTGACGCTTGAGCACGAGAAGCGATGATAGCCTTTACGAACTACGCAATGCACAATGCTCAATGCGGAATGCCCAATGCTCAACGAAGCCCAACGCTCAACACCATGGCAAGTGCGTGGTGGCATTGCCCATTGAGCCTTCCGGCTTGAGCATTGCGCATTGAGCACTGGGCATTGATATGCGTCTCATCATCGGCATCACCGGCGCCACGGGCGCCATCTACGGCGTCCGGCTGCTGGAGCGCCTGCGCGAGGCGGGCGTCGAAACGCACCTCGTCATCAGCCGGTGGGGCACACGCACGCTCCTTCACGAAACGCCGTACTCGCGCGAGCAGGTCGAGGCGCTCGCGACCCTCGTCCACCCGCCGGGCGACATGGGCGCGGCGATCTCGAGCGGATCGTTCAAGACCGACGGCATGATCGTGGCGCCGTGCAGCGCGAAGACGCTGGCCGCCATCGCCCACGGCTTCGGCGACAACCTGATTCATCGCGCGGCGGACGTCGTGCTGAAGGAGCGGCGCCGGCTGCTGCTCGCCGTCCGCGAAGCGCCGCTCAGCGACATTCACCTCCAGAACATGCTCAAATTGTCGCGCATGGGCGTCGTCATGCTGCCGCCCGTGCCGGCGTTCTACAACCATCCCCGCACGATCGACGATGTCGTGGACCACACCGTGGCGCGCATGCTGGATTCGTTCGGGCTGGATGTGGCTGGGGCGGTGAGGTGGGAAGGGGAGATGGGAGTTAGAAGTGAAGACTAATTCAAAATGCGAAATGCAAAATGCAAAAGGAGGGCATCACTCAGGATGAGGGTCTGAGTCTTACATTTTGAATTTTGCATTGTGAATTTTGCATTACCCCTTCAACTCCTCCACTTCCTTTTTCACCCTCTCCACCACCTGCTCCGCCTCTTCTACTGCCTGCGCCGCGGCTTCCGCTTCGACCGCCAGCCGTCGTGCGAGCTGTCGCGCGGTGTGTGCTTCCTTGGCGGTCTTCTCGAGCACCTGCTCGGCCGCAATCATCGCTGTTTCGGTGTCCTTCGCCTCGGCCGCGGCCTTCTTCAGTGCGGCCTGCGCCTGTTGCGCGACGGTCCGCGCCTCGTGCAGCCCGCGCTCCGCCTCTTGCGCGGCGGCCTTCGCGGCGGCCAGCCTGGCCTGCCGCTCTTCCTCGCGGCGCTTCTCGTCTTTCTCGGAAGGCGCCCTGCGCGATGAGAGCTTCGAGGGTCGTGTGGGCTGTTGGAAGCGGAGCACCCGGCTCGGCGCATCCGCGTCGCGCGGGCTTCGGCCATGCGGGACGAGTGCGGCCAGCGTTTCGAACCCCGGTGGATCGACCTCGTCGACCAGGCGGCCGGCGCGTGGTGCGTGTGGAAGGGAGCCGTAGGCGGAGAGCGCCTCGAGCGTGGCGGTCACCGCTCTCATCACGCCCGCCGTCGGGTTGTTACCCACGGCGAGAAGCGCTTCGGCGGCCAGTCGCGTCAACTCGGACAGCGTTTCGCGGACGTCATCGAGCGCGCCGCGCACGTCCCCGGACTTTCCCGCAGACTGCGCGTTCCGGAGTCTGTCGCCGGCGGAAATCAGCCGATCGAACGTGACGCGATGGCGCCAGAACAGCTGGTTGGCGGCCCACGCCGAGACCGACGGCTTCACCAGGGATCGGACTTCGTCGGCCTCGTCTGTGCGTCCGGCCTTTTTCAGCCGCGTTGCGAGTGCGTTACGCTCCGGGGTGAATTCGCTGAGCGGCAGCTGGTAGAGGGAATCGAGGGACTCTGGCTCCTGCCCGGCACCGCGGGCCGACTTCGCCTTCCCCTTTGCCTCCCCCTTGCCCCCTTCCCCCTGCCCCCTCTTCATCTCTGCGCCCTTATCACCACGTGACCTAGTCTGTCACAGCCTCCCGATAGAGTCGTCTTCAACGAACGATTTCACAAGGATGGCCCACATGGCGCAGGCATTTCGGCAGGTCAAGGACGGTCAGCAACTGGCGCTCTATGGCGGGGCGGCCGCGCGCGCACGCACGCCACGTCAGCCGGCCGCGCTGCAGGCCCCGGTCTGCGCCGGCTGCCGTGCGCGGGAAGCCCGGTACGGCTTTCGTGATGAGTCCGACCCCCAGGCCGATCGGCCTCGCACGCTGTGCTTCGACTGCTTCCGCATGGAGATCGGCCGGCGTCAGGACGTGGCGGCGCGTCTTGCCAGAGGGTGGAACGCGGAACAGGTCGGCCTGCCGCTGGAGGAAACGCTGAAGCGGCTCACGCAGCGCCGCCGCCGAGCCCAGATCGCCGCGCGGCACGCGATCGGGGAATAGCGATCGTTCGGATCGTTCGGGCGTTCGAACCGTTCGGATCGTTCTTTGGTGAACGTCCCGAACGTTCCGAACGACTCGAACGACTCGAACGATCCGAACGATCCGAACGATCCGAACGATCCGAACGATCCGAACGAGTCAGTTTCCCCGGAAGGTTTCCGCCGCTCCGGCCGCGGTGAACCTGATCTCGCGCGTACCGGCTCGGCCGGTCACGGTGTACTGGCCGCGGAGCTGCAGGAAATCAATCCCGTTGGCCAGCGGCCCCTGCGCCATGCGCGTCGTCACGGCGGAGGCCACGTCGAAGCGCATGTCGAGGTCGAGCGCCGTGCCTCGCGCGCGGATCGTGATCGTCTTCGGCCGGCCCTGCTCGTCGTTGGCCTCGGTGATGCGCACGTCGGTGGAGTAGCCAAGGGGGCCGTCCGGACCGAGCGCGCCGACGAAGCCGGGGATCGTCTCGGGGTCCGCGGCTTCACGCGGCGGGAAGACGCGCCCGTAGATGAGGGACAGATCGCCCTGCTGCGCCTGCCCCCATTGCCACGACACGCCTCGCCAGAATCCCCAATTGTGATCGTGATAACCCGTGCCTCCTGACAACGACACCGGCGTGCCGTGGACGAGGATCGTGCCGTCGAGCGCGCCGGACATCACCGGCACCACATAGCCAGTACGCCAGCCCTGCGCGCCGGTGATCTCGATCGGCGGCACCAGTCGGCCAGGCGTTGCGGCCAGCGTGAAATCGCCGACAGCCTTCTTACCGCTCGCATCGGCGACGTCGAGATGAATGCGATAGCGCATGCCGTCGAGAGTGACCGTACTGCCGCCGATCGCCAGATCCGGGGCACGCGAGAGTTCCGCATCCGTCAACTCTGCGCGTCCGCTGAACGTCTCCGTCTGGCCGTTTCGTTCGATCTGAAGACGCACGCCTGAGGCGCGGCCGCCACTCTCGGTCCGCGGCCCGACGAGGAAGGTGAGATAGAAGCGCGCCTCGCTCGATCGGCCGTTGAAGTACAGCCACTCGGCCCAGGAGTTCGCCCAGGCCGGCGCATCGGGGATGCCGTGGAATCGATCGATCTGCCGCAGGACCTGATCGGGAGTCGCGCGCGTCCACGCGGTATCGGCGGGCGAGTCCCGCCATGCGGCGATCGCCGCGGTCTCGCGGTCGTCGAGGGCACGCTCGAGGCTGGGGATGCCACCACGCGCCGCGACACGAATGGCCTTGCCTCCGTTCAAGAGATACAGGTCCGTGCCGTGCGAGGCGGCCGCGGAGAGAATGCGCGGCCTCAGCGCGTCCGACTGCAGCGTGCCCGACAACACCAGGCGCGCAGGCACGGACAGGCTCAGTCGGATGAGCACATCACCGCCGCCGGCCAGCGCTGGCGCCTGCGCCTGTTCGAGGACGATGCCGGCGACGCCGAGCAGGATGGCCATCACCGCCACGCCCACGCCGAAGCCCGCCGCGAGCACGGCGCTCCGAACCGGGTGCGCAGTCAGTGAACGGACAGCGAGGAGACTGATCATGACTTAGAAACCGTAGGTCAAAGGGTAAAGGTCAAAGGGCAAAGGTGAAGGCAAAGGTCGAGGTATAGGTTCAAGGTTCGAGGTAAAGGTCCAACGTTCGAGGTAAAGGTCCAACGTGTTGAGGCAAAGGTGAGGTCCTCGTGGAACCTTAACCTGGCACCTCTAACCTGACACCTTGGACCTAGCACCTGGGACCTAGCACCTCTAACCTCACCTTTGACCTTTGCCCTACGTAGGGTCCTACGTGATCCTTCCATCTCTCATGTTCAGCACCCGTGTCGCGCGATCGGCCAGGGCCGGATCGTGCGTCACGATAACCAGGGCGGTGCCGTCGGCATTGACGCGGTCCAGCAGAGCGGCAATCTGCGCGCCGGTGGCCTCGTCCAGCTCGCCGGTCGGTTCGTCGGCCAGCAGCAGCCGCGGCGTGTTGGCGAGTGCGCGCGCGATGGCCACGCGCTGCATCTCGCCGCCCGAGAGCTGTGAGGGCCGATGGTCCGCGCGCGGCGACAGGCCTACGTAGTCGAGCAGCTCCCTGGTTCGCTGCTGGCGCTGCGATTTGGACACGCCCGCCTCGGAGAGCGGCAGCTCGACGTTCTCGCTCGCGGTCAGCATCGGCAACAGGAAGAACCGCTGGAACACGAACCCGATGTGCGTGAGGCGCAGCTTGCTTCGCTTCGAGTCGGACAGGCGGGACACGTCCTGCGCGTCGAAGAGCAGCGTCCCGGACGAGGGTGCATCCACGCAGCCGAGCATGTGCAGCAGCGTTGACTTCCCACAGCCCGACGGTCCGCGAACCGCGATGTGATCGCCGGATCGGATCTGCAGCGTCACGTCGTGGACCGCCGTCACTGGTCCCGCCGGCATGGAGAACACCCGGCTCACTTTCTGCGCATCCACGATGATCGACTCGTTCACCCGATCACCTCGGCGCGAAGGGTGGCGGCGATGGGCAGCCTCGACACGACGCGCATCGGGTAGAGCGCGGCGATGAGGGCGGTGGCGACGAGCAGCGCGATGTGGACGGCGAGTGCCTCGCCTTCGAAGACGAAGAAGTGGAGGTCCGCGGGAATCCCGGGCATTCCCTTGAGAATGCGGTCGAGGCCCGACGCGAGCAGGAGGCCGAGCGGTAGCGAGATCAAGCCTCCGGCACCGACGATGAGCCCTGATTCGGAGAGTACGTCCTTGACGACTCTGGAGCGCGAGAAGCCGAGGGCTCGAAGCGCAGCGATCTCGCCGAGCCGCTGGTTGACCGACACCGTCAGCAGAACCGTGATCAGCAGTACGGCAAACGAGACCGTCACGGTGGTGAGCACCGCCGAGATCTGACGGAAATAGGTGAAGCCTGTTTGCTGCAGCCGTCCCACCACCTCGTCGTTGGTCATGGCACGAAGGTCAGACCGTACGGCGCGGATCGCGGCCGCCGTGGCGTCGGCGTCGCCGGTTGATGTGGCCAGCAACAGGTCCGCCTCGTCGCCGACGTTGCCTCCGCATGCGGCCTTGAGGGCATCGAGCGTGCCTCCGACCGTATCGTCGTTGGTGGCGAAGGGAAATTCCGCGATGCCCACCACCTGGAGCCGTGTGGGAGGCAGCGATTCGCGGTCGCTGACGCACGAGGCCCGCAGGGTGAGCGTGCTGCCCGGCTGTGCGTTCGCGGCCGAGGCAATCGCGGCGTTGACCACGACTTCGTTCGCGCCGGTCGCGTCGCGGCCCTTCATGATCGTCCATGGCGGAGTGATGCCGGCGGGTCCGAGCGTCGAGTACCCGCTGACACCTTCGAACACCGCGGGCATCGGCGCGCCCGTGCGGCGTTCGATGCGGGCGTCGGCGATGCGGACGATGAGCGTCGATCGGACCGACGGCAGCTTCGCGATGCGCTGAGCCGCGTCGGTGGCGTTCGACACACGCGGGCCGCGTCCGGGGAGATCGCCTGCGGCCACGCGAATGTCCCATCCCGATCGGTCGAGCAGGTCACGCATCGAGACGAGAAGCCCCTGCGAGAGCAGCAGCATGTCGAACAGCAGCGCGCCCACCGCGGCCACGCCAAGGACGCCCAGGGCGGCACGCGCCGGCTGTCGCACGAGGCTCCGCCACGCAAAGCCGATCGCGTTCATCGTCGTGCCAGCCGGAGTCCGCTGCGGCGGAGGAGCGCCCAGGATGCGACGACGGTGGCCGATGCGCCGAGCGGAACCGCGATGGCCACCGATGTGAGGGCCACGTCCTTCGTGACCTTCACGAAGACGAGCGCGGTGTCGTATCGCCACTGGAAGAAGAGGTTGATGAGCTCCTGCGAGAGCAGCGCGAGGATGAGGCCGAACACGGCTCCCGCTCCGGCCACGAGGACGCCTTCGATCAGCACCTGTACGAGGATCCGGCGGATTGGCAGCCCGATGAGGCGCAGTACGCCCACCGTTTCGCGCCGTTCGTCCACCAGCATGATCGTGAGCGCGAGCAGGAACACCGTCGCGGCCACGATGGTGACGACGGCGATCGCCAGGTGAAAGCGCTCGAGCACGCGGAAGGGTCCGGCCGATCCCGCCGCTTCGCTCGACGGACGCGCCACCACGCCTGGCATGCGTGCGTTGACGTCGCGTGAGAAGGCCGCCGCGTCGGCGGGATCGGCCAGCTTCACGTTGATCGACGAGACGTATTCAGTGCCGGCGGGAAAGCCTGGCGGCCGGGTCACGTCCAGCAGGTCCGGCAAGTGGAGGCGAACCTCGCGCGGCACCACGCCGAGGCGCGACGGGTCCGGGGTCGGCTCGTAGATGCCGACGATGCGGAACTCACGCGCGCCCGTGCCATCCGCATCGATGGCGAGTCGCACGACGCTGCCGACGGCGAGCTTTTCAGAAGCGGCGAGCTGGCGCGAGATCAGGATGCCGGGCGGTGGCTCCTGGGCGCCCAGCGCCGTGGGTATCGCGAGCGCGAGGAGGGCGAGCACGAACGACCCGAACGACCCGAACGATCCGAACGTCACGAACGATCCGAACGACCCGAACGACCCGAACGAGATAGTCTCTCGATCCGCGTCCATTCGGCATCGGTGACCGGCATAACCGACAGCCGCGACATGCGGACGAGGGGAAACGAGGCGAACGACGTGTCGGCCTTGATCTCCGACAGCGTGACCGGTCGCGCCAGCGTCTTCTCGGGCACGATGTCGACGACGAACAGCTTGCCGTCCTTGTCGTTGGGATCCGGATAGGCGTCGCCGGCGGCCTTGGCCGTGGCGACCACCGATTTCTCCTTGCCCGTGTGGTAGTAAAAAATCCGATCGCCGCGCTTGATGCCGCGCAGATGTTTCTGTGCCAGCGGGTTTTTCACGCCGGCCCAGACCGTCTTGCCATCGCGTTCGAGCTGCTCGTAGCCGTAGTGCTCGGGCTCTTCCTTGACCAGCCATTGCGCCATGGTCCGATCATAGCCGTTCACACTTCTCGGTTCTCGCTTCCCGGTTCGTGTTCATGTTCGCTTCTCAGTTCGAGGTTCGAGGTTCGGAGTTCGAACCGGGGCGCAGTGGACGGCTGCCACGAACTGCCACGGTTCGAACATGAACACGAACCGGGAAGCGAGAACCGAGAAGCGTGAAGGGCGGGGTCCTCAAAGAGCGCTGTCTTTGCTCAGTAAAGCTCTTTGAGGTAGGATCCGGCCATGCACTGGACCGCGATGCACGAGCGTGCCGCCGAATCGATCGAGTTCATTCGCGAGACGATGGTGCGGAGTGCCTCGTTTACGGCCGTGCCCGGCCAGGGCGGGATGGCGATGGGCGTGATCGGCGTTGTCGCCGCGCTCGCCGGCGGCCGCGCCGAGACGCCGCGGGAGTGGCTCGCGACCTGGTTGATCGCGGCCGTCGTGGCCGCGCCCATCGGCCTCGTCGCGACGATCGTGAAAGCGCGGCGCAACACCGTCGCGCTGTGGTCCGCCTCCGGACGACGATTCATGCAGGGCTTCCTGCCCGCACTCGTGGCCGGTGCGGCGCTCACCTGGTCGCTGGTCAGCGCCGGGCGTATCGAGCTGCTCGCGCCGATGTGGCTCCTGCTCTACGGCGCCGGCATCCTGGCTGGTGCGACCGCCAGCATTTCCGTGCTCACATGGCTAGGCGCGGAGTTCATGCTCCTGGGTTGTGGCGCGGTGTTGACCGGCGGGCGGTGGACCGACCTCTGGCTCGGCGCCGGCTTTGGCGGGCTGCAGATCGTTTATGGGGTCATCATCGCGAGGAAGCATGGCGGCTAGACGGAACGCGGTGAATCGTCACGTGGCATCGCCGGTATCGGACCGGGCAGGGTCCGGCGCGTCGAAGAAGACGCGCCAGACCGCGTCGCCCGTCGTCGCGCGCGCGGCCGATCTCGATCGGCTCATTCACGATCGCACCCGCCTGGCCATCGTCAGCGCGCTGGCCGCCAGTGCGACGTTGAGCTTTACCGAGCTCAAGTCGCTGCTGGATCTCTCCGACGGCAACCTGAGCGTCCACGCGCGGAAGCTCGAAGATGCGGGGTATCTCACCTGCACGAAGGGATTCGAAGGCCGGCTGCCGAAAACGCGGTTCACGCTGACCGACGCCGGCCACCGTGCGCTTCGCCAGTATCTGGATCACATGGAAGCGATCATCAAGCACGCGCGGGTGAAAGGGCGATGACGGGGCGCTGACTCGACCGTCACCTCGCGGCGAGACGCGACGTTCGAGTGGGTCTCTCCCGTTCACCGAACATCTCTGTGCGGGCGGCGTTGGTGATCGCGGCGACGCCCGGGTGCTTGAGGCGACGCTCGACGGAAATCGCATAGTAGCGCTCCCGCACGGTCGATGTACGTCCAACGACCGCCACGCCGTGGCTTCTCAGCACTTCGCCCTCGATGGCGGTGGGTGACGGAAAGACGGCCCGACCCGACTCTCCAAACGTCGTCAGGAGTGCCGGGTCCTCGAACTCGCCGGACACCACGGGACGAAGGCCCTCGGTTTCAAACCATTGTTCGAGTGCGCGCCTCAGCGATGTGTTGATCGTCGGCAGCAGCATCGGCGCGCCGTTGAGCGAACGTGGAAATCGTCGCCGCAGCCGTTGCGCCAACGGCTTCCCCGCGAAGAACGTGGTCCCGGATTCGCCCAACAGGTGGTTGAAGACCTTGACGCGGAGGTGCGGGGCGGCGGGCGTATCGCTGATCACGACATCCAGCGAATGCGTCGCCAGTTGGGCGACGAGGTGATCGGGATCGCCTTCGCTACACGTGATCTGAACCGGCTCAGCGCCCTCTGTCGCCGGCCGCAGGAGCAGGTACACCACCAGCTTCGGAACCGCATTGGCCACGCCCACGGCGAGCCGCGGAGCGCGGCCTGACGGCCTCCCCTTGAGCGTCTCCAGCAGTTCGCTGCCGGCGGTGAAGATCTCCGTGGCGTACCGGTCCACGACGCGCCCGATATCGGTGACGACGAGCGTGCGGCCCTGGCGCTGAAAGAGACGTTCGCCGAGCGCATCTTCCAGGATCTTGATTTGCGCGCTAATCGTCGGCTGCGACAGGCTCAGCTTCTCCGCCGCCTTGGAGATGCCGCCCTCTCGGACGACGGTCCAGAAGTACAGCAGGTGGTGGTAGTTGAGCGCGGACATTGTCAGCAGCTCCTCGGTGAGTGAGACATAACGAAAATCTCATAGTCAGTGCACAACTATCTATTTGTCAATGAGACAACCGTTCACTACTGTCGATCTGTCCGCGACGAACGGCCCATGACCCATTCCACACACGATCCCGTCTGGCATACGTTCTCGGTGGACGAGGTGCTCGCGCGCCTGGCCAGCGGACTGACAGGCCTCGCCGGCGCCGAGGCGGCACAGCGCCTGCACGTCCATGGGCCAAACGAGCTGCAGGCCACGGCCCGTGTGTCCGCCTGGCACACCCTCGCGGCCCAGTTCCAGAACGTCCTCATTCTGATTCTCCTCGGTGCGACGCTCGTATCAGGCCTCCTCGGTCACAGACTCGAGGCCATTGTCATTACGGTCATCGTGCTGTTCGCCGTGCTGCTCGGTTTCATCCAGGAGTACCGTGCGGGGCGAGCGCTCGAAGCCTTGAGGAAGATGGCCGCGCCCGTCGCCCGCGCGCTTCGCGACGGAGAAGAAACGACCGTCCCCACACGGGACCTGGTGCCGGGAGATGTGGTGCTGCTGCGCGCTGGTGACCGCGTGCCGGCAGACGCGCGCGTGACGCTGGCCGTCAACCTCGCCGTTGACGAAGCCGCCCTCACCGGGGAATCGGCGGCGGTCAAGAAAACGGTCGCCCGCTTCGACGATGCGGGGCTGTCACTGGGCGACCGGAAGAACATGACCTACGCCGGGACACTGGTCGCGAATGGCCGGGGCCAGGCCGTCGTCGTCTCGACCGGCATGTCCACGGAGTTCGGTCATGTCGCCCGGCTGGTGGAGTCCGTCGAGGCCGGCCGTACTCCCTTGCAGGAGAATCTCGATCGCCTGGGCGCGACGCTGGGCAAGGCGGCGTTGGTCGTGGTGGCGTTGGTCGTCGCCATCGGTCTGGCCCGCGGCCTGCCGGTGATCGACATGTTCATGTTCGGCATCGCGCTGGCGGTGGCCGTGGTTCCCGAGGCCCTGCCCGCGGTCGTCACGATTTCGCTGGCGATCGGCGTCCGGCGCATGGTCACGCGCAACGCGCTCGTCCGCCGTCTGCCCATCGTCGAGACCTTGGGCAGCACGTCCGTCATCTGTACCGACAAGACAGGCACCGTCACCAAGAACGAGATGACCGTCCGGCAGATTCTCGCCGAGGAGCGCCTCTTCGAGCTGTCGGGCGCTGGGTACGATCCCATCGGTCAGGTCCTGGAGGCAGGCCGTGTCGTCGAGTCACCGCCACAGGTGCGTGCGCTGCTGCACGCCGGTGTTCTCGCATCGGATGCGCGGCTGGTCCGCCGCGACGGCCGGTGGCTGGTGGAGGGTGACCCCACCGAAGGTGCGCTCGTCGTGGCGGCGACCAAAGCGGGATTGAATCCAGTCGAGCTCAACGAGCAGGAACCGCGCACCGCTGAGATTCCGTTCACCTCCGAACGGCGTCGAATGACGACGCTTCACACGACGACGTCCGGCGTCGTGGCGTTCTCAAAAGGGGCCGCCGACGAAGTGTTGGCCAGTTGCACGAGTCAGTTGCGGTCCGGCGAGGAGGTTCCACTGACGGAGTCCGATCGCGAGCGCATCCGCGCTGCCGAGCAACGCATGGCCGGCGAAGGCCTTCGGGTGCTCGCCGTGGCGAGGAAATCCCGCACATCGCTCGAGGATGCGGAACGCGCGATGACGCTGCTCGGTCTCGTCGCGATGATGGATCCGCCTCGAGCTGAGGCACGGGACGCCGTGCAGGTCTGCGAGGCGGCAGGCATCCGCCCGATCATGATCACGGGTGATCATCCGTTGACCGCCAGCACCATCGCCGGCGAGCTCGGGATGCTCAGAAACTGGCGCGTGGTGGCCGGGCGGGATCTCGCCGCGATGAGCGACGACGATCTCGCGCGCAACGTGGCCGACATCGCGGTGTACGCGCGCGTCTCGCCCGCGGACAAGCTGCGTGTCGTGACCGCCTGGCAGCATCGCGGCGAAGTCGTGGCGATGACCGGAGACGGCGTCAACGATGCGCCCGCCCTCAAGAAGGCTGACGTCGGCATCGCCATGGGCATTGCCGGAACCGACGTGAGCAAGGAAGCCGCCGGGATGATCCTGCTCGACGACAACTTCGCGACGATCGTCGCGTCGGTCGAGGAGGGGCGCATCGTGTTCGGCAACATCAAGAAGTATTTGATGTATCTGCTGTCGTGCAACGTCGGCGAAATCGTGCTGTTGGCCGGCGCGGTGATCGCGGGGCTGCCGCTGCCGTTGAGCGCGGTGCAGATTCTCTACGTCAATCTCGCCACCGACGGGTTGCCGGCATTGGCGCTGGCGGTCGATCCTCCCGAGCAGGACTTGATGCGGCGGAAGCCCAGGGACCGGCGGATTGGCATCTTCACGCGACCGGTCGTGATCATCCTGCTGGCGGCAGGCGTGTGGTCCGCACTCGTCAATGCCGCGCTCTTCACCTGGCTCCTGCGATCGGGCCGGCCCCTGTCGGAGGTCATGGCGATGACCTTCGTGACCCTTGTGCTGATCCAGTTCTTCAACGCGTACAACTGCCGGTCCGATCGGCTGTCGGCGTTCCGGCGGCCGTTGGCGAACCGCTGGCTCAACGCGGCCGTCGGGTGGGAGCTCGTGCTGCTCGTCATCATCCTGTACGTGCCCTTTTTCCAAAGAGCGTTCGGGACGTTCAGCATGACGCCGGGCGACTGGATGTTGACAACGGTTCTGGCGCTCTCGATCGTGCCAGTGCTGGAAGCGGTGAAGTCGATGGCGCGGCGCGGCTGGTTTGGGGAACTGGTCTGACCCGTAGAGAAGAAGGAATCAGTGCTCGAAGCCCCCGCAGCCTCAGCGGCGCGCTGCTGTTTGCGAACAACGAACGCCAGTAGTGTCATGACGCTCGACCCTGCGACTGGCCTCGCGGCCATCTCGCGATTACGCTGGGCGGACTTTGGTGCATTCGCGTTCGTAAATGGCCTGATCAATGCTTGCGCGGAAAGCAGTCACGTTTGTGAACGTCAGCACAGTCGGGAAACGGTGAACCAGCTCCGCAAGGGCGCGGCGCTCAACGCCGTGCAGATCGCCGAGGTCCTCGTCGGGGCGCGTCAACCAGCCGGATAACGTCGCTCGCCCTTCCGGGCGAGCGTTGTCTCGGGGTCACATCAGTTCGCGAAGCAGTAGAAGTATCCGTTACCGCCCGTGGCGATGAGATTCTGCTGCGAGCAGCCTCTCGAGCTGTGCGCGGCGTTCCATGAGGTCGGCGCCGCACCGCCGCCCTGCTTGTTGTGATGGCCGACCATCGCCCCGCCAGTCGTGTCGGCGCTGGTCCAGTTGCCGCATGGCGCATCACCGGTCTGCAAGGTTCCGTCCGCCTGCGAGCCGGTGAGGATGTCATGCTGGTTACCCGCGACAGGCGTGCCTTTCTCGGTCAGCGATGTGTCGCCGCCGAGAGTGTTGGAATCGGCATGGAGATCGGCCACCGACTTGGCGACCACCACACCCTTCGCATTCATCCACGGTCCCTTGCCGACGCGATCGCGCGCGTTCACCGCCGGCTGCCCGGCCGCGGCGGCGGCGCTCAAATACGCGCGCCACGTGCGGTTCCCAGCTCCGGCGGCCGCGGCGAGTGTTTGACACTGCTTGTCGGCACCGGCGAGTCCACCGAGATTCGCCCCGGTGCCAGGTCCGGCGCTGGTGATGAAAAAACTCATCTGATTCTGCTGCGCAGAGACGCCCAGGGATGCGACGACCGCGAACACTGCCATCCCGATTACGCCTGTAACCAACTTCGTCATAAGAAGCTCTCCTAGTGAATCGCCGGCGATCATAGCGCGGTCATCGATCAATGGCGGCCATGTTTCCTGCGTCGTGGCGCTCGCCCGCGGCCGGCGCCAGGTCGTTCAGGCGTTCGATCTGCTCGCCGCTCAGCTCGATTCTGTCGGCGGCGGTGTTCTCCTCGACGCGAGCAACGCGCTTGGTCCCGGGAATCGGGGCGATGTCGTTGCCCTGCGCGAGCAGCCAGACCAGCGCGATCTGTGCCGCTCTGCAGCGCGGCGAGTGGGTGTACAGCGTGCGCGCGGCGGATCGTGGCGGGACCGGCCTCCGACAACCCGATGTAGCGAACCTTCCCCTCGGCGGCGACGCGCACATTCGCAGGGCTACTATCGAGGACGCCGGAGCCGCCGCCGGACGAGACGATGCCGAACTTCGTGGCCAGGACCACTTGGTCGCGGCGGTCCTTGATCGCCCGGCCGACGAGCTCCTCGTTGGTGTACGGGCCGTAGATCTCGGCGGTGTCGAGCTGCGTGACGCCGAGGTCCAGCGCCCGGTGGATGGCGTGAATCGACTCGGCGTCGCTGCCGGCTCCGATGTTGTCGTAGCCCGATACCGGCATCACGAGCATCCAGATCCCGAGTGCGCCGATGGCCACGCCGACGCTGCGTATCCATCGTTCCCCGCCGCGGTGCTGATGCCGATAGCGACGGCACGGTCGGTGGCCGCCATCGTGAAGGATGTCCTATCAGTCGAAGGGCGTCCCCTGCTTGCGAGCGACACTCCGCTGAAAGAGGCATCCCAAACGCAACCATTCACAACGGCGGCGCCTCCACGTGGCGCGAAAAGGTGCTCGTCAGGGCAGCCGCCGTCGACTATCTTGAGTGGTGCGTAGACAACCTGTGGAGCGATCGATTCCGTGGCCCGCCGAAGCAGGTCGACGCGGATCGGGAGATTCATGCTGAAGCGGCGAGTGTTGATTTCCGTGCTTGCGGCAGGGCTGATCGCAATAGGCCTGCTGGCCTGGCTATGTGCCGGCGACGCCGAGCAGCCGAGCCAATCAGCCGAAGTCATCGTTGTCTCGCCCAGGACGTTTTCGACCACCGTAGTCGCCGTGGGCGCTGTGAAGCCGCGAATTGGCTCCGAGGTGCGCGTGGGCTCCCGGATTTCCGGCCGGGTGTGGAAGCTCCGCGCGAATATCGGCGATCGCGTCGAGCAGGGTCAGGTCATCGCGGAGCTGGAGACGGCGGAGTTGGACGCGCTGATCGGGCAGCGCCGCGCCGAGCTGAGGCTCGCCGAGGCGAAGCTCGCGTCGTTTGCCACGCTCTCGCCCGAGGAGGAGGCGCGGGCCCGCGCCGACGTCACGCGCGTCGAGGCGGCGATGAGGCTCGCGTCCGAGGAGATGGCGCGGGAGCAGGCGCTGCTCGAACGTCAGCTCGTGCCGCGAGCCACCGCTGAGGCCGCCCGCGACCGGCACGCAGTGGCCAAAGCCGAGCTCGAATCGGCGCGCCGGACCCTGGCGCTGATTCGCGCCGGACACATGGAAGGGCGGAAGCAGGCTGAGGCCGACCTCGACCGCGCCCGAGCCGTGCTCGAGAGCGCCGTGGTGGACCGATCCTTCACCGTTCTCAGCGCGCCGATCGCCGGCGTCGTCGCGTCGGTCGCCACACAGGAGGGCGAGACGGTCGCGGCAGGCCTCAACGCCCCCACCTTCGTGACGATCGTCGATCTCGATCGGCTTCAGGTGAATGCCTACGTCGACGAGGTGGACATCGGCAAGATCGAGGACGGCCAGGCGGCCACCTTCACCGTCGACGCGTTCCCGGCGCGCGACTTCAAGGGCCGCGTCGCGGCTATCTATCCTACAGCGACCATTCAGGACAACGTGGTGAAGTACATCGTGGCACTCGACATCGACGACGAGTACGCCGGCCTGCTTCGTCCGGAGATGACGGCCAGCGTGCGCATCGATCTGGATCAGCGCACGGTGCTGGCCGTGCCGACCCGCGCGATCAGGCAGGAGGGGGGCCGCAGCGTGGTGCACGTCGTGGCCGACGGCGGCGGGACCGAGGCGCGTCCGGTTCGCGTGGGCTGGCGCGACGGACCGTGGGCCGAAATCACGGAAGGGCTCGCGGCGGGTGACCGCATCTTGCTGGATGCGCCGGCCGCCGGCGTGGAGTCACAGCAATGAGTCGATCTCAGAGAATCGCCCGGGATGTTCTCGTGTCTCTGTCGGCGCAGAGGCAGCGTGTGTTCCTGATGATGCTCGGCCTCGCGGTGGGCGTCGCGGTGCTGTCCGCGGTCATCGTGATCGGCCAGGGCACCCGCGAGCGCATCATGGGGCTCGTGGAGCGGCACGGCCTCGACATGGTGATGGTGCGCGCCGGCGGCGAGATGCAGGTGTTCGCACCGCAGGCGGATCGAGGTCTGGCCTCGCTCGTCGAGGCGGACGCCCGCGCCATCGAGGCCGAGGTGCCGTACATCGACCTGGTGAGCGCCGTGCAGAATCTGCGAGGTCTCAATGTCGTGTACGAAGATCGCTCCGTGGTGACGCGGGCCTTCGGTGTCGAGCCGAGCTGGCTGGCGATTCGCCACCGTGACGTGGCCGAGGGCGAGTTCCTGTCGGAGTCCGACACGGCGGCGATGGCGCGCGTCGCGGTACTTGGCGTCAAGGTGGCCCGTGCGCTCTTTCCCGAAGGTGGCGCTGTGGGCCGCACCGTGCGCATCAACAACGATCCGTACACAGTGAAAGGCGTCTTCATCGAGTTGGGAACGGACGCGGCTGGTATCGACGACTGGGACGATCGCGTCGTCGTTCCGTTGACGACCTCGGCCAGACGGCTGTTCAACAGGCCGTACCTCGAACAGATCGTATTTCGCGTAACCGACGTGCGGCGCGTGCCGGAGGCCGCCGAGCGCGCTCGCGACCTGCTGGCCGTGCGGCACGGCATCGCGCCGGGTCAGCCCGACGACTTCTTCGTGCGGGAGCCGGACGATGTCGAGGGCGCGGCGCTGGAGACCGCGTCGACGCTCTCCGCCCTGCTGTTCGCCGTGTCCATCGTGGCACTCGTGGTCGGCGGCCTGGTCATCATGAACCTCATGCTGGCGTCGGTGTCGCAGCGCGCGCGCGAGATCGGCCTCCGCCGCGCAATGGGCGCGCGGGGCTCCGACATTGCGCGCCAGTTCCTCCTCGAGTCGCTGTTCGTCTCGATCGGGGGCGGCGCGGTCGGCGTCGCGGTGGGCGTCGCCGTGGCCGTCGCGCTGGGCGCCGCCGGTGTGGCGAGCAGCCGTGTGACGTGGGTGCCCTTTGCCGTTGCGCTGCTCGCCTGCGTCGTCGTCGGGCTGGTCTTCGGCATCCTTCCGGCCCGGAGAGCCGCGAGGGTGGACCCAGTGGTGTCGCTGCGCGGGAGGGCGGCGTGATCGCCCTTGCGTGGAGCCGGCGATGATCGAGGTCCAAGATCTCTCCCGGTCCTATAAGAGGGGCACCACCGAAACGCAGGTGCTCAACGGCGTCTCCTTTCGGGTGCCGCGAGGCGAGTTCGTCGCCATCATGGGACGATCCGGCTCCGGAAAGTCGACCCTGCTCAACATCCTCGGGCTCCTTGACAAGCTCGACGGGGGACGCTACGTCCTGGACGGCACCGACTTCTCCAGGGCCGGCGACGACGAACGCTCGGCGGCGCGGAACCGGAAGATCGGGTTCGTCTTCCAGCAGTTCCACCTGCTGGAGCGGGCATCGGCCGTGCGGAATGTCACGCTGCCGCTGCTGTATGCCGAAGACGACCCGGGCGACGCCGACGAGCGGGCCGAGCGGGCGCTCGAAGCCGTTGGCCTCTCGCACCGGGCGCGCCACTTTCCGGGCGAGCTCTCCGGCGGCGAACAGCAGCGCGTCGCCATTGCGCGGGCGCTCATCAACGACCCGGCGCTGATCCTGGCCGACGAGGCAACCGGCAACCTCGACGCGCAGACCGGCGGGGAGATCCTGGACATCTTCCGGCGCCTCGTCGACGCGGGACGCACCCTCGTGCTCGTCACCCACGACCGGGCCGTCGCGGAGCGCGCGGATCGGATCCTGTTGTTGGACGAGGGCCGGATCGTCGGCGACGAGCCGGTCGCGCGCGCCACCCAGGGGGCCTCGGGCGCCGCGGGTCTCGTGTGACCCTGAGGCGGCGCCGGCACGGACGGCTCGCGCGCGGCCTGTTGCTGTCGCTCCAGCTCCTCCTCGCTCACCGGCTGCGCACCGCGCTCGGCGTGTCGGGCCTGCTCGCCGGCGTCGCCGCCGTGATCGTGATGGTCGCCATCGGCCAGGGGGCCGAGCGCCGCGTGCTCCAGCGCGTGCAGGCCATGGGCACCAACCTGCTCGTGGTGAGCGCCGCGCCCGCTCAGCGCGTGGCGGCCCGGCCCCGGCAGGTGGCCGTCCACACGATGCTGCGCCCGGGGGACGCCGAGGCCATCGAGCGGGAGAGCGCGCTCGCCGTCGCCGCCGCGCCCGCGGTGAACGGGGCCATGGTCGTGCGCTGGGAGGGTGTGAATACCACGACCACCGTCACCGGAACGACCGTCGAAGGGCTCCGCATGCGGAACATCTCGGCCGTCCGGGGGCGCGTGTTCGAGGACGACGACGATCGGCAGCGGCGGCGCGTCGCGCTCGTCGGGCCCACCGTCGTGCGGAGCCTGTTCGACGGCGCCGATCCCGTCGGCCGCGTCGTCCGGATCGGGAATGTGCCGTTCGAGGTGATCGGGATGACGCGGGCGCGCGGAGTCGATCCGAACGGCGCCGATCTGGACGACGTCGTGGTGGTGCCGCTCGAGACGGCGATGCGCCGCCTGCTCAACATTCCCTACGTGCACGCCTTGTTCGTCCAGGCTCCGAGCAGCGGGGATCTCGACGGCCTGGAGCGCGATGTCCGCGAGATCCTGCAGGGTCGTTACCCGGGCCGGTCGGGCATGCTCGACCTCTTCGTGGTCCAGAGCCAGACGACGCTGCTGCGCACCGAGCGCGGCGCCGCCCGCGCCATGAATCAGCTCATCGTGGGCGTGTCCCTCCTGTCCCTGCTTGCCGGCGGGGTCGGCATCGTGGCGGTGATGCTGATCGCCGTGCGCGAGCGCACGCGCGAGATCGGGCTGCGTCGAGCGCTCGGCGCGAAGCGGCGGGACATCCGCCTCCAGTTCATGCTCGAAAGCACGATGCTCGCCGCCGGCGGCGGACTCGCGGGCGTGGCGGTCGGGCTGGCCGCGGCCGCTGGCGCGGCCGCGGCCAGTCCGTGGGATCTGGTGGTCTCCTGGCCTGTGGCCGGCCTCGGAGTGGTCTGCTCGACGATCCTCGGCCTCATTGTCGGCGTCATCCCCGCCGCCCGTGCCGCACGGCTCGAGCCGATCGCGGCCCTTCGGGCCGAATAACCACGGGCCTTCACGCAACCAGCCGGACGCGCTGGGCCGAAGGCTAGGCCGACCGCAATTTCATCCTGACGAGGCACTGCACCACGAGCCCGAATCCTTCATTGCCTAGTTCGTGTTGTGCCGTGCCATTTGACAGCAGCTCACCAGCGCGCCCGAGATCGCCCATCTTCCAGTACGCGCCTCCCAGCAATTCACGAGCGAACGGATGTTGTGGATCGCGATCGAGCGCTTTGTTGGCCCACACGATCACGTCATCGTGCCGACGCTGATTCCAGAAACGCGGTGGCGGAGCGGTTCACGTGAGCCTCGATGACGTGCAAGAGCTGCCGGACTCGAAGGAGCACGCCTTCAGGCGTGTGGCGTTCAAACCGGCGGGCGGCGACTCCAGCCGCGGCTGCAGAATCAGCCTTCGTCAGGCGGTTCTTGTCCTAACGACCAAGTCAACGTCGCAGTTGAGCACCTGCAGCAAAGCCAACACCTGATCGACGGACTTGCGGTAGTTCGTCTGGTCAAGAAGGCGATACAACTGGGCTGCGGAAGTCCCGAGCCGGCGCACGATCTCGCGCTTCGAGAGCGGGCTCGCTGCGACTCGCTTCTGTGCTTCGAGCGTCAGTCGGTACAACAGGAGATCGCGGAGGTACGTCGGATCCTGGTTGTACTCGAGCACCTGCTCGACGTGCACTGTGCCGGTGCGGCCGGAGTGGAGCACGTAGGTAAACGCCTCCCGGCCAGCTTCCGGGTCGACGGAGAGCTCCGTGACCGGGTCTTCGGTCGTGGGCGTCGGCTCCGCCTTCGAGAACGGGAACACGAGCTTCTTCGTCGAGGTGCCGACCTCGAACACCTTCTTCCGATTGTTGTGCCTGACAGTGCGGATCTTCACAGCAGGCCCTCAGCTTCCAAGATCGCTGATCAGATCCAGAATGCGCCGCGTCGCCGCGCCCTTCATCGCTTTCTGGTTGTCCAATCCCACTTCACGATCAGCTTGCCGTCGCGATAGACATGCACATGCCGCGGCGGGTGATCGCCTCTCCACGTGATGAAGACGTACCCGCCCCGCCGATACTCACCCACCGATTCAAGATGTTACCATATAAGGTAACAGTTCAGATGGGCGGCCTATGAGCCGTCTGCGGCCGTGCCCCTGCGCTTGAGAGCCGGCTCTGCATCCCGCCATTCTGGCGGGATTTTGGCGGGATTCCTCACGCCGCGGGTCTGAAATCGACCACATTTGGCGGACGGGTGTCGCCGGGTTACCTGGGGCTCCCGGTCGACGGGACTCCCGACGCGGCTGGCGCATCCGGCCCTATGCACAAAACACGGCCGTCGCGCCACACCACCGCGTACTGACCCAACTTACGCTTGCGCTCCAACGCTTCGGCCACCGCCCGCTTGAGAACCTCCAGGATCATCGCCTCGTGCCCCTGCGTCATGACCGCCTCCAGCTCTGTAGCAACGCATCGTTTCCGCTGTTTGGGTTCGCGGTGCTTGCCTGCTGCGTGAAAACGATCTCCAAAGGACTGAGTGTCCGGCAACAGCTGAACAACGCCCCGCCTAAACGGCCGGAATCCGTGATGAAGGAGCGCCGCCGGCCGCGACGGGGAGGTTGTCCTCGGATCCAATCACCCAGAGTTTCGGTTGCTCAAGCACCCGCGTCACGAACGCGCTTTTTGATCGGGCGCGCTTTGAGAATTCAGCTGACGTGTACACCGTGGGGTTGACCCTCCGACCCACGGTGCGCGTGACCCGCTCAAGGGCGCCGAAGACTTCGCCGTACGTGAGGCTGTCGCTGATGATCATGAGGTCGATATCGCTAGCCGAGGTATCGGTCGCGTTGGCCACGGAACCATACACGAAGGCCGCGCGAATCGCCGACGACGACGGTTGAAGGGCAGCGCGGAGCGGGTCCGCCAGCCCGACGGTTTTGAGCACGATACTTCTCAGTTCCGAGAACAGTGGCGATGCGGCATTCGCCTGGTAGTACTTTTGATTGCCGATGCGTCGCCCCACAATCAGGCCACTCTCTTCGAGCTTCGCTAGTTCGCGCTGCGCCGCTCCGGACCCGGTGCCCGCTTCTCGAATCAGCTCCGATGCGTAAACACTTCGCTCAGGCTGCCCGAAAAGTACACGCAACACGCGTTGCTGCGTCTTGGTGAACAGCGCATCCGCCAAGCTCTTTCGACGGGACCGAGTCGAACTGGTCTTTGCACCCAATACGGGCATGATCATGCCCATATTGGGCATGCACGTCAAAGGGCGGGGAAGCGAGACCGCTACAACACCCAGCGTTCGCGCCTCATGAGGCCAAGCAGGTTGATGCACGGCACGCCAAGTTCACGGCACACGTCTGGGATGTAGTGGTCCTTGGGCGGCTTGCGCTTTTCGCCTGCTGAGGTCTCTTGAGACACGACTACACCGTTCCGGATCTGTGCGAGAGCGATGACATACGCGTCGGCGGATTGATAGGGACTCTTTGGGTCCAGCAGATCAGGGTAGCGGGCCTCTATCGACGCCGCCGCCAGCTGAATGTCAGTCGCCAGCGGAACGAACAGACCGGCGTGCCCCTTCGCCCAGGTCTGGAGATCTGGAGTCCCAACCGAATCGATCTCTTCTTTGACGAGCGCCACTGCGGCGCAGTCCCCGGCATCGATTAATTGCCCGATCTTCAGCTCCAAAGACCGGAAGACATCGAGGGGGTAGTACCTCGCTTGCCGGTCCATGAACATGCTTGTGTCGAGCGAGTACATGGGCTGGTCGCCAGTCAATCGCCGTCATTCACAGCGGACGCGCCAGCGGCGCCGCTGCTCAACTCGCCGCGCAGCTTCTCGATGTGATCGAATCGGAGGTCGAGATATCGGCTCGCCTCGACGGCCGTGATCCGATTGGCGTCGAGCGCTTCGAGCACGAGCTGTACGAACGGCCGCCCCGCGCGGCCAAGCGTCTTGTCAACGGGAGATGCGATGCCGCCCCTCCGCGGCTTGAGCGACGAGACGTAATCGCTCCAGTCTGCCCGCCATTGGCGATAGCCGTCCCAACTCATGGCTCCCGCGCTACGCAGGCGTGTCGCCATCGCAAGCGGCGTGACGCGGAACCTGGCGGCCAGTGCTCGCACCCGCGCAACGTCCCAGCCATCACGCGCCACCGTGATGCCTCTGAGCTGCTGCTCCAGGGCACTCTGCGGAATGATGGCCTCGCTGGCCGCCTCCTCGGCGAAGCGCTCGACCTCCATCCATTGGGTGTCGCTACGAGGCTCGCGCAAGGCAACGGTCTCCTCCTTGCCTAGCGCCAGGGCGATGTGAACGAGTTCGTGCAGGAGAGAGTAGATGCGTGCCCCAGGCGCACCCTCCTTGCTGTTGATACCGACCGCCGGCAGCGGGAAGTCGAGCAGGGAGACGCCGCGCGTCTGTTCGAGAGGCACCTTGGGGAACTGAAAGACCATGACGCCGGCTTGTTCAACGGCCGAACGCCATTCGCGCCACGCCTGCCACTCGTCCCGCCAACCCAATTGCTGCTCGATGGCAACGCCGAGCGTTTCACGAAGACGCTGCCCCACTGCTGTTGGGCCCTCGGAAAGCCGGGCGGCTGTCCGGAACTCCGGAATCGTGAATCCAAGCTCCTCGTTGAGCTGGATGGCCAGCTCTCTTCGCTGCAACATCACGCGGAGTGCCAACCTGAATTCGGGTGACTCGACGCCGGGACGCACGCCAGGCAGCCGGCGGTACTCCGCAGCCAGGGGTGGAATCGACGGAGGTTGCGGAAGGAAGAAGACGCCGAACGGACGATGGTAGTACTTGGCCAGCTCCTGGGTCTGGCGCACGGTTGGCTTGCGCTCACCGCGCTCCCAGGCTTCGAGCCGATCGAGCTTCACGCCCAAACGCTTCGCCACGATCTCCGCCGGGTAGCCGCTCTGCTCCCGTGCCCACGCGAGTAGAGTCGGGTTCACTTCGGCTGGGATGGCGAGGGACATACTTACCACTCTACTCTTGGAACGATCGACCGCGTGCGCTACGACTCGCCCAACACGTCGATGCGGCCGGTCGAGGTCAAGCGCCTGCGGCGGTGCGACGTCGATCTCGTCAAGAAGCTCGTGCACGTCAGGCGGAGCAAGAACGAGACGAGCCACCGCGTCATCCCGCTGAACGCATCGGCCATCGAGGCGGCGCGCGAATGTTCGAGCGCGCGGATCTCCTCGGACACACCGAGCCCGAGCACTACCTCTGGCCAGCGTGCCAGTGGGGCCGATACGACGCCACCAGCCCGATGCTGAAGTGGGACACGGCCTGGCGCGCGCTACGTGACGAGGCCGCCCTGCACGGCCTGCGCTTCCACGATCTCCGCCATACGGTCATCACCGAGCTCGCCGAGATGGGCGTCGCCGATCACGTGCTCGAATCTATCAGCGGTCACCTGTCGCGCCGGATGCTGGAGCACTACTCGCACATCCGGATCGACGCGAAGCGGCAGGCTCTTGATGCTCTGGACAACCTGCGGCGCGGCGGCGCGGCGGCAGACCGCAATGGAAAGCAAGCAAGCGACGGAGAGATCGAGACGATCGTGGAGGTGGCCGCTGAGCGAGATATCAGCCGATGTGCATCAGTACGCACTGCAATGCGATGTCAATGAGGCGTGCACAGCGGTCTCCTGAACCGGTCTGGGCCTGATCCGAATTTGTCGACAGATCGATTAGCGCCCGTTTCGTCGGTCCACCTTCTCATTCACATACAGACAATGATGCGTGTGGGCGCTACGGGAAACCGCGCTCCTGAGCCTCATGACGCGCTCTCAGGTTTGCATCCGCGCATGACGATGGCATGGGCACCGAGGGCGTGAGCGGCGCGGCGCGTGCTCGAGCTGACACTGCCGGCGAAGTAGTCCATGTCGTGGAACACCTCGACGGACACACCTGCAGCACGCAAGAGGGAGACGTAGTCATCCTCGGTGATCGCGCCGACCACGCACTCGGCCCAGAGCCGCGGATCGGCGCGTGACTGATCCGATACTGGCACCCGGAGCGCGATATCCGAGATCTGCAGTCGACCACCAGGCTTGAGGACTCGAGCGATTTCGCCAAACGCGGCCGCTTTGTCGGGCACGAGGTTCAGCACCCCGTTGCTCGTGACCACATCGATGCTCGCGTCGGGAAGCGGAATCTGCTCGGCATTCCCTTCGATGACGCGCACATGTCCGATGTTCTTCGCCGCCACGATACGCTGAAGCTTCTCCCGCATCGCCCGCGTCATGTCGAGGCCGTACACGATTCCGGACGGACCGGTCAACATCGCGGCGATCAGCGTGTCAGTGCCGGAACCGCTGCCGACGTCGAGCACGGCATCACCTTGGCGGATGACGCCTGCCGCAAACGGATAGCCCACACCGGCGAACGATTCCGTGGCTTCCTCCGGGAGGCCATCGAGCTGGTCGGCAGGATAGCCAACGAACAGGCAGGCCAAGCGGCCCGTGGGAAAGTGGAATACCGCACCGGGGCGCGAGGCGACGTCGGTGTACATCTCCTCGACGGCTTTGAAGATGAACTCCTTGTTGTGACTCCAGAGTGCCATCGTGACTCCTTCGCCGCGGCCAGTCAGGTTCTTCGCTCAAAACTTCTTGATCAGATCCCGGACACGATCGCGCGTTGTCGACGGGACGTCCTCAGTCGAGAGCCCCGACAGGCGCTCCTTGAGCCGACGCTCGAACTCCATCCGTGAGCAGCAATTCCGACAGATGCGCAAATGTTGCTCCACGCTGTCGTGCTCGCTGTCGGGCAGTTCATGATCGACGAATTCTACGAGGCGTTTCAGGGCCTGCTCACAGCCCACATCATCCGTGTCAGACATAGGATCCTTCCGGCGCACTATCCGCGAGTGCCGGCCGCCCGCGATATCTGAAGACCGTGATCGCGGGCGACAGTCCATAGCGTCCGTTGCAGTGCGTTGCGCCCACGAGCGAGCCTGGATCGCACCGTGCCGACGGGCACGTCCAGCGCCTCCGCAATCTCGCGGTACGTGAGTCCTTCCACGTCGGCCAGCACGACCACGACGCGGTAATGCTCGGGCAACGCGGCTATCGCTCGATCCAGATCCTCGCGCAGCAGTTTGTCGAGAAACTCCTGTTCGGGATTGGCGAACCACAGCAGGAAGGGTTGGTGCAGACGCTCGAAGATCGAGAAGGCGCCCTCCTCGTCGCCGGACTCCTCCACCAGCAGCTCTTCCCGCGGACGGGCCAGCGTCTTCCGTCGCTCGCTGATAAACGTGTTGTTCAGGATCCGGAATACCCACGCCCGAAAGGCTCCTGCATCCGCCAGCGATGCGCGGGCCTGCCACGCGCGCGTGATGGACTCGGCCACGAGGTCCTCCGCATCGGCCTCGTTGTTCGTCAAACGCCTGGCCACGCCGTGCAGCGGACCGAGGATCGCCAGCACCTGAGTCTCGAAGGCCTCTTTCGAAATGGTCACTCTGCGCCCACCCCCAAGACGCGCGGACCGGCGAAATGGTTCCAGTGGTCGGGCAGCATGACAGCTCCACGCATTGTGGCCAGGATCTCCGCGCAATTCCAGCGCGCTGGAACCATTTCGCAGACCGCGGCGTCCTCGGCGGTGAATCACGGCGAACGCGCCGCGGGCTGGAGGAGGTCGACATGAGCAGAACGGTCGTGGATGCGGTGGATCTCGAACGCAGAGTCAAGGACATGTACACGCAGGTCGCGCTCGATCCACACGGCCAGTTCCATTTTGAGATGGGCCGCGCGATGGCCCGCCGGCTCGGTTACACCGACGCCGAGCTCGACGCGGCGCCTGCCGAGTCCATCGACTCGTTCGCTGGCGTCGGCTACTACTTCGACCTGGCGAATCTCCGCCCCGGCGAGCAGGTCGTCGATCTCGGCAGCGGCTCGGGAATGGATAGCTTCATTGCCGCCCACAAGGTCGGATCGAGCGGACAGGTGACAGGCGTCGATATGACAGACGCGCAACTGGCGAAAGCCGACCGACTCGGCAAGGCACACACGTTCGGGGCTGTGCTCTTCCGCCACGCGTTCATCGATGCGACGGGATTGCCCGACCGATGCTGCGATGTCGTGATCAGCAACGGCGTGATCAACCTCTCGCCCGACAAACCCGCCGTGCTTCGGGAGGCGGCCCGACTGCTCCGACCCGGGGGGCGTCTGGCGCTCGCCGACATCGTCACGAACGTGCCGTTGCCTGAGACCGTGACCTGTGACGCGACGCTCTGGGCCGCGTGTATCGGCGGCGCCACGCAACGCGACGCGTTTGCCGAAGCGATCGAACAGGCGGGATTCACCGTCACGAGCGTGAAGGCCAATCACGAATATCGCTTCCTGTCGAGAAGCGCACAGAACGCCACGCGCGACTACGGCGTGCACAGCGTGTCGTTGCTGGCCATCAGGAGCTGACGGATCGAGAACTGAGTCAATCAGGATTTCCAGGAGGTCTAGGATGAGTGCAGCTGTTGCGACCGTCGACATCGATGCCCTGAAGCAGCGCCTTCGGGCCACGTGGATGGCGGGCGACTACGATCGGTTTTCCCGCCTCATGGAGTCGAGCGCCGTCGAGTTCCTCGACCGCGTGGGTGTCCCGCCAGAGGCGTCGCTGCTCGATGTGGCGTGCGGTTCCGGCCAGCTTGCCCTGATTGCGGCACGGCGCGGAGCCCGGGTGACCGGCGTCGACATTGCGGCCAACTCGATTCGTGCCGCGCGCGACCGCGCGCAGGCGGAGGCGCTGCCGGTCCAATTCGACGAAGGCGACGCCGAAGCCTTGCCCTATCCGGACGCCAGCTTCGATGTGGTGGCGAGCCTGTTCGGGGCCATGTTTGCGCCTCGCCCCGATCCTGTCGCGCAGGAACTGGTCCGTGTGTGCCGGCCCGGCGGCATGATCGCGATGGCGAACTGGACCAAGGCGGGCTTCATCGGCCAGATGTTCGCGCTCGTCTCCAAGTTCATCGCCCCGGCGGGAATGCCAGCGCCCGTGCTCTGGGGCGATGAGTCCATGGTGCGCGAACGGCTCGGTTCGGCTATCGCGGATTTCCGGTTGACACGCGTCATGTACCGGTTCGACTACCCGTTCTCGCCGGCGGGTGTCGTTGATTTCTTTCGCGACTACTACGGGCCGACCAATCGCGCATTCGCCGCGCTCACTGCACACGATCAGGAGGCGCTTCAGGCCGATCTCGTGGCGCTGTGGCGTGCGCACAATCAGAGCGCGCTCGCGACCCGGACCACGGTCGACGCTGAGTACTTGCAAGTGGTGGCGATCCGGTCGAAGCCGTGACGCTCTGAAGAGGAGGAACAGGTATGCGTATCGAATTGGCACGAGTGAGGACGACGGTCGTGGCGGCCGTCATGGTGATCATGGCTGGGGCGGCGACCCACACCGCGATGGCTCAAGTCACACCGCCGTCACTGTACGAACGACTGGGCGGCGCCTACAGCATTGCGACGGTCGTCGACGATTTCATCGAGCGGCTCCTGGTGAACGCCACGCTCAATGCGAACCCAGCGATCAACGAGGCGCGAAAGCGCGTGCCGAAGGCCGGACTCAAGTTTCACGTGACCGCAATGGTATGTGAGGTGAGCGGCGGTCCGTGCAAGTACACCGGTCGGGCGATGAAGGAATCGCACCAGCATCTGAGTATCACTCAGGCGGAGTGGGATGCGATGGTCGTCGACTTCAAGGCCACGCTCAACAAGTTCAAGGTGCCTCAACGGGAACAGCAGGAATTGATCACGATTGTGGGAAGCACGAGAAACGACATCGTGCGGTCGTCGTCATCAGTCGGTCGGCAGTAGAGATTCCAGCGATAGGGCGCCACTCGAGGAGTCTTCACGGAAGTCGGTTCGCGAACAGTTGCTTTTTCAAACCGGGCTGGAGAAGCCCACACAAGGAGAACGCCGATGGTTTATTTGCAGATCACCCTCAAGATCCCCCCCGCCAACCGGCCTGCGGCCGCTGGTGTCTACCAGCGCTACAAGGCGCCATTCCTCACCACCATCGCCGGTGCGAAGTCGAAGGAGTTGCTCGTCCGCGACGAGGACGTCGAGGTGCTTCACGGTTTCGATTCGGCGGAGCAGGCGAATGCCTACCTGACGAGCCGGCTGTGTTCCGCTGACGTCGTCGGCGCGCTCGAGCCGCTGCTCGACGCCGAGCCGGACGTCCGGATCTATCAAGCGGCAGCGTGATGTTACGCGTGTCGAGCCGTCGACCACGGCGGCTCGATATTGCACACACAGCGCCAGAGGATTGGCGCATCGAGGCCAAGAGCGCGGGAGTACGCCCGTGAGCTTCGCGGAAGGAGCGTTGACATGAGACAGACCTTGACGCCACGTCGATCCAGCCGTTGTTGATACCGCCGCCCTCGTAGATCGTCACGTCTGGGTGATAGAACGTCGCGAGCTTGTCGAGGTCCTTTGCATTGAAGGCGGCATCGTAGCCCTTCAACCACGTCTCAACCGCTGCAGCATCGTTTGACTGTGCGCCGGCCGCGGACGCACTCAGCTTCGTGACCGACGCCGGCCGGCTGGCGCCAGCAGCACCGACCCAATCCGCGACAGTGCCGTCGCTGAAATGCTGATGCGCCTTCCAGGCGACCTCGGTCGCGTTAGGATTCCGCGCCCGGAAGGCGAACTCCGCCGACGCCTTCGGCGGAATTGCTTTCCGCCACGTGATCGACGTGATCCGATCGCCCTGCTTCGCCGTCTCGAAAGTAGCGCTCTCGGCAGGCATCACTTCGAGCACAGTCACATCAGCCGGAATCTCCAGCGTGACGTGCGTCGTCGCAACAGCGCCCTCCGTTGGAACGCGCACCGTGTACTGTTCCTCAGCGCCAGGCTTCGACTCGCGAGGCCGCACGCTGACATGCGCCATGGCGAAGGATGGCACAAGGATCATGAGTGTTCCGAAGATCAGGTTCCTCTTCATGCGGCAGCTCCTCTCACAGGCCACATTTACTTCGTGCCAGCTACTGCGCCGACCTCGATGGTCTTCGCCGTCATGCTCTTGTCCTTCTCTTCGACGGCGGTCACGACCACGCGAGTCCCGACCTTAATCTCTTCGACCTTGACCGCCGGCTTGGCCTTGACCTTCGTGTCCTTGGTGACCTTGACCATCACGTCCTTGCCGTCGGTGTCCTTCAACATGACGTGATCGGCTGCGGCCATCGTCACGGTTCCCATCACCTTGTGTTCGTGGCCCCCGTGCGCGAGGAGCCGCGCACCGGAACCGAGCGCCAGGACGGCAAGGGCGAGAACGGTGGCGAAAAGGCGTTTCATGATCGTGTCCTCCACAGTTGTCAGGTTTAGAACCACAGCCGCAGTCCAGTGACCAATCGAGCTCCGCCCGTGTCTTCACCGGCGGCCTCGGCGAAGTCGGCGGTCGTCCCCCATTTGTTGCGCCACGTGATACCGAGATACGGCGCAAACTCGCGCCTGATCTCATAGCGCAGACGGAATCCAAGGTCGGTGGTGCTGAGCCCGGCGCCCACACTGCGTTCAGGATCCGATGTGCCGACGAGTTCTGCCTCAACGAGCGGCTGCAGCACGAGGCGATTCGTGAATAGCAGCTCGTACTCGACTTCGAACCGCGCGTGAGTTCGACCGGAGGCACCGATGTAGCCCGTGGCCTCGATATCGAACCAGTATGGGGCCAATCCCTGCACGCCAAACGCTGCCCATGTCTGCGCTGGCCCAGGGCGGAAGTCCTGACGAATACCGCCAACCAGATCCCAATAGCGCGCAAACTGTCGGCCATAGAGCACGTGTGTTTGCGCCTCACCTACACGCACACCCTCGCCGTCGCCTTCGGCGCGGAACCACAATCGATCGCGATCACGGCCAATCCAGCCGCGGCTATCGATGCTCGCGCCATTGGCGCCTTCGACCGCCTGCCACTCGAGCTGGTCGAACAGGACGTAGTAGCTCAGTGCCCGGTCGTGTACCGCGTGACCTTCTACGTCTGGGAACGCCGCCCTTCGGGTCTCCTCCGTCACCGGCGGGATGAACGGCGGCAACTCGCCAGGCCTCTTGGCGGGCGCGGTCGCCGGAGGGTTGGGCTTGGACTGGTCCTGCTGGTGGCCGGCGTGCGAGTCGGCCTGCGCAAACACCGGCGCACTGGTCGCGAGCAGAAGGCCAGCGATGACTGCGACAAGTCGGAAGTGTCGCCGCCGAGTCATTCTTCCACCCGCACTTCCCGGAACATGCCTGCTTCCATGTGAAAGAGCAGGTGGCAGTGATACGCCCACCGCCCCAAGGCATCCGCGGTGACGCGGGACGAGCGTTTCGTCCCGGGAGGCATGTCCACGGTGTGCTTGCGCACGTGGAACTTGCCGTCGTCGTCCTCGATGTCGCTCCACATGCCGTGCAGGTGAATCGGGTGCGTCATCATCGTGTCGTTCACCAGGACGATCCGGAGACGTTCGCCGTAGGTGAGGCGTAGGGGTTCGGCGTCAGAGAACGTGACGCCGTTGAACGACCACGCGAACCGGCCCATGTGTCCGGTCAGATGCAGTTCGATCGTTCGTCCAGGTTCACGGCCGTCAGGGTCTTCGAACACGCTCCTCAGATCAGCGTAAGTGAGGACGCGTCGTCCGTTGTCGCGGAGGCCGATGCCCGGATCGTCCAATCGAGACGTCGGCATCATCGTCTGCATGTCAACAAGCGGATTTCCGCCTTCCGTCGACGGATGCTGCTGCATTCCACCGCTCATGGCCGCCATGTTGTGACCCGCGTGTGGATCGGCTGGCTGTTGCGGAGGCATCGTGTGCCCCGCGTGCGGATCGGGCGCTGCTGGTGGGGCCGCCGTCGAAGCGCCCGCGGGCGCATCCGCGGGTTTCTGTGGGCTCATGGCATTCATGTCATGCCCCATTCCCGCGTGGCCCATGTCAGCCATCGTCAGCATTGGCCTGGCGTCGAGCTCGGGCACCGCAGCTCGCAGGCCCTCACGCACGGCTAAGGTGCCGGCGGCGAAGCCCGTTCGATCCAGGGACTGCGCGAAGATCGTGAAGGCGTCCTGGCCGGACGGTTCGACGATGACGTCGTAGGTTTCCGCTGTCGCGATCCGGAATTCGTCGACGGTGACCGGGTGCACGTACTGACCATCCGCCGCCACAACCGTCATCTTCAGGCCAGGAATTCGGACGTCGAAGTACGACATCGCCGATCCGTTGATGAACCGCAGCCGGACTCGCTCTCCAGATTTGAAGAGGCCGGTCCAGTTGCCCGCGGGCGCCGTACCGTTCATCAGATAGGTGTAGGTGTACCCAGACACATCGGCGAGGTCCGTCGGGTTCATTCGCATCTCGCCCCACGTCTTGCGATCGGCGAGGGCCTCCTTGAGGCCCTGCGTGCGAACGTCCCGGAAGAAGTCTCCGACGGTGCGCTGATTGAAGTTGTAGTAGTCCGAGCGCTTCTTCAATTTCGCAAACACGCGCGCAGGATTCTCGTCAGTCCAGTCTGTGAGCATCACGACGTGCTCGCGGTCGTACTTGAAGGGCGACGGTTCTCGCGGCTCGATGACGAGGGGACCATACAGACCGCGCTGTTCTTGAAATCCCGAATGGCTGTGGTACCAGTACGTGCCGGCCTGCCGCACCTCGAAGCGATACACGTAGGTCTCGCCTGGCCGAATGCCGTGAAAGCTGAGACCAGGGACTCCGTCCATGTTTGCGGGCAGGAGAATGCCGTGCCAGTGAATGGACGCGTCCTCGTCGAGCGTGTTCGCCACGCGCATCGTGACCGTATCGCCCTCTCTCCAGCGAAGCGTTGGCGCCGGAACAGAGCTGTTCACGGTAATCGCGACTCTCGGATTGCCGGTGAAGTTCATCGGCGTCTCGCCGATACGGAGATCGAAGTCCGTTCCCGAGAGCGTGGTCCAACCTACGGATGCATTCCCCTGTGCCAGCGCCGGCGGCCGCCATAGTCCAAGGCTTGCCACCCCGCCGCCGACGGCCAACCCCTTTACGAACGTGCGGCGAGAGAGGTGCCCCGCTGATGTCTTTGATGAAAACCGTTGGGAATTCATGATGTCAGTCCTGATGGCCCTTCTTGGGCGGCGCTGATACTGCGCCGTTGGTATCCCCCTGCAAGAAGCGCCGGGTCTCTTCGTTTTCCTTGAATTGCGCTGGGGTCTTCGGACTGAGCGATTCCATTCGCTCAATCTCCTCCGGTGTCAGGTTCGGCAGACGCCGAACGAAATGCACCAACCCCCAGCTGTCGCGCTCGCCTTCGGGCGTTCCGTTTCCCCAACCCGGCATCCCGGTCAACCGAATGCCATGCTCGATGATCGAGAACAGCTCACCGTCAGTCAGTGACTGTGTGTTCGTCGCGCGCATGTCGGGAACTCTCGGATACAGGCCTCGACCGATCTCCGTGTCGCCGCTTCCGTCGTTGGCGTGGCAGGTCGAGCAGTGATCGGCGTAGTGGCCCAGCGCTTGATTGATGACTTCCGGCGTCGGCTCCACGGGATTGGCTCGGTTGCGCATCGCCTGGGGTGTCGCCCAACGGCGCATCGCACGGGCCAGAACCTCTTCCACTCCACTCGGTTCGTCGTGGGCGCTGAGACCTCGGCTGACGATCGAGTAGGCGATCGCACTCCCGAGCACCGACACCACGAGCGCCAACAGCACGAACGCTCGAAGCGTGGCTTTCCAGCCGCCGCTCTTTGCGCGCTCGGTCGATTTTCTGAACGGCATCCCGCGACCGGGACGACGTTGACGGTCCTTCATGTGATCCCTTCACAAGCACACGGCGCGAACGGGACAGCCGTGGCAGACGGTCGTCGACCGTTGCCCGCTGCCCAAGGCAGCGCTAAACAGCGCTCAGTTGAGGGGGATCAGACGCGAAGAACGAGCAGGGAGGCGGTGGGCGGAGTACTCCCAGGTGGAGTTCGGTAGGCGGATACGCCATCAGAATCGGTGAAGTTGCTGATCGTGTCGTGAACCGCCACCGCCGCCAGCAGACTTGGTCCTGGCACGCTATCAGCGCGGTACGCAGTGGTCGTCGCTGCCTCACGGACGGCCACATCATGGTCACCACAGTCGTGGCCGGATGCGCCGCGAAGCTGCGGACCTGACGAAGGAGGAGCTTGCTCGTCGCAGGGCTGCCCAGAGGCATGATGCGCCGCGGCGCCGCTGGCCGCGGCGTCATCGCACAGCATCGCGCAAACCGGTCCAGACACCGGTAAGGCGGTCAGGGCAATCAGCAAGACGAGGCTGATTCGATCTCTCAGGCTCACGTTTCGAGTATAGCGCGAGGCGCAAGCTAGCGGCCACCGCCCCCCTGGAGAGCTCAATTTCACAGGGGAAGCCGTCTCAGGCGAAGCGCATTGCCGATGACCGACACGGAACTGAAGGTCATCGCAGCGCTGGCGATCATGGGGCTGAGCAGCACACCCAGGAACGGGTACAACACGCCCGCAGCCACTGGCACTCCGAGCACGTTGTAGACGAACGCAAAGAACAGGTTCTGCCGGATGTTCCTCATCGTGGCTTTGCTGAGCCGACGCGCGCGCACGATACCCCGAAGGTCGCCTTTCACGAGCGTGACCCCGGCGCTCTCCATAGCCACATCTGTCCCGGTGCCCATCGCGATGCCCACGTCCGCCTGCGCGAGTGCGGGCGCGTCGTTGATGCCGTCTCCTGCCATCGCCACACGTTCACCACTCGCCTGCAGGCGCGTGATCACCTCCGCCTTCTGATCCGGCAGCACGTCAGCTTCGATGCGATCGATCCCAACGGACTTCGCGACGGCCTCAGCGGTCGTGCGATTGTCACCGGTGAGCATCACCACCTTGATGCCTTCCCGGTGCAAGGCCTCGATGGCTTCGTGTGTGGTGGGCTTGATGGGGTCCGCCACGCCGACGAGTCCCGCCGTCCTTCCATCGACCGCGACAAACATGACGGTCTGGCCCTCGCGCCGTAGTTCCTCCGCCCGCGCCTTCAACTGACCGGGATCGATGCCGACGCCTCCAGGTGCTTCAGATTCCCGATGGCCACCGTGCGTCCATCGACGGCGCCCGTCACGCCTTTGCCCGTGGCCGACGCAAAGTTCGTGACCTCGGACAGGTCGACGTGCCGTTCGCGCGCGCCTCCCACAATGGCTGCGGCGAGGGGATGTTCGCTCACATGCTCAAGACTCGCGGTCAGGCGCAGCAGCATGGCGGCGTCGATTCCAGGCTGGGGCTCGATCGTCACGAGCTGTGGCTTGCCCTCCGTGAGCGTGCCGGTCTTGTCCACGACGATGGTCGTTACCTTCTCGAGGGTCTCGAGCGCCTCGGCGTTGCGAATGAGCACACCGCCTTCAGCACCACGGCCGGTACCGACCATGATCGACATTGGGGTCGCCAGGCCGAGTGCGCAAGGGCACGCGATGATCAAGACAGCGACCGCATTGACGAGTGCGTGAGCCAGTCGCGGCTCCGGCCCATAGCCTGCCCAGACGATGAACGTGACCACAGAGACGGCGATGACGATCGGCACGAACCAGCCCGCCACCGTGTCGGCCAGCCGCTGAATCGGCGCACGGGATCGCTGCGCCTCACTCACCATGCGGACAATCTGCGCGAGCAGTGTGTCGCTGCCGACTCGCTCGGCTTTCATGATGAACGTGCCGGTCCCGTTCACCGTGCCGCCTGTGACCTTCGCGTCCTGCGTCTTCTCGACCGGGATGGGCTCGCCGGTGACCATCGATTCGTCGACGGTCGTCGTGCCTTCGAGAACGACGCCGTCGACCGGTACGCGCTCACCCGGGCGGACTCGCAGTCGATCATTGGCGACCACATGCTCGAGGGGAACGTCCTGCTCCGTGCCGTCCTGCTCGATCCTGCGGGCCGTCTTTGGCGCGAGGCCCAGCAGGTTGCGGATCGCGGCGCCCGTGCGGCTGCGTGCGCGCAGTTCCAGAACTTGTCCTAAGAGCACCAGAACGACGATGACCGCCGCCGGCTCGAAGTAGACTGCCACGGCTCCGTTCATGCGAAACGAGTCGGGGAAGAGGCCCGGCGCGATCGTTGCCACGACGCTGAACGCATATGCTGCCCCGACACCGAGCGCGATCAGCGTGAACATGTTCAGGTAACGGTTCACGACTGACGCCCAGCCGCGTACGCAGAAGGGCCACCCGCCCCACAGGACAACGGGGGTTGCGAGCGCAAACAGCAGCCAGTTCAGCCAGCCGTGCGGCAGCGCGCGCTGCAACGGCTGGCCGGGCAGGAACTCCGACACCATGAATGCCAGAATCGGCACTGTGATCGCTGCCGACCACCAGAAGCGCCGCGTCATGTCTTCGAGTTCGGAGTTCCTCTCTTCAAGCGTCACGGTCCGCGGCTCGAGCGCCATCCCGCACTTCGGGCACGCGCCGGGGCCCTTCTGGCGCACCTCCGGATCCATGGGACACGTGTACTCGCGCTCCATGTCCGCCGGTGTGGCCGCTACTGCGGGGCGCTGGCCGAGAAACGCGTCAGGCGTCGCGCGGAACTGGTCCAGGCAACTCTGGCTGCAGAAGTAGTACGTGCGGCCCTTATGGTCGACGTGCCCCACCGCGTCGTCCGGGGAGATGGTCATCCCGCAAACGGGGTCCAGCACTTCGGCGGGTGCGACGACAGCGTGATGATGCGAATGGCGTGACACTACGTGGCCTCCGACTCGTTAACGCAGCTGGCGCTGTTCCATTACACGCCAGGAGCCCAGCCGGGGCGCAGCCTGTTCCCAGCCGGTGACGCCCCAATCGGCTGGGCTTACTTGGCGAACTGGCCGGGATTCGCGTCGAACTTTGCCTTGCACCCTTTCGAGCAGAAGTAATACGTCTTCCCGTTGTGCTGGCTGGTTCCGGCCGCCTTGGCCGGATCTACTTGCATTCCACAAATGACGTCTTTTTCCATGTCTGTTCTCCTTGAGTAGGTCCTCACGGGGTTAACGCGACGGCTCCACCTCGATTACACCGCAGCGCGTGCGTGGATATCGCTGAGAGACGCGCTATCGATGGCCCGCTCGGGCGCCGACTACAGCCGGGCACGTCGCAACAGTTGTGCATTGATGGCAACGATCACCGTGCTCGCGGACATCAGCACGGCCGCAAATGCGGGAGGAAGCAGGATGCCCTGCGCCGCCAGAACGCCGGCCGCCAACGGGATCGCGACGATGTTGTAGCCAGCGGCCCACCACAGGTTCTGCATCATCTTCCGATAGCTGGCCCGGCTGAGCGCAATGATGCGCGGCACGTCGCGCGGGTCGCTCCGGACCAGAACCACATCGCCGGCCTCAACGGCGACGTCGGTGCCTGCACCAATCGCGACGGCGACGTCAGCCGTGAGCAGCGCGGGCGCATCGTTCACGCCATCGCCGACCATAGCGACCCGTTTGCCCTGAGCCTTGAGCTCCTTGATCTTGTCGACCTTCTCGCCTGGCAGGACCTCGGCGAACACCGTGTCAATCCCAAGGTCGGCAGCCACTGCGTTGGCCACTGCCTTCGCATCGCCGGTCAGCATCACAACTTCGATCCGTTGCTCATGGAGCCGCTGAATCGCCTCGCGTGATTCCGGCCGCACGGCGTCCGCGATCGCGAATGCGGAGACGGCAGCCTTTGACGTCAAGAGGTAGATGGATGCCTGCCCACGCTCTGCCGCGCGGTCGGCCGCTTCACGCACGGCGGTGGGCGGCGCGAGCGCGAGGCGCTTCAGCATCGCGGGCCCTCCCATGTAGAACTCCTTGCCGTCTACGATGGCTTTGACACCATGGCCGGGAATCGCCTCGAACTGGTCAGCCTTCGGGACGCTCAGATTCTTCTCCTCAGCGCTCTTGACGATTCCCTGCGCGATCGTATGCTCGGAATCGCGTTCGACCGCCGCGGCAATCCGAAGCGCCGCCTCCGGGCTGAGGCTCCCATCCGTGGCGATGTCGACGACGCGGAACTCACCCCGCGTCAGCGTACCGGTCTTGTCGAAGACCACGGTGGTGAGGTTGCGCGCCTCCTCGAGACCACGGCGATCGCGGATCAGCAGTCCCGACTGTGCGCCGAGACTCGTAGAGATGGCCGCCACCAACGGCACGGCGAGTCCGAGCGCGTGCGGGCAGGCGATGACGAGCACTGAGACCAGCCGTTCGACGGCGAATGCGCCCGTCGCTCCGACAGCGAGCCATACGACAAAGGTGAGCGCGCCCGTGACGACCGCGACGATGGTCAAGACGAACGCCGCGCGGTCAGCCAGGGCCTGCGCACGAGAGCGAGACGTCTGCGCCTGTTCAACCAGCCGCATGATGTTCGCGAGCGCGGTACGCTCGCCGGTGCCCGTCACAGTCACGCGGAGGGAGCCGGAGCCGTTGACGGTGCCGGCGATGACCTTCGCGCCCTCGACCTTTGGCACTGGAACCGATTCGCCGGTGATCATCGATTCATTCACGTCGCTCTTGCCGCTCTGCACGATGCCGTCGGCCGGCACGCTGGCACCCGGCCGCACGAGCACGACGTCGCCCTCACGGAGCGCCGAGATAGGAACATCTTCAATCGTCTCGCCCACGATGCGTTGCGCCGTGCTGGGCAGCAGCTTCGCCAGCTCGCGCAGGGCACCTGACGCCTGCGAGATCGAACGCATCTCGATCCAGTGACCGAGCAGCATGATCGTCACGAGCGAGGCCAGCTCCCACCACAACGCCTCGCCGGGATACCCGAGCGTTACCGCCAGGCTGAAGACGAACGCCACGGTGATCGCCAGGGAGATCAGCGTCATCATCCCGGGCCTTCTATCGCGCAGCTCTTGCAGCCCGCCCTTGACGAACACCAATCCGCCGTAGAAGTAGACGGCGCTGCCGAAGAGAGCGGGAACGTACTCCGACCCCGGGAAGGTCGGCGCCGAAAAGCCAAACATGTGCTGCACCATCCCGCTCCACAGAAGGGTTGGGATGCTGAGCAGCAACGTGATCCAGAACTTGTCCCGGAACATCGCGACGCTGTGCCCCGCGTGACGGTCGTGCGCGCCCGGCTCACCGTGACCGGCGTGGCCGGTCGTTCCATCCTGGTCATGGCCTCTGGGAGGCACGTCGGCGGCGTGTGGCATCGTGTGATGGTGATCGTGCGGTTCCGGCGAGGTCGCGTTCATTCGTGTGCTCCAGCTACATCAATGCGCTGTCGATCCCGAGCGCCGTGTTGGTTCTCACGATCGACTCGTTCGCGGCTCTGACTGTTCCGGCGAGCGCACGGATGGCATCGATGGCTTCAGGAATCACGATTGCCTGGTTGTCCACCATGTATGCGTAGAACAGCTCGTCGCCCTGGACGCGCAGCATGTCGGCCCACAACGCCACTTCGTACAGGTTATCGTGCGGGCGGCCGCGATCGGCCATCAGTTCCTTCACTGTGTTGAGCGCGACCAGCCCGTCGCCCGTGTTGATCAGTGCGATTCGTGATGACGTACGGAGCGCGTTGAGCACCTCGTCCTTGCTCGCGGCGCGCGTCATCTGGATGGACCAGTAGTGCAGGTGCGCCAACGTCTCCGGCACCTTGACTGCCATCGTGACGACGTCGAGGTCCGGATCGACGCTCTGAGCGTCCGGACCCTGATGGCTCGGAATCTCCGGCTCGGGCACCAGGGTGTTCATGATGCCGCTCTCGTGGCTTTCCCACGGGTCAGTGGCTCGCCGCAACAGCGTCCCCCTGGCACGCTGCAGCAACCCAGCCCGCTTCAATGCGGTCAGCGTACGCACGATGGACGTTGTGTTGCACGACACGACGCGCGTCGCCTCGCGATCGAGCGCGCTGGCATAGTTCGACTCCGCCACGAAGGAATGACCGGTCGCGCTGTGTTTCTCGCCGCCCTGAAGAATGAACTTGAGACTGCGGCGGCGATAGATGTCGATGTTCTTCGCAGCAATGCGCTTGGGCGTGCAGTCCACGACGACATCGGCTTGGCCGAGCAATTCGTCCAGTGTTCCAGTCACGTTCAGGCCCGCTGCGCGCATCGCGCCGACGTGTTCTTTGGTGGCGCCGAACAGGGGGAAGCCGTTCCGGATCACCATGTGCGCCCGCCAGTCCGTTACGACATCCGACACGCCGGCCAGCGACATGTCCTCTTGGAGCGTTACCGCGGCGGCCACGCGCTTGCCGATCACTCCATAGCCATTGACGGCGACGCGGATGTTCTTTAGGTCAGCCATCGCGATCCCCTCTCCCTCTCAGTCCACCCTCTGCGGAACACGCCAACTGCCATTCTTGATCGCGGTGAGACGTTCGGGTGTAGCTTGAGACTCATGGCACCAGCACCCGCCTCGGTCTTGGCGATCAACGGCGGCTCGTCGAGCATCAAGTTCGCGGTGTACCGGGCTGGCACAGCGCAAGAGTCAACGTTATCTGGCACGCTCGACCGGATCGGCCGGGATGGAGCCACCTTGTCGTGGCGTGCGGCGGAACGTCCCTCGTTCGATGGTCACACCGAGTGGCCGGACGAAACGCCGGCGTCGCGTCTCCTGATCGATTGGCTCGAAGCGCGGGAGGAGTTCGCGGACGTGACAGCCGTCGGACACCGCGTGGTCCATGGGATGGCGCATACGGAGCCGGAGCGAATCACGCCTGACGTGCTCGACGAACTGCATCGCGCAACAACCTACGCACCTGATCACCTGCCACGCGAGATCGAATTGATCGAGGCATTTCGTGAGCGTCATCCACACCTGCCGCAAGTCGCCTGCTTTGACACCACCTTTCACGCCAAGATGCCGCGCGTCGCCACGCTGCTGCCGATTCCGCGGCGCTATCAGGTGAAGGGCGTCCAACGCTACGGCTTTCATGGACTCTCATTCGCCTATCTCATCGAAGAGCTTGCCCGTGTGGCGGGGCCGGCGGCCGCCCGCGGCCGCGTGATCCTCGCTCATCTGGGCAATGGTGCCAGCCTGGCCGCAGTGCAGGAAGGCATGAGCATCGACACCAGTATGGGTTTCACGCCCGCGGCCGGCTTGGTCATGAGCACACGGACAGGAGACCTGGACCCAGGGCTGGTGTCCTTTCTCGCCCACACGGAGCAGATGACCGCGCCGCAGTTCCATCAAATGATCAATCACGAGTCGGGGCTGCTTGGCGTGTCTGAGATCAGCTCGGATATGCGCGACCTGCTCGCGCGTGAAGGCGACGACGTCCGAGCGGCGGAAGCCGTGGCGCTGTTCTGCTACCAGGCGAAGAAATGGGTGGGCGCATTCGCCGCCGCACTCGGCGGGTTGGACACGCTGGTGTTCTCGGCGGGTATCGGAGAGCGGAGCGCCTCGGTTCGCGCCCGCATTTGTGAGGGCCTGGGTTTCCTTGGCATCGAATTGCAGGAC
The DNA here is from genome assembly GCA_035293405.1 of Vicinamibacterales bacterium. Classification (GTDB taxonomy): domain Bacteria; phylum Acidobacteriota; class Vicinamibacteria; order Vicinamibacterales; family UBA2999; genus Gp6-AA40. The sequence continues at coordinate 29,406 of DATDOE010000111.1, read as the reverse complement.
GAGCGCAACGCGGCGCACGCCGCGGTGATCTCCGCAGAGGGCAGTCGCGTTACGGTACGCGTCATTCCCACGAATGAAGAACTGATGATTGCCCGCTCGGTGTCTCGTGTGCTCCGCCTGAGCGCTGACACAACGGAAGGTGAGCCATGAATGCACAGGCGCCGCCGCTCTCGAAAGCAGACCTCCGCAACATCGACGCGTATTGGCGGGCCGCGAACTACCTCTCGGTCGGACAGATCTACCTCTATGACAATCCGCTGTTGAAGAAGCCGCTCACCCTGGCGCATATCAAGCCGCGTCTGCTGGGTCATTGGGGCACGACGCCAGGGCTGAACTTCGTGTACGTGCACCTGAATCGCGTGATCAAGGAACACGACCTGAGCGTCATCTACATCGCCGGCCCAGGTCACGGCGGTCCAGGGATGGTGGCGAACGCGTATCTGGAGCAGACGTACAGCGAGGTGTATCCACACGTTTCGCAGGACGAAGAGGGGTTGAAGCGCCTCTTCACGCAGTTCTCGTTCCCCGGGGGCATTCCAAGCCACGTCGCGCCGGAGACGCCCGGCTCGATCCATGAGGGTGGGGAACTCGGCTACTCGCTGTCGCACGCCTTTGGTGCTGCGTTCGACAATCCCGATCTGCTCGTCGCGTGCGTCATCGGCGACGGCGAAGCGGAAACCGCGGCGCTCGGCACCAGTTGGCACTCGAACAAGTTTCTCAATCCGGTCCACGACGGTGCCGTGCTGCCGATCCTGCACTTGAACGGGTACAAGATTGCGGGCCCTACGGTGCTGGCGCGTATTCCGCGCGAGGAATTGGAAGCACTGATCCGAGGCTATGGGTACGTGCCCCACGTCGTCGAGGGCGACGACCCGATGGACATGCACCAACGGATGGCCGCGACGCTCGACACCGCCGTCGCCGAGATTCGTCGCATCCAGCAACACGCCCGCGCGAAGGGGTTCACGGTGCGTCCGCGCTGGCCCATGATCGTGCTCCGCTCGCCGAAGGGGTGGACCGGCCCGAAGGTGGTGGACGGGAAGCGGACCGAGGGCACCTTCCGCTCGCATCAGGTGCCGATGGGCGAGATGAGCCGGCCGGGCCACGTGAAGATTCTGGAGAAGTGGCTGAAAAGCTACCGGCCGCAGGAGTTGTTCGACCGGACAGGCCGGCTCGTGCCCGACCTTGCCGCGTTGGCTCCCACAGGGGAGCGGCGGATGAGCGCGAATCCCCACGCCAATGGCGGCCTCCTGCTGCGCGATCTGCAATTGCCGGACTTTCGAGGCTACGCTGTGACCGTGCCGCAGCCGGGCGCGGTGGACGCGGAGGCGACACGCGTCCAGGGCGAGTTCGTCCGCGACGTGATCACACGAAACCGCGATAATTTCCGCGTCTTCAGCCCGGACGAAACGACTTCGAACCGGTGGGGCGCCGTGTTCGAGGTGACGAATCGGTGTTCAACCGCGGAGATCCTGCCTGCCGACGACCACGTCGCACCCGATGGCCGCGTGATGGAGATGCTCAGCGAGCACCAATGTCAAGGCTGGCTCGAAGGCTACCTGCTCACCGGACGGCACGGATTCTTTCCCTGCTACGAGGCCTTCATTCACATCATCGATTCGATGTTCAACCAACACGCCAAATGGTTGAAGGTCTCGAAACAGATTCCGTGGCGTCGGCCGATTGCCTCGCTCAACTACCTGCTCACATCCCACGTCTGGCGGCAGGACCACAACGGCTTCAGCCATCAAGACCCTGGCTTCATCGACCACGTGGTGAACAAGAAGGCCGATGTCATCCGTGTCTACCTGCCGCCCGACGCGAACACGCTGCTCTCGGTCACGGACCACTGCCTGCGCAGCCGCAACTACGTCAACGTCATCGTCGCCGGCAAACAACCGACCCCGCAGTGGCTGGACATGGACGCAGCCGTCAAGCACTGCACCGCCGGCCTCGGGATCTGGCCGTGGGCCAGCAACGATCAGGGCGGCGATCCGGATGTCGTCATGGCGTGCTGTGGGGACGTGCCGACGCTCGAGACCCTGGCGGCGGTCGAGTTGCTGCGCAGCCATTTCCCAGACCTGAAAGTCCGGGTGATCAACGTCGTCAATCTCATGAAGCTCCAGCCGCAAAGCGAGCACCCGCACGGCCTGAGCGACAAGGAGTTCGACATCCTCTTCACGACCGACAAGCCGATCATCTTTGCCTATCACGGCTATCCACTGCTCATCCACCGGCTGACCTATCGACGCACGAATCATCACAACCTGCACGTGCGCGGCTACAAGGAAGAGGGCACGACGACCACCCCCTTCGACATGGTTGTGCTGAACGACCTCGACCGCTTTCACCTGGTCGCCGATGTCATCGACCGCGTGCCCACGCTGGGTCCGCGCGCCGCCTACGCCCAGCACGCGATTCGCGACAAGCTCATCGAGCACAAGCAATACATTGCGAGGTACGGCGAGGACATGCCGGAAATTCGAAACTGGCGATGGAGTCTCAGCACAAGCGCGCAGAGCGCACGAAAACGGTCATCAGGCTCACGGCGGGGTGCGCGGTCGTGACCAATGCGCCCGGCGGAGCGCGCCGGTCATTGCGGTGGCAACGATGCATCCGTCCATGGCCCATGTGATTCGACCTGACTTCGGTGAAACGAGGCTGGACGCGCTGCAGCGTCACGCCTTCGCGTACTTCCTGAACCAGACGAATGCGGCAAACGGGCTCGTGGCGGACAGAACGCAACCTGGTGCTCCAGCGAGTATCGCGGCCGTCGCCTTCGCGCTGGCTGCGTATCCGGTCGGCGTCGAGCGGGGCTGGATGACCCGCACCGACGCGATCGAGCGAACGCTGGCGCTGTTGCGGTTCTTCTGGACCAGCCCGCAGGGCACGGCACCCGACATGACCGGTTACAAAGGGTTCTACTACCACTTCCTCGACATGACGACCGGACGGCGCGCCGACCTGTGCGAGTTGTCGACGGTCGACACCAGTTTCCTGCTGGCTGGCATGCTGGCCGCCGCGGGATATTTCGATCAGGACAGCGAGGCCGAGCGGGAGATCCGCACACTGGCCGACGCCCTGTACCGTCGCGTCGATTGGCAATGGGCGTGCGCCGGTGGAGCAACGGTCACTCATGGGTGGAAGCCCGAGAGCGGCTTTCTGCCCTACCGTTGGGAAGGCTACGACGAGGCCATGCTCCTGTATGCGCTCGGTCTCGGCTCGCCGACGTATCCGTTGCCAACGGAGAGCTATGCGGCGTGGACCGCCACCTATCAGTGGAAGGACATCTACGGCTACGAATTGCTCTATGGCGGTTCGCTCTTCATCCATCAGTACTCGCACGTGTTTGTGGACTTCCGAGGGATCCAGGATGCGTTTGCGCGAGACAAGGGCATCGACTACTGCGAAAATAGCCGCCGCGCGACTTACGTCCAGCAGGCGTACGCGATCCGGAACCCTCTTGAATTCGTGGGCTACGGGCAGTACTTCTGGGGCCTGACCGCGAGCGATGGCCCAGGCTGGACGACCGAGCGAGTGCGAGGCATCGAGCGCACCTTCTTTGACTACGTCGCACGCGGGGCGCCGTATGGCCCGGACGACGGGACCGTCGCGCCGTGGGCTGCGGTCGCGTCGCTCCCGTTCGCCCCGGAGATAGTACTGCCAACGGTTCAGCACTTTCAGGACGTCTATCCGCAGGTCACGGGCGAGTATTGCCTTCGGTGCAGCTTCAATCTGACCTTTCCGCACGCGAACGATGCAGGCCTCGGCTGGACCTCGCCGTACCATTTCGGGATCAATCTCGGTCCGGTCGTGTTGATGTGCGAGAACTATCGGTCGGGACTGCTCTGGAAGCTGATGCGCGCGTGCCCGTACGTCGTGACGGGACTGCGGCGGGCGGGATTTGCGAATGGGTGGCTATGACGGTAACGGATGATGGTGCTGTCATCGGCGACTGAACCGAACCGCACGCCGAAGATTTATCTCATCCGGCATGGCGAGACCGCCTGGACGATCAGCGGTCAGCACACCGGCCGCAGTGACATTCCGCTCACAGCACGGGGCGAGCGCGATGCGCAGGAACTGAGTGACCGCGTGGGGGGCATGACTTTCGCCCACGTGCTGACCAGCCCGCTGCAGCGAGCACAGCGAACGGGCGAATTGGCAGGGTTCGGCGCACGTGCGGAGGCCGATGCCGATTTGATGGAGTGGGACTACGGCGCTTACGAGGGCCGCCGTACCGCAGACATCCTGGCCGAGCGCCCCGGCTGGCGTCTATTCGAGGACGGTTGCCCAGGTGGGGAAACCGTGGACGCGGTGGGCGCCCGGGCGGATCGAGTGATTGCCCGAGTCCGTGCGTGTGCGGGTGACGTGCTCCTGTTCGCGCACCGCGACATCCTTCGCGTCCTCGCGGCCCGCTGGCTTGGCCTGGCCGCCCGAGAAGGCCGCTATTTCTACCTGGCGACGGCGTCCTTGAGCGTGCTGGGCTATCACCATGACCTGGACGAGCCGGTTATCCACCTGTGGAACGATGCCCGGCACTGAAGCGCCGATTTGAAAAGACGTAGATACTCGCTCCGCTACCCAGGAACGGCTGGTTCTGCTATCTCCACCAATCCATCATGCCGCCTGTCATCATCCTGCCGCCGAAGACGAGAACCAGCAACAACACGACGATGACCGTCCCGATGATGATCACGACTGTGTTGGTGTTAGTGGTGTTGGTGCTGCTCATGAGACTACTCTCCCTGGCTCAGCTGGAGCTCGAGTCGCGGAACCGCGCGCCGTCCGGTCGCCCGACGCCGAGGGCTCGTCACCGGCGCGTCATTGTCATCTGGCCATTGGCGAATGCCCCGGAGCACGAGTTCGAGCCGCTATACGTGCCGGTCATCGTCATCGTCGTGCGATTGACGTGCGCAGTGCCCGTGGCTCGCGAAGAACACCCAGGGGACATCATGCTGCTTGTCGGCATGTCCATCGTGAACGTCATGTCGTCGCCGGACATTGTTCCCACGAAGGACCCAGCCATCCGCCCCGGCATGCCGGAGCCAGAGAAGCTCATTGGGCCCGTCACCGTGGACCCGTTCTGCGTGAGCTGCCAGGTCATCGTGCCCATGTCGGTCTGACCCATCATGCTGCCCGCGCCCATCGAACTGCTCGAATCCGACCCAATGCCGGCCCATGTCCCCGCCACGGACGCAGACGCCATCGAGCCGGACGGTGCCGTAGGAGAGTTACCTCCACATGCCGCCGCGAACCACGTCAACAGAACCACTGCGATTGCTTTCCTCATTTGGTTACCCGCGTTTGCCGAAACCCGCCGTGCGATGTCCGACCCGTCCCCGCCGGGGCTTAGGGCTTCTTGCCGCCCATCTGCTTCATCATCGGGCACATGGCCATCGAGGCAGCCCCGGCCTGCATGTGCTCCATCATGTGGCCCATCATGTCCTCCTGCATTTTCATCATGCCGTCGCGCATCGTCCGGCGTTGCGTCACCATTTCGCTGACGACGGTGGCGGTCGCCGCCATCTTGTCCATGCCTGACGCGGTATTCATCGTGGCCACGAGATCATCGAGCCGTTGATCGGCGACCTTCATGTCGGCCATCATCTTCTCCTTCTCGGCCATCATGGCCTGGCACTTGGCCTCGGGCGGCTTCGCTTTGGCGGCCGCCGCATGCTGGTGCTCCTGGGGTGTCTGCGCGGCCAGCCCGGAGACCGCCGACATCACGACCACCGCACACCCTGCCACCAACGCCGACACGGTTTTGTTGACTCTCATGTTTGACTCCTTCAGAGTTTGAACTGAACCACCAAGCCTCCCACAACGAGCGGCGACAGTGCTGTCCACAATTGAGCTGCCATCGAACGGCGTGCAGGCCTGTCAGGTCGATCGGAAGCGCATCAGAAGCGGGAGCGCCAGCACAGGCGCGGCGTTCTCCTTGCACGACTGGCACGCTCGGTCGCCACTCCGCTGAGTCCTGATGCGGCTGGTAGCACTGGCCGACCCGCTCATGTGACTGTTCAGCAACCGCTCGCCCTACTCTTACTGGTCAAAGATCATCGCGTCGAGTCGTCCCATCCCGTTTCGGCGCCGCGAGCGATGGCAGGCGGAGCCGGAGGCTGTGTGGGAAACCCTCCGAGCGCTCTGAATCTGAGGTGGAAATAGATGAGGAGACTCAAGATCGCCGCAAAGAAGCACCAGATCGAGACGAGGGCGCCAACATGTACGACGTACGCCGCAATGAACGACAACAACGACAACACGCCAAACAGCCTGACGAACCCGTGACTCGAGAAGAAGCAACTGACACACGTCGCTGCAAGGTACAGCACCATCACCGGAACCAGATAGAAGTGTGGGGAGTCATAGACGATGTGCCGGCCGACGACTTCGGCGACGAGGGGGCGGGCTACGATGGAATACAGGAGGTAGAGTCCCACCGCCATCCCGGCGACCTCGAATACAAAGAAGGTCCTCTTCCGCCACCGTACGGCTTCGAGGACGCCGATCGCGAACGGCACGTAGATCGGCCATAGCACGTGCGAGAATCCCGAATACACGTACGTCATCGTCTGCTTGAGGAGCGGCACCTCATGGTCGAACGTCAGCCAGATGACACCTTCCGTGAGCTGCTGGACCCCGAACAGCAGCGGCATCATGGCGAGGGGTCGCTCGGCTCTCGCTTCCGTGTTTCTGAGCGCTGCCACTCCGATTGCGGACAGGGAAGTGCCGGCAATGAAGCTGGCGGAGGCTGAAAAACACATGGTTAGAGATCCACTGCCTGCTGTGCTGTGACGACGAGTGTCGCGCTCGTGCGCCACGTGAAGTGCTCGTACACGCCAGTCCAGTACCAGCCGAAACTGAAGCCGAACAACAGCTCTTCGAGCGGGATGCCACCGACCAGCACGCCGCTCAATGCCGCCAGAACCCACACCTGCGAGATATACCCCGGCGTGAAGCACTCCAGCCCCAACATGAACACCGCATAAAGAGTCAGGAACACGGCGGCCCCGACCAGCCCCTTCACTTTCAGATCCGGGCGACAGATGGCGGACGCCATGCCCCCAATGGCCATGCAAAGAATTGCGGGATAGATGGGGTTCCAGGGCAGAAAATACAACGGCACAAACAAGACGTACGGCAGCCACAGGGCCACGGAATGGAACCGATGCAGCGGCCGCGACCTTTCGGCGGCGCTCACCGGACCGAAGGGTCGCTTCGTGAGAGCGTTGTACAGGACGGCTCCGATGCCACCGATGGCAAAGCTGAAAAGGAGGCTCTCGATGTCGAATCCTGTGCGTTGGGCTAACTCGAACAGGCTCGGCGGATTCCAGTATTCCGGCACAAAGATGGGCTCAGTCAGGCCGAACGCGGCCGTCACGAGACTGACGCGCCACATCACGGGCCGGAACGGCGGATTGGTCACGTACAGCGCGAGCCAGGGAAGAAGAAACCCGCTCGACCACGCCAGCCACACATAGTGATATGTCATAGCCCGCCGCCACGCTCGGTCAGCCGCTCGGTCATTTCTTCAATCTCAACAGTCGCGCGTTAATGGCCACGATCACGGTGCTCGCCGACATGAACACGGCGCCCAACGCAGGAGTCAGCAGCACGCCCCACGCGTACAGGGCTCCGGCCGCGAGTGGAAGGGCGACGACGTTGTAGCCGGTGGCCCAGAGCAGGTTCTGAACCATCTTCCGATACGTGGCGCGCGCGAGCCGCACGATGGCCACGACATCCAGCGGATTACTACGCACCAGAATCACATCGGCGGTTTCCACCGCCACGTCGGAACCGGCTCCAATGGCGATGCCCACATCCGCCTGCGCCAGGGCCGGCGCATCGTTCACGCCATCGCCGGTCATCGCTACCAACACGCCCCGGGATTGCACTTCTTTCACTTTGGCGGCTTTGTCCTTGGGCAGGACTTCGGCGAAGTATTCATCCAGCCCGACCTGGTCCGAGACCCATTTGGCCGTCGCGTTGTTGTCGCCCGTAAGCATCATGCAGCGGATGTCGAGTGCCTTGAGGGCATCGATCGCTTGCTTCGCCTCAGGTCGAACAATGTCGGCCAACGCAATCGCGCCCTTCAACTTCCCGTCTACGAGAATGAATACGACTGTCTTGCCTTGGGCTTGCAAGGGCTCCACGCGCGGGTCGGTGAGCGCGATGCTGTTGTCGCGCAGGTAGCCGGGACTGACCACCTTGATATCTTTCCCCTCGACCCGGCCTTCAGCACCCTTGCCTGTGAGACTCTTGAAGGCATCCACGGGCAGCTTATTTTCCGAAGCCGCAGCGATGGCCTTGGCGATGGGGTGTTCGGAATGTGCATCCACGGAGGCGGCGTAGGTGCGCAGCATTTCTTCGGTGATGTCCTCACCAAGGATCAGTGTGTCGGACACGCCAAATCGGCCCTCGGTCAGCGTGCCGGTCTTGTCGAAAATGATGGCCTGCAGCTTCCGAGCGCCCTCGAAGGCCACACGATTACGAATGAGCAAACCGTTGCTCGCGGCCAGCGCGGTAGAGACGGCCACGACCAGCGGCACGGCGAGGCCCAGGGCATGCGGGCAGGCGATGACCATAACGGTGACAGTGCGTTCAATGGCGAACGCGAAGTCCTGGCCCACGACCACCTGCCAGATAAAGAAGGTGATCACGCCACCCCCCAGGGCAATGACGGTGAGCCACAGCGCCGCGGTGTTGGCGAGGTCCTGGGTCCTTGATTTGCTTTCCTGGGCCTGTTTGACGAGATCGATGACCTGCGACAGAAACGAATCCTTGCCCGTGCCCTTGACCTCGATGGTCAGCGACCCTTCCCCGTTGATGGATCCGCCAATGACCTTGCCGCCGGTCTTCTTAGCAACGGGTGTGGATTCACCGGTGAGCATCGCCTCATCGACCGAGCTCTCGCCGGCCACGATGACACCGTCTGCGGGAATCTTCTCACCGGGCTTGATCAGGACCTTGTCATTTACCGCCAGTTCGCTCAGCGGCACATCCTTCACACTGCCGTCCGGCATGAGCTTGTGGGCGTCGGAGGGCATGAGTTTGGCCAGTTCCTCCAACGCCCGCGACGCGCCCATCACGGACCTCATTTCGATCCAATGCCCGAGCAGCATGATGTCGATGAGTGAGGCCAGCTCCCAGAAGAACAGGTTGCCAGTCAGGCCGAATACCACGGCGCTGCTGTAGAGATACGCGGTGGCAATGGCGACCGAGATGAGCGTCATCATCCCGGGACGGCGGGATCTGAGTTCCTCGACAAACCCATTAAGAAACGGCCAACCGCCATACCAAAAGACCGCGGAAGACAGACCGAACAGCACGTAAAGGTCACCGAAAAAACTGATGGCTTCTCCCAGTCCCACCAGCGATTGGAGCATCGGCGACAGGACGAGAATCGGCACGGTCAGGACCAGTGAGATCCAGAACCGTTTCCGGAAATCCGCCGCCATGTGCGCATGGTGCGCCGGTCCAGCGTGTGGCATCTTCGCTTCGGCCTCCAACCAATTCTGCACGTCGCGTCCTTGTGGGCGTCCTTCTTTCAGATAGATGGCGTATGCCTTCTTGGCCACCTTGTCATGTGACGGCTCAGTTTCGGGTTCATTCTGCGTTGCGTGCTCGTGTTCCTTCATCGCGCGTCTCCTGTCACATCACGGCAAAGCAGAACGTCTGTCTATCACGCTAGCGAGCGGCGCGCGCACTCAACACGTTGTACAGGGGCACCCAGATCAGGGCGACATACCACCCGTAGCCGTAGCTCTCCACGAGACCGAGCAGGAAGCTCGACCAACTGATCCACGTGAATCCTGGAAGGAGGGCCTGCCAGCTTCGATACATGGCCATGTGCGGGAATACGAGATCGAATCCCACGCACAACACGAACGTGATGGCCAGAAACAGGCTCGTGGCATGGCCAAACGCCACCAACGAAAGACTGTGCTTCATCGGGCACCTTCCTGGACCGAGGCGTATTGGTTCGGATTGGCGTCGAACTTATCAAGACACGCCCGTGAGCACAGCCGATACTCACGGCCTCCGTACATCTTTAGGTAGCCTTGGCCGGGCGCCACGTCCATCCCGCACACCGGATCCCTGGCGGCCGGGCCTCGCTCATGCCCGCCATGACCGGGGGGCTCGCCTCGGCCGCCGCCGTGTCCATGCACCATATGAGCGCCGCAACCGAAGCGCATCATGAAATAGAACAACGCCGCAAAGAGCAACAACGAGCCCAAGCCTTCCATGGCAGTTCCCCTTTTCTTGCGTTCGGGTTACATGACGTTTCCTCACTCCGGTCGTGGTTGGCCGACATCTGGTTCATAGCGGCCTTGTCCGATGATCGCGAAGGGCAGGTACGACGTGTTGTTGACAGCATTCGGGCATCTCGGCGCGCAGGATCTGGAGCGCGCGAGCGGCCTTGTCGAGGAATTCGGCCGAGGATTCGACGATGAACCTTCGGGGGTGCGCCTGCCACGCCTGCAGGATGCGCGCGTCGATCTCAGCCGCTGTTGTCGCGGACTCCGTTCGGAGAGGATTCTGGTGGTTGTACCCGTGCTCTGGCGCCGGGGTGCGGAGATGAATGACAGCATCGTACCGGCGGAGCTCGCCATCAAGGGTGGTTCCCAGGGAGGACCAGAACTCCTCCGCCGGGCCTGGCCAATAGGCGAGGCCATCGACGGTGCCACGATCACACAGGACAATCGCCGGATTGTGGCTATCCCCCGCGGCCTCCAACTCGCGCTGGACATAGAAGATCGCCCTTTGCGCGGCGCGGCGACAGGAAGGATCGTCCTCTCGCGGAAAGCCGCCGCCAAAGACTACGCCAGCAGCCTCGGACAAGACTTTCACGTGGGAACAGAATGACTGGCGGATCAACTCCAGTAGCGCCGTTTTGCCTGCCCCTGGGCCGCCAGTCAGAACGACCCGTCGTCGCTCATGAATTTCGCCGCACTCGCACGCAGCCATCTCGTCCTCCGTCGGTTCAGTCCATCGGGGCAATCGCGCCCTCATCGTTGGTCACGGGCGAATACGCGTGGAGAAGGTACTGACGCACCATGCGATCGGTATTAAAAAACGACGCATTGAGAGCGATGCACTGTCGCATGATGCGTGTCCACCCGTCGCGATCTTCGTAAAACAGCGGTGCGACTACGTGCTGGAGCTTCCGGTAGAGGTCTTCGGCGTCACCACGGGCAGCCTCTTCACCGCTGGTTGGATCTGCGCCGCCAATGGCCCATCCGGTCACCCCTTCTACGCACCCTTCGCGCCACCAACCGTCGAGCACACTGAAGCTGGGTACGCCGTTCAGGGCAGCTTTCATGCCCGAGGTCCCGGAGGCTTCCAACGGTCGCAGCGGCGTGTTGAGCCAGACATCGACGCCGGACACCAGAACCAGCGCCAGCTCGAGGTCGTACTCTGTCAGGTAGATGACTGGGACCTCGTCGCCCAGCTCCCTGGCCGCCCGAAGGATCGATCGGATGGCTTGCTTGCCTGACTCGTCCTGAGGGTGCGCCTTACCGGCGAAAATGAACTGCAGCGGCCGTGTCTTCGCGATTGCACGGAGCGCCGGCAGATTGCTGAGGACCAACTCCGGGCGCTTGTAAGCCGTCGCCCGGCGGGCAAAGCCCAGTGTGAGCGCGTCGGGACGCAGCCGGCGGCCCGTCCGTTTGACGATGACGTCGAGGAGGGTCTCCTTGGCACGTCGGTGGGCGTCCATGACTTCCGCCAGCGGCAGTGCGAGGGCGTTGTGCAACATCAGGGGATCGTCGCGCCACCCGGGAATGTGCCGATCGAACAATGTTCTGAAGGAACTGTGCGTCCAGGTGCGCGCGTGCACGCCGTTTGTGATCTGGTGAATTTCGTACTGCGGAAAGAGTTTGCTCGACACCTCCTTGTGTCGCAAGGCAACGCCGTTGACGTAGTGACTCAGGTTGAGCGCGAGGTGCGTCATATTGAGCCGGTCGCGCCCGCCCAGCATCTCGAAAGCGTCTCGCGCCACAAACTCTCCAAGCACGCGCAACACCAGGCTCCAGTCGAACTGATCGTGTCCCGCGGCGACGGGGGTGTGAGTCGTAAACACGGTTCGGTTCCGCACCGGGCCAAAGTCCCAGCCATTGGTCTGATCCGAGGCACGCAGCAACTCGAGAGGAGCAAGCGCCGCATGGCCCTCGTTAAGATGGAACGTTCGCACTCCGACGCAGCCCAGCGCCTGGAGCAGTCGAACCCCACCGACCCCGAGCACGATTTCTTGCATGAGACGATAGCGAGCGTCGCCGCCATACAGGTGATCGGTCAGGTGGCGAGCCTCCGGCCCGTTGGCGGGCACATCGGTATCCAGGAGCAGCACAGGAACGATGTAGCCGCTCGATCCGACGATGTCGTAGCGCCAGGCACGGAGCTCGATCTCCCGTCCTTCGATTGTGACGACGGTCCGCGGCTGCACTTCCTGGAGCAGGCGATCTGGCGCCCATGACGCCTCGCGCTCGATCTGCCAATCGTCGTGGATTTCCTGACGGAAATAGCCCTGTCGATGGACCAGCGAGACTCCCACTACCGGCACGCAGAGGTCGGCACACGAGCGCAGCGTATCGCCGGCGAGCACCCCTAATCCTCCGGCGTACGTCGGGATGTCGTTCGCCAACGCCACTTCCATTGAGAAGTACGCGACCCGGCGGGTGGCCCAGTGGACTGTCTGTGGTGGACGCGGAGCGCCGACCTCGTAGGCTCTTGGGTGTCTGAGGTACTGCTGCCGGCAGAACTCCGAGCAGAACCAGAGGCGGCTCGTCTCATCTTTGAGCAGAACACCGTTCTCCTTCGTGACCGGCATACCGCAGACGGGATCCACATGAGTCGTCACACCGTCCTCCGTGGATTCGCGTCTTGGCCTCTCAAGGTACGGCCACCGACTCGTTCTCTCTTCGACTGTGTCACCGGGTCTGGGGAGCCCTGCGCGTCCACGCCCCACTTCTCGATGAGTGCCAGCACACCCAACACGGGATCTCTGATCGGCGCATGACGCAGGACGGCCCAGTGCTCTCGGAGGTAGCCACGTAGGAACAGCACGACATGCCGCATCGGGACGGTGGTCCAGGGCCCTTGCCGCGCGCCTTCCTGGATGTCGCCGAATGCGACCATGCGAATAGAGTGCCCCGCAGGCGTAGTCGCGTGCCCCCGCGCCAGCAGCTGTCGTGTGAAGGTCGGCGCGTGCTCGGCAGGACAGCAGCCGAAGCGCGAAAGCGCGACTTCGAGTACCACCGGATCCCGCATCGCGGCGTTCAAGCGTGCGGCGCCTTCTTTGACCTCGCCCACAATCATGTCCGGACGATCAGCCGGACAGCCCAGAATCGGATCCGGTGCGACCGCTCCACCAGCGAGAGGGCGGCGCCCACGGCCGCGAATGACGTCGTGACCGGCACCGGCGAAGCGGAACGCCAGAATGTCAAGATCCGTGACCGACCGCGCGTGCTCGCCGCGAAACGCCTCGAGCACTGGATACTCGGCAACCGTGAAGTACCCGTTGACGTGAAGGTATGCCTGCACGAGCGCAACAGAGGTATCCATTGTCGCCTCCACTACGACGCACGCGGCGCCGCCGCCTGCTGAGGACGTCGGAGTCTTGGGATAAACGCCGGTGTCCGGCTGGCGTACGCGTCCCACACCACTCCGAACTGCGCCCGCACGTCTCTTTCCTCCCGCCGTGCAAGCCTTGCGTAGACCCCGACCAGGATCGGAAACATCACCAGCGTCACGAGAGTTGGCCACTGCAGGAGGAAGCCGAACATGATCACGATGAACGCGACGTATTGCGGGTGCCGGACGTAGGCGTACGGGCCCGATGTCGCAAGCCGCCCATCCTTCTGCGCCTGGAAGAGCACTCGCCAGGCCGAGGAGAGCAGGATGAAGCCTGCCGCGATCGCCACGTTGCTCAGGATGTGAATCGGGTTCAAGTGCGGGTTGCCCTTGAAGCCGAGCAGCGAGTACCACAGGTGACCGAAGTCGTGGCTCAGCGGATCGACGCCAGGAAACCGTCGCGCCAGCCAGCCCGACATCAGATAGATAGTCAACGGAAATCCGTACATCTCCACGAACAGTGCGACGATGAACGCGGAGAAAGTACCGAACGTCCGCCAGTCCCTCGCCGTCTTCGGCTTGAAGAAGCTAAAGGCGAACAGGATGAAGACGGCGGCGTTGATGATCACCAACGACCACAGGCCGTACGCCGGCACATCGTGGTTCATGACGGCCTCCCGTCGTCGCCGGCTTGTCGATCGGGACCTCCGTGCGCCGCGTGTCCAGCATGGCCGCCGTGTCCTCGATGCATGAACAGATGAATCACCGGGCACAACAACAGGAGCACGTAGGGCAACGCGCCGAGCAAGTGCGCGCGATGCTCCTCCCACAGGAAGAAGGCCGTGATCGCGAGAAAGAGGCACAGCCCCAGCCACGCCGGAATGCGCCAGGGCTCGCGATGGGTGATCGGTTCACTGGCGGTCGGCATGGAGTCCTCCGGACCGAACGACACTCGAGTCCCCTGTCACGCTTCGAGGATGGTCATTGATCGTCGGTAGCTCAACGGTCAGTCCATGCTCGGCGAGACGCGAGAAGAAACGTGGCGGATTGATGACCTGCTCGGGCATCCAGACGCCGGGCTCGAAGACCTCGCCCTCCATCAGGGAACGCACAGTCGCGTTCGCACCGGCGGCGGCCGCATCGGCCTGCGGGCCACCCACGAGCGTCGCGTGTGCCGATCGTCTGTCGTGGATGACGTCCACCCGTAGCGCAAACCGAGCGGCGCCCTCGTTCAGAGCGCGAGCCGAGCGGCGTTTGGCGAGCACGTTACGGACGCGTTCCCGCGCCACGAGGCGCACCGCGCCGAGGCGAACCGACGCCGCAAGCAATCGTCCCAGCCTCGCTGGCTCGATGGCCAACCTCGTCAAGGCCGTCTGAGCGCCCATCGTCCGCGGATACAGCACCTGGTCGGAGAACGGAAACAGATACGCCGATCGCGGTCCAAACGGCGAAGGGAACTCGATCACGCGGGGGTCGCTGAAGCCGTGCGCTGGACGGTCTGCGCCATCTACATGCACGGCGAACGGCATCGTCAGCTCCTTCACGAAGTAGTCGAAGGATGCCGGACCGCTGACGTCGCTCGCAGACAGCAACAGCGAGGTTTCGATCACATCGGCGCCGCCGAGTGTGTCCGCGACGGCACGAACGATCACGTTCGAGATGCCGGGGACGATCCCCGTGCCTAACACGACACGTGCACCGGATGCTCGAGCCGCGGCGCCGATCTCCTCGTACGCGGCGCC
The DNA here is from genome assembly GCA_035293405.1 of Vicinamibacterales bacterium. Classification (GTDB taxonomy): domain Bacteria; phylum Acidobacteriota; class Vicinamibacteria; order Vicinamibacterales; family UBA2999; genus Gp6-AA40. The sequence goes on along the minus strand of DATDOE010000111.1, from coordinate 14,089 downwards.
GCTCCCGAGCTCCACCAGGTGGGGGGTGATATCCGTATACCGCAGCCCGCGCTCGATCGCGGCGTGCAGCAGGCCGCGCCGCGGCTGATCGATGCAGCTCACAACTGTTGCGACGCCCTCAAGTGCTGCGGCGATCGACGCCTCCACGGTTACATCGATCAAGCGGCTGCGAACGCCGTGACCGATCGCGGCCGCCGTCGCCTTCGCTTGCTCGAGGTGGCGTCCGGCCACGATCACGGGGTAGTCGGGGGCCAACGCCACCGCGATACGTTGGCCGACAACGCCGTAGCCGCCGACGATGAGAATGCCTTGCTCACTCATGGCATTGGTCCATCGGATCAATGGCGGTCCGGATGGGTCCCTCCCGATTGAGCAGCACGCGAGTCAACGGATGATCGAGCAGGTCTTCGCCGCTGTGTGCGATCGAACGCGATCTCCTGCGGTCCACTCAGGCAGCACGGTGACTCGTGTGCGCATCCCGGGTGCTCGCAGGAGAAACGAAACGTCAGGCGCTGGGCCGGTGCCGGGAAGGGACCGAGCGTCACCTGGAAGCGTCTCGCGCCGGCCATGACGCCCCCGACAGCCACGAGGTTCTCCACGCGTTCTGGTGAGTCGTCGATCCGGTATCTCAGGCGGCCCGGGCAGTGTGTTCGGATGGACACTTGATCGCGGCGACGAACCGTGGGCACCGGATGCGTGAACGTCCAGACGATCGGGTGCGCCACAATGAACTCGTCGAGCGAATCGGGCGCTTGAATGTCGAGTGCGTGGTACGCCTCGCGAAGGTGCGCACGGAACAGTTCGTCGAACGCGGCGTCGTTCCGCGACTCCTGATCGCTCCCGAACCACCAGAACCAGTCAGACCCCTCGGCGGCCAAGAGCGACTGGTGAGCGCGTTCAACCGCTGGCGTATCTGCTGCCGCGCGAGCGACAGCAGACCTCGCCAGGCCGAGGAGATTCCACGCCGCGTTCTCCTCCGGTTCACCGATCCACGTCCCAAGATCGACTCCCGGCGACGAGCCCGGCTCATCGATCCATGAGCCGGTTGCGAGGTCGTACACACGGGTGAGCTGGCCCACTGGATGTGGTTCGATTCCGCGCATCGCATTGCCGACGAGATACTCAGAGAACGTGACGGTTTTCAAGCGCGCATCGGACGACAGCCGGCTATACAGCGCGTGCAAGAACGGCCGGCCGTCATCCGAGTAGCCGCCCCACGCGTTCTCGCCGTCCAGAATGATGGTGAGCACGCGATCTTCGTCGTCACTGAGCCGGTCCAGGAATCGGCTCTCGATGCTGCGCACGAAGCGTTCTGCCGCAGCGTTGGCGTCGGCGAATTGCCCGTACCGAAATCCGATGCCGTCGGACAGATCCGTGTCACGGAAGAACACCGCAATGGAGGGGGCCTCGTCGGACGCGCGGTACGGCTGGCACAGGACTGCGGGATCGGACGCGCGATAGCCCCATTGTCCCGATCGTGCGAGAACACCGGCATCGGTTGCGAGCCAGCTGATCCCCTCGCGTCCGATCATCTGAACGGCGTCTGAAGACACGGCGCCCTCGGCTGGCCACATGCCAGCTGGTCTTCGACCGAAGCGAGCCAAGTAGTCGCTGGACGCCAGCTCGACGTGCGTCGCCGCATCCTCGGGCTGCGCGAACCTCGTTGGACGCGACGTGCCGGGCCGGTCGACGTACGCGGAATCTGTATCGATGAGGAGCGGCAGGATCGGGTGAAAGGCTGGCGTCGTGCTGACCTCGATGCGCCCGGCGTCCTGCAGCGCCCGATGAATCGGGGCGACGGCTCGCAGAATCTTGTACTGGTCGTCAACCATTGCCAGCAGGTCGTCATGTGAGAACCCGCGCTGCTGCCGAACGAAGCGGGCGACCGTCACCGTATCTCCGGTGATCAACCGGACGTCGCCAGACCGGAACTCGTGTCCGAACCATGCCAGGTTGAACCACATCTGCAGATCTCGGATGTCCTGCCTCGAGAACCGGGCCCCCGCGGTCCGCTGTTCGAAGAGCTCGCGGTAACGCGGATGGACGTACACCTGGTTGTGCCAGTCGGCATCGAAGAACGTCGAGAGCACCTCCTCGACCTGTGCCTTGGTCAGCTTCTCGGCCTGGCGCCGAGTGAGGTCGAGCGCACCGTCCGTGGCGCCGTTGAGCAGGTAGTCATCGATCTGGCGGAGCAGCACGGGCGTGAGATTGAACGTGACATGGACGTCGTGTTCGGCGGCAAGAGCAGCCATCGAGTAGTAGTCGCGGATCGCGTGCAGGCGGACCCACGGATAGCGGTAGCTTCCGCGTGCGTCCGGAGCCGCCGGATCGCGATAGAGCGGCTGATGCTGGTGCCATAGCCACGCGATGTACAGAGGCCTTACTCGGAAGCTCACTGGCGCGATCTGAACGGCTCCCTCCGGGGACGACCCTTGGATCGTGTAACTCACACGATCGCCCTCGCGGAACCGTGGGAGGCGCGCCATCCAGTAGCTATTCACATCGGTGTTGTGCCGCCACCCGGCAACCGCGTTGCCCTCCGTCGCGTCGCCGTTTGCGGCGACGCGCTGCCAGGTGAGCCAGACTGACTGCCTGGGTCCGATGGGCCACGTGCCAACGATGACGTCGACGGCTCGTCCAGGGCTCACTCGCCTCGGCGTGCGTGGCGCATCGACGGTGTCATGCCAGATGTTCATCGCGGTCTCGCAGTTCTACTCCGCTCGAATCAGGTGCCTGTCGCGCGACGCGCCGTCCTCCCCAGGTTCCAGCGACGCACGAGCTTGCCGACTTCAATCGCTGTTACGGGTCCACTCGCCACCAACAGCGTCAAGAGACAGTCAGCGGCAGAGAGCGGACCGATCTCGAACACGGCCTGCGCGGCCGGAATGTGGTGGATCCCAAGCTGCATCAGCACCGAGAACACGACCACGGCGAGCAGCCGTACGTTCGTGAACGCCCCCACTTCCCAAAAGACGCGCGTCGTGCTGCGGGCAGCAAACGCCCGAAACAGCTCGCCGAAGACCAGCACCGAGAATGCGAGATTGCGCGCCTCGGGGAGGTCGCGGGCGTTCAAGGCCCAGACAAATACACCGAGCGTTGCCGCCGCTTGCAGCAGGCCGGTCGTGATGATGAACCGCCACTCCGGGCCGCCCAGCATCGGCTCGTCGGGATGACGCGGGGGCCGCTGCAGGACATCGTCTTCCGCGGGATCGACGACGAGCGCCAGGGCGGGCAGGCCATCGGTGACGACATTGATCCACAGCAGGTGGAGCGGCAGCAGCGGCAACGGGAGTCCACCAAGCGCCGCCACGAGCATCACCGTGAGCTCGGCCGTGTTGCCTGACAGCAGGTACACGAGCGTCTTGCGAATGTTGTCGAAGATCCCGCGGCCCTCTCGGATCGCCGCGACAATACTCGCGAAGTTGTCGTCGGCCAGGACCATGTCTGACGCTTCTCGGGTGACCTCTGTGCCGGTCCGTCCCATCGCGATTCCGATGTGCGCTTCGCGCAACGCCGGGGCATCGTTGACGCCGTCACCCGTCATCGCCACCACGGCGCCGCGCGTCTTCCACTCGCGCACAATGCGGATCTTGTCCTCCGGTGTGGCCCGCGCATGGACGACGTCGTCCTCCACGTCGCGGCCTGACACGATGCCGAGTTCCCGGGCGATGGCTCGGGCGGTCAGCAGATGGTCGCCGGTGATCATCACCGTCGTGATACCCGCGGCACGCGCGGCGGCCACTGCCTCAATGGCCTCCGTTCGTGGCGGGTCTGCAATGCCAATCAAGCCGAGCAGCGTGGCGCCTTGTTCTGCGCCGGCAGGTGCGACGGCGATTGCAAGGACGCGGAGACCGCGCTCGGCCATCTGCGTGTTGGCCTCCGCCGCGCCACTGGCACTGCCCACGCACAGCGGGAGCACGCTCTCGACGGCGCCCTTGATATACACACGGCCGTCGGCGCGCTCGATCGACATGCGCTTCAAAACCGAATCAAACGGGACCTCTGCGACTCGAGCATTGGTGCGTTCAATCTCGTCGCGGTGGATCCCGCGCGCCGCGGCCGCCATCAGAATCGCCAGTTCGGTGGGATCGCCGACGCCCGCCTGACCGTCGCGCCGAATCTCGGCATCGCAGCAGGCCGCCGCAGCGAACAAGAGGTGTGCGTGGTCACGGCCCCAGAGCTCGCGCACCTGCATGACGCCGGTCGTGAGCGTGCCTGTCTTGTCTGTGCAGATCACGGTGGCGCAGCCGAGCGTTTCCACGGCAGGCAACCTCCGGATCAGCACGTGGCGCGCCGCCATCCGTTGTACGCCAACCGCGAGTGCGATCGTGACTACCGCGGGCAGTCCTTCTGGTACGGCCGCGACGGCCAGCGAGACCGCCGCCATGAACACTTGCAAGAGCGGCCACCCGCGCAGCAGCCCAGCCAGGGCGACAATCGCCACGATGCCACCACAGATGTACAGGAGGGTCTGGCTGACTCGCGCCAGCCGCCGCTGCAGCGGGGTGACGCTCTCCTCCGCGGTCGACAGGAGGTGGGCGATTCTGCCGAGCTCGGTCTGCATCCCGGTCGCGACGACCTCCGCGAGTCCGGTCCCGGTCGCGACGGAGGTGCCCATGAACACGAAGTCGTGACGCTCGGCGAGTGGTGTGTCAGGTCCCGTCGGCGTCGTCGTCTTTTCGACCGGTGTGCTCTCGCCGGTTAACGGCGCTTCATTGGTGGTCAGCGCGTGAGCGGTGCGCAGTCGCGCGTCTGCGGCGGTGACGTCGCCAGCCTCGAGCACGAGGAAGTCACCTGGCACGATCCCGTTGGCGGGAGTCATGACGCTGTGGCCGTCCCGCATGACCCGGGCGCGTGGCGCGGTCATCGAGCGCAGCGCCATCACTGCACGTTCCGCCCGGTGTTCCTGGAAGAACCCGATGACGGCATTGAGGATCACGATCGCGCCGATCGCGATGGCATCGAGCCATTCCCCAAGGGCCGCGGACAGCACAGTCGCCACGAGGAGGAGCCAGATCACGGGGCTCGCAAACTGACGGACCAGCAGCGTGAGCACATTGGTCGCCTGTTCGCGACGAATTTCGTTCGGACCGAATTCGGTCAGTCGGCGCAGCGCTTCGGCAGACGACAGGCCGGCCGCGACGGGCGGCCCAGGACCAACCTGTTCGGCTTGCGGAGCGAGCTTCAGCCTCGTCATGCGGCACCTTCCGACGTCGCCACCGCCTCGTGCGGCGGCGAGACGGTCATCGCCACGCGTACCTGATGCCGGCGCCACATCGCGTACGCGGCTGGGAGAACCAGCAACGTCAGCAGCATGCATGACCACAGTCCGCCGACCAGTGGCGCGGCGGTGCGTGCCGACACATCTGCGCCAACCCCGGATTCCCAGAGCAGAGGCAGCAGACCGAGCACCGTCGTGGCGACCGTCATGACCAGCGGGCGCACGCGCGCCGCCGCGCCCTCGACGACGGCGGCATCCACGTCCTCCGGTTGCTGAATGCGGCCCTCACGCATATACCGTGCGAACGACTCGTCGAGGTACACCACCATGACGATGCCGGTTTCCGCCGCCACGCCGGCGACCGCGATCAGCCCGACCCAGACAGCCGTGGACAGGTTGTAGTGCATGAACGCCAGCAGCCAGACGCTGCCCGCCACCGCGAACGGCAGGCTGGACAACACCAGGAACGTTTGCGGCCACCCGCGCATCGAGAGATAAAGCAGCGCGACGACGAGGACCAGCGTGAGCGGGATCACATAGCGGAGGCGGGCCTCCATTTCGGCGAGGAATTCATACTGTCCGGTCCACTGCAGCCGGTATCCCGCAGGCAATGTGAGCTGCGACGCGACGACGGCCTTCGCATCGTCGACCCAGCCGCCGAGGTCGCGCTGGGTCTGGTCGATGTCGGCGAACACGTACCCGACGAGGACGCCGTTCTCGTCCTTGATCATCGGCGGGCCGGTCGTGACACGGACGTCGGCGAGTTGGCCAAGGGGCACGGCCGCCCCAGGCTGGCGCCACTGCTCCATCACATCGGGCGATGCAGAGAAGCCGCCCATCGGCGGCGGCGCGAGACTCGCGGACGTGCCGCCGGACGCGGCCGACTGTCCGCCGCCGCCTCCCATGGATCCCATGCCACCGCCGGTGCCGCCGGCACTGGATGAGACCGTGCCGCCTGGCTGGCCACTCGTCCCGGCTCCCGCATTGCCGCCGCCGAGATCGGTCACGCTGCCGGTGGCCTGAACCGGTACGAGAATGCGGCGGAGCGCTTGCGGGTCCGATCGTTGATCGGCGGCATAACGCAGGTTGATGGAGAAGCGCGCCCGTCCGGCGATCGCCGTGGAGACCGGCATGCCGCCCACCGCCGCCTCGACGACGTCCTGGACATCTCGCACGGTGAGGCCATAGCGGGCGATCGCCTCGCGGTTGGGCACGATGTCGATGTACTCACGCCCCGTCTGCCGCTCGGCAAAGGTGCTGCGTGTCCCTGGTACCTGACGCAGCATCCCCTCGAGGGCGATGCTGATGCGCTCGATCTCTTTCAGATCCTCGCCGAAAACCTTGATCCCCACCGGCGTGCGGACACCGGTCGTCAGCATGTCGATGCGCGTGCGAATCGGGGGCGCGATCGCCATCTGGTAGCCAGGCATGCGGAGTGCGACATCCAGGTCACGCGACAGTTCGGCGAGGGTCCGTGGCTGCTGCTCGGGCCAGACGCGTGTCAGGCCGCGCTTGGCCCAGTCGGGGGCCGTCGTGCTGTACCAGCGTGGCGTGTACCGTGTTGGCCAGTCGGCGCGCGGACGCAACGCGATGACCGATTCGATCATGTCCAGCTGCGCCGGATCGGTGGCCGTCTCCGCGCGACCCGCCTTCCCGTGCACCGACGCGATTTCAGGGAACCGCATGATGATGCGGTCCTGCGCCGTCAACGCCCGGCGCGCCTCTTCAATCGCGATCCCCGGGAACGTCGTGGGCATGACGAGGAGCGAGCCCTCATCGAGGGGCGGCATGAACTCGGAGCCGAGCCGCTGAAACGTTGGCACCGTGGCGATCATGAGCACGACCGCTGCCGCGACGACGAGGATCCGGAAGCGGACGACCAGCACCGCAATAGGCCGGTAGACCGCGCTCAGGATCCGGCTGACCGGATTGGTCGCCTCGGTCCGGAAGCGCCCCTTCAGCAGGAGCACCATCAGCGGCGGGGCAAGCGTGATCGAGAGCATCGCGGCGGCGAACATCGCGAACGTCTTCGTGTAGGCGAGCGGCATGAACAGACGCCCCGCCTGGCCGGCCAACGTGAAGATGGGCAGAAAGCTGATCGTGATCAGCAGCAGCGAGAAGAAGATCGGCCGGCCGACCTCTTTGCACGCGTCCACGATGATTCGCTGGCGATCGGACCCCTGCGGCGCCGACGCCAGCCGCACGTGCGCGTTCTCGATCAGCACGATGACCGCATCGCCCAGCTCGCCGATGGCGATGGCAATGCCACCGAGCGACATGATGTTGGACGACAGTCCCAGGTACCGGATGCCGATGAAGGACATCAACACGGAGAGCGGCAGCACGATCATGACGACCAGTGCCGAACGCGCGTGAAACAGGAAGATCAAACAGATGATCGTGACGATGATCGCCTGCTGGATCAGCGTGTCGGTCAAGGTCTCGACGGAGCCGAGGATGAGCTCCGATCGGTCGTAGGTGGGAATGAGACGGACACCGTCTGGCAGGCGCAGGGTGGCAATCTCCGCCTCGAGCGCGCGGATCACCTGCAGCGCGTTGGAACCGATCCGCATGACCACGATGCCCCCGACGGCCTCGCCGGTCCCGTTCCAATCGGCGGCGCCGCGACGAATCTCCGGCCCGAAGCCCACGCTCGCCACGTCCCCGAGCCGGATGGGCGTGCCGCCAGGACCGACCGTCACCACGCTTTGCTCGAGATCCTTCAGTTCCTTGACGTAGCCGCGCCCGCGCAGCACGTACTCTCGACCCGCGAGCTCGAGCACGCGAGCGCCCACCTCCGCGTTCGCATCGCGGACCGATCGCGTGATGTCGGTCACCGTCAGGCCGAAGCCCACCAGCTTGTCTGGATCGATGACGATCTGGTACTGGCGCTCGAATCCCCCGAGGGAGGCGACTTCCGCCACGCCGGCGACGGCCTGAAGTGCGGGTCGAACGGTGAAATCCTGCAGGGCCCGCAGTTCCGCGAGATCCATCCGTCCGGTGCTGTCCTTCAGTACGTACTGATAGACCCAGCCCACCCCGCTCGCATCTGGCCCGAGCGTCGGCGAGACGCCTGGCGGCAGGAGCTGCTGTACGCGCCCCAGTTGCTCGAGCACCCGCGTCCGCGCCCAGTAGATGTCGGTGCCCTCGCTGAACAGGGCATAGGTGAAGCTCATGCCGAACATCGAGTAGCCGCGGACGGTCCGTACGCCCGGCGTGCTCTGCAGCGCCCGCACGAGCGGGTAGGTGATCTGGTCCTCGACCAGATCGGGGCTGCGCCCCATCCACTCCGTGAAGATGATGACCTGCGGGTCGGAGATATCCGGCAGTGCATCGAGCGGCGTCCTACGCGCGGAATTGGCGGCAAACAGCGCGAGCATCAGCACCACGCCGAAGACCACCCATTTGTGACGGACCGACAGCTCGATGATCTTTTCGACCATGGCCGTTACTTCCTGTCCGCCGAAGCGTCCGCGGAGGCGGGCCGATGCCCGGCGTGTGGATCGATCGCCGGGGCGGCCGACGTCTTCTCGTGCCCGGCGTGCGGGTCTTTGGCCGGGGCGGTTGGCGTGTCTTGCGGAGTCGTTGGTGCGCGGTGGCCGTGCCCACCAGCGCCCCCGGTCGCACGCAGCCGGCTCTCCGAATCGAGCAGGAACACCCCCGCGGCGACGATCCGCTCGCCTTCCGCGAGACCGCTCCGGATTTCGACGCGATCCGCCAACTGCACCCCGAGCGTCACGGCGCGTGGCTCGAATCGGTCGCCCGTGGCGACGAAGACGTGCTGCTGCACGCCGGTGTCCACCACGGCGTCACGCGGGACGGTGATCACCCGCTGCCCGGTCGATTCAAACGCCGCCGTGCCGTAGAGTCCCGGCCTCAGTGCACCGGTGGGATTGGCCGCCGAGAAGCGGACCCGCAGCGTACGCGTGCGGTCGGTCAGCGTGGGATAGAGGAAATCGACGCGCGCCGCGAACGGCTGACGGCCTGCCGCCGGGAAGTCGAGCTGCGCGGTCGTGCCGACGCGAATGCCTGGAATGTTCGCCTCCGGTACCTCGGCAAGTACCCAGACGCGCGACAGGTCGGCAATCGTCAGCAGCGTCGTCGACGGATCGACCGATGTGCCGACGGTGATTCCTCGATTCACAACGACGCCGCTCCTCGGCGCCACGACCGTGACCAAGCGCCTCGGCTCACCCGTCTGCTCGATGCCGTCGATTTCAGCCGGTGTCATCCCGAGCACGGTGAGCCGCGTCCGCCCGCTGGCGATCACCGCACTCGCAATGCCTGACGCGGCGGTGTTCCGTCGTGCGGCCAGGTACTCGGTCTGCGACGACAGCAGTTCTTGCGAGAAAATACGGGCGAGCGGCTGACCGGCCGTCACCATCTCGCCTGTGGTGTTGACGTCGAGCTGCTCAACCCACCCCGGCACTCGCGTATGCACGTGCGAGATCCGGGATTCGTCGGGGACGACGGTCGCGACGGCACGCACCTCCTGCGTCAGCGCTTCGCGTCCCACAACTTCGACGCGAATGCCGAGCGCCTGAACCGTGGCGGCATTGACGTCCACGGGGACTCGATCATGCGTAGAGGCGGTGCCCACGGCCGATGGCATCTCCGAAGTCGTCAGCGGAGCCACTGTCTGACGGTCGGGTGCGAACGGCCACGCCTCACGCGCATGCTGCACCCACAGGGCGCCGGTAAAGAGCGCAGCCGTCGCGAGGGCGGACGCAATCGGACCGCCGATTCGTCGAAGTCGCGAACCAGCGAACCGTGTCGCCGTCGCGATGGCCGACGCGATGGGAGCGCCGAAACGTTGGAGCCGAGGAAAGGCTGTCATTGGATCATCGCCTCATACGATCCGATCGCGCGCCCGAGACGCGCCCATGCGAGACCCAGTTCCGTGTCCGCCGCAATCAGGTCGGCCTGAACGAGCCAGAGCGCCTGCACCGATTCGATCACGCTGACGAGCGGCAACTGGCCCGACGTGTACCCGGCGACGGCCGGTTCGATCGCCATGCGTGCCCGTGGCAGCACATCGGTCGTCAGTGCGGCCTGGCGATCGCGCGTGGCCTGTAGCTGATTGATGGCGACCGCCGCGTCTCCCTCGATCATTCGGGTCATCGCCCGCAGGTCGGCTTCAGACATGGCGCGCATGGCTTGCGCTTCGGCGACCCCCGCGTGGAGCTTGTCGCGCCAGATCGGCAGGCTGAGCCCGACCATCGCCATCCAGCCTCTCCCGTCGGCCATGGTGTAGGACGGCCCGGTGCGGATCGTTGCCATCGGGCGGAACATGTCGCGCATGACCTGTACGTCCGCCTCCGCGCGGACGATCTCGGCGCGTCCGGCCACGAGCTCCGGCCGCGAGGTCAACGCCGTCTTGATAGCCGACCAGGAAGGAGGCGGCTGCGCGAATGCGAGAGACGCGAAGGGTGGCACCGGCCCTTCCGGGTCCAGCGCGAGGCTCGTATTGAGCATGGCTTCTGCGCCCCGCACTTCGCTCACGAGCGCGCGGGCAAACGCGTCGAACCGGGCCACCTCGACCTCGGCGCGCAAGACATCCGACTGAGGCGCGGTTCCACTGGCGTAGCGGGCATTGGCGGCGCTGACCACGTCGCGCGCGAAGGAGAGCTGGTCGGAGACGAGGGCCTCGGTGCGTCTGCGCTCCTGCACCATGAGAAAGGCGTTGACCGCCTGTAAGCCGACGTCCAGCGTGGTCCGGCTCGCCTCAGCGCGCAATCGATCGACATCGGCCAGGGCGGATGCGCGGCGGTGCCCGCGAATGCCGGACAAGGGAATCTGTTGTTCAATCGTGAAGCTGACGTCCGCGCCGCCCAGCATGAAGGGCAAGTGATCGAGCGAGGGCGAAATCATGGGGTCCTGGAGTGCGGACACAATGGTGGGCCGTGCCTCGCCGGCGCGAGTACGTGCACGCGCTGCCTGAATCTCGTCTCGGCGCTCGCTGGCGAGCCGAATGACATCTCCGAGGCTCAAGGGCGACGGCAGCACCGGGGGCGTCTGTGCCGCCGCGGCGGTCGGCCAGGTCGTGGCCCACACCGTCAAGAGAAGCGCCAATCGAAGATCCGTGAGACTGTTCATGGCGTCACCGCATGCGTCACGCCCGCCCGGCGGACCGGCGATACACGCCGGTCCGATACCTGGGTCGGTGACTACCGAGCCGCTCCGGCAAGTTGCTTGTGCATCGCCGCAGCCTCGGTTGCTTCCTTCGCCTCATCTCGCGACAACGCAGCGAGACGATCGCAGTGCACGGCCGCCTGGGTGATCCGCGTGCCCCGGTACGCTTGCGCCATCGCCACGTGATCGTTGGCCTCCGCTGCATACCGCTTGGCCAATGTCAGGAAGTACTCCTGGAGAGCATTGTGATCGGCTGGAGTACTTGCCTTTGCCGCGAGCGCAGTCAGTTCCTCGGTGGTTGGTGCGGGAGCGCCAGCACCACTTTCGAAGCGTTCCGCGCCGCGCGGTTTAGTGGTCGCTTTACCTGCTCCCAGCCCTTCGTGATAGGCCGCAAGCTGGCGTAGCGTTGCCGCGGATTGCAGGTTCAACTGCTCGAGACGCTTGCAGTGATCCGCTGCCGAATTGGCTGGGGTCCGCCGAACCGGACTTGCGATGAACGCCTGCGCCATTGCGTTGTGGCGTTTTGCCTCGGCAGCGTGCTGCTCGGCCAGCACGGCGAAATGCACTTCGAGCCGTGCATGGTCGGCAGGGTCGGCTCGTTTGATGAGCTCCTGCACCTCGAGCGAATTCAGAACCGCCGATGACGTTGTCTGTGCGCTGACGCCCCCCGCGAATGTCAGAAATGCCAGCGCACCTACCGACAGTGCGCGTAAACGGATCGTTCTCATGACGGACCAACCTTTCTCGTGACCACGGTCACCGCAGCTCCCAGGGTGGCCAGGCTGGCGGCACATCGCCAGTCCGGATGAATAGATCGCCGCTCACCGGGCGACGCCTGCGAGCTGCTTGTGCATCGCGGCAGCCTCAGTGGCTTCCTTGGCCCCGTCCTTCGACAGCGTGACCAGGCGGTCGCAATGAACTGCAGCCTGGGCGATGCGCGTGCCTCGGTAGGTATTCGCCGTCGTGGCGTGCTCAGTGGCGTCCGCTGTGTACCGCTTCGCCAACGTCAGGAAGTACTCTTCGAGAGCGCGGTGATCGGCGGGCGTGCTCGCCTTGGCCGCCATCGCGTTGAGCTCCTGCTCGGTCGGCACCGGCGCACCCGCGCCTCCCGCGAAGCGTGCGCCCCCGGCCGGCGGCGTCGCTGTGGCACCCGACGCCAGCTTCTGGTGGTAGGTTGCGAGCTCACGGAGCTCGGTCGCCGACTTTGTATTGAGATCCGCGAGCTGCTTGCAGTGCGCGCTCATGCCTGACCCAAGATTGCGGCTTGGGTTGCCGACGAAGCTCTGCGCCATCGACGTGTGCCGCTTGGCTTCGGCTGTGTAGCGCTCAGCGAGAGCTGTGAAGTGCGCAGCGAGGCGCGCGTTGTCGCCCGGCTCTGCCCGCTTGACGAGTTGCTGCACGTCAAGTGAGTTCAGCAGTCCCGATGATTTCTCCTGTGCGGCCACGCTCCCTGCGAACGTCAAGACGGCAATCGCAGCGATCGACAGTGAACGGAAATGGACGGTTCTCATGACGGACCAACCTCTCTGGTGACCGAAGTCACGCCGAATCTGTATTTGTCTTCGCCTGCGCATTCACACGCGCAGGACATCCCTTGTGTGGTTTGGAGCGACGCCGCGAGCGCTCGGGCTTGTAGCCGGCTGCGGCGTAGGGACTTAGATTCGGAGGGCGATAACGAGAGGTCGTTCTTCGAGCGGCAGCCGCCGCCCCGACTCAAAGCCAGGGCGCAAGTCACTCGGCGAAGGGGGCAGTCGAAACCGAGGAACCACGAGGGCCTTCTGCGCATCCGGAGCAGCAGCGGTGCGCCACCCGTCTTCGCGAACAAACGCGACCGCTCCGACGACGACGCTGCTGCAGCTGTCGTCAGCGCTCACGCTTGGGGACGTCGTTGAGCCCTGATGCGGACACCCCGCGGACGTGGCGTCGTGACACCAGACCTCGCACGGCAAGCTGGCGTTTTGCCCAACTGCCAGCGTCAGCACGATCGAAAAGAGAGCGGCTCGAAACACGTGATACTCGCCACTCATACGGGCAAGACCTGCGCCAGCCAGAAAAGGCGGGGATCTCAGAAAATACTGACGCTTTCACCGGCCAGCCGCCGCCGGACCGAGGGACCTGCGGGATTTCGCCGGTCGGTGCCGAAAATTCCCCGGTGCGGATCGGCACATTGCAGGCCACCCGCTACCAGTCGCTGAACCTGGCTCTCGGATGTGACCTTCCCCCATGCCAGCGCCTCGTCTCGCGTATATCCTGGGCGAGATTCTCGAGCTCGAGGGACCTGAAGCCGCCCGCATCCTCGGCATTTCTGCGGCCGGGACGACTCTGCGCTGGCCTTTCCTGGCGTCCTCGATCGAGTCCGACGACTCGAGGACGTGCAGCGAACTGCGGCGCTGTATCGCGCCACGCCCCATGCAGATCCGGGACCTGAGCTGCTCGAACGGATTCAGGCGGCTCTAGATCCCTGAAGAAGCCTGTTCGACCGCTGGTCGACGCCACCCCACGTACACTTCAGGAGGCGGGGGAAACCGCCCGTCCATGCGACTCCTATTCTGAATGGCTCCCGAAACACCCGCCGAGGCGAGTGCGTCTCGTCCGGCGCCGGTCGTCGACCACAGCTCCGCTGAGGAGCGAGAGCTGGTTGCGGCCATTCTCCGAAAGGACCGGAAGGCGACCGCGAGGTTCGTGGCGGAACATACGGATTACGTGTACGCCTACGTTCGCCATCGGCTTGCGCCG